>NZ_KB911819.1:0-1521 GCF_000383655.1 Streptomyces sp. 351MFTsu5.1 | reverse complement strand
GGCGGGTGGCAAGGCCTCCGTCGACGTCACGGTGAACACCAAGCTGGGCGGCACGCTGGACGGTGCCTACTCGGCGTACGTGACGGCGACCGGCGGCGGTCAGACCGTGCGCACCGCGGCCGCGGTGCAGCGCGAGGTCGAGTCGTACGACGTCACGCTGAACGTGCTCGACCGTGACGGCAAGCCGACCAAGAACTACGGCGCCGACCTGTCGGGCATCTCCGGCCTTGGCAGCGGCAGGTGGTTCACGCCGTACGACGCGGACGGCTCGGTCACCGTCCGGGTGCCCAAGGGCGGGTACATCCTGAACTCCTCCACGTTCGTGGACCCGGAGGACGCCACCAAGGGCACCGACTGGCTGGTCCAGCCGAAGCTGAACGTCACCAGGAACACGACGGTGACGCTGGACTCGCGCAAGGCCAAGCCGGTGGACATCACCGTGCCGGACGCGGCCGCCAAGTCGGAGTTCGCCATGCCCGGCTTCCAGGTCGACACGGCCGACGGCGGTTACGGCTACGGCTGGTTCCTGGACACGTACGCGGGCTTCCGTACCGCGCACTTCGGCCCGCAGGTGACCGACGGCTCCCTCACCCAGCAGTTCGACGGCCACTGGAGCAAGGGCGCCACCGAGCAGTACGACACCGTGGCCGGCGGCAAGGTCAAGCAGTTCCCCACCGGTTACACCAAGCACTACAAGGCGAGCGAGCTGGCCAAGGTGAAGGTCGGTCTGGGCGCGGCGGCGAGCGGCAAGAAGGGCGCGGTCAGCGCCACGGGCTGGCTGCCCGGCTCCTTCTCGGGCTCCTCGGTCAGCTTCCCGCAGGCCCTGCCCAGCACCCGCACCCTGCACCTGTCGACGGTCAGCGGCGTCAAGTGGGGCCTGTCCTTCGAGCAGTACAGCGGTGTCGACCCGGACGGCTTCCCGATCAGCGACGCGTACTACACGGCCGGTGACCAGCTGTCCTTCCAGGGCGGCAAGTCGTACGCTAAGACCTTCAACACCGCGGTCTTCGGCCCGCGCCTGAATGCCGACTTCGGTCTCTACCGCAACGGCAACGAGATCTTCGGCTCTCTGCCGCTGTTCGCGGACGGCCAGGGCAACCCCGGTTCCTCGGACTTCACCTCGGTGCAGACCACGCTCTACAAGAACGGCGTCAAGGTCGGCTCCAACGACGACCCGCTGTTCGGCGAGAAGGTCTTCACGGTCCCGGCGGGCAAGGCCGACTACAAGCTGACGACCTCGGTCAAGCGCAGCGTCAAGGTCGCGGCGGCCTCCACCCGGATCGACGCGAGCTGGACGTTCGCGTCCAAGAAGACCGGCGACCTCACCAAGCTGCCCGCCTCCACGGTCCGCTTCAACGCGGCCACGGGCCCGGACAGCAGGGTCGAGGCGGGCAAGACGGTCAAGATCCCGGTGACGGTCGAGGGTGCCGCCAAGGGCTCGAACCTGAAGTCCCTGTCGGTGTACGTGTCGTACGACTACGGCCAGACCTGGAAGAAGGTCACGGTCACGGGCGGCAAGAT
>NZ_KB911818.1:0-1590 GCF_000383655.1 Streptomyces sp. 351MFTsu5.1 | reverse complement strand
GCCGCGTGGTCCTGGGTGGAGAAGATGTTGCAGGACGCCCAGCGGACCTCGGCGCCGAGAGCGACCAGGGTCTCGATGAGCACCGCGGTCTGCACGGTCATGTGCAGGGAGCCGGTGACGCGGGCGCCGGCCAGCGGCTGCGCCTCGGCGTACTCCTTGCGAATCGCCATCAGGCCGGGCATCTCGTGCTCGGCGAGGGTGATCTCCTTACGGCCGAACTCGGCCAGGGAGAGGTCGGCGACCCGGTGGTCCGTGACGTCAGCGTCCTGCTGCGAGGGCATGGGCACTCCTTGTGGTGGTGATGTTCCGGTGGATCTCGAGCGTCGCGGTGGACTTGTTGAGGGTGATGTAGTGCAGCCCGGGAGCACCCTCGGCGAGCAGCCGGTCCGCCATGGCGGTGGCGTGGTCGACGCCGATCCGGTGGCCGGCGTCCGGATCGTGCCGGGCCGCCTCCAGGCGGTGGGCCAGGTCCTCCGGGAAGGTCGCGCCGCTGAGTTCGGCGAACCGGCTGATCTGGCGCACATCCGTGGCGGGCATGATCTCCGGGATGACCGGGGTGTCGCAGCCCGCCGCCACGAGTCGGTCGCGCAGCCGCAGATAGTCCTCGACACGGAAGAACATCTGCGTGATCGCGTAGTCCGCTCCCGCCCGGCACTTGGCCACGAAGTGCCGGATGTCGTCGTCCCAGTCGCGGGAACGCGGGTGCCGCTCCGGGAAGGCGGCCACCCCGATCCTGAACTCGCCCAGCGAGCGCACGAGTTCGACCAGTTCGTGAGCGTACGTGAAGCCGTCGGGGTGCGGCCGCCAGGGACCGGTGGGATCCCCGGGCGGATCTCCGCGCAGCACCAGGACGTCACGGACCCCGGCGTCGGCGTACTGGCCGATGATGTGCCGCAGTTCGGCCACGGAGTGGCCCACGGCGGTGAGATGGGCGACCGGGCGCAGGGTCGTTTCGGTGACCAGTCGTTTGGTCACCTCGATGGTGCGGTCCCGGGAGGAGCCGCCGGCGCCGTAGGTGACGGACACGAAGTCGGGAGCGAGCGGCTCGATGCGGCGGATCGCCTGCCACAGCGTCCGCTCACCCCCGGGTGTCTTCGGCGGGAAGAACTCGAAGGAGAAGGTCGTCATGCGCGGCCTCCCGCGTTGAAGTAGCTCGCCTCGGGGTGGTGGACGACGATCGCGTCGGTGGACTGCTCGGGGTGGAGCTGGAACTCCTCGCTGAGGTGGACGCCGATGCGCTCGGGCCGGAGCAGGTCGGCGATCTTGGCGCGGTCCTCCAGGTTCGGACAGGCCGGGTAACCCAGTGAATAGCGGCAGCCCTGGTACTCGGTGCGGAACATACCGTCGAGGGTGCCGGGGTCGCCGCCCGCGATACCGAGCTCGGAGCGCACGCGCGCGTGCCAGTACTCGGCGAGGGCCTCGGCGAGCTGGACCGACAGTCCGTGCAGTTCGAGGTAGTCGCGGTAGGCGTCGGCCTCGAACAGCTCGGCGGTCCGCTCGCCGATCCGGGAGCCGACGGTGACGACCTGGAGGCCGACCACGTCGGTCTCCCCCGACTCCTCGGGGCGGAAGAAGTCGGCGAGGCACAGC
>NZ_KB911817.1:0-3511 GCF_000383655.1 Streptomyces sp. 351MFTsu5.1 | reverse complement strand
CTTCGGTCTTGCGTTTCCGACTCTATCAGACCGTTTCCGGTTCCGATTTCCTCGGTGCTTTCCAGGTTCCCGCTTCCGCGTTTCCCTTTCCGGCGCTCCCAACATTATCAGAAGTTTCGAGCCGGACTGACCGACCGTCTGTTTCCGCTTTATCGGGAAGGAGCTCCTGCGAAATCGAGATTTCCAGGAGCAAGTAGAAACTTACCGCTGCCGAGCGGGATGAACCCGGCTCCAGGCAACTGTTCGAATCTACCTCCCCGCATGGTCCGTGTCAACGGCTCCTGTGGGGCGAAGGAGACAGTAGCAGCTCACCACGGTTGCCTGCACATCAGGCGGCTGTGGGCACCACGGCGCTGCGCTCGGCCACCTCGACGTCTCCGGTGTCTCCGGCACGCGCGGCTCGTCCGCCCAGGACGAAGACGTAGGCGAGGAAGGCCAGCTCGGCGACTACCCCTATGGCGATGCGGGCCCAAGTGGGCAGGCCGGAAGGGGTTACAAAGCCCTCGATGGCGCCGGAGACGAAGAGGACCAGGGCGAGGCCTATCGCCATGCCCACGGCGGCTCGGCCCTCCTCGGCCAGTGCGGTGCGCCGGGAACGGGGGCCCGGATCTATCAAGGTCCAGCCGAGGCGCAGTCCTGTACCGGCGGCGACGAAGACCGCCGTGAGCTCCAGGAGGCCGTGTGGAAGTACGAGGCCGAGGAAGGTGTCGAGGCGGCCGGCCGAGGACATCAGGCCGATGCCGACGCCGAGGTTGAGCATGTTCTGGAAGAGGATCCACAGGACCGGAAGGCCCAGGAAGACTCCGAGGACCAGGCACATGGCGGCGGCCTGCGCGTTGTTCGTCCACACCTGGGCGGCGAAGGAGGCCGCGGGGTGGCTGGAGTAGTAGGTCTCGTACTGGCCGCCGGGACGTGTGAGCTCGCGCAGTTCGGTGGGGGCGCCTATGGAGGACTGGACCTCGGGGTGGGTGCCGATCCACCAGCCCAGCAGTGCTGCGACGACCGTGGAGAGCAGTGCGGTGGGCACCCACCAGCGGCGGGAGCGGTAGACGGCGGCGGGGAAGCCGTGGGCGAGGAAGCGTGTGACATCGCGCCAGGAGGCGCGGCGGGTTCCTGTGACGGCACTACGCGCGCGTGCCACGAGTTGGCTGAGTCGACCCGTGAGCTGAGGGTCAGGGGCGCTGGACTGAATCAGGGAGAGGTGGGTGGCGGTGCGTTGGTAGAGGGCGACGAGTTCGTCCGCCTCGGCGCCGTTGAGACGGCGTCGGCGCCCCAGCAGGGCGTCGAGGCGGTCCCACTCGGCTCGGTGGGCGGTGACGAAGACGTCGAGGTCCATCGGTCTGCCAGCTCCTCGGCTGATCGTCGGCTGCCGTCGTGAGAGTCAGCTTGTCGTACTGCGGCGCGATGCGCCCTCAGCTTGGCAGACTGGCCGTCCAAGAGGCAGTGCAGGGGAAGGGACGGCGGGCGCGTGAGTGAGCTGGTGACGGGCGAGGCGGTGGCGCTGGAACTGCGCCCTGCGAGGCTGCCCAGCAGGGCGTTGGCCGTGCTGATCGATCTGGCTCTGGCCATGGCTGTGTACATCGCCGTGACCGTCGCGCTGGTGGCCGCTTCCGCCTCTCTGGACGACGCGGCTCAGGTCGCGATCTCGATCGCTGCGTTTCTGCTCGTGCTGGTGGGCGGGCCTATCGCGGTCGAGACGCTGAGTCATGGTCGGTCCTTGGGGAAGCTCGCCGTAGGGCTGCGTGTGGTGCGGGACGATGGTGGGCCGATCCGGTTCCGGCATGCCCTTGTGCGGGGCGCCATCGGGGTTGTCGAGATCGTGATGACGTTCGGGGTCATCGCCTGTATCGCCTCGCTCGTCTCGGCGCGGGGGCGGCGGCTGGGTGACGTGTTCGCGGGGACGCTGGTCGTACGGGAGCGGATTCCCGTCGCGCCCAGCGGTTTCGTGCCGCCGCCTCCGCCCTGGCTGGCCGGGCGGTTCACGGAACTCGATCTGTCGGCGGTCCCCGACGGTCTGTGGCTTGCCATCCGGCAGTACCTGACGCGGATGCACCAGCTCGACCAGCAGGTCGGCTTGGCCATGGCGGCGCGGCTGGCGTCCGAGCTGGCGGCGAGTACCGGGGCTCCGGCGCCGCAGGGGGTGCCGGCGGGCGCGTATCTGGCTGCGGTGGTGCAGGAGCGGCAGGCGCGGGAGGTCCGGAGGGCCTTCGGCGGCGGTACATCGGGGTCGGCACCGGGGGCGCATGCGTCGGCACCGTCACCTGTGGCGGGGTACGGACCTGTGGCCGGGGTCCCTGGGAGCTACCCGTACCCGGGCGGGCAACCCGCGGCCGCGGCCGCGCCCCCTCCTCGGCCACCCGTCGTCTACGGCACCGGAGCGGCTCCTGGCGCGGAAGGTCCCGGTGTTCCCGCGGCAGCCGGTGACCCGTCCGAGGCCTCCCGGCCCGCCGTGCCGCAGGAGGGCAGGCCCGCATCCGGGTTCGTACCGCCTGCGTGACGTTCTGCCGCCCGTGGCCACGCCTGGCCGGAGCAGATTCAGTCGAGCGGTGGATCGGGGAACGCGGACGGCGGGGATTCGAGGTCCTCCAGCTCGATCCCGGGAGCCGCGAGGACCACGTCCCCAGCGATGTGCACGGAGTGCTGTTCGCCGGTGTCCAAGGCTGTGACCTGGTATTCCTCCACGGTCAGGGGGCCGTTGTCAGTGGCGTGTGCTTCTCTTCTCAGCAAGGTCCAGGACTGGTCCACGGTGCGCGGGGCGAGGACGGGATCCGTGAAGGCCACGAGGCGTACGCGCGTTGCTGAGAAGGAGGGGGTGAGGCGCAGGAGGCGAGTGGTGGCGACGAGGAACGCGGGGGACGTGCCGGTGAAGGCGTGGGCGGTGACATTGCCTTCTGTGGCGTGGGTCCCGGTGGGGTCCGTGCGGACCCAGGTGACACCGTCGAGCGCGGCACCGCGCACCTGCCAGCTCGCGGCGTGGAGTTCGAGGCGGATGGGGCGGCCGAGGTCGTCGAGGGTGAGGTCGACCGAACCGCTGTGACCACCTTCGGGGTTGGTCAGTTGAGAGACATAGCGCCAGCCGGACGGGCCGGGGGCGCACTGGAAGTGTTCTTCCGCGAGGGGGGTGTGATCGTGCGGATCGTGGAGCGAATAGCGGCCGCGGGGCATGGGGGTCCTGGGTTCTGACGGGCTGTCCGGGGTGCGCGGCCGGTCCTGGGTGCGCGGGGTGCGCGGCCTGATCGGGCCGGCGGTCGCACGGCGGGGAGAGACGGCCGAGAAAGGGCCACGAGACCAAAGGGGCAGGCCCCCGACACGGGGGTGCGGGGGCCTGTCTCTGAGGAACTACTGCTGGGCCGTGGATCGGGGCTGTGCCCTGATCCACGGCTGTGCCCTGCGGCTCAGTAGCGGTAGTGGTCCGACTTGTACGGGCCGTCGACCTCGACGCCGATGTAGGCCGCCTGCTCCGGGCGCAGCTCGGTCAGCTTCACACCGAGCGCGTCCAGGTGGAGGCGGG
>NZ_KB911816.1:0-4607 GCF_000383655.1 Streptomyces sp. 351MFTsu5.1 | reverse complement strand
CAACGCGGCCACGGGCCCGGACAGCAGGGTCGAGGCGGGCAAGACGGTCAAGATCCCGGTGACGGTCGAGGGTGCCGCCAAGGGCTCGAACCTGAAGTCCCTGTCGGTGTACGTGTCGTACGACTACGGCCAGACCTGGAAGAAGGTCACGGTCACGGGCGGCAAGATCACCGTGAAGAACCCGGCGAAGGGCAAGGCCATCTCCTTCCACGCCAAGATCGCCGACAAGAAGGGCAACAAGTCGACGATCTCGATCTACAACGCGTACTACGGGAAGTGACCTGTAGGAAACGGTAGTTGAGGGCCCGCCGGAAGCACACCGCTTCCGGCGGGCCTTTCCCGTGTGACGGGTGCGGCGGGGCTCGGCCCCGTGCCCCGCCGGCCTGACAGCCCCGTGACGGCTCGTCCCCGGCTCGTGGACAGGCTTCTCATGCAGCTCTTATAAGGGGCTTAGCGAGCCATCACGCGTCGTACCTACCTTGCGGGCATGTTCTTCACCTACCTGAGGCGCGAGCTGCGCCGCCGCAGAAAGGCGGCCCTCGTCGTCGCCTCCGGGCTCGCGCTCGGGATCGCGCTGGTCATCGTGGTCAGTTCCGTGTCGTCCGGCATGGGCAAGGCCCAGGACAAGGTGCTCCAGTCGCTCTACGGGCTGGGCACCGACATGACCGTCACCAAGGCGGCCCAGCCGCAGGCCGACTCGTCCGAGCGGCCGCGCTTCCAGTTCGACGCGCAGGACAACGGCTCCGACGCCGAGCAGAGCAGCGACCGCGTGATGGTGCAGGGCTTCGAGACCCTGCCCACCTCCACCGTCACCAAGGTCGACCAGCAGTCGGGCGTCTCCGACGCGGTCGGCGGGCTGAGCCTCCAGGTCATCAAGATCAACGGCCAGTTCACCCGGGGTCAGTTCCAGCAGAACGGCAACGGCGGCGGGGGCGGCGGGGGCGGCTTCCGCGGCGGAGGCAACGGCCAGCCTCAGGGTGAAGTGCGGGGCGGCGGCGCGAACTTCGACGTCAACAACTACTCCGTCTACGGCACGGACGTCACCCAGCCGGCCCTCGGCCCCCTGACCTCCTCCAAGCTCACCAGCGGTCGTACGTTCAAGTCGACGGAGACGAACGCCAAGGTCGCCGTCCTCGACTCCGCGTACGCCAAGGAGAAGAAGCTCAAGGTCGGCTCCACCCTCACCGTCAAGAGCGTCAAGTTCACGGTGATCGGCATCGCCACCGCGGACAGCGGGGACGCGGCCGCCAACGTCTACATCCCGCTCGCCCAGGCGCAGACCCTCAGTGACGCGAAGAACAAGGTCACCACGATCTACGTCAAGACGACCGACTCCCAGAAGATCGACTCCGTCAAGTCGTCGATCCAGAAGAACATCTCGGGCACCACGGTGACGACCTCGGCGGATCTCGCGAGCACGGTGTCCGGATCGCTGTCCACGGCCTCCTCCCTGGCGTCCAACGTCGGCAAGTGGCTCTCCATCGCCGTGCTGGTCGCCGCGTTCCTCGTGGCCGGTCTGCTCACCTCCTCCGCCGTCTCGCGCCGGGTGCGGGAGTTCGGCACGCTCAAGGCGCTGGGCTGGAAGTCGGGGCGGGTGACCCGGCAGGTCGTCGGCGAGGCCATGGTCAACGGGCTGCTGGGAGGCGTCCTGGGCATCGCCCTGGGCCTCGCGGGAGCGTACGCCGTCACGGCCATCAGCCCCACCCTGCAAGCCCAGTTGGGCGGCGGCGGTGGAGGCGGCGGCGCCGGCGGTCCGGGCGGCTTCGGCGGCTTCGGCCGACGGGCGGCCGCCAGGACGCTGGACGTCTCCCTGACCGCGCCGGTCAGTCTGACGACGGTGGCGGTCGCGGTCGGTCTGGCGGTGGCCGGCGGTCTCATCGCCGGTGCGTTCGGCGGCTGGCGGGCGTCGCGGCTGCGGCCGGCGGACGCGTTGCGGCGAGTCGAGTAGCGGATGTCGGCTGTGGTGCCGGTGCGCCCATGGTTGTGCCTTGCCTTGCGGTCGTGCGGGTGCGGCGGCGTCGTGGCTGGTCGCGCCCCGCGGCGGAGCCGCTGATGTCACAGCCCCGCGCCCCTCGGTCAGTGCAGGCAAGGCACTCCCAGCCGTAACCCACCCAGGGGCGCGGGGAACTGCGCGACCAGCCCCCGCCGGCCCGCCGCCGACAACGATCCGCACCACCCCGAACCCCACCCACCCAGGAGCTCACCATGTACGAGCTAAGAAACGTCACCAAGCGCTACACCCGAGGCAAGGACACCGTCGACGCGCTCGCCGGTGTCGACCTCACCATCGCCGACGGGGACCGGCTGGTCATCCAGGGCCCCACCGGCGGCGGCAAGTCGACCCTCCTCCAGATGCTCGGCGGTCTCGACAAGCCCACCGAGGGCGAAGTCGTCCTGGACGGAACCGACTTGGCCAAGCTGTCGGAGGCCCGGCTCACCAAGGTCCGCAGCGAGAACATCGGCTTCGTCTTCCAGTCCTTCAACCTGATCCCCACCCTCACCGCCCAGGAGAACGTGGAGACCGCCCTCGTACCCCTCGGCGTGAAGGGCAAGGAACGCAGGGACCGGGCGGCGGAGGCGCTCACCTCCGTGGGGCTCGGGGAGCGGCTCGCGCATCTGCCCTCCGAGATGTCCGGCGGACAGCAGCAGCGTGTCGCCATCGCCCGCGCCCTCGTCAAGCAGCCGAAGGTGCTCCTCGCCGACGAACCGACCGGCAACCTCGACGAGTCGATGCGCGACGAGATCATGGACGTGCTCGAACGCATGTGGAAGGAGCTGGGGTTGACCTTCATCATGGTCACCCACGACTCCGCGATCGCGAAGAAGGCCCCCCGTGTGGCGACGATCCGCAAGGGGAGGATCACCGTGAAGGAGAACGCGGCCACCTGAGCGCGCGCAGCCTCAACTTGCCCTGAATCCGGCAGTCTTGTAACAGACTTTGCTCTCGGTGAGTTGTCTATTGAACGTCCTGATCACCCCTCGGCATACTGCGATTCCGGGGGGTGCGCGTACACGCGTGCGAGACCACCCCCGCCCGGGTGAACGGGGAATTCACCCGGTCCTTCTGCAAGGGGGAATCTTGCGCAGACAAGTGAAAAAGGCATGCGCGGCCACGGTCGCCACGGCGGCCGCGGTAGCGCTCGCGGCGGGAATGACCAGCCCTGCCACGGCGGACGCGCAGCAGGGGACGGGCGCGGCGAAGGCCGCCGGTGCCGCCCTCACCGCGAAGCACCACATCACTCTGATCACCGGTGACCGTGTCGTCGTCGACGCCAAGGGCCGCGTCGTGGGCCTGGAGCGGGCGAAGGGACGCGAACACATACCCGTGCAGATCCGCCGGCTCGACGGCCACACCCTCGTGGTCCCGGGCGACGCGGCCCGCATGGTCGCGAGCGGCAAGCTCGACCAGCGGCTCTTCGACGTCACCGAGCTCAACAAGGCCGCCACCCGCAAGTCCCAGGCCAAGGGGCTGAAGGTCATCGTCGGCTACCAGGGCGCGGCGAGCGCGGCCAAGGCCGACGTCCGGGACGCGGGCACCCTGCGGCGGACCCTGAAGACGCTCAACGCGGACGCCGTCCAGACGCCGCAGAAGGAAACGCCCGAGCTGTGGGACGCGGTCACCAACGGTGACAAGACGGCTGCCGGTATCGCGCATGTGTGGCTCGACGGTGTCCGTAAGGCCAGCCTGGACAAGTCCGTGCCGCAGATCGGTGCTCCCACGGCGTGGGCGGCGGGTTATGACGGCAAGGGCGTCAAGATCGCCGTGCTGGACACCGGTGTCGACACCACGCACCCGGACCTGAAGACCCAGGTGATCGAGTCCAAGAACTTCTCCGCCGCGGCCGATGCGAGCGACAAGTTCGGTCATGGCACGCATGTGGCGTCCATCGCGGCGGGTACTGGCGCCAAGTCGGGCGGCAAGTACAAGGGTGTGGCGCCCGGGGCGAAGATCCTCAACGGGAAGGTTCTCGACGACACCGGTTCCGGTGACGACTCGGGCATCCTCGCGGGCATGGAGTGGGCGGCCGCGCAGGGCGCCGATGTCGTCAACCTGAGTCTGGGTGGCGGCGACACTCCGGAGATCGACCCGTTGGAGGCGGAGGTCAACAAGCTCTCCGCCGAGAAGGGCATCCTGTTCGCCATCGCGGCGGGTAACTCCGGTCCGGAGTCGGTCGGTTCGCCGGGCAGCGCGGACGCCGCGCTCACCGTCGGCGCGGTCGACGACAAGGACAAGCTGGCCGACTTCTCCAGCACCGGCCCGCGCGTCGGCGACGGAGCCATCAAGCCGGACGTCACCGCGCCGGGTGTGGACATCACGGCCGCAGCGGCCAAGGGCAGCGTCATCGACAAGGAGGTCGGTGAGAAGCCGCCGGGCTATCTGACGATCTCGGGTACGTCGATGGCGACTCCGCATGTGGCGGGTGCGGCGGCGATCCTGAAGCAGGAGCACCCGGACTGGGGTTACGCCGAGCTGAAGGGCGCGCTGACGGGTTCGACGAAGGGTGGCAAGTACACGCCGTTCCAGCAGGGTTCGGGTCGTATCCAGGTCGACAAGGCCATCAAGCAGACCGTGATCGCCGAGCCCGTGTCGGTGAGCTTCGGCACCC
>NZ_KB911815.1:0-5146 GCF_000383655.1 Streptomyces sp. 351MFTsu5.1 | reverse complement strand
CGCAGCTTGACCCGGCACAGGTTCAGCACCGCATGCTGCATCGCCACGTTCACCCGCTGCCCCCGCCCCGTCCGCTCCCTTTGAAGGAGTGCGGCAAGGATCCCGGCCACGGCATGCACTCCGGTGCCGGAGTCCCCGATCTGCGCCCCCGTCGCCATCGGCGGCCCGTCCGGGAACCCGGTCGTCGCCATCGACCCGCCCATCGCCTGCGCCACCACCTCATACGCCTTGAACCCCGTATAAGGCCCCTCCCCGAAACCCTTGATCGACGCATACACGATCCGCGGGTTGATCTCCCGGATCCGTTCCCACGGGAACCCCATCCGATCCACCGCACCCGGACCGAAGTTCTCCACCAGCACATCCGCACCACGGACCAACGCGGTCAGGATCTCCCGCCCCCGCTCCGTCTTCACGTTCAACGTGATACTGCGCTTGTTGCAGTTCAGCATCGTGAAATACAACGAGTCCGCCTCCGGCACATCCCGCAGCTGCCCCCGCGTGACATCCCCGCCCGGCGCCTCCACCTTCACCACATCCGCCCCCAGCCACGCCAGCAACTGCGTCGCCGACGGACCCGACTGCACATGCGTCATGTCCAACACCCGCACACCATCAAGAGCCAACGTCGTCATGGGTCACCTCACCGTCAGCAGGCTTGGGTTCGGCACATTGCATACAGTCGACGAATACTGTATGAAGATTGTTATCCCGCATCACGTGGGTGATGTCCAGGGGGCGTGCAGCACTTTTAGGTCGTGCACTTTTGAGACGGGAGCCGAACCATGGACCTGTACGAGCACGAAGCCCGCGCCCTCTTCGAGGAGCACGGGATCCCGGTGCCGAGGGCGGAGGTCACCGACTCGCCCCAGGAGGCCCGCGCCGTCGCCCGCCGACTGGGCGGAAGTGTCGTCGTCAAGGCGCAGGTCAGGACGGGAGGCCGGGGCAAGGCGGGCGGGGTGCGGCTCGCCGCCGATCCCGCGGAGGCCGAACGGACGACCCGTCGGATCCTCGGCATGGACATCAAGGGGCACCGGGTCGACAAGGTCATGCTCGCTCAACCCGTCGACATCGAGACGGAGTTCTACGTCGCCTACGCCCTCGACCGCGCGGCGGGCCGGTTCGTCGCCGTCGCCTCGGCGGCCGGCGGCATGGACATAGAGGAGGTCGCCGCCACCCGCCCCGAAGCGGTGGTCCGCATCCCCGTCGACTCCGCGGAGGGCGTCACCTCGGCCAAGGCCGGCGTGATCGCAGAGGCGGCCGGGCTGCCCCCGCAGACCGTCGACGTCCTCGTACGGCTGTGGGAGGTGCTGGTCCGCGAGGACGCACTCCTCGTCGAGGTCAACCCGCTCGTCCGCACCCGGCAGGGGCAGATCCTCGCCCTCGACGGCAAGGTCACCCTCGACGACAACGCCCGCTTCCGGCAGGCCCGTTGGGGCACCGACAGCAGTTCCTACGACGATCCCCTGGAGGCGGCCGCGGCAGCGAAGGGCCTCACCTACGTCAAGCTCGACGGCGAGGTCGGCGTCATCGGCAACGGAGCGGGGCTGGTCATGTCGACCCTCGACGTGGTCGCCGGCTGCGGTGCCCGGCCGGCCAACTTCCTCGACATCGGCGGCGGCGCCTCGGCCCAGGTCATGGCGGACGGGCTGTCGGTCATCCTCTCCGACCCGGCCGTGAAGTCCGTGTTCGTCAACGTCTTCGGCGGGATCACCGCCTGCGACGCGGTGGCCGACGGCATCGTCAGGGCCCTGGAGGAGGTCCGGCCGACCAAGCCGCTGGTCGTGCGCCTCGACGGCAACAACGCGGCCCGCGGGCGGACCGTCCTCGACGAGCACGCCCACCCTCTCGTCGAGCAGGCCACCACGATGGACGGCGCCGCCCGGCGCGCCGCCGAACTCGCCCACACCGGCTGAAGGAGCGGGACATGGCCATCTTCCTGACCAAGGAGTCCAGGGTCCTCGTCCAGGGCATGACCGGCGGCGAGGGCATGAAACACACCCGGCGCATGCTCGCCGCCGGCACGAACGTGGTCGGCGGCGTCAACCCGCGCAAGGCCGGCCGGGCCGTCGACTTTGACGACCGAGTCGTACCCGTCTTCGGCTCGGTCGCCGACGGCATCCGGGCGACCGGAGCCGACGTCACCGTCGTCTTCGTGCCACCCGCCTTCACCAAGGCGGCCGTTGTGGAGGCCGCCGACGCCGGGATCGGTCTCGCCGTCGTCATCACCGAGGGCGTCCCCGTCCACGACACCGTGGCCTTCACCTCGTACGCCAAGAACAAGGGGACACGGATCATCGGACCCAACTGTCCGGGGCTGATCACCCCCGGACAGTCCGACGCGGGCATCATCCCGGCCGACATCACCCGTTCCGGCCGGGTCGGGCTGGTGTCGAAGTCGGGCACGCTCACCTACCAACTCATGCACGAGCTGCGGGACATCGGCTTCTCCACCTGTGTCGGCATCGGCGGTGACCCCGTCGTCGGCACCAGCCACATCGACTGCCTGGCCGCCTTCCAGGACGACCCCGACACCGAACTCGTCGTCCTCATCGGGGAGATCGGCGGTGACGCGGAGGAACGGGCGGCCGCGTACATCCGCGACCACGTCACCAAGCCCGTCGTCGGCTACATCGCCGGCTTCACCGCGCCCGAGGGCCGGACCATGGGCCACGCCGGCGCCATCGTGTCCGGCTCCGCGGGCACGGCCCGGGCGAAGAAGGAGGCGCTGGAAGCGGTCGGCGTCAAGGTCGGCGACACCCCGACCGAAACGGCCCGCCTCGTGCTCTCCCTGCTGGACACCGTTCGCAAGGCCCCTCAGGCCTGACCGAACCACGCAACGCGTCCACGGAACAGGTCCGTTGCGACCCCCGACACCCCGCCCCCGACTGTGCACCGAGAGCGGAGACATCGCATGACAACCACCCTCAACTCCACCCGTCTCGTGGTGAAGTCCGGTACCTCCTGGAACGACGCCTGGCAGCGCTGCCTCGCCGTCGCCCCGGAGGCCTTCCGCGACGACCGCGTCCTCAACCTCTGGGGATCCGCCTGGCGGGCCGACGGCCGGGCGCTGCCCGCCACCAGCCCCGTCGACGGCAGCCCCATCGCCGGTCCGCCGCGCCTGGACCGGGAAGCCGCCCACCAGGCCGTCCGCGCCTCCCTCGACCAGCACCGCGCCTGGCGGCACATCCGCCTCGAAGAACGCCGGGCCCGGGTCGCCGCCACCCTCGACGCCCTCACCGAGCACCGCGAACTCCTCGCCCTCCTCCTGGTCTGGGAGATCGGCAAGCCGTGGCGGCTCGCACAGGCCGACGTCGACCGGGCCATCGACGGCGTGCGCTGGTACGTCGACGGCATCGAGCCGATGGTCCGGGGCCGGGTCCCGCTCGACGGCCCGGTGTCCAACATCGCCAGCTGGAACTACCCGATGAGCGTGCTCGTCCACGCCCTGCTGGTCCAGGCGCTGGCGGGCAACGCGGTCATCGCCAAGACCCCGACCGACGGCGGCGTCGCCTGCCTCACCCTGGCCTGCGCGCTCGCCGCCCGCGAGGGCATCCCCGTCACCCTCGTCAGCGGCAGCGGGGGAGAGCTGTCCGAGGCACTGGTGCGGGCGCCCGAGATCGGCTGCGTCTCCTTCGTCGGCGGCCGCGACACCGGCGCAGCCGTCGCCACCGCCGTCGCCGACCTCGGCAAACGGCACATCCTCGAACAGGAAGGGCTCAACACCTGGGGCATCTGGAACCACACCGACTGGGACGCCCTCACCGCCGTCATCCCCAAGCTCTTCGACTACGGCAAGCAGCGCTGCACCGCCTACCCGCGTTTCGTCGTCCAGCGCGAGCTGTTCGACGAGTTCCTCGCGGCCTACCTCCCCGCGGTGCGCACCCTGCGCCTCGGACACCCGCTCGCCGTCGAGAACCCCGACGACCCCTACCCCTCGCTCGACTTCGGCCCGGTGATCAACGCGGCCAAGGCGAAGGAACTGCGGGACCAGGTCGCCGAGGCCATCGACCGTGGCGCGGTCCCCGTGCACCGCGGCAGCGAGGCCGACGCCCGCTTCCTGGCAGGACAGGACACCTCGGCGTACGTCCAGCCGGTCACCCTCCTCAACCCGCCCCCCTCCTCGCCCCTGCACCACGCGGAACCCTTCGGCCCGGTCGACACCGTCGTCCTGGTCGACACGGAAGCGGAACTGCTGGCCGCCATGAACGCCTCCAACGGCGCCCTCGTCGCCACCCTCTCTACCGACGACCGGGCGACCTTCGACCGACTTGCCCCGCAGATCCGGGCGTTCAAGGTCGGACACGGCACCCCGCGCTCCCGCGGCGACCGCGACGAACTCTTCGGCGGCTTCGGAGCCTCCTGGCGCGGCGCCTTCGTCGGCGGTGAACTCCTGGTGCGCGCGGTCACCCGGGGACCCGCCGGCGAACGGCTGCCCGGCAACTTCCCCGAGTACCAGCTGATGCCGTGAGACGCCGACCGACACACGACGACGCAGGGATGAGGTACCGAGCATGACGTTGGCTCTTGATGGTGTGCGGGTGTTGGACATGACGCATGTGCAGTCGGGTCCGTCGGCGACGCAGTTGCTGGCGTGGCTGGGGGCGGATGTGGTGAAGGTGGAGGCGCCGGGCGGGGATGTCACGCGGGGGCAGCTGCGGGATGTGCCGGAGGCGGACTCGTTGTATTTCACGATGCTGAACTGCAACAAGCGCAGTATCACGTTGAACGTGAAGACGGAGCGGGGGCGGGAGATCCTGACCGCGTTGGTCCGTGGTGCGGATGTGCTGGTGGAGAACTTCGGTCCGGGTGCGGTGGATCGGATGGGGTTCCCGTGGGAACGGATCCGGGAGATCAACCCGCGGATCGTGTATGCGTCGATCAAGGGTTTCGGGGAGGGGCCTTATACGGGGTTCAAGGCGTATGAGGTGGTGGCGCAGGCGATGGGCGGGTCGATGGCGACGACCGGGTTCCCGGACGGGCCGCCGATGGCGACGGGGGCGCAGATCGGGGACTCCGGCACCGGAGTGCATGCCGTGGCCGGGATCCTTGCCGCACTCCTTCAAAGGGAGCGGACGGGGCGGGGGCAGCGGGTGAACGTGGCGATGCAGCATGCGGTGCTGAACCTGTGCCGGGTCAAGCTGCG
>NZ_KB911814.1:0-5234 GCF_000383655.1 Streptomyces sp. 351MFTsu5.1 | reverse complement strand
CCGGCAGCACCGACCCGTTCACGGTCCACACCCGCTGGATCGAGACCGAGTTCGTCAACGACATCAAGCCCTTCGCCGCCCCGGCCGACACCGAGGCCGAGGAGGACGGCGACCGCGAGACGATCGTCGTGGAGGTCGGCGGCAAGCGGCTCGAGGTCTCCCTGCCCTCCTCGCTGGGCATGTCGCTGGCCCGCACCGGCCTGGCGGCGGGTGCCAAGCCCAAGCGCCGGGCCGCCAAGAAGTCCGGCCCCGTCGCTTCCGGTGACACCCTCGCCTCGCCGATGCAGGGCACGATCGTCAAGATCGCCGTGGAGGAGGGCCAGGAGGTCAAGGAAGGCGACCTCGTCGTCGTCCTCGAAGCGATGAAGATGGAACAGCCCCTCAACGCCCACCGCTCCGGCACCATCAAGGGCCTGACCGCCGAAGTCGGCGCCTCCCTCACCTCCGGCGCCGCGATCTGCGAGATCAAGGACTGACGGCGGGACCTTTTCCTGTACGACGCGTCCGAGGCGCCCCGCGAACCTGAACGCAGGTCCGCGGGGCGCCGCGTTTCCCCGTTCCCCGTGGCAGTGGCTTCGCGGTGCAGGCGCGACAGCGCCGCACTCAGGGGCGCGGGGAACTGCGCGAACAGCCACAACGAACCAGCAGCCGCCAAGCGACCGCACCACCCGAGCTCCTGGGCCCGCCCCGCCCGAACGGGCACAAACGGACAGGATCAGCCCTGTAACAGACCTGGTCGCCCCCGAACGTCCCCGGCACCCCCGCCGCGACACCCGGATTCCGCCCCCGGCCCCGCCTCCCGGCACTCCCCCGATGCCCCCGGACCCGGCCCCCCGGGCCTACGACAGCCGGACGACTCACCCCGGCCCCTCAGCCGAACGCGAAGCCGAACCCGAACCCGAAGCCCGCTCCGGCCCCCAGCCGAAGCGCCCCGCGCCCCGCGCCCGTCACCGTCGTCGCAGGTCCGCCACGCGCGCACGCTCCGCGCCCGGAGGTGTCTCCCCCAGTACCGCGGCCGTCCGAAGGGGGCTTGCCGGGACCTGGCCGCGGCGGGGGCCCGGCACCGGCACGTCCCGGCGCTGTTGCTGCCGCGCCGGGACCTGATCACCCCCCGACGCTCCCGACGCGCCGGCCACGGCGATCTGCACCCCCTGGTCGGCGAGCGCCTGGAGTTCCGTGCCGGCCCGGTCGTCATGGGCCGGGGGCTCGTCCGTGACCAGGCGGGTGATCACATCCGTCGGCACGGTCTGGAACATGGTGTCGGTGCCGAGCTTGGTGTGGTCGGCGAGGACGACGACCTCCGCGGCGGCCTGCACCAGCGCCCGGTCGACGGACGCCGACAGCATGTTGGACGTGGAGAGACCGCGTTCCGCGGTGAGCCCGCTCCCGGAGAGGAAGGCGCGCGAGACCCGGAGCCCCTGGAGCGACTGTTCGGCTCCGGAGCCCACCAGGGCGTAGTTGGAACCGCGCAGGGTGCCGCCGGTCATCACGACCTCCACCCGGTTGGCATGGGCGAGCGCCTGGGCCACCAGCAGGGAATTGGTCACGACGGTCAGACCGGGCACCCGGGCGAGCCGACGGGCCAGCTCCTGTGTGGTGGTACCCGCCCCCACCACAATGGCCTCGCCCTCTTCGACGAGACCCGCGGCGAGATCGGCGATGGCCGTCTTCTCGGCGGTCGCGAGATGCGATTTCTGCGGAAAGCCGGACTCCCGCGTGAACCCGCCCGGCAATACCGCACCGCCATGTCGGCGGTCGAGGAGTCCTTCTGCCTCCAGTGCGCGCACGTCCCGCCGTACGGTCACTTCGGAGGTCTGGACGACGCGGGCGAGCTCACGGAGCGACACGGCTCCGTTGGCCCGCACCATTTCGAGGATCAATTGGCGACGTTCTGCAGCGAACACGAAACTGACAGTAACCCCAACGACCGTCTGCTTTCAGCAGTATGCGCCGAATTACCGAAGTTGTTCGCACAGTAGGACGGGAAGTGGTATAGGGCCTAATCCGGCCGCCTATGCCGCACGAATGGTCGACAACTCCCCGTGACCAGGCAGGAATCGCTTTCGGCCGTCAGGCCCCGCCGGTCTCCTTGCGTGTGTGCAACTGCCGTGCCACCTCGGCGATCGACCCCGAAAGGGAGGGGTAAACGGTGAACGCGTTCGCGATCTGTTCGACCGTCAGATTGTTGTCGACCGCGATCGAGATGGGGTGGATCAGTTCCGAGGCGCGCGGGGCGACGACGACACCGCCGACGACGATCCCGGTGCCGGGCCGGCAGAAGATCTTGACGAAGCCGTCGCGGATGCCCTGCATCTTGGCGCGCGGGTTCCTGAGCAACGGCAGCTTCACGACCCGGGCGTCGATCTTGCCGCCGTCCACGTCGGCCTGGGAGTAGCCGACGGTGGCGATCTCGGGGTCGGTGAAGACGTTGGAGGAGACCGTCTTGAGGTTCAGCGGGGCCACCGCGTCGCCGAGGAAGTGGTACATGGCGATACGGCCCTGCATGGCGGCGACGGAGGCGAGCGCGAACACCCCGGTCACGTCACCGGCGGCGTACACACCGGGAGCCGAGGTCCTGGACACCTTGTCGGTCCAGATGTGCCCGGAGTCCCGCAGCCGGACGCCGGCCTCCTCGAGGCCCATGCCCGCGCTGTTGGGAATGGCACCGACGGCCATCAGGCAGTGCGACCCGGTGATGACCCGGCCGTCCGCCAGCGTGACCTCGACCCGGTCCCCGACCCGCTTGGCGGACTGGGCACGGGAGCGAGCCATGACGTTCATGCCGCGCCGCCGGAAGACGTCCTCCAGGACGGCGGCCGCGTCCGGGTCCTCGCCGGGCAGCACCCGGTCCCGGGACGACACGAGGGTCACCTTGGACCCGAGCGCCTGGTAGGCACCGGCGAACTCGGCACCGGTGACACCGGACCCGACGACGATGAGCTCCTCGGGGAGCTCGTCGAGGTCGTAGACCTGGGTCCAGTTGAGGATGCGCTCCCCGTCGGGCTGGGCGTCGGGGACCTCACGGGGGTGCGCGCCGGTGGCGATGAGCACCGCGTCCGCGACGAGGGTCTCCTCGCTGCCGTCGACGGCCCGCACGACGACCTTCCGGGACCCGTCGAGCGCCTGCATGCCCTCGAGCCGCCCGCGCCCGCGCAGCACCCGGGCCCCGGCACGCGTCACGGAGGCCGTGATGTCGTGCGACTGGGCGAGGGCGAGCCGCTTCACACGCCGGTTGACCTTCCCCAGGTCGACGCCCACCACCCGCGCTGCCTGCTCCAGGGGCGGGGTGTCATCGGCGACGATGATCCCCAGCTCCTCGTAGGACGAGTCGAAGGTCGTCATGACCTCGGCCGTCGCGATAAGGGTCTTCGACGGGACGCAGTCGGTCAGCACCGACGCCCCGCCCAGACCGTCGCAGTCGACGACGGTCACCTCCGCGCCGAGCTGGGCAGCCACCAGGGCCGCCTCGTATCCGCCGGGTCCGCCACCGATGATCACGATCCGAGTCACGTACTCCATTGTCCCGCACGAGCCGGGGTGCCACTGCCTGGGGCCCGTCCCGAGATCCCTCTGTTACGGGAGAGACGCCGGGGACGGCTGCCGTACCCTCGTCGCATGTCGCTCTACGCCGCCTACGCCGGCAACCTCGACGCGCGGCTGATGACCCGCCGCGCCCCGCACTCGCCGATGCGTGCCACGGGGTGGCTGAACGGCTGGCGGCTGACCTTCGGCGGTGAGCACATGGGCTGGGAAGGGGCGCTGGCCACGATCGTCGAGGACCCTCTCTCCCAGGTCTTCGTCGCCCTCTACGACATCGCGCCCGCCGACGACGACTCGATGGACCGCTGGGAGGGCGTCGGCCTGGACATCTACCGCCGCACCCGCGTCCGGATCCACACCCTGGAGGGCGAGGAGCAGGCCTGGACGTACGTCCTGAACGGCTACGAGGGCGGCCTCCCCTCGGCCCGTTACCTGGGCGAGGTGGCCGACGCGGCGGAATCGGCGGGCGCGCCGCACGACTACGTGATGGAACTGCGCAAGCGTCCCTGCTGACTTTCCCGGCTTTGGTTGGAAACGACAAGACAACGATCGCCATCCCGTCAGCTCTGTCATCTACGCGCGTAGGCTCCGACCGGCTACCCTCGTCCGCGTGAACGCATCTCTTCTTCCGGACGACATCCAGGGCGACCCGCATGCCGCCGCCGACGCCGCTGCCGCCCGCCTGCGCGAACTGACCGGCGCCGAGACCCACGACGTCGCCCTCGTGATGGGCTCCGGCTGGGCGCCGGCCGTGGACGCCCTCGGCGCCCCGGACGCCGAGTTCCAGGTCACCGAGCTGCCCGGGTTCCCGCCGCCGGCGGTGGAGGGACACGGCGGCAAGATCCGCTCGTACCGGATCGGTGAGAAGCGGGCCCTGGTATTCCTCGGCCGCACCCACTACTACGAGGGCCGTGGCGTGGCTGCCGTGGCCCACGGCGTGCGCACCGCGGTGGCCGCCGGCTGCAAGACGATCGTCCTCACCAACGGCTGCGGCGGCCTCCGCGAGGGCATGCGCCCCGGCCAGCCGGTCCTGATCAGCGACCACATCAACCTCACGGCGACGTCCCCGATCATCGGCGCGAACTTCGTCGACCTGACCGACCTCTACTCCCCCCGCCTGCGCGCCCTGTGCAAGGAGGTCGACCCCACGCTGGAGGAGGGCGTCTACGCCCAGTTCCCCGGCCCGCACTACGAGACGCCGGCGGAGATCCGCATGGCCCGCGTGATCGGCGCCGACCTGGTGGGCATGTCGACGGTCCTCGAAGCGATCGCCGCGCGCGAGGCGGGTGCGGAGGTCCTCGGCATCTCCCTGGTCACGAACCTGGCGGCCGGCATGACGGGCGAGCCCCTCAACCACGAGGAGGTCCTCCAGGCGGGCCGCGACAGCGCGACGCGGATGGGTTCGCTGCTGGCACAGGTACTCGAACGAATCTGACGGGGCGCCTTTGGGGGTGCTGGGTCCGGTGGTTCGGCGGGTGCGGGTCCGTCGTGGCTGGTCGCGCAGTTCCCCGCGCCCCTGGGGGGTTGCAGTCCACCTGCGCCACGACGGGACCGTCCGCCCCCACCGAACCGTTCCGCCGCGCGCGCCCGCCCTCACCGGAGGGTTGGCCGCGTACGGCGTGAAGGGGACGGGGTGGGGGGTGTCCGCCCGCAGCGGCCGGCGTCCGGAACCGAGAACTGACCAAGAGACCGAG
>NZ_KB911813.1:0-7419 GCF_000383655.1 Streptomyces sp. 351MFTsu5.1 | reverse complement strand
GATGCCTGCGGCGGCCCGTTGCGGTTCGGTGGGGGCTTGTGTAGCGCGTGCGGGTGCGTTGTGGGTCGGTGCCGGGGTGGGGGGTGTCCGTCCTCGGTCCGGCGGCTCGGTCTCTTGGTCAGTTCTCGGTTCCGGACGCCGGCCGCTGCGGGCGGACACCCCCCACCCCGTCCCCTTCACGCCGTACGCGGCGAACGGTCCCGTCGTAGCGCACGTGGACTGCAACCCCTCAGGGGCGCGGGGAACTGCGCGACCAGCCACGACGGACCCGCACCCGCCGCACCCCCGTCCTCGAACGGCCCAACCTCACCCCCGCCCCCACCCAAAACCTCCCTAACCTGGACTGATGGGTGAGGACATCCGGCTGGCCGCGGTCGTCGCGTTGGCGCAGGGCATGGCGGCGGCCCACGGCTCGCGGGAGGCGTGGCGGGCGGCTGCCGGTGGGGCGTGCCGTGCGCTCGGGGGGAGTTTTGCCGCGCTGTCGGTGTGGGAGCGGGAGCTCGGGCGGCTCAGGGTCCTCGTCAATGTCGGTGATCGGGTGGCCGGCGAGGAGGAGTTTCCCGAGGGGGAGGCCTACCCGGTGCACCAGTTCCCCGAGATCACCGAGTTCCTGCACGAGCGGTGGGCCGGGGGCGGTGAGCCCAACGCGTGGGTGGAGACGGCGGAGGGGCCCGCGGCGGGAGGGCGGCCGGGGTATGTGCATCAGCGGGTCGCCGCCCTGCGCAGGAGGGGTCGGGGGTGCTGTGTCGTCGCGCCGATCGTGCTGAACGGGCGGGCGTGGGGCGAGTTGTACGTGGCCCGGCCCGTCGGTGCCCCGCTGTTCGGGCGGGAGGACGCCGACTTCGCCACCGTGCTGGCCGCCGTCGTCGCCGCCGGTATCGCCCAGGCGGAGCGGCTGGAGGAGGCCAGGCGGCTCGCGTTCACGGACGCGCTGACCGGGCTCGCCAATCGCCGGGCCGTGGACATGCGGCTGGACGAGGCGGTCGAGCGGCACAAGAGGGACGGTGTCGTCGTCAGTCTGGTCGTGTGTGATCTCAACGGGCTCAAGAGGGTGAACGACACTCAGGGGCATGCCGTCGGGGACCGGCTGCTGGAACGTTTCGGTTCGGTGCTGTCGCTGTGCGGGGCCATGCTGCCGGGGGCGCTCGCCGCGCGGCTCGGCGGGGACGAGTTCTGTCTGCTCGCGGTCGGGCCCGACGCCGACGACGTGGTGCGGGCCGCCGGCGAACTGTGCCGGAGGGCCGGGGAGCTGGAGCTGGGGGAGGGAGTGGCGTGCGGGGTCGCCTCGACCGCCGATCCCATCGGGCCCGTGCGGTCGGCCCGGCGGCTGTTCCGGCTCGCCGATGCCGCGCAGTACCGGGCCAAGGCCGAGCGGGCCACGAGGCCGGTGGTCGCCGGGCGGGGCGGGGCCGAGGACCCGGTCGTACGACTGGCGGACAGCGCGCCCTCCGAGTCCTCGCCGGAGCGCCGGCGGTTCCGGGGGCGGCCCACCTGAGGCGCCGGGGACGGTAAGGGGCGTAACCCCGACCCAGTAGTGACATCCTCGAATTCAATGCGTACGCTCCTGAATATGGATATGCACACTGTGGTGGTGGGGACGTCCGGGGTCACCGCGTCCGACGTCCTTGCCGTGGCGCGCGGCGGCGCCCGGGTCGAGCTCTCCGGGGAGGCGGTCTCGGCACTGGCGGCCGCGCGCGGGATCGTGGACGCGCTCGCGGCCAAGCCCGAGCCCGTCTACGGCGTCAGCACCGGCTTCGGTGCCCTCGCGACCCGGCACATCAGCCCGGAACTCCGGGCCCAGCTGCAGCGCAACATCGTGCGCTCGCACGCCGCCGGAATGGGGCCGCGGGTGGAGCGGGAGGTCGTACGGGCGCTGATGTTCCTGCGGCTGAAGACCGTCTGCTCGGGACGCACCGGGGTACGGCCCGAGGTCGCGCAGACCATGGCCGACGTGCTCAACGCCGGGATCACGCCGGTCGTGCACGAGTACGGCTCCCTCGGGTGCTCCGGTGATCTCGCGCCGCTGTCGCACTGTGCCCTGACCCTGATGGGGGAGGGCGACGCCGAGGGGCCCGACGGTGTCGTACGGCCTGCCGGGGAGTTGCTCGCCGAGCACGGGATCGCTCCCGTCGAGCTGCGGGAGAAGGAGGGGCTCGCCCTTCTCAACGGCACCGACGGCATGCTCGGGATGCTGGTGATGGCCCTCGCCGATCTCGACATGCTCTACAAGTCCGCCGACATCACCGCCGCGTTGAGCCTCGAGGCGCTGCTCGGCACCGACAGGGTGCTCGCACCCGAGCTGCACGCCATCCGGCCGCACCCGGGGCAGGGGGCCTCCGCCGCCAACATGCTGGCCGTACTGGAGGGTTCGGAGCTCACCGGCCATCACCAGGACGACGCGCCCCGCGTCCAGGACGCCTACTCCGTGCGCTGCGCGCCGCAGGTCGCCGGAGCCGGCCGGGACACCATGGCCCACGCGCGGCTGGTGGCGGAGCGGGAGTTGGCGTCGGCCGTCGACAACCCCGTTGTGCTGCCAGACGGTCGCGTGGAGTCCAACGGCAACTTCCATGGCGCGCCGGTGGCTTACGTGCTCGACTTCCTCGCCATCGCCGTCGCCGACCTCGCGTCCATCGCCGAGCGGCGGACCGACCGGCTGCTCGACAAGAACCGGTCCCACGGGCTGCCGCCGTTCCTCGCGGACGACGCCGGGGTCGACTCCGGGCTGATGATCGCCCAGTACACCCAGGCCGCGCTGGTCAGCGAGTTGAAGCGGCTGGCCGTACCGGCGTCCGCGGACTCGATCCCCTCGTCCGCGATGCAGGAGGACCACGTGTCGATGGGGTGGTCGGCCGCGCGCAAGCTGCGCACCGCCGTCGACAACCTGACCCGGGTCCTCGCCGTCGAGCTCTACGCCGCCTCCCGCGCCGTCGAGTTGAGGGAGGGCCTGAGTCCCGCGCCGGCGACCCAGGCCGCCATCACCGCCGTACGCAAGGCGGGGGTCGAGGGTCCCGGCCCCGACCGGTTCCTGGCGCCGGACCTCGCGGCGGCCGACGTGTTCGTGCGGGAAGGGCGGCTGGTCGAGGCGGTCGAGGCCGTCACCGGGCCGTTGCGGTAACGGGAGGACGGGCCCCGCCGTGCGGCGGGGCCCGCAGTGCTACTTGAGCTTGCGCACCTGGGCGTCGATCACCGCGAGCGGGACGGCGGACGTCCTGCCGCTCTTCATGGAGGCGAAGTCGACCGCGTAGTACGTGGAGACGAGGCTGCCGACGCGTACCACCTCGACGGTGAAGGAGCCGGTGCCCTCGCCGTCCGTGTCGGCGTCCAGGACGAAGGCCACCGACTCGTCGCCCACGCCGGTCGGCCTGCCCGCGGCGACCTTGGTGATCTTCATCTTCTCGCCCTTGGCCGTGATGGCGAACCCGCCGGAGCAGGGGGCAATGCCGTCGGAGACGGCCTTGAGGGCCTTCCGTGCGCCGTCGCCCTCGTACGAGGAGAGGCCCACGCTGGTCATGGTGACGTCGAAGGAGTCCCCGACGCGCTCCTCCGACGTGACGGTGTTGCTCGCGCCCGCGTCCGAGTCGCCCGGGGGCAGACCGGTCAGGGCGAAGGCGAGCGGGGCGCACGCGGGCTTGTCCGTCTTCAGCTCGCTCCGGGACCTCGGCAGGGTGTCGTCGCCGTCGGTGATCTTGTCCCTGGGCAGGTCGCTCTGGACGAGCAGCAGCTTCTCCAGCTCGGCCGCCCCGAGGGCCTTCGCGCCCGCTGTGGTCGGCGAGGACGTCTGTGACCGATCGGGGCTCCCGGACGGCTTCGCGTCGCTGTCCGAGCCGCCGCCGCAGCCCGTGACCAGCGCGAACGACAGCATGCCCACGGTCGCCGTGACACCTGCGCGCACCGTCGAAGATCTCTTCATGCGCGGACTATGAAGCTTGCGTCAAGAACACGTCAAGCCCGTTCAAAACCCGAGGCGTTCCCGGCGTACCGAGTAGACGACGAAGCCCGCACCCAGCGTGAGGAACAGGGTGCCGCCGACGACGTACGGCGTGGTGTCGATGCTGCCGGTGTCGGCGAGTTCGGCGCCGTCCCCGGTCGTCTCCGCGCCCGTGGTCGTGACCCTCGCCTGCGCCGTGGCCTGCACGGACGGCTCGGTTCTGACCGGCTTGTCCTGGGTCGCGTTGGCGGACGGGACGAACCAGAGGGCACCCAGGAGGGTCCCCGCGGCGGTGGCGGTCAGCAACGGACGGCGAACGGATGACACGGAATATCGATCCCCTTGTGGCACTGGCGAATTGGCCGTGTGGGGCGATGTTAGTGAAAGACGCGGGTCACGGGAAAGTCACGGGAGCGACGGGCCGTACTCTCCGGGCATGAGCACTGAAGAGACATCACGCTTTGTACGGGTTCGGGTGGAACTCGTCGTCGAGGTCGACGACCAGGACGCCGTGACCCGGGCCGCGCTGGAGCGGATCGCGGAGGATCCGGACATGCCGGACGAGGAGCGGGCGCACGCCGAGGGTGCTGTGACGGAAGACACTGCCGAGGCCCTCGCCTATCTCGTGGACCCGTTCGACCTGGTGGGGGAGGTGGCCGGGGTCGAACTGGCCCAGGCCTCGTGGAGCAGCGAGCAGATCGACTACGACCCGGATTCGCCGGACTGGGACCTCGACGGGGATGATGTCGAGGAGGACGACGAGGAAGAGGCTGTCGGCTGAGCGCGCCCAGGGAACGACTGACCCCGGGTGGCAACCGCCGCCCGGGGTTTCGTCGTCTCAGGTGTCGCACGGACCGGCAGCCGCACCCTCCGCCACAGCGGACGTGGTGTGCCCCACACCTTCCGAGAAGGTGGAACGGGATGAACCGGTCGTAGCGTTTAGGTTTCATTGACGGGGACCCTCGGGGTTTCTGGGGATTCGGCAACGATGGAGAAGCGTGTGATGACGGTCAGCAAGCGGCGCAGGGGCCTGACGGTCGCGTCCGCACTGCTCGGCGGGGTACTGGTGCTTTCCGCCTGTTCTTCCGGTGGCGACGACTCCTCCTCGAAGGGTGGCGGCGGCGACACCTCGCAGGCCAAGGCCGACGAGGCGGCGGCCAAGAAGAGCTCCCAGGCCGAGATCAGGATCACGCCCAAGGACGGCACCGACAACGCCTCCATCAACAACTCCGCTGCCGTCACCGTGAGCAAGGGCACGCTCACCGACGTGACGATGACGACCGCCGACGGCACCGAGGTCGCCGGCCAGTTGTCCGCGGACAAGACCAGCTGGAAGCCCGACGGCCAGCTGGAGCGCTCCACCAGCTACAAGGTCGCCGCCGAGGCCAAGGACTCCGACGGCCTCGTGGCCCACGAGAACGCGTCCTTCACGACGGTCTCCCCGGCCAACAGCTTCATAGGCAATTTCACGCCGGAGAACGGCTCGACGGTCGGCGTGGGCATGCCCGTGTCGATCAACTTCGACAAGGCGATCACCAACAAGGCGGCCGTCCAGAAGGGCATCACCGTCTCCTCCAGCAGCGGTCAGGAGGTCGTCGGCCACTGGTTCAACGCCAACCGCATCGACTTCCGCCCCGATGACTACTGGAAGGAGAACTCCACCGTCACGCTGAAGCTCGCGCTCGACGGGGTGGAGGGTGCCAACGGGGTCTACGGCGTCCAGCAGAAGACGGTCACCTTCAAGATCGGCCGTAACCAGGTCTCGTACGTCGACGCCAAGACCAAGCAGATGAAGATCACGCACAACGGCGCGACGATCAAGACCATCCCGATCTCGGCCGGTTCGCCGGAGAACAAGACGTACGAAGGCGTCATGGTGATGTCCGAGAAGTTCAAGGAGACGCGCATGAACGGCGCGACCGTGGGCTTCACCGACGACGACGGCAAGGGCGAGTACGACATCAAGGACGTGCCGCACGCCATCCGGCTCACCAACTCCGGCACCTTCGTGCACGGCAACTACTGGGGCGCCAAGTCCATCTTCGGCAGCGTCAACACCAGCCACGGCTGCGTGGGCCTGTCCGACACCAAGGGCGCCAACGACACCGGCACCGCCGGGTACTGGTTCTACACCAACTCGATCGTCGGTGACGTGGTGGTCGTGAAGAACACCGGCGACAAGACGGTGGCCCCGGACAACGGCCTCAACGGCTGGAACCTGAGCTGGGCGGACTGGAAGGCGGGATCGGCGGTCTGACGCCGAGCGCTCCGCAGCACGCCGGAAACGCGCTCGCCGCCCTCACGGGTGGCGGGCGCGTTTCCGCTTTTCGGGCGGAGCCCAGCCTCAACTCCCTCTGAACCCGGCGGTCTTGTAACAGACTTTGCTGTCGGCGAATTGTCTGTTGAACGTGGTGATCACCCCTCGGCATACTGCGGACACCGGGGGGTGCGCGTACACGCGTGCGAGACCACCCCCGCCCGGGTGAACGGGGAATTCACCCGGTCCTTCTGCAAGGGGGAATCTTGCGCAGACAAGTGAAAAAGGCATGCGCGGCCACGATCGCCACGGCGGCCGCGGTAGCGCTCGCGGCGGGAATGACCAGCCCCGCCTCGGCGGACGCGCAACAGACCGCGAGCGTCTCGCGGTCCGGCAAGGCCCAGCTCACGCCCCACCACCGCATCACCCTGATCACCGGTGACCGTGTCGTCGTCGACGCCAAGGGCCGGGTCGTCGGCCTGGAGCCCGCGAAGGGTCGCGCGCACATACCGGTCCAGCTCCGCAAGGCCGACGGCCACACCTATGTGCTGCCGTCCGACGTCGTCCGCCTCGTGTCGAGCGGCAAGCTCGACCAGCGGCTCTTCGACGTCACCGAGCTCAACAAGGCCGCCACTCGCAAGTCCCAGGCCAAGGGGCTGAAGGTCATCGTCGGCTACCAGGGTGCGGCGAGCGCGGCCAAGGCCGACGTCCGGGACGCGGGCACGCTCCGCCACTCCCTGGCTTCCCTGAACGCCGACGCGGTGCAGACACCGAAGCAGGACGCGCCCGAGCTGTGGGACGCGGTCACCAACGGTGACAAGACCGCTTCCGGTATCGCGCATGTGTGGCTCGACGGTGTCCGTAAGGCCAGCCTGGACAAGTCCGTGCCGCAGATCGGTGCTCCCACGGCGTGGGCGGCCGGTTATGACGGCAAGGGCGTCAAGATCGCCGTCCTGGACACCGGTGTCGATGCGACCCATCCGGACCTGAAGACGCAGGTGATCGAGTCCAAGAACTTCTCCGCCGCGGCCGACGCGAGTGACAAGTTCGGTCACGGGACGCATGTGGCGTCCATCGCGGCGGGTACCGGCGCCAAGTCGGGCGGCAAATACAAGGGTGTGGCGCCCGGGGCGAAGATCCTCAACGGGAAGGTTCTCGACGACACCGGTTCCGGTGACGACTCGGGCATCCTCGCGGGCATGGAGTGGGCGGCCGCGCAGGGCGCCGATGTCGT
>NZ_KB911812.1:0-8292 GCF_000383655.1 Streptomyces sp. 351MFTsu5.1 | reverse complement strand
GCCGCGTACGGCGTGAAGGGGACGGGGTGGGGGGTGTCCGCCCGCAGCGGCCGGCGTCCGGAACCGAGAACTGACCAAGAGACCGAGCCGCCGGACCGAGGACGGACACCCCCCACCCCGGCACCGACCCACAACGCACCCGCACGCGCTACACAAGCCCCCACCGAACCGCAACGGGCCGCCGCAGGCATCTCAGGGGCGCGGGGAACTGCGCAAAACGCCCGCCCCCACCACGCCGCAGACAACCGACAACCACGCCGCTACATCGCCGAAGGCCACCGCGGAGCCCGTCGCTCGGCGAACGCCGCCACCCCCTCCGCCCGGTCCTCCGAGAACGCCACCGACCGCCACGCCGCGTCCTCCACCTCCAGCCCCGCCCGCAGATCCAACCCCTGCCCCAGCCGCAGCGCCCGCTTCGCCGCCCGCAGCCCCACCGGCGAGTTCACCGCGATCCGCTCCGCCAACGCCAGCGCCGCAGCCCGGTCCTCGCCCGCCGGCACCAGCTGATCCACCAGCCCGAGCCCGTACGCCTCCTCCGCCTCCACCCGCCGCGCGGTGAAGATCAGCTCGGCGGCCCGAGCCGCCCCCACCCGCCGGGGCAGCAACTGCGTCCCGCCGCCCCCGGGAATCACCCCCACCGACACCTCCGGCAACCCCACCACCGCCGTACCGTCGGCCACGATCAGATCGCACGAGAGCGCCAGCTCGAACCCGCCGCCCAACGCGAACCCGTGCACCGCGGCGATCGTCGGCACCGGCAGCTCCAGCACCCCGGTGTACGCCGCCCGAGCCACCGGCCGCTGCCGGACCAGATCCGCGTCGCTGAAGGAGTTCCGCTCCTTCAGATCCGCCCCGACGCAGAACGCCCGCTCATGCGTGGAGGTCACCACGACGACCCGCACGCCCTCGTCACCCCCCAGCGCCGCGCACGCCCCCGCCACCGACCGCGCCATCTCCGTCGAGACCGCGTTCATCGCCTTGGGCCGGTCGAGCACCAGCTCGACGACCCCGTTCTCCCCGTGCCGCCGCACCAGCACGAACTCCCCGAACCGCTCCTCGCCCACCAGGCCCTCCAAGTTAACGCGGGTTAACAAGAACGCTCCGATCATCGCAGCCCCGCCCCGTCCACGAAAGGTTCCCGCCGAACCGCCCGACACCCCGTTCGAGTGACATCCCGCCCAACTCCTCCCCCACCGCCCATCGCAGCGCATAACGTGCGCCCCGCCACGGCGCACAGGGGGCGCGGGCACACAGGGGAGGAACGATGACGGCGACGGTCACGATGACGACGGGGCTCGCGGACGGCGAAGGCGCCCGCCTCTTCGGCTCACGCGGGCCGAGAGGCCCCCGGGGCCGCCACCGCAAGCCCCGCCCCCGCAAGGTCCTCCTCGCGGCGGGCGGCCTCGCCCTGGCCGCGGGCGCGCTGAGCCTCGTACGGCTGGCCCCCGACCACACGGTGGGCGGTTTCGGCGCGACGGACACGGACCCGCAGGCGGCCCCGGACACGGGCAACGGCACGGGCGTCGGCCCGGGCGCCGACGCGGGCACCGACCCCGGCACGGAGCGCGCGACCAACGCCGCCGCGACCATCGGTTCCGTCCCGAAGGTGACCCCGTCCTCCACGGCCGTCATGGGCGGGATCTCGGCCACCCCCACAGCGGGCGCACCCCTCGCACCCACCGCGTCCGCCTCCGCCGTGCCCCAGCCCTTCGCGGCGGCCCCCACGACGATCCCGGAGGCTCCGAACGCGCCCGCCCCGACCCACACGGCCGGCACCGCACCCCACGCCCCGACGACGACCGCCGCCCCGCAACCGCACCCGGCGCCGACCACAGCCCCGACGACCCAGGCCCCTGCCCCGGCCCCCACGGCACAGCCGACGCAGTCGACCCGCCCCGCCCCGGGCCTGTGCGTACCGATCATCGGCCTGTGCGTGCAGCAGCGGTGAAGCCCACCGGCCGGTCACACAGGGGCCGAAGGCCCTGGAGCGGCCGTAGGCCCTAGAGCGGAGCGGCCGTAGGTCCTAGAGCGTCTCGTCCCTGCGCGTCAGCAGCCACGGCTCGACCACGCCCAGCCCACGCACCGGCCGCTGCCACATCGGCTGGAGCGCGAAGCGGTACGTCGGCGGCTCCTCGCCCTCCTTCTCGGCGGCTGCCGCGGCCTCGGCCGCCTCCGCCTCGGAGGCGGGCGCCTCGCCGTGCCGGATGAGCTCCTCCGCGAAGGCGGAGTCGACGAGCACGGCATCCCGGGGAGCTATCGAGGTCAACCGGGAGGCGAGGTTCACCGTCGTACCGAAGACATCACCCATACGGGTGGTCACGGTGCCGAAGGCGATGCCGACCCGCAGTTCGGGCATGGTCTCGTCGTTGGCCATGGTCTCGATCAGCCGCAGCGCGATCTCCGCGGCCACCGCCGCGTCGTCGGCCGCGTACAGGACCTCGTCGCCGAGGGTCTTGATGAGCCGCCCGCCGCGCGCGGCCACGAGGTCCGCGGCGGTGGTCTCGAAGGCCTCGACGAGTTCGCCGAGCTCCTCCTCCTCCATCCGGCGGGTCAGCCGCGTGAACCCCACGAGGTCCGCGAAGCCGACGCACAGCCGCCGGTCGACCATCTCCTCGTCGTCGGCGGCCTGCACGACCCGCCCCGCGGAGGCGGAGAGCTGGCGGCGCCAGACGTAGACGAGGAACTCCTCCAGCTCGGGCAGGAGCAGCTCGATGATCGGGTACGTCACCTCGGTACGGGTCATGCCCGGCTCCGGAGGGTCGGTCAGACCCTCCAGGAAGGAGTCGATCTGCCATTCCGCGAGCCGGGCGGTGGTCTGCCCGGTGGACCGCGCCACCTGTACCGCCATGGCCTCGCTCAGCAGCCCCGCCTCGACGAGACCGGCGAGCCGGCGCAGCGCGAGGACGTCCGCCTCGGTGAACGCCTTGGCCTGGCCGACGTCCGCGAAGCCCATCGCCCGCCAGAAGCGGGTGGCCAGCTCCATGGAGACGCCGGCGGTGCGGGCCGCCTGAAAGGGGGTGTAGCGCCGCTCGGCGCCGAGAATGAGCTGTTCGAGACGCACGGCGAGCGGGTGCGGGGTCGCGTCCGCGCCGGAGCCCGTGTCGTCTACGGTCACGCCTGCTGCCCTTCCGATCTGTCACGGTCAGGTATCGACCGGCCTCAACTGTACGGCAGGTGTGCGGTAGCTCACTCCCGTGGGCGTGGAGAAGCGGTGCCGGCTCTACGCGGGTCGCAGGTGGACGATGTCCCCCGCTCCCACGGGTTCCTGTACGCCCTCCTCCGTCGCGATCACCAGGCGGCCGTCGCCGTCCACGGCCACCGCCTCGCCCACCAGCGAACGATCTCCCGGCAGCTCGGCCCGTACTCGTCTTCCCAGCGTCGCGCACCCCGCCGCATACGTCTCCTGCAAGCCGCTCACCGTCGGGTCCCCCGCCGCCGCGCGCCAGCGGTCGTACCACTCCTCCAGGGAGCGCAGTACGCCCCGCAGCAGCGGGTCCCGGTCCGTGCTCACCGCTCCGGCCAGTGCCAGCGAGCCGGCGGTCGGCACCGGCAGCTCGTTCTCGCGCAGCGTGACGTTGATGCCCACGCCCACGACGACCCCGTGGTCCCCCGCCCGCTCCGCGAGGATGCCGCCCGCCTTGCGCTCCTGGCCGCCGACGGTCACCAGCAGGTCGTTGGGCCACTTCAGAGCGGTGTCGACGCCGGCCGACCGGGACAGGCCCGTGGCCACCGCCACGCCCGTCAGCAGGGGCAGCCAGCCCCAGCGGGCGACCGGCACCTCGGTCGGCGTCAGCAGGACGGAGAAGAACAGGCCGGAGCGCGCCGGCGCGGTCCACTGCCGGTCCAGGCGGCCCCGCCCGGCGGTCTGCTCCTCGGCCACGAGGACCGCGCCCTCGGCGGCCTTGCCCGCGGCGGCGCGGGCGACCAGGTCGGAGTTGGTGGAGCCGGTGCCGGCCACCACCTCGATCCCGGACCAGAGCCCGCCCTCCCGCACCAGGCCGCGGCGCAGCGCGGCGGCGTTGAGGGGCGGCCGGTCGAGGTCCGACCAGCGGCTGTCGTCTCCTGGAACATCTCGCGGCGTCATGCAAGCCACCCTAGGTGTGTGAAACGCCGCACTGCTGATTCGTAGGGGCACCACTACTCTACGGATGAGTAACCGTCCCCCCTTTTGAGCAGGCAGGGAGCCGCGAGACCGATGTCCGAGCCGGAAGAGATCGACATCCACACCACCGCGGGCAAGCTCGCGGATCTCCAGCGCCGCATCCAGGAGGCGACGCACGCCGGTTCCGAACGTGCCGTCGAGAAGCAGCACGCCAAGGGCAAGTTGACGGCCCGTGAGCGCATCGAGCTGCTCCTCGACGAGGGTTCCTTCGTCGAGCTCGACGAGTTCGCCCGGCACCGCTCCACCAACTTCGGCCTGGAGAACAACCGCCCTTACGGGGACGGTGTGGTGACGGGTTACGGCACCGTCGACGGCCGCCCGGTCGCCGTGTTCTCCCAGGACTTCACCGTCTTCGGCGGCGCCCTCGGCGAGGTCTACGGCCAGAAGATCGTCAAGGTGATGGACTTCGCGCTGAAGACCGGCTGTCCGGTCATCGGCATCAACGACTCCGGCGGCGCCCGCATCCAGGAGGGTGTGGCCTCCCTCGGCGCGTACGGCGAGATCTTCCGCCGCAACACCCACGCGAGCGGGGTCATCCCGCAGATCAGCCTGGTCGTCGGCCCGTGCGCGGGCGGTGCGGTGTACTCGCCCGCGATCACCGACTTCACGGTCATGGTCGACCAGACCTCGCACATGTTCATCACCGGGCCGGACGTCATCAAGACGGTCACCGGTGAGGACGTCGGCTTCGAGGAGCTGGGCGGCGCCCGCACCCACAACTCGGTGTCCGGCGTGGCCCATCACATGGCCGGGGACGAGAAGGACGCCGTCGAGTACGTCAAGCAGCTGCTGTCGTACCTGCCGTCCAACAACCTGTCCGAGGCACCGGTGTTCCCGGAGGAGGCGGACCTCGCGGTCACCGACGAGGACCGCGAGCTGGACACGCTCGTCCCGGACAGCGCGAACCAGCCGTACGACATGCACACGGTGATCGAACACATCCTGGACGACGCCGAGTTCTTCGAGACGCAGCCGCTGTTCGCGCCGAACATCCTCACCGGGTTCGGCCGGGTGGAGGGCCACCCGGTCGGCATCGTCGCCAACCAGCCGATGCAGTTCGCGGGTTGCCTCGACATCACGGCGTCCGAGAAGGCCGCGCGGTTCGTCCGCACCTGCGACGCCTTCAACATCCCGGTCATCACCTTCGTGGACGTGCCGGGCTTCCTGCCCGGCGTCGACCAGGAGCACGACGGCATCATCCGCCGGGGCGCCAAGCTGATCTACGCCTACGCCGAGGCGACCGTCCCGCTCATCACCGTGATCACCCGCAAGGCCTTCGGCGGTGCGTACGACGTCATGGGCTCCAAGCACCTCGGCGCGGACCTCAACCTGGCCTGGCCCACCGCCCAGATCGCGGTGATGGGCGCCCAGGGCGCGGTCAACATCCTGCACCGCCGCACGATCTCCGAGGCCGAGGCCGCCGGTGACGTGGAGGCGACCCGGGCCCGGCTGATCCAGGAGTACGAGGACGCCCTCCTCAACCCCTACATCGCGGCCGAGCGCGGCTACATCGACTCGGTGATCATGCCGTCGGACACCCGCCGCCACGTCGTGAGGGGCCTGCGCCAGCTGCGCACCAAGCGCGAGTCCCTGCCCCCGAAGAAGCACGGCAACATCCCCCTCTAAGGAGACGCTGTGAACATCAAGGTCGTCCGGGGCAACCCCACTCCGGAGGAACTGGCCGCCGCCCTGGCGGTGGTCAGGGCCCGCGCCGCGGCGGCACCGGAGCCGTCCGGCGCGGAGGAACCAAGGCCGGCCTGGTCCGACCCCGCGCGGATCGCAGGCCGCCGTCTGCCGCAGCCAAGCCCCACGGCATGGACCCGCACGTACTGGCCGGGGTGATTGCACCTGCCCAGGGGCGCGGGGAACCGCGCACGGAAGGACAACAAAGGGCGCCTATTTAAGTACCCGTACTCAGGCGCCCTCCTCCGCCAAGCCCCACGCTAGAGGCATGCTGTGGTCCGACCCCGATGACGAACCCCCGAAGGAACTCCGCGACATGCAGGAGATGCTTCGGCGGCTGGGCATCTTCATGGCGCTGGCCATGGTGCTCGCGATGATTGTGGTCGGACTACGCTGACCCGCATGACCGATCAGCCGCGCCGCCGCCTCGTCCTCGCCTCCCAGTCCCCCGCCCGGCTGAACCTGCTCCGCCAGGCGGGCCTGACCCCCGAGGTCATCGTCAGCGGCGTCGACGAGGACGCCGTCACGGCCCCCACCCCCGCCGAACTGGCCCTGGCACTCGCCGAGGCGAAGGCCTCCGTCGTGGCCGCACAGCCCGCCGTCAAGGGGGCCCTGGTGATCGGCTGCGACTCGGTGCTCGACCTGGACGGCCAGGCGCTCGGCAAGCCCGCCGACGCCGAGGAGGCCACGGCCCGCTGGAAGGCCATGCGCGGCCGCGCGGGCACCTTGCAGACCGGCCACTGCGTCTACGAGACGACGAGCGGCCGGTACGTCTCCGCCGTGGCCTCCACGGTCGTCCGCTTCGGCGAGCCGACCGACGACGAGATCGCCGCGTACGTCGCCTCCGGCGAACCTCTCTACGTGGCGGGGGCGTTCACCCTGGACGGCCGTTCGGCCCCGTTCATCGAGGGCATCGACGGCGACCACGGCAACGTGATCGGCCTGAGCCTGCCGCTGCTGCGCCGGCTGCTGGCCCGACTGGGCGTGGGCATCACGGAGTTGTGGGCGCCGGCGGAGGCGTGAGCGGCGACTCGGCGGCCTCCGGGGCGGCCTCCGTGGCGTCCTTCGGCTCGTCGGAGGCCTCGGGGTCGCCGGGCCCGTCGGTGTCCCGCGGCCCGGTGGCGGCCGCCGGCTCCGGATGGTCGTCGTAGCTCATCAGCAGCAGGACGATGAGCGCCAGCATCACGATCATGAACGCGAACTGCGGCCGGCCGATCAGCGCCCAGGCGACGGCGGCGAGCAGCCCGTGCACCACGGCCACGCTGATCAGCAGGATGCGGCCGAGGCCGGCCGGCGGACGGTTGCGCAGGGCCACCAGCAGAGCGACCAGGGCGCACAGGGCGAAGTAGAGGCCGAAGACGACGGCGCCCACCTTCGAGGACATCACCATGGCGTCCGGGTCGAGGCCGGCGAGGGACATGTTCTGCCCGTCGACGACGTTGGCCATGATCCAGTTCAGCAGGGCGACACCGAACGCCTCGACGAAGAGGACGACCGCCACGATCCACGCCACCGGCCTGCGTATCACCGGTCCCACCCACTTTCGAGCCGCGCTCTTGTTACCCGAAGTACGTTCGATACCAGCGCGAACGCTACTAACGGGTAAACCCTGGGACAAGGGTTCCGCCGGGGGCAAAGAATCATTGGGCCATTCGTAGGGACTCCACAAAGAAACGAAGTGGTCCGCAGCACGCTCTTACAGAGACCTTGACCACAGAGGAGGGCTAGGGTTTTCGGGAGGAGTCCTGCGTACCGAGGTGCGACAAGGGATTTCGCTCGTGGGTGAGCCCCGTATCACGCTCCGTGTGGGGTAGCTCACCACGGGGGACGGGTCGAAGAGCCGTGTCGGCAGTCCCTAAACTCGGCTTGTTTCAAGGAGGGAGCCTCAATCGTGCGCAAGGTGCTCATCGCCAACCGTGGCGAAATCGCTGTCCGCGTGGCCCGGGCCTGCCGGGATGCCGGTATCGCGAGCGTGGCCGTGTACGCCGACCCGGACCGGGACGCTCTGCATGTCCGCGCCGCGGATGAGGCGTTCGCCCTGGGCGGTGACACTCCGGCCACCAGCTATCTCGATATCGGGAAGGTGTTGGGGGCCGCGCGTGAGGCGGGCGCGGACGCGGTCCATCCGGGGTACGGGTTCCTCTCGGAGAACGCCGAGTTCGCGCAGGCGGTCCTGGACGCGGGTCTGATCTGGATCGGCCCGCCGCCGCAGGCGATCCGTGACCTGGGTGACAAGGTGGCCGCCCGGCACATCGCCCAGCGGGCCGGTGCCCCGCTGGTGGCCGGCACCTCCGACCCGGTCTCCGGCGCCGAGGAGGTCGTGGCCTTCGCCCAGGAGCACGGCCTGCCGATCGCGATCAAGGCGGCCTTCGGCGGTGGCGGACGCGGCCTGAAGGTCGCCCGCACCCTGGAGGAGGTCCCCGAGCTGTACGACTCGGCGGTGCGTG
>NZ_KB911811.1:0-8679 GCF_000383655.1 Streptomyces sp. 351MFTsu5.1 | reverse complement strand
CATCACGAGAGCGGAGCGACCACCGGAATAAGGCGGTCACTCACAGCGTCCTCGCTGTGTTTTTCTTCAAAGGAACCTCGTCCCAGCCGAACGGCCGGAGACGGGGTATCAACATATCTGGCGTTGATTTTTGGCACGCTGTTGAGTTCTCAAGGAACGGACGCTTCCTTTGTACTCACCCTCTCGGGCTTTCCTCCGGGCTTTTCCCTTCGGTCTTGCGTTTCCGACTCTATCAGACCGTTTCCGGTTCCGATTTCCTCGGTGCTTTCCAGTTCCCGCTTCCGCGTTTCCCTTTCCGGCGGTTCCGACTCTATCAGATCCTTTCGGGCCTGATCCCCGGTCAGCGGGGCTTGTCTTCCCGACTGTTGGGCCGTTCCGACGTCTCAAACCTTAGCGGACTCTCGCTGTGGTCCCAAATCGAGGGGCCACACCCAAATCGAATTGAATTCGGGCACGCCGAATTCACCCCGGCTGGGAGATCGTTCTGATGGTTTGAGTGGCCGCTTTCGCGGCGGGAGGTGCTGCCGCAGAACCGTTACGGCCCCGTGGCAACCCGAAGAACTTTACGGATCGAGCAGGGGGCTGTCAAGTACCCGCTGTCAAGATCTTTTCAGTCGAGGTCGCTGAGGCGTCCGCCGGCGTCCGGCTGCGCGTGCTCCACCCTACGCAGCAGCCTGGTGAGGACGTTCCCAAGGGTGTTGCGCTCCTCGGCGGAGAGGTCCTGGAGCAGCTCCTCCTCGAAGACCGTGGCGAGGCGCATCGCCTCCAGCCACTTCTCGCGGCCCTCGGCGGTCAGCTCCACGATGACCCGGACCCGGTTCGTCTCGTCCCGCTCCCGGGTCACCAGCCCCTGTGCGTGCATGCGGTCGATCCGGTGGGTCATCGCGGCCGGCGTGAGGCCGAGTCGCTTGGCGAGATCACTGGGGCCCATCCGATAAGGGGCACCGGAGAGCACGAGCGCCTTGAGGACCTCCCACTCGGCGTTGCTGATGCCGAGGTCGGCGGTCTGACGGCCGTAGGCGACGTTCATACGGCGGTTGAGGCGGGAGAGCGCCGAGACGATCTGCTCGACCTGGGGGTCGAGGTCCTGGAACTCGCGCTGATAGGCGGCGATCTGCTCGTCGAGCGTCGGCTCGGGGACGCCAGGGGTCTCGGCCATGTGCGCAGTATCGCACGCGCATGCTTTGCCTTGAAGTCCTTCGCTATGTACTCTTTAGCTTCGAACTTTAACTCTGAAGTCTTCACTCCTAACTAGTGAGAGAGGTGAACGTGACCAGGGCGATGGGCGCAGCGATGCGCCGGATCCACGTGGGCAACGCACTCAGCGCGTTCGGGCTCGGTTTCACCGTCCCGTATCTGTACGTCTATGTGGCGCAGGTGCGTGGGCTGGGAGCCATGACGGCGGGGCTCGTCCTCGCCGTCTTCGCCGTGGCAGCACTGGTCGTGCTGCCGTTCGCCGGACGGGCCATCGTCCGGCGCGGCCCGCTGCCGGTGTTGCTCACCGCCCTGCTCACGGCGGCCGTCGGGTCGTTGAGTCTCGGTCTCTCGGCCCAGGCCCCGACCGTGCTGCTGTCGGCGGCGCTGCTCGGGGCCGGTCAGGCCGTGATGCAGCCGGCGCTGGCCACGATGATCGTGGACTGCTCCACGGCGGAGACCCGCTCGCGTGCCTTCGCGACACAGTTCTTCCTTCAGAACCTCGGGCTCGGCGTCGGCGGTCTCATAGGCGGCCACCTCGTCGACACGTCGAGCGCCGCGTCCTTCACTCTGCTGTTCGCGATCGAGGCGGCGATGTTCCTGCTGCTGGTGGTCGTGATGGCGACGCTGCGGCTGCCGCACTCGCCGCGGATCGAGGACGCGCCGGGCCGGTCCGCCAAGGGCAGCTGGAAGCAGCTTCTCGGGAACCGGGCCATGGTGCAGCTGTGCGTGCTGGGCTTCGTGCTGTTCTTCGCCTGCTACGGCCAGTTCGAGTCCGGTCTGAGCGCGTACGGCGTCGAGGCCGCCGGCATCTCCACCTCCGCGCTGGGCACGGCCCTGGCCGCGAACACCGCGATGATCGTGGTCGCTCAGTTCGCCGTGCTGAGGTTCGTCGAGCGGCGGAGGCGGACGCGGGTGATCGCGGCGGTCGGCGTCATCTGGGCGGTCGCGTGGCTCACCGCGGGTTACGCGGGCCTGGGTCACGGCAGCCAGGAGATGGCCACGGCCGCGTTCGTGTCGACGTACGCACTGTTCGGCCTGGGTGAGGCGATGCTGTCGCCGACCGTCGCCCCGCTGGTTGCCGACCTGGCTCCGGAGGGCATGGCAGGGCAGTACAACTCGGCCTTCGCCCTGGTGAAGCAGCTGGCCCTGGCGGTCGGCCCGGCGGTGGGCGGCCCGCTGGGAGCCTCCCTGCACGCGCCGTACATCGTGACGTTCCTGCTGTTCTCGCTGGGCATCAGCTACCTGGCGATACGCCTGGGCAGGCAGCTGACCCCGGTACAGAACCAGCCGTCGCTGCGGAAGAGCCGGGTGGTGGCGCAGGGTGGAGCTGCGGCGAAGTCCGTAGCCGCCTAGCCACAACCCGGTAGGGGCGCGGGGAACTGCGCGACCAGCCACAGACAACCCGCACCCGGCATCGATCAGGCACCCCTACGGCGCTACCCCTTCGGCAACACGAACTCGCACCAGACCGTCTTCCCCCCGCCCGGCGTCCGCCGCGACCCCCAGTTCGACGCGATGGTCGCCACGATGGCGATTCCGCGACCGGACTCGTCGCCCGCCTCCGCCCGTCGGCGCCGGGGCAGGTGGTCGTCCCCGTCCGTCACCTCGACGATCAGGCGCCGATCGGTGCGGCGGAGCCGCAGCCGCATGGGTGGAGTCCCGTGCTGAAGCGAATTGGCGACCAGTTCACTCACCGCCAGCACCCCCAGGTCGTGCAGCTCGACCGGGAACCGCCAGCTCGTCAGCACGCCGGAGGCGAAGGCACGCGCGCGTGGGGCGGCTTCGACCCCGCCCAGCAGTTCGAGGCCGGCGTTGCGGAAGAGCTCGCCCTGGGGGCCGGTGTGGGCGGGGTGCTGGAGGACCATGACGGCGACGTCGTCGTCGTGTTCCGCGGTGACGCCAGCCGAGCGGATCAGGCGGTCGCACATCACCTGAGGAGTGCCGGTTGCGCCGGCCAGGGCACGTTCGAGGGCCGCGATGCCCTCGTCCAGGTCCTCGTTGCGGCGCTCGACCAGGCCGTCGGTGTAGAGAACGGCCGTGGAGCCGGGGCTGAGGGGGATGGAGCCCGAGGCGTGCATCCAGCCGCCGGTGCCGAGCGGCGGGCCGGTGGGTTCGTCGGCGCGCAGGACGGTGCCGGTCTCGTCGCGGACCAGGATCGGCAGGTGGCCGGCCGAGGCGTAGACCAGCTTCCCCTCGTTCGGGTCGTGGATGGCGTACACGCAGGTGGCGATCTGGTTGGCGTCGATCTCCGTGGCGAGGCCGTCGAGGAGCTGGAGCACCTCGTGCGGGGGCAGGTCGAGGCGGGCGTACGCCCTTACGGCGGTGCGGAGTTGGCCCATGACTGCGGCGGCACGGACCCCGCGGCCCATGACGTCGCCGATGACGAGGGCGGTGCGGCCCCCGCCGAGGGTGATGACGTCGTACCAGTCGCCGCCGACCGCGGCCTCGGTGCCGCCGGGGTGGTAGGTGGCCGCGATACGGAGGTCGTCCGGTTGTTCGAGTTCCTGGGGGAGCAGGCTGCGCTGGAGGGTGACGGCGGTCTCGCGCTGGCGGCGCTCGCTGGCTCTGAGGCGCTCGGCGGCCTCGGCGTGGTCGGTGACGTCGGTGGCGAAGACGAGTACGCCGCCGTCGCCCTCGGTGACCGGGGTGCAGGTGAAGGTGTAGGAGCGGCCGTCGGGCGCCTTGCGGGACTTGACCGTGCGGGGCTTGCCGCTGCGCAGGACCTGGTCGAGGAGCGGGAGGAGGCCGATCTCGTCGAGCTCCGGGAGGGCTTCGCGGGCCGGAGCGCCGGGCGAGCGCAGTCCGAAGGCGACCACATAGGCGTCGTTGACGTAGGCGAGGCGGTGGTCGGGGCCGTGGACGAGGGCGACGAGAGCGGGGACGCGGTCGAGGACCTCGCGGACGGGGAGTTCGTCGACGGCGGGGATCGGCACGGTGAGTTGTTCGGCGCGGGCCGCGGGGACCGCGCCCTCGCTCAGGCGGTCCTCGGTGACCAGGTCGTCGGTCCGCGCTGCGGCGCGGCGCTGCGTTCCGGGGAGGCGGGCGCTCCAGCGCGTGAAGTTCACGAATCCTTGCCTCGTGTCGTCGTCTTCGGCGTCTTCGGGCCGGCTCCGGGCCCGGCCGGTGGGCTGGGGACGGCAGCCCGGGGGTGCAGCACGGTGGGAAGACCTCTTGGGTTCGAGGGGCGGGCGGCTGCCCGTCCGAGGACGGGCATCAGTGTGTCAGGAGGCCGACCGGGTCGACATCCGTCAGACGCCGGGGCGGTTCGTGGAGTTCCTCGGTCCGGTCAGGACGACCCCTTCGGGTCGTTCACAGGGTCATGAGGAGGCTTTCCACCGGCCGCGAGTTCGAACTCCGCCCGGGGATGTTCGAGTGAACCGAGCGAGACGATCTCTCGCTTGAAGAGTCCCGACAGGGTCCATTCGGCGAGGACGCGGGCCTTGCGGTTGAAGGTGGGCACCCTGCTGAGGTGGTAGACGCGGTGCATGAACCAGGCAGGGTAGCCCTTCAGCTTGCGCCCGTAGACCTGCGCGACACCCTTGTGGAGGCCCAGGGAGGCCACGGAACCGACGTACGCGTGCGCGTACGTCTCCAGGGGTTCGCCGCGCAGGGCGTGCGCGATGTTGTCGCCGAGGACCTTGGCCTGCCGGACGGCGTGCTGGGCGTTGGGCGCGGTCTCCTTGCCGGGCTCGTCGGCGGTGACGTCGGGGACGGCGGCCGCGTCTCCGGCCGCCCACGCGTGCGTGACGCCCTCCACGGTGAGCTGGGCGGTGCACTTCAGCCGGCCTCGCTCGTTGAGCGGGAGGTCGGTGGCGGCGAGGAGCGGGCTGGGCTTGACGCCGGCGGTCCATACGAGCGTTCGTGTCGGGAAGCGGTTGCCGTCGCTGAGGACGGCGACGCGGTCCACGCAGGACTCCAGGCGGGTGTTCAGCCGTACGTCGATGTTGCGGCGGCGCAGTTCGCTGACCGTGTAGCGGCCCATCTCCTCGCCGACCTCGGGGAGGATGCGGCCGGTGGCCTCGACCAGGATCCACTTCATGTCCTCGGGGCGGACGTTGTGGTAGTACCGCGCGGTGTAGCGGGCCATGTCCTCCAGTTCGCCGAGCGCCTCCACGCCCGCGTAGCCGCCGCCGACGAAGACGAAGGTGAGGGCGGCGTCGCGGATCGCGGGGTCGCGGGTGCTGGAGGCGATGTCCATCTGCTCGATCACGTGGTTGCGCAGGCCGATGGCCTCCTCGACCGTCTTGAACCCGATGCCGTGGTCGGCGAGTCCCGGGATCGGCAGGGTGCGTGCGATCGAGCCGGGGGCGAGGACGAGTTCGTCGTACGACAGCTGCTCGGCGCCGGTGCGCTCCTCCTCGGTGGCGAGGGTGGTCACGGAGGCCGTGCGCTTGGCGTGGTCGATCGCGGTGACCTCGCCGACGAGGATCCGGCAGCGGTCGAGGACCCGGCGCAGCGGTACGACCACATGACGGGGGGAGATCGACCCGGCGGCCGCCTCGGGCAGGAACGGCTGATAGGTCATGTACGGGTCGGGCGTGACGATGGTGATCTCGGCCTCGGCCCGGTCCAGTTCCCGTTTCAGCTTCCGTTGCAGACGCAGGGCCGTGTACATCCCGACGTAGCCACCGCCGACAACCAGAATGCGCGCACGTTCCTTCACCACCCCATGACGCACCCGCCGCTTGAGTTTGTCCACAGCCTCGACAATTTGTGTGACCGGAGTCCGTCGGCGCGCCGGGTTGGCCGAATCTCCGGAGTGCGCGGAAGGTTCGCAGGTCAAGGGGTGTGCGCCGGGCGGGCGGAGGGGGTGCATTCGGGGCGTTTGGTACCCGTACTCCGATCGGGGGGCGCTCGGTGCGGAACGTGCCCCTTCTGAATTGACCCCCGCTCAACTATGTTCGTGTGTCGACGGGGTGTAGGGGGATGCGCTCCGGGTCCGCGACGGGCGGACTCGCGAAACGGGCTTGTTCCGCTCGCTCCGGCTTTCGATGGCGGGGAGAGTCTCCGGGGGGAGACGTCATTACCGGGGGAACATTTATGCACATTCAGGACTCTCATTGGTCTACCGCGTCCGCCATGGCACCCGGTGGCGGGGCGATGGGTGGCGCGATGGGCCCGACGATGAGCGCGGCGGGCAACGGACGTGAGGGATCACGTTCGACCCCGCTGCGCGTGGACGCACAGCGCAATCTGGAGCACGTACTGCGCGCGGCGCGCGAGGTCTTCGGCGAGCTGGGCTACGGCGCGCCGATGGAGGACGTGGCACGGCGCGCCCGGGTGGGTGTCGGCACCGTGTACCGGCGCTTCCCGAGCAAGGACGTCCTGGTCCGGCGGATAGCCGAGGAGGAGACCTCCCGGCTCACCGACCAGGCGCGGGCGGCGCTCGGGCAGGAGGACGAGCCGTGGTCGGCCCTGTCGCGCTTCCTGCGCACGTCGGTCGCCTCGGGCGCCGGGCGGCTGCTGCCGCCGCAGGTGCTGCGGGTCGGGGTCGACGAGGGCGACGGCTACGACGAGGCGCGGGTGCCGCAGCAGCGGACCACCCCGGGCTCCGGCGAGCTGCGGCTCGTCCCGGAGGAGAGCCCGTTGGGCCCCGGGGACGACGACGCCGGGGCAGCGGCGCTGCTGGAGGTCGTGGGCCGGCTCGTGGACCGCGCGCGTGCGGCCGGCGAGCTGCGGACCGACGTGTCGGTGTCCGACGTCCTGCTGGTGATCGCGACCGCGGCGCCCTCGCTGCCGGACGCGGCACAGCAGGCGGCGGCCTCGGCGCGGCTGCTGGACATCCTCCTGGAGGGACTGCGGTCCCGGCCGGCGTGACGCGTGTGGGTGACGGCGGGGGCGACGGCCGGGTGTGAGCCCGGTGTGGCTCGTCAAGGTGACAGCGGGGTGCGGCCGGATCGTCCGCCGCACCCCGGAACATTCCTGCCCAATTCCGGCGCGTCGCCCAACTTCCGTCCCGTGCGCGACAGTTGAGCATTCCCCGAACGGGTGAAAGCTAGTACTGGATCGCCGGAAAACCCCACGGACGAGTGGATGCGAAGCACTGTGCCCTACTGACTAAAAGTCGATATGGCACTCTGACCCGGTGTTCGGGACTGGTTGGTCGGGCGGCGGGGGCATTCCGCGATGAGCGTTGACGGGCGGAACGAGCCTCACGGTGAGGGCGACGGGGAACCCGGTGGCCGGGCCGGAGGCACCCCACAGGTGCCCGGCCAGGGCAGCCGGGCGGGCATCCCGCGCGGCGCCGTCCCGGCCCAGGGCGGAGAACCCGTCGAGGGCAGCGTGCCGCCCCAGCGCGACCGGCGCGAGGACGGCAGCGTGCTGCCCCCGCCGCGCGAGACGACGCCGTCCGACGCCGATCTGATCGAGCGGATGCGCGCGGGCGACGACTCGGCGTACGAGGCGCTCTACCGGCGCCACGCGGAAGCCGTGCGCCGCTACGCCCGCACCTGCTGCCGCGACGCCCACACCGCCGACGACCTCACCGCCGAGGTCTTCGCCCGGATGCTCCAGGCCGTCCGCCGCGGCCACGGCCCCGAGCACGCCGTACGCGCCTACCTGCTCACCAGCGTCCGGCGCGTCGCCGCAGGCTGGACCAAGTCGGCGAAGCGCGAGCAACTCGTCGCCGACTTCGCGGTGTTCGCCGCCCAGGCCGCGCGCACGTCCGAGGTCTCCGACCAGGACACCCTGGACCTGGGCGCCGATGTGCGTGCGATGCACGAAGCCGAGCAGTCCATGGCCATGCAGGCCTTCCGGTCACTGCCCGAGCGCTGGCAGGCCGTGCTGTGGCACACCGAGGTGGAGGACGAGTCGCCGAGCGAGGTCGCCGTCCTCTTCGGGCTCGACGCCAACGGCACGCGCGTGCTGGCCAGCCGGGCCCGCGAGGGCCTCAAGCAGGCCTACCTCCAGGCCCACGTCAGCGCGAGTCTCGCCGGCGACGAGGAGTGCGCCCGCTACGCCGACCGGCTCGGCGCCTACGCCCGTGGCAGCCTGCGCACCCGGGCCGAACGCGGGCTGCGCAAGCACCTGGAGGAGTGCGCCAAGTGCCGGCTGGCCGCGGGCCAGATCAAGGAAGTCGCCGGGGGCATCCCGGCCGTCGTACCGCTCGCGGTCATCGGCTGGTTCGGGGCCGCCGGGTACGCCAAGGCCATCGGACTCATCGCCGGCGGCGCCGGGGCCGGAGCCGCCGGTGCCGCGGGCGCGGCCGCCGCGGCGAGCGGAGGCTCCTCGGGCGGGGCGGGTGCCGGCGGCGCCGCGGCCTCGGAGGGCCTCGGCGCGCCGGTGAAGGCCGGTATCGCGGCCGGTGTGGTCGCGGTGGCCACCGCCGCGGTGGCGCTCGCGCTGATCGGCGACCACAGCCCCGCGCGGAAGCCGGACGCCAAGCCGCCCGCGTCCGCACCGGCCGTCGAACCGGCCCAGCCGACCCCCACCCCGAGCACGCCCGAGCCGGACCCCCCGCTGCTCCCCGTCGCGGCCACCCCC
>NZ_KB911810.1:0-15471 GCF_000383655.1 Streptomyces sp. 351MFTsu5.1 | reverse complement strand
GACGGCGGCGCTGCCGAAGTGGCGGGTGCTGGAGGAGCTCAACCGGCACACCATTCCGTGCGGGCCGATCCTGTCCACCCGGGAGATCATCGAGGATGCCTCCCTCGCGGCCAACGGCATGATCGTCGAGGTCGAGCATCCCGAACGCGGCACCTTCACCACCGTCGGCAACCCCCTCAAGCTCTCCGACTCCCCCACCACCATCACCACCCCACCCCTCCTCGGCCAGCACAACCAGGAGATCTACATCGGCGAACTGGGTCTCGGCGACGAGGAGTTGCGGCTGCTGAAGTCGGGCGGGGTGATCTGACGTGGTGAACCGGAGCCATGTCCACGGCCGGTCGGGCGGTGGTCCATGACGTGACTGAGCACGGGGTCCGGCGGCGGTGCGCGTCGGCGAACCCCGGGATCCGTGCGCGCACGAAAGGCATTTGGACAGGGGGCGCTGGCCAGATCTTTCGACGCAAGGAGTGCTTGAAGACTATGACGACACTCGACTACTCGTCGTCCGCCGCCTTCAGGGAGGTGACGGACCGCAACGGCCGCGTGTACCGGATCGGTGAGACCGACCGGAACATCATGGGACGGCCACGATGGACCATGGTGCTCTTCCCGTGGATGGGCATGCTGGGCATCAGTTCCTCGGAGTACGCGTTCACGTCGGCCGAGGACACACTGCACGAGGCGCATCTGTGGAGCAGTGGGCACATCTTCTGGCTGATGGGTGTCTGGGTCTTCTTCCAGGCGGCCGTGGCCTTCCCGGCCGGGCAGCTCAGGGAGAGCGGCAGGCTTCCGGCCCGCTACGCGATGATGCTGGGCGCGCTGGGCACCGTCCTCGGCTATCTCTCGCTCGCGTTCGCACCGAACGTGATCGTCGCCTACCTGGGCTTCGGTGTGTGCAGCGGTATCGGTGCCGGTCTTGTCTACGCGACCTGCGTGAACATGGTCGGCAAGTGGTATCCGGAGCGCAAGGGCGGCAAGACCGGCATGGTCAACGGCGGTTTCGCCTACGGCTCGGTGCCCTTCGTCTTCCTGTTCACCTCGTACATGGACCTGAGCAACTACAAGGGCGTCCTGGTGACGGTCGGCCTGGTCTGCTGTTCCGTGGTGGCGTTCGCGGGCTGGTTCTTCAAGGACCCGCCGAAGAACTGGTGGCCGCCGCACGTCGACCCGCTGAGGATGACCGACGACCCGAAGATCCGGCGGGCGCTGGAGAAGAACCCGCCGGCGGTCAAGCAGTACACCCCGAGGGAGGCCGCGCGCACACCCGTCCTGTGGATGATGTGGTTCTGTCTGCTGTGCACGGCCGGCATCAACATCTTCGGTATCGCCTTCCAGGTGCCGTTCGGCAAGGACATGGGCTTCGCGGGCGGGATCGTCGCCACGGCGATGTCGCTGAAGGCGATCGTCAACGGCACCGGGCGCGGTGTGATCGGCTGGATCTCCGACAAGTTCGGGCGCCGCAACACCCTGATCATCGTGTGTCTGGTGCTGGGCACCGCCCAGTTCGGGGTGCTGGTCTCGGGCCAGATGGGCAGTATGCCGTTCTTCCTCTTCTGCTCCATGGTCTCCGGTTTCGGCGGCGGCGCGATCTTCCCGCTGTTCGCCGCGATGACCGCGGACTACTTCGGTGAGAACAACAACGCCTCCAACTACGGCATGGTCTACAGCTCGAAGCTCATCTCGGGCCTCGTGGGCTCCGGTGTGGGCTCGATCGTGGTCGGCGCCTGGGACTACCAGGGCGCGTTCGTCCTGGCCGGCTCGATCGGCCTGGCGTCCGCGGTCCTCGCACTGTTCCTCAAGGCGCCCGGCAGGCCCCAGTCCAGCCGCAGGACCGTACCCAACCCGCAACCGCTCGGCGAGGAAATGGCCTGACATGACGGCAGATCCGTACGCAGCACGCAGCGACACCGACCAGACCGCACACTCCGCCGCACATCGTCCCTACCGAGAAGTGACCGACGCGAACGGCCGCGTCTACCGCTTCGGCGAGACCGACCGGGACATCCTCGGCCACTCGCGCAAGCTCATGGTGTATCTGCCCTGGATCACCATGATGGCCATCAGCGTCTTCGAGTACGCGTACGGCTCGGCCGAGGACACCCTGTCCCACGCCCACGGCTGGACGCAGAGCAACACCTTCTGGATCCTCAGCGTCTGGGTCTTCTTCCAGGCCGGCATCGCCTTCCCGGCGGGCTGGCTGCGGGAGAAGGGCGTCCTGACCGCCCGCAAGGCCATGTACACCGGCTCGGGCATGTGCCTGGTCGGGTTCCTCGCCCTGTCACACCTGGACAACGTCTGGCTGGCGATCCTGGGATTCGGCGTCGTCGGAGGAATCGGCGCCGGGCTGGTCTACGCGACCTGCATCAACATGGTCGGCAAGTGGTTCCCCGAACGCCGGGGCGCCAGGACCGGGTTCGTCAACGGCGGCTTCGCGTACGGGTCACTGCCCTTCATCTTCATCTTCAACTACGGCTTCGACACGGCGAACTACCACCGTGTCCTGGACCTCATCGGCTGCTACATCCTGATCGTGGTCGTGGGGTGCGCGTTCTTCTTCAAGGACCCGCCGAAGAACTGGTGGCCCGCGGACATCGACCCGCTCACCTACGGCGGCGACGGCAAGGGCGCCGTCGCACTCGCCAAGAATCCTCCCGCGGTACGGCAGTTCACGCCGAAGGAGGCCGTCAGGACCGGCATGCTCCCGCTCATGTGGATCGCCCTCGTGATGACCGCGGGAGTGTCGATCTTCGGGATCTCCTTCCAGGTCGACTACGCGAAGGAGGTGGGCTTCGGCCCGCTGGTGGCGGCCTCGTCGATGGGTGTCATGGCGGTCATCAACGGCGTCGGGCGCGGGGTCGTGGGCTGGCTGTCCGACAAGTGGGGCCGGAAGTCCACGCTGGTGTTCGTGATCGTCGTCCTGGGGCTCGCGCAGTTCGGTGTGATCTGGGCGGGTGACGTCAGGAGCGAGTCGCTGTTCCTGTTCTTCGCGTTCCTGTCCGGGTTCGGCGGCGGCGCGTTCTACCCGCTGTTCGCGGCGCTCACCCCGGACTACTTCGGGGAGAACTTCAACGCCTCCAACTACGGGCTGGTGTACAGCGGCAAGCTGATCAGCGGTCTGTTCGGCGGCGGGCTCGGTTCGATGGTCGTCGCGGCGTGGGGTTACGACGGCGCGTACGCACTGGCCGGCGCCACCTCGATGCTCGCGGCGGGGATCGCTCTGCTGCTGCGGCAGCCGGGTCGGCCCAGGAGCCGTGCGGGGGTGCCCCAGCCACAACCCGCGGCCTGAGCAGGGCCGTTCGGACATCAGGCGAGCCGTTCGGACATCGGGCGAGTCGTTCGGACATCAGGCGGCCCCTCCCCTTGCCGTTGGCCGGGGAAGGGCCGCCTGATCCGGCCTGCCGGTTGCTCCGCGCGGGCTACTTCTCGCGCTGGTGGTACATCTCCCGGGTGTGCTCGGTGTGTTGCCGCATGACGGCGGTGGCGCGTTGTTCGTCGCGGTCGGTGATGGCGGCGATCAGCTCCCGGTGCTCGATCCAGGACTGCCGGCCACGCTGACGGGCGATCGGCGTGTAATACCACCGCACCCGACGATCCACCTGCCCCGCCAACTCCGCCAGCACCGCATTACCCGCCAACTCCATGACCTTCGCATGGAAACGGGCATTCAGAGCGACCGCGGCATCCACATCATCCGCGGCGACAGCCTTCTCCCCCTCGGCACACAGAGCCTCCAGCGCAGCGACACCGGCACTGCCCGCGTTCACAGCCGCCAACCGCGCCGCCTCAGCCTCCAACAACGTCCGTACCGTCAGAAGCTGATCCGCCTCCGCATCCGTCGGCTCATGCACAAACGCACCCTGAGCCGGCCGCAGATCCACCCACCCCTCGGTGTTCAACCGCTGCAACGCCTCCCGCACCGGCTGCCGCGACACCCCCAAATGCCCCGCCAGCTCACTCTCCACCAAATGCTGACCAGGCTGAAGCGCACGCGTCGTGATCAACTCCAACAACGCCCCGTACACACGATCACGCAGGGGTCCTGGGCGCTCGAGCCTGGGCACGGTGCCGTAGGGCAGTCCTGTGGTCGGCAACATCGCGGTCCCTCCTGTACAGCGTCGCAGCTGTAGCTGAGCGCCGACTGTCGATTGGCTTTCGCCTACAGTCTACGGCGCACAACTGCTTCACGAGTCTTGCTGACCTCCAACTCCATCCTGTAGACAATATCCAGTCGACAAAGTCGACAGTTCCTCGGTCACCCTCACCGAACGGAGCTTCCTCGTCATGAAAGTCGCAGTTCTCGGCGCCGGTGCGATCGGCGCATACGTAGGTGCGGCCCTGCACCGTGGCGGCGCGGATGTGCACCTCGTCGCCCGTGGCCCCCACCTGGCGGCGATGCGCGGGCAGGGCGTCCAGGTCCTCAGCCCCCGCGGTGACTTCACCGCCCCTGTCCACGCCACCGACGACCCGGCCGAGATCGGCCCGGTCGACTACGTCTTCCTCGGCCTGAAGGCCAACTCGTACGCGGCGTGCGGGCCGCTCATCGAGCCCCTTCTCCACGACACCACCGCCGTCATCGCCGCCCAGAACGGCATTCCCTGGTGGTACTTCCACCGGCACGGCGGCCCCCATGACGGCCACCGCATCGAGAGCGTCGACCCCGCGGGTGCGGTCAGTGCGGTGCTCGCGCCCTCCCGGGCCATCGGATGTGTCGTCTACGCCGCCACCGAGCTCGAAGCCCCGGGTGTGGTGCGACACCTGGAAGGCACCCGGTTCTCCATCGGGGAGCCCGACCGCAGCCTCTCCGAGAGGTGTCGCGCGTTCAGTGAGGCCATGCGGCTGGGCGGCCTGAAGGCTCCGGTCGAGGCGAACCTGCGCGACGACATCTGGCTCAAGCTGCTCGGGAACATCTCCTTCAACCCGATCAGCGCACTGGCCCGCGCAACCATGCGGCAGATGTGCCTGCACGGCGGCACCCGCAAGGTCATCGAGACGATGATGGCCGAGACGCTCGCGGTAGCCGAGGCCCTCGGCTGCACGGTCGGCGTCTCCATCGAGCGGCGCCTGGCCGGCGCCGAACGCGTCGGCGACCACCGCACGTCCACGCTCCAGGACCTGGAGCGCGGAAAGCCCCTCGAACTCGACGTCCTGCTCACCGCCGTGATCGAGCTGGCGGAGATCACCGGGGTGGACGTGCCCACCCTGCGCACGGTCCACGCCCTCTCCGACCTCCTCGCCCTCCGGTCCGCCGCATGACGGAACTGAGCACGCATGTTCACGGGTACGGCAGCTGGGCTCAGCAGAACATCGGCTCCGCCGTCCCGATGGCTCATGCGGTCGGTCGGGACATCATCCAAGCGGGCCTGGCCGACCTTGAGTTCATCCAGCGGTCCACTTCGGGTTTCGAGGAGTACCGCGAGCTCGTCGAACCGTGGACGCTGTCGCTCGCGGTGAAGGTGACGGGCGTACCGGCCGCGTCCATAAGAGAGTTGGCGCGGTCCTGGGCGCGCGACGAACCGGGGCTGCCTCCGGGCATCGGCGAGGACTGCGTCCACGCATGGAACAACCTGGAGCTGCTCGTCGGGCGCGGACAGGGCGGTCGTGACGGCCGTACGCCCTTCCAACTCGTCGAGCAGCCCCCGCCGGTCGATCTGACGGACGAGCGGTATCCGCTTCGGCTGACCAAGGGATGTCGCCTTGACGCGCACAACCCCCGCCTCCAGAAGGGCGGTTCGACCTCGCCGCTGCGGCGGGCGGAGTGCGTCGAGCTGAGTCCGGAGGACGCCGAGCGCTACGGCGTGGTGGTCGGCGAGGAAGTGCGGGTGGTGACCCGGCGAGGCGCGACGACGGCACCGGTGTGGGTGGACCCGGCGCTGCGTCCGGGCCTGGCGTTCATGACCGGGCCGTCGAACGGGACGGACGGCAACGAGTCCGTGGCCAGGGCTCGTTGTCCGATCGCGGGGGCGGCGGAGTTCGAGGCCGCCGCGATCCGCATCGAGAAGTCGCCGGCCGCGGCGATGCGGAGCTGAGGGCGGCCATGGGACGAGAGACGCAGGCGAGCCCCGTCCGAGGCCGAGGTGTCCCGTCCCTTCCTGGCACACTCGTGGCCGGGAGCGGTCGTACGGCCTCCTCCCGCGGCCCGTCCGGCAGGGCGAGCTTCGGCGCGGTGCCCGCGGCGCCCCGGCGACTCGTCCGCGACACTCCCCCGGTCCATGTCGAACCCGGTGGTCTCACGAGCCTCCCCGACCGGCTCGGCGCAGCCGAACGGGTCCTCGACCGGGCCGGGGGCCCATGGTGCCAACGGGTCCTCGACGGGGCCGGGGGCCCATGTGCCGCTGCCGTTCCCGCCGTGCGCCGGACCGGGCCCTCGGGCCCCGTCCGGCGGTGCGTGCGGGCACTCCATGAACGTGTACGCGGGTGTACGCCGGCTCGCCCTGACGGCCGCCGCGGCGGTCCGGGGCCGGCCGGCCTGCCCGTCTACACGACGGCGGGACCCCGACCGGCGGGGAGCGCCCCCTGCGCCCTCGGGGTCCCGCCCCGGTCGTCCACGGTCAGCATGTCTCCCGCAGCGAGTGCAGGTGGGCGCTGGAGCGTCGGGCGAACGTGAAGGACTCGGTGGGCTCGTCGTGCTCGGCCTGCCAGTGGTGGGCCAGGCGTTCGCCCCGCAGCCGGGTCACGGCGGAGATGAACCTCCGGTAGTCGATGTCGCCGTCGCCCACGTCGGTCATCCGGTAGCCGTAGGTGTTCGAGGGGTCGCTGACACCGTCCTTGACGTGGAAGAGCGGGTAGCGGTGGGGCTGCCTGAGCACGTAGTCGAGGGGCTCGAAGGGTGCGGGGGTGCCGTCTGGCCGCCGGGAGAAGCGGAACTGGCCCGAGTACGCCCAGAAGATGTCCATCTCCAGGAACACCAGGTCGGGGTCGGTCTCCCTGAGCAGCACGTCGTAGAGGCGGACCTTGGGGTTGTCGGTGGCGAAGGAGAACTCCTCGGAGTGGTTGTGCTGGTAGAACTTCATGCCGCGCGCCTTCGCCGCCGCCCCGTAGGTGTTGAACTCCTCGGCGGCGCGCTTCCACGCGTCGACGGTCGAGCCGTAGCGGAAGGGGCCCGAGGCGGTGCCGATGTGCTTGAGGCCGAGGGTCTGGGCGTCGTCGAGGACCTTGGTGAGGTTCTGGGCGAAGGTGTAGGCGTTCGGGTCGTCCGCGTAGTAGCCGACGTGGCTGCCGATCGGGTTCAGACCGTGGTCGCGGGCCAGTCGCCTGAGCCGGTCGAGGGTGATGGGTCCGGCGGAGCCCTGGGTGTAGCCGGCGAACTCGACCTCGTCGTAGCCGTACTTCTCCAGCTCGGCGAAGACGGGCGCGAAGCCGAGGGTGGAGACCTTGTCGCGGAGGCTGTAGAGCTGGATGCCGAGGCGGCCGGGGGGCAGCACGGGGCGGCCTCGGCCGTGGCCTGTGGCGCCGGTCGCGGCCTCGGTGCCGTTCGCGACTGCGGTGCCGTTCGGGGCGGTGGGGGCGGCGCCGGCCGGGGAGGCCGCGGCGCCCAGCAGCGCGGCGGCGGTGGCGCCCGCGGCCACGCCGAGCATCCCTCGTCTGCTGAGGCGGTGGGTGAGTTCGGGGTCTGGCCGGGACATGCGGCTCATGTCTGGGTCTCCTCGGGGTGGGGGGTGTTGTCAGTGGTGGGTGCTTCACTGAGAACCAGCCGGGAAAGTCCGACGGTCAGGTGAGCCCGGCCAGTCGGAGCAGGAGCGACTTCACGTCGGTGGCCGCGATGCGGTCGTCGACGGCGCGGGGGGTGGAGCAGATGAGGAGCGGACCGTCGTCGTCGCTCTCGGGGAGGCGGCCGTGGCTGCCGCGAATAGGTGACGGGTCGAGGGGCACCACCGCCATGCGGTAGCGCAGTCCGAGTTTCTTGCGGGCCAGCGCGGTGGCCGCCTTGACCTTGACGTAGGGGTCGAGCGGGTCCATGAACAGTTCGACCGGGTCGTAGCCGGGTTTGCGGTGTATCTCGACCAGCTGCGCGAAGTCGGGCGCGCGGTCGTCGTCGAGCCAGTAGTAGTACGTGAACCAGGCGTCCGGTTCCGCGACGGCGACGAGTTCGCCGGCGCGCGGGTGGTCGAGGTGATGGGCCTTCTTGCCCTCGTCGTCGAGGACTTGCTCCAGGCCGGGCAGTCCGTCGAGCGCGGCGCGGGTGGCGTCCAGGTCCTCGGGGCGGCGCACGTAGACGTGCGCGATCTGGTGGTCGGCGACCGCGAAGGCGCGGGAGGCCATCGGGTCGAGGTACTCCATGCCGTCCTGCGTGTGCACCTCCAGGAGTCCGGCGCGGCGCAGGGCCCGGTTGATGTCGACGGGGCGGTCCGCGCGGGTGATGCCGTACTCGGACAGCGCCACGACGGTACGGCCCTCCGCGCGGGCGTCGTCCAGGAGCGGGGCCAGCGCCCGGTCCAGATCGGCGGCGGCTTTCAGGGAGCGCGGGTCGTCGGGGCCGAAGCGCTGGAGGTCGTAGTCGAGATGAGGGAGGTAGCAGAGCGTCAGGTCGGGGTGGCGGGTGCCCATGATGTGGCGGGTGGCGTCGATGATCCACTGACTGGAGACCAGGTCCGCGCCCGGGCCCCAGAAGTGGAAGAGGGGGAAGGTGCCGAGTCGGTCGGTGAGTTCGTCGTGCAGGGCCGGGGGCCGGGTGTAGCTGTCGGGTTCCTTGCGGCCGTCGGCGTAGTAGACGGGGCGGGGGGTGACGGTGAAGTCGGTGTCGGCGCCCATGGCGTACCACCAGCAGATGTTGGCGACGGTGTAGCCGGGGTGGGCGCGGCGGGCGGCGTCCCAGAGCTTGTCGCCGGCCACGAGACCGTTGTGCTGCCGCCACAGGAGTACGTCGCCGAGCTCGCGGAAGTACCAGCCGTTGCCGACGATGCCGTGCTCGCTGGGGTGGGCGCCGGTGAGGAAGGTGGACTGGGCGGCGCAGGTGACGGCGGGCAGGACAGTGCCGAGCGGGGCGTGGGAGCCGGACTGGGCGAGGGACTTGAGGTGGGGCATGTGGTGCAGGAGCCGGGGGGTGAGACCGACGACGTCCAGGACGAGGAGGGGGGTGGGTCGGGCGGCGGAGGGCTGTGGGCCGGTGGCGGCCGGTGCCGGTGCGGCATGCGGGGGCTGGGGGCTCATGGCAGCTCCTTGAGGCCGAGGTCGGTCAGCAGGTCGCGGGCGAGGGTGAGTTCGGCGGCGATGCCGTCGGCCAGTTGGGTGCGGGCGCGCGGGCGCAGTGCGGGTGGGAGGGCCTGCCAGGTGTAGGTCTCGACCTCGAGGTGGCGGGTGAGGGGGTGCGGGCCGCCGACGAGCCGGGCCAGAACGCTCTGGAGCACCGGGAGTGTGGAGGTGAGGGGTGCGGCGGGGGCCGCGTGCAGGGGGACGTGGAAGTGGGCGCGCCAGGGTGCGCCGTCGGGCAGGGCGTCCGCGGCGAGGGCTGCGCCGAGGTCGTCGGTGCCGCGCAGACCGGCGGCGGTGGCCGTGCGGGTCTGGTGCAGGAAGCGGGGTTCGTCGAAGGCGGCGAGTGCCTCGCGGACCTCGGGGAGGTGCGGGTGTTCGGCGTGCAGGGCCGCGGAGAGCTGGGACTTGACGACGGGGACGCGGGCGGTGGTGAGCGCCTCCAGGGCGGTGTGCGGGTCCTCGAAGGAGGTGGCGAGGTGACAGGTGTCGACGCAGATGCCGATGCGGTCGTGGGCGATCGCGGTCAGCGGGGCGATTGCGTCGCCGGTGGTCTCGACGACGCAGCCGGGTTCCGGTTCGAGGCCGACGCGGATGGAGCGGCCGGTCAGTTCGTGGAGGGCGTCGAGACGTTCGGCGAGCGTGAGCAGGGCGGTGCGCGCCTTCTCGGCGTCCGCTTCGTCGTAGCCGGTGCGCCAGGCGAGCGGGAGGGTGGAGATGCTGCCCTCGGTGACGTCGTCGGGCAGCAGTCCGGTCAGGACGCGGGCCAGGGCGGTGGTGTGTTCGAGGCGTTCGGGGTCGGTCCAGTCCGGTTTGTAGACGCGGTACTTGACCTTTTCGGCGCCGAAGCCCTCGTAGGGGAAGCCGTTGAGGGTGACGACCTCCAGGCCGCGGCGGTCGAGTTCGGTGCGCAGCTCGCGCAGTGCGGAGGGGTCGGTGACCAGGGCGTGGGCGGCGTCGCGGGCCAGCCACAGGCCGATACCGAGGCGGTCGCGGCCGAGGCGGCGGCGGACCGGTTCGCAGTGGTCGCGGAGCTGGGTGAGGACGCCGTCGAGGGTTTCGGCGGGGTGGACGTTGGTGCAGTAGGCGAGGTGGACCGTGGTGCCGTCGGGGTGGCGGAAGCGCATCGCTCACGCCTCCGTCTTCTGCGGTCCGCGCAGGATGGAGTTGCCCTCGTGGGTGACGTCGGTGACCGGGACGTCGAGGTCGAGGCGGCCGCTGAGGCCGTAGAAGGCGACGGGGTTGCGCCACAGCACCCGGTCGACGTCGTCCTCGCTGAAGCCCTCGGCGAGCATGAGGTCGCCGACCTTGCGGGTCTTGAGGGGGTCGCTGCGGCCCCAGTCGGCGGCCGAGTTCACCAGGACCTGCTCGGGGCCGTAGGTGCGCAGGATCGCCACCATCCGCTCCTCGTCCATCTTGGTGTCCGGGTAGACGGAGAAACCGAGCCAGCAGCCGCTGTCCTTGGCCTCCTTGACGGTGGTCTCGTTGAGGTGGTCGACCAGGACCCGGTCGGTCGGAAGGCGGGACTCGCGGACGACGTCGAGGGTGCGGCGCAGGCCCACGAGCTTGTCGCGGTGCGGGGTGTGGACGAGCGCGGGCAGTCCGTGGTCGGCGGCGAGCTGGAGCTGGGCGGCGAGGGCGGTGTCCTCGGCCGGGGTCATGGAGTCGTAGCCGATCTCGCCCACGGCCACGACCTGGTCCTTGACGAGATACCGGGGCAGTTCGTCGAGGACCGGGGTGCAGCGGGGGTCGTTGGCCTCCTTGGGGTTCAGGGCGAGCGTGCAGTGGTGGGCGATGCCGTACTGCGCGGCGCGGAAGGGCTCCCAGCCCAGCAGGGCGTCGAAGTAGTCGAGAAAGGAGGCGGGCGAGGTCCGGGGCTGGCCCAGCCAGAAGGACGGCTCGACCACGGCGCGCACTCCCGCGGTGTACATGGCCTGGTAGTCGTCGGTGGTCCGTGACGTCATGTGGATGTGGGGGTCGAAGATGCGCATCAGGACTCCTTGCCGTCGACGCCGGGGGCGGCGTCGGGGTTGCTCGGGCCGTGGTCGGCGGCCGGTGGGGGTGGTGGGGTGGCCGGTGCGGATGGGGTGGCCGGTGCGGGTGGGGTGGCCGGTGCGGGTGGGCCGGCCTCGGGGTCGGTCAGGGTCAGGACGCGGTACAGGTCCTGGGGGACGGACCGGCCCGCGGCGGTGCGTTCGGCGGCGAAGTCGCCGAGCATGCGCGCGAGTTCGGCGTCCGCCCGGGCGCGCCGGTCCAGTTCGGCCACCTCGGTGACGGGCACGCCGGTGAACAGGCACTTCAGGACGGCGTGGCGCCAGTGGTGGGCGGCGAGGTGGCGGGCGGCATAGGGGCCGACGGCGGCGGCCAGGAGCCGGGTGTCGTTGGTGCGCAGGGCGTCCTCGACGAGCGGGAGTGCCTGCGGGCCGGCCACCAGGTGGGGCAGGGCGTGCAGGACGGCTCGGCGTTCGGCGGCGGTGCCCTGGGCGTAGACGCGGGTGAGGGCGTCGGTGTCGGCGCGGGCCGCGTGCAGGATCAGGACGCGGACGGCGTCGGCGTGTTCGGGCCCGCAGCGGCGTCCCGCCTCGGCAAGACGCAACTCCCACGGGGAGATGGGGCCGTGGGTGCCGGGATGGTCGGCGGCCTCGTCGAGGGCCTGGTCGAGCCAGGCACGGGCGGCTTCGCCGAGTCGGGCGGTGAGGTGGCGGTGCAGGGCGGTGAGCGGGGTGCGGGAGTCAGGGGTGACGGGACCCTCCGGGGTGTCTGCCAGGGAGGTTGCCTGGTGGGCCTGTGCCTGTGCCTGGGAGTGGGTCATGGGGTGCTTCCTTGTGAGAGCGCCACTGCCTGACGGAGGAAGGGGAGGGAGAGTTCGGCGAAGTGGGGGCCCGCGTGGGAGTGGCGGGGCAGCTCGACGACGGTCAGGCCCTGGTAGCCGGTCTCGGCCAGGGCGGCGAGGACGGGTGGGAAATCGATGTCGCCGTCGCCGAAAGGGAGGTGTTCGTGGACACCTCGGCGCATGTCCTCGATCTGGACGTGACGCAGCCAGGGGCCCGCGGCGCGGACGCAGTCGGCGGGTGACCGGGGTTCCAGGCAATGGCAGTGCCCGATGTCGAGGGTGAGGCCGAGAGCCGGCGGGTCGCCGAGGGCGTTACGGAGGTGGTGGAAGTCGGCGAGGGTGGCGAGGAGGTGGCCCGGTTCGGGTTCGACGGCGAGGGGAACGCCGGCGGTGGTGGCCGCCTCCAGGACCGGGGCGAGGGCCTCGGCGAGCCGCTTCCAGGCCAGGTCCAGGTCCGTGCCGGCCGGGGTGACGCCGCTGAAGCAGTGCACGGCGTGGGCCCCCAGGTCGGCGGCGACCTGGACCGCCCGCACCAGCAGGTCGGCACGGCGGGCGCGGTCGTCCGTATCGGGGTCGAGCAGGGACGGGCCGTGCTTGCGACGCGGGTCGAGCACGTAGCGGGCCCCCGTCTCTACGGTGACCGTCAGCCCGAGCGCGTCCAGCCGCTGCGCGAGGCGGCGGGTGCGGGCGGCGAGGTCGGGGGCGAGGGGGTCGAGGTGCATGTGGTCGAGCGTCAGCCCGAGCCCGTCGTAACCGAGGTCGGCGAGGAGGGAGAGGGCGTCTTCGAGACGGAGGTCGGCGAGACCGTTGGTGCCGTAGCCGAAGCGGAGTCGGGGGGTGGGTGGGGGCGGGGTGGGGGTGATTGCGGGGCTCGTCATGTGACGCTCACCTTTCTCGCGAAGCGGGTTGCCAGGGGGGCGAGGGCGGTGGTGAGGAGGGCGGTGAGTGTCGCGGACTTCGTGCCCGAGCGGGCGGTGAGGGCCGCCTGCAGAGGGATCGTGGCCCGGATGCCGCCAGTGACGGCGCGTTGGGTGAGCGGGGGTGACGGGTTGAGCGCAGCGTGGAAGTAAGGGCGCGCGGCGGTGACCGCGTAGGCCGTGGCGAGGGCGGCGCGGAGAGCGGTGGGCGGGTCGTGGAGGATCCTGAGGCGGGAGTCACGTCGGGGAGGGGGCGTGAGGGGCCCTGACGGGGAGGAACGGGCCGTGCTTGTCCGGGGCTTGAGCGAGGGCGGTTCGCCGGGGCTCCGGCCTTCGCCGGTCCGGTCCGTCGGGAGCGGCCGTGGCCGGGCCACGAGGCGGGTCAGTGCGGCCGTGGTGGCCAGTGCCGCCAAGGGGCCGAGGGATGAACCGCCCTGCGCTTCCTTGCGGGACACGGTCGTGAGCGCGAGGGTGTGGGCGCCGAGGAGGGCGGCGGAGGGGAGGGCTTGCCGGATGCCCTGGAAGGCGACCGGTGTGGCAGCCGCTGCGGAGGCCGCGCGCGCCTCGTCGGCAACGGCGGAGACCCAGGCGCCGACTGCAGCGGCCCTCTGTCGCGCGCCGACCGCTCGCGAGTCTCCGGCCGCACCAGCCCGCACGCCGAACGCACCCGCCGACCGGCCCTGCCCGAACGCCCCCACCACGTGGCGCACACCGGCACCGCCGCCACCGCGCACCGGCGCGGCACCGCCGTCGCCCGTCCTCCGCGCCGCCCGGGCCTGCGCTCCCCCGGCCGGCGCCGACGCCCCCGCTCCCCCAGCCGAGGCGGACGCCCCCAGCAGCAGATCCAGCCCCCGTGCCGTCGCCATCGCCGCCGGGCCGAGCGGTGTGTTCTTCAGGCCAAGGTCGTACGCCCACACGGTGGCCGCCAGCGGTACCGCGACGGTGAGGGCCGGGCGCCCCGCCCAGGCCGCGAAGGAGAGGCCCGCGCCAGTGAGGACGCAGGCCGCGCCGAGGGCCGCCGCGGGACGGATACGGCCGGAGGGCAGAGGGCGGTGCGGGCGTTCCACGGCGTCCACGTCGCGGTCGGCCCAGTCGTTGAGGGCCATGCCGGCCTCATAGAGGCAGAGGGAGGAGGCGACGGCGAGGAGGGTTCGGGGAGTGGGGCGCGCGGAGACCGCGGCCGTACCGGCGAGGGCGTCGCCGGGCACGGTGAACAGGGCCGGAAGGCGCAGGAGTTCAGCCCAGGCGCGGGCGCGAACGCGAACGCTGACGCGGCCTGTGCGGATACGTTTCTGTCGCCCTGTGCGGGGTGACGTCGGCGGCGACGGGAGTGCGGCGGGCTCCGGCTGCGTCCGGCCGCCGGCCTCGGACGAGCCGTACGACGTCATCGCCCCCCGCGCCCTCACAGCTGCTCCCCGGAGCGACCGGCGTCGACCGGGCCTGTACTCACCAGGGCGGCCAGTCCGCTGCCGGTGCAGGGGGGCGTCTCGGTGACCAGCCCTGTCGGCGGGTGCGGCCCCGCGGTGAGGGCGGCGCAGCCTGCGACGGCCGTCGTGGCGACGGACCCACGGGCGTCGATCGGCCGGACTCCGACCCGCGGTACGGAAACGGACGCGGACATGAACAGCCTCCTTGAACACGTGGTGCGCAGGCCCCCGGACGGTCGAGCGCGTGCTGCGCGCATCGCCGTGACGGGAGGTGAAGAGGGCGGTCTGGGTGCGGCGCCCCGACCGCCTCGCTCGCTCAGGGGGTGCGCCGGCGGCGGCGCCCAGGCGCCCAGGTCACGGGGACGGAACCCTGCCGGGAGCAGGCTCTCCCGGCGCAACGCCGGTCCGCCGTCCCTCCGGTCCACCGCCCCGCAAGCAGTCCACCGCCCCGCCGGAGCACACCCCTGCCCGGAGAGAGTCCGCCGCAGCGCACCCTCGCCGGAGAGAGCTACTCGCCGCCTCCGAATGCGGCGTCGAAGGAGGCCGAGGGGGCCTCGAAGTCGTATCGCCTGAGACTCTTCAGCGCTTCCGGGGCGCCCTGGAGCCGGTCCATCCCGGCGTCCTCCCACTCGACCGAGATAGGCCCCTGGTAGTCGATGGAGCGCAGCATGCGGAAGACGTCTTCCCAGGGGACGTCGCCGTGGCCGGCGGAGACGAAGTCCCAGCCGCGGCGGGGATCGCCCCAGGCCAGGTGGGAGCCCAGGCGGCCGTTGCGGCCGTCCAGACGTGTGCGGGCCTCTTTGCAGTCCACGTGGTAGATCCGCTCGCGGAAGTCGTAGAGGAAGCCGACCGGGTCCAGGTCCTGCCACACGAAATGGGAGGGGTCGAAGTTCAGGCCGAACGCGGGCCGGTGACCCACGGCCTCCAGGGCGCGCTGGGTGGTCCAGTAGTCGTAGGCGATCTCGCTGGGATGGACCTCGTGGGCGAACCGCACGCCCTCGGCGTCGAAGACGTCCAGGATCGGGTTCCAGCGCTCGGCGAAGTCCTCGTAACCGCGGTCGATCATCGCCTGGGGTGCGGGCGGGAACATCGCGACCAGGTGCCA
>NZ_KB911809.1:0-33473 GCF_000383655.1 Streptomyces sp. 351MFTsu5.1 | reverse complement strand
ACGCACTCGTCGAGGAAGACCGAGTTGAGCAGGACGCGGGCGGCCGGGTTGAGGCCGAAGGAGATGTTGGACAGGCCCAGCGTGGTCTGCACGTCCGGGTGGCGGCGCTTGAGCTCACGGATCGCCTCGATGGTGGCGATGCCGTCCTTGCGGGACTCCTCCTGACCGGTGCAGATGGTGAAGGTCAGGGTGTCGATGAGGATGTCCGACTCGTGGATGCCCCAGTTCGTCGTCAGGTCCTCGATCAGCCGCTCGGCGATGGCGACCTTGGTCTGCGGGGTGCGGGCCTGGCCCTCCTCGTCGATGGTCAGCGCGATCAGCGCCGCCCCGTGCTCTTGGGCGAGCTTGGTGACCTTCGCGAAGCGGGACTCGGGGCCGTCGCCGTCCTCGTAGTTGACGGAGTTGATGACCGCGCGCCCGCCCAGCTTCTCCAGGCCGGCCTGGATGACGGGGACCTCGGTGGAGTCCAGCACGATCGGCAGGGTGGAGGCGGTGGCGAACCGGCCGGCCAGCTCCTGCATGTCGGCGACGCCGTCCCGGCCCACGTAGTCCACGCACAGGTCCAGCATGTGGGCGCCCTCGCGGATCTGCTCCCGGGCCATCTCCACACAGTCGTCCCAGCGGGCCTCCAGCATCGCCTCACGGAACTTCTTCGACCCGTTGGCATTGGTGCGCTCGCCGATCGCCAGGTACGAGGTGTCCTGACGGAAGGGGACCGTCTGGTAGAGGGAGGCGGCACCGGGCTCGGGCTGCGGGCTGCGCTCGGAAGGCGTGAGACCGCGGACCCGCTCGACCACCTGACGCAGATGCTCCGGCGTCGTACCGCAGCAGCCGCCCACCAACGACACTCCGTGGTCGCGGACGAACGCCTCCTGCGCGTCGGCCAGTTCGGCGGGGGTCAGAGGGTAGTGCGCTCCCTCCTTGCCGAGGACCGGCAGCCCCGCGTTCGGCATGCACGACAGCGGGACGCGGGAGTGCCGGGCGAGATAGCGCAGGTGCTCGCTCATCTCGGCCGGGCCGGTGGCGCAATTGAGGCCGACCATGTCGATGCCGAGCGGCTCCAGCGCGGTCAGCGCGGCACCGATCTCCGAACCGAGCAGCATGGTGCCGGTCGTCTCCACCGTCACCGAGCAGATCAGTGCAAGGTCCGCGCCGGTGGCCTCCAGGGCGCGTCGGGCGCCCAACAGGGCCGACTTGGTCTGGAGGAGGTCCTGGGTGGTCTCCACCAGCAGCGCGTCGGCGCCGCCCGCGATCAGACCCTCGGCATTGCGCTGGTAGGCGTCGCGGAGCACGGCGTAGGGGGCGTGGCCGAGGGTGGGGAGCTTGGTGCCGGGACCCATCGAGCCCAGCACCCAGCGCCGGCGGCCGTCCCGGGCTTCGAAGGCGTCGGCCGTCTCACGGGCGATGCGGGCACCGGCCTCGGACAGCTCGTGCACCCGCCCGGGGATGTCGTACTCCGCGAGGGCCGCGTGGTTCGCGCCGAAGGTGTTGGTCTCCACGCAGTCGACGCCCACCTCGAAGTACGCCTGGTGGACCGAGCGCACGATGTCCGGACGGGTGACGTTCAGGATCTCGTTGCAGCCCTCCAACTGCTGGAAGTCGTCGAGGGTCGGGTCCTGGGCCTGCAACATGGTGCCCATCGCACCGTCGGCCACCACCACTGTGGTGGCCAGCGCCTCACGCAGGAGCGCTCCGCGGGAGTCCGTCATCGTGTGCCGTCCAGAGCCGGGGCGAGTTCCTGGGCCGCCGCGGTGCCGTAGGCGCGCTCGGCCGTGGTCAGCAGGTGGTCGCGATCGATGCGGTACGACTGCGAGCCGACCGTCGACAGGGCGGTCGCCGCGACCACGCAGCCCAGGCGGGCCGCGGCGACCGGGGGCAGCTCGCGGGCAAGGGCGGCGAGGAAGCCGGCCCGGAACGCGTCGCCCACTCCGGTCGGGTCGGTGACCGGGGCGTCGGGGACGGCCGGGACGGTGAGCACGGGCAGGCCGGCGCGGTCGATCCGCACTCCTTCGGCGCTCAGGGTGGTGACCCAGGCGCCGACCCGGTCGAGGACCTCCTCACGGGTCCAGCCGGTGCGGGCGAGGAGCAGGCCGGCCTCGTACTCGTTGGTGAACAACCAGTGGGCGCCGTCCACCAGGTCGCGGACCCGGGGCCCGTCGAGCCGGGCGAGCTGCTGGGAGGGGTCGGCGGCGAAGGGCAGGCCGAGCTCCCGGCTCTGGTGGGTGTGACGGACCATCGCCTCCGGGTCGTTCGGGCCGACCAGGACCAGGTCCGGGCGTTGCCGCCCGTCGAGCACCCGGCGCAGGTCGATGTCGCGGGCCTCCTGCATGGCGCCCGCGTAGAACGACGCGATCTGGTTGGCGTCCTCGTCGGTGATGCACATGAAGCGTGCGGTGGCCCGCTCGCCGGAGACGTGGACGGCGGCGGTGTCGACGCCATGGGCCTTGAGCCAGATCTCGTACTCCGCGAAGTCGTCGCCCACCGCCCCGACGAGCAACGGGTCGAGCCCGAGACCGCCGAGGCCGTAGGCGATGTTGGCCGCGACCCCGCCCCGGCGCACCTCGAGCTCGTCGACGAGGAAGGACAGGGAGACACGGGCGAGCCGGTCGGGGATGAGCTGCTCCGTGAACCGGCCGGGGAAGACCATCAGATGGTCCGTGGCGATGGATCCTGTCACCGCGATACGCACATGAACTCCTCTGCTCCTGTGGACGGCTGGGGTCAGAGGGCCGCGGCGGCGCGCAGCGCGGCGACCCGGTCGGTCCGCTCCCAGGTGAACTCGGGCAGCTCGCGGCCGAAGTGGCCGTACGCGGCGGTCAGGGAGTAGATCGGGCGCAGCAGGTCGAGGTCGCGGATGATCGCGGCCGGACGCAGGTCGAAGACCTCGGTGACGGCCTTCTCGATCCGCGCCTGGGCGACGGTGGCGGTGCCGAAGGTCTCCACGAACAGACCGACCGGCTCGGCCTTGCCGATCGCGTACGCCACCTGGACCTCGCAGCGCGAGGCGAGTCCCGCGGCGACGACGTTCTTGGCGACCCAGCGCATCGCGTACGCCGCCGAACGGTCCACCTTGGACGGGTCCTTGCCCGAGAAGGCGCCACCGCCGTGCCGGGCGTAGCCGCCGTAGGTGTCGATGATGATCTTGCGACCGGTCAGGCCGGCGTCACCCATCGGGCCGCCGATCTCGAAGCGACCGGTCGGGTTGACCAGGAGACGGTAGTCGTCCGTCTCCAGTTTGATGCCGTCCTCGGCGAGTCGGTCGAGGACGTGGTCGACGACGTGGGTGCGGATGTCGGGGGCCAGCAGTGCGTCCAGGTCGATGCCCGGGGCGTGCTGGGAGGAGACCACCACCGTGTCCAGGCGGACCGGCCGGTTGCCCAGGTACTCGATGGTGACCTGGGTCTTTCCGTCGGGGCGCAGATAGGGGACCGTGCCGTCCCGGCGGACCTCGGAGAGGCGGCGGGAGAGGCGGTGGGCCAGTTCGATCGGCAGGGGCATCAGGGTGGGGGTCTCGTCGGTGGCGTAGCCGAACATCAGACCCTGGTCGCCCGCGCCCTGGCGGTCCAGCTCGTCGAGTTCTCCACCTGCGGCGGCACCCTCGACACGGTTCTCGTACGCCGTGTCGACGCCCTGCGCGATGTCGGGCGACTGCGCGCCGATGGACACCGAGACACCGCAGGAGGCTCCGTCGAAGCCCTTCGCCGAGGAGTCGTAGCCGATCTCCAGGATCTTCGCGCGGACGAGGGCGGCGATGTCGGCGTAGCCGGCCGTGGTCACCTCGCCGGCGAGGTGCACCTGGCCGGTGGTGATCAGGGTCTCGACGGCGACGCGTGAGGACGGGTCCTGTCGCAGGAGTTCGTCGAGGACGGCGTCGCTGATCTGGTCGGCGATCTTGTCGGGGTGGCCCTCGGTCACGGACTCCGAGGTGAACAGGCGGCGGGACATGTCTCTCCTGGGAAGGCGGTGGGATGTCGGTCGGGGCGGTGCGGGGCGCTCGCGGTCAGTCGGTGCCGCGGAAGATCCACGGGTCGGGCGCCTCGCACTCCTCACCGGCGAGCAGCGCGGGCCGGAGGAGGGCGCGGGCGGGCCCGTCGGGGGTGTGCGGGTCGGCGGCGTGCCGGACCGGGGCGGCCTCACCGAACGCCGGCCGGTCGAGGGCGGTCGCGGCGCGGGCGGCCTCAAGTGTGTCGATGCTCATCTCTGTCTGTCCTTCGGTGGTGTGTTGTCTCCGATCGGTTCGGTCGGCCGCCGCCCGGCGGGAGCCGCGTCCCGGGCGAGCAGAAGGTCCTCCAGGAAGCCGAGGGCCTTGAGGTGGTAGGCGCGGGCGGCCCAGCCGAGGCTGATGTTGTGCCCGGCGTCGGGCTGGCGGTCGACGGCCACCACGGGTGCGGCCAGGGGCTCGCGCAGGGCGGCCACGGCGTCGTCGTCGAACAGCCACCACTGCTCCTGCTCGGCGAAGGTGAAGCGGACCGGGACGCGCACCCGAGCGGCGATCCGCGGGTACATGCCGGGCCACGCCGGGCCTTCGTGCGCTTCCGTCTCCGGGACCGGGGACACCAGATGCCGGCCCTGCCGGAAGGCGTCCGGCGGATAGAGGCGCAGCGAGCCCCAGTGGCGGCGCCAGTCGCCGTGCCCGTTGCGGCCGGGCAGCTGGTCCGGGCGTACGGCGAGCCGGCTGCCGAGTCCGGAGACGTCCAGCCCGATCAGGGACCGGCCGCGCGCCTCGGCGGCCGCGGCGAGGGCGAGTTTGCCGCCGTTGGAGTGGGCGACGAGGAAGACTCCGGCGCCAGTGGCGTGGGTGGCGGCGAAGGCGGCGAGGCCGTCGTGCAGGGTGGCCGCCTGCTCGGCCAGGGCCTGACCGCGGGGCAGTACGGCGGCCGAGGCCCCGTATCCGGGCCGGTCCACGGCGAGGACGGTGTAGCCGAGCCGGGCGCCGAGGGCGAGGAGGGAGAGCTCGGGGCGAACCCGGCTGTCGAAGTACCCGGCTCGCATGCCGCCGCCGTGCACGGCGACGACCACGGCTCTCGGCGGGCCGGAGCGGGGTTCGGCGAGCAGGGCGGAGAGGGGGATACCGCCCGCGTCGAGGGTGACTGCGCGGACGGGGTCGCGGGGGTCGGCCCCGGTCGGGCCGCAGGGCGCGACGGTGAGCTGCTCGACCGCGCCGGTCACGGTCATCAGCGGGGTGAGTCGTCGCGCCAGCTGCGGGGGGTGCTCGGCCCGGTGCGGCGTTCGAGGCGGCGCCAGCCCGCGGTACGGCGGACGGCGTTGTCGGGGTCGTCCGCGGCACACTCCGACAGGGCCGCCGCGCGGGCCAGCAACACCGAGGTGAGTGCCGCCAGTTCGCATGCGTCGGGGCTGCCCCGCTCGATGCGCAGGAAGGTTTCGGTGGGAGAGGAGGGTGGCGTCACGTCGGCTCCTGGGACGGGAAACACGAACGCCGCGCGGGCTCGCCGGTCCACAGGCGGGGGAATCCAGGAGGACCGGCGAGCCCGCGCGGCGGGCTGAGGTGGGACGGTGGGGCGGGGGTCAGGCGGCCGTGGGGCCCAGCTGACCGACGAAGCGGGCGGTGAACAGGTCCGAGCCCTTGAACTCGGAGACCATCGTGGCCGGGGCCTGGAACGGCCCGTCGGGCGAGGGCAGCTGGCCGACGCCACCGTTGGGGCCGAGCGGCAGCAGGATCATCGGGAAGCCCAGCGGCTGGTACGTGGCCTCGGGCTGCTCGCCCTTGATCTGGGCGGTGATGTTCTTGGCGACCACCTCGGCGTGCTGCATCGCGAAGCCGGCCATCTTGGCCTCCTCGATGTCGGTGAGGTCGCCGATGGCGTACACGTGGTCGTGACCCTTGACATTGAGGGTGTCGGTCACGGGGACCTGGCCCTGCTCGGTGAGGGGGGTCAGCTTGCCGTCGGCGAGGTAGCCGCTGTTGATGGTCGTGCCGTAGGCGCGGTACCAGACGTCGGCGGTGATCTCGTCGCCGTCGGTGGTGGTGACGGTGAAGGCGCCGGCGCGGCCGGACTCGGTGGCCGGCTGGGCCGTCAGGCCGGTGCCGAGACGCACCTCGACGCCGAGCGCGTCGAGCTGACCGCGCAGGTCCTCGACCACCTCGGGCTTGAAGCCGGGCAGCAGTTCGCCGGCCGGGTCGACGATGGTGACCTTCTTGTCGGGCCAGACCTCCTTGATCTCACCGGCGAGTTCGAGGCCGACCGGGCCGGCGCCCAGGATCAGGACCTTCTGGGCCTGGAGCAGTTCCTTGTGCGAGGCGCGGAAGTCCTCCAGCGCCTCGGCGACGGAGTCGGCCGCGGGGTTTGCCGGGTAGGCGTAGCTGGAGCCGGTGGCGAGGACCACGTAGTCCGCCGCGACGTGCTCGCCCGAGCCCAGGGTGACACCGGTCGGGTCCACGGACACGGCGCGGTCGCGGATCACGCGGCCCTTCGTCAGCAGCGTCTCGAAGGGGAAGAACATGTTGGCCGCCCAGCCCGGCTGGGCCAGCGCGCGCAGCGATCCGGCCACGTTGGCGAACGCGTCCCGGGGGTCGATCAGGATCACGTCGGCCTCGGACTCCAGCGCCTTGGCGACCGCCGCGCCCCCGTAGCCTCCGCCGACGACGGCGACAGTACGACTCATGATTCACGCTCCACAAACGCAGGAATTCCATTGGGTTCGGATAACGAACGTAACTGATTCGTACTCCGAACCACAACACATATGGATTTCAAGAACTACAGATCTTTGTTAAGTATCTACAGGGATTCGTTAGTTCATGCTGCGAACTTTCGATGTTTACGTGCTATGCTCGGCCGGTGGCCAAAAACGATGACGGTCGGATGGGGCTGGTGGCCGCGCTCGTGCGGTCCTCGTTCCTGGTGAATGCCGTTTACGCCCAGGCGGGCCGGGAACACGGCCTCACGCCGCAGCAGGGCCAGCTGCTGTGCGTACTGATGGCACAGCCGTACGGCATGGGCGAGTTGTGCACGATGCTGGGGCTGGCCAAATCGAGCCTCACCGGTCTGGTCGACCGCACCGAGAACAACGGTCTGGTACGGCGTGAACCGGATCCGCGGGACAGCCGCGCGGTGCGGGTGGCGCTGACCTCGCGCGGCGCCCGGCTCGCCGACCGCTTCTACACCGAGGCCTGCCGCCGGATCGACCAGTTGCCGGCCGCCCTCGACGAGACCGAGCGCGACACGCTCGCCGGGCTGCTCGGCAGCGTCGTGCTGGACAACAAGGTTCCCGTGGTCTTCGTGGAACCCGACCAGGGCACCACCGCCGAGCGCTGAGGGCGGCCGCGCCGGCGAACCGCCCGGCGGGCGCTCAGGCCGCGTCGACCAGCCGCCTGGTGTAGGCGAAGGCCGCCGGTTCGAACTGCAGGGCCGCGTGCGAGCCCGCCGCATGCACGTCCCGCCAGATGCGCTGCATGGGATGCGAGGTGGCCTGTCCGCGGGTGCCGGTCACATGGAACAGGCGGTCCACCGCGCCCACGAGCAGCTCCACCGCGAGCGTGCTGTCCCGGTGGCTGCGCTCGGCCATGCCGACCTCGTCCAGCCCACCCCGGTCGGCGGTCTCGGCGACCCGCCCGAGCAGCAGGGCCGCCGCGTCGATCTCCCCCGCCGCACGGGTGTAGGCGATCCGGCTCGACTCCCGCGCCGCCGCGCGCGCTCCGCTCGGCGGCCGGCCGAGCTGCTCCTCGACCAGTCGCAGGGCGCCTCGGGCCGCGCCGAGGATCGGCGCGGCGAAGGTGAGTCCGTTCACCCCGAACAGCGGCGCGCGGTGCACATGGGCCCCCGCGTCCGCCCCGGCCGGCCGCCCCAGGCGCAGGTCGTCCCAGACGAACGACCGGTACTCCGGTACGAACGCCCGGTCCACGACCAGGGTGTGGCTGCCGGTGGCCCGCATGCCGAGGGTCGACCACGTCTCCTCATGGGTGAAGGAGTCCCTGGGCACGGCGAACACCCGGATCGAGCGGTCGCCCTCGCGCGGCGGCGCCGAACTCACCAGCGCCCAGTCGGCGAACTCGACCCCGCTGACGTAGAGCCAGGTACCGGAGAGCCGCCAGCCGCCTTCCACGGGCTCGGCCTCGGCGCCGGCCGCGACCATCGAGCTGACGACACGGGTCCCGGGGCCCTTGGCCCACACCTCCCGCTGCCCCTCGTCCGGGAGGTAGGCGGTGAAGCGGCCGTTGTACGACCACAGGGAGGCGATCCAGGCGGCGGACGTGCATCCCTCGCCGATCGCGGCGACGGCCCGCGTCACCTCGCCGAAGCCGGCACCGCTTCCCCCCTGCGCGAGGGGTGCGAAGCCGCCGGGGAACCCCGCCGCGGCCAGCGCCTCGACGGTCCCGGAACCCAGCCGCCCGTCCGCGTCGGCGGCCGCTGCCCCGCGTCCGGCCGCCTCCGCCGCCGCCGTGAGGGCCCCCGCGTCCTGCCAGGTCCCGCCGCTCATGACCGCTCCCGGATGTACTCGATCTCGCCGAAGTACAACTGCACCTCGACGCCCAGCGCGTCCAGCGGGGACGGCTCCTGCGGCCGGCTCAGGAACGCGCGGAAGCTCTCCTCGTCCCGCCACTGGGCGTACTTGACGACGTGCTCCCCGGTCAGGCCCCGGTGCACGGCATGGGAGACGTAGCCCGGCGTGGTCGCCAGTTCCTCGGGGTCGTGCGTCATCTCCTTGAGCACCTGCGCCTGGTCGCCGGGGGCCGACCTGACGACGATCACCACGGTGAACAAGGGCTCGTCGAGCGCGATACGGGGCGTGGGGTCCCAGGTGTGGACGACCTCGCAGGGGATGGTGTCGAGGCGGGAGACGTCCAGGGCGCTGCCGAGCCGGCCCTGGGTGGCCCGCTCGCTCAGGAAGGCGTCGTAGGCCTCCTTGCTCTCCCACTGCGCGTAGTTGACGACCGAGAGGCCGTCGAAGCCGCGGTGGAAGTTGCCCGAGACCAGACCCGGCTGGACGTTCGCCGGGGGCAGCGAGCGCCACTGGTCGAACAGCACCCGCTGCCCCTCGGGGCCGTCGGTGTGGAAGATGTTGAACAGCGTGAAACAGCCGTCCGCCACGCTGATGGAACTCATGCGGTCTCCCTGGAAGTCGCCGCGGGCCGGTACTGCCTGCCCGGGTGGCCGGTGGCCAGACGGTCCCCGCGGCCGAGGAACTTCTGGCGGAGCGTGCCCGGCTCGTACCGCGTCTTGTAGACACCGCGGCGCTGGAGTTCGGGCACGATCAGGTCGGTGAAGTCGTCGTAGGTGGACGGTGTGACGACATGGCCGAGGTTCAGGCCGTCCGTACCGGTCTCCGCGATCCACTCCTGGATGCCGTCGGCCACCTTCCTGGGCGAGCCGACGAGGACCGGCGGATGACCGAGCCCGAGCTTCTCCAGGATGTCCCGCACCGTCCAGTCCCCCTGGCCGAGGGACTCGGCGATGGACTGGACCGCGTGGTTGGGCACGACGTGCACCGGATCGTCCGGGCGGTAGGGCGACAGGTCGAAGCCCAGCCAGCCCGAGAACAGCGCGAGCATGCCGTCGGAGTCGATCCAGCTCTTGTAGTCGTCGTACCGGGCCCGCGCCTCGGTGTCGGTGTCGGCCGTGATGACCGTGCAGCCGCTGAACACCTTGATGTCCCGCGGTTCACGGCCGGCGGCGGCCGCGCGCGCCCGGATGTCGTCGACCTGCTTGCGCAGCCGGGAGGCCTCCGGGGCGGTGGCGAACACGGCCTCGGCGTGCCGAGCGGCGAACTCCTTGCCCCGCTCCGAGGTGCCCGCCTGGAACAGGAACGGGGTGCGCTGCGGGGACGGCTCGCACAGGTGGATCCCCGGCACCTTGAACCAGCGGCCCTCGTGGGCGATGGGATGGATCTTGGCCGGGTCCGCGTAGACGTCGTCGGCGCGGACCGCGTCGTCCTCCCAGGACCCCTCCCACAGCTTGTAGACGACCTCCAGGTACTCGTCCGCGATGTCGTAGCGCTCGTCGTGGCCCGTCTGCCGGTCCAGGCCCAGGTTGCGGGCGGCGCTGTCCAGGTACGAGGTGACCACGTTCCAGGCGACACGGCCGCCGGTGAGATGGTCCAGCGTCGACATCCGGCGGGCGAAGGGGTACGGGTGCTCGTAGGACGTCGAGCCGGTGACCGCGATGCCCAGGTGCTCGGTGACGTGCGCGATCGCGGAGACCAGCATCATCGGGTCGTTCACCGGCACCTGCGCGCCGCCGCGCAACGCCGCGTCCGGGGCTCCGCCGTACACGTCGTACGCCCCGAGGACGTCGGCGATGAACAGGCCGTCGAACAGGCCGCGTTCGAGGGTGCGCGCGAGATCGGTCCAGTACGACAGGTCCTTGTACCGGCGGCCCTGGCTGTCGGGGTGACGCCAGGTGCCCGGCGAGAGGTGGGTCGGGGTGTTCATGGCGAAAGCGGTGACGCGTATCTGCTGGTCCATGTCGGGTCCTCTCAGGCGGCGTAGGGGCGCCGGACGCGCGCGTCCCGGAGGGCGGCCGCCCACCAGTGGAGCTTTTCGAGCATGATCTTGGCGGGCACGGCGGCGTCGGGAGCGCGCAGCGAGCCGTCCTCGCCGACGTGCTGCCAGACGTTGTGGAAGCTGACCGTGTCCCGGATCGTCGTGGCGTGCAGTTCGGCGAAGACCTGACGCAGCTGCTCCACGGCACGCAGGCCGCCGGACAGGCCGCCGTAGGAGACGAAGCCGGCCGGCTTGGCGTACCACTGGGTGCGGTGCCAGTCGATCAGGTTCTTCAGGGGGGCGGTGAAGCTGTGGTTGTACTCGGGTGTGATCACGACGAACGCGTCGGCACGGTCGAGCCGTTCGGCGACGGAGGCCAGCAGTGCGGCCGACTCGCCGCCGGGGGCCTGCGTCAGGGTCATCGGCAGGTCGACGTCGGCCAGGTCCAGCACGTCGAGCTCGAACATGGCGCAGGACTCGGCCTCCTCGACGAACCAGCGCGCGACGGCCGGGCCCGTGCGGCCCTCGCGGGACGAACCGATGATCACGGCGAGCCGCAGTGTTTCCTCGGACATGACGTTCCTTCCTGTGCAGGGGCGGCAAACGGGTGCGGGGTGCGCGGTGGCACCCCGCACCGGTGTCGGCGGTCGGCCCGGCGGGTGTCAGGGGCGGCCGCCGTGGCGGATCGCGCGCATCTGCGCCACCCACTTGTCGGCGTCGTCGGCACGCTGCCGGAAGGAGTCGGCAGAGCCCTGGTGGGTGAAGATGTGCATCCGGTTCTCCTCGATCCCGGCGAGCGCGGCCTCGGCCACCTGCTCGGGTTCCAGAACCTCGGAGTGCTCCTTCAGCAGGGCCAGCTGCTCGTTGCTGCTGACACTGGCGGCCAGCATCGGGGTGTTGACCGCCTGCGGCATCAGGCAGGAGACGCCGATGCCCCGGTGGCCGTACTCGACGGCCAGGTACTCGGCGAAGGCCACGGCACCCTGTTTGGCGACCGCGTAGGGAGCCGCGCCGAACGCGGTGAGGACACCGCAGGCGGCGATGGTCTGGAGCAGATGTCCCCGACCGTTCTCCAGCATCGCCGGAAGCACCGCACGCGCCGCGTACACGTGCGACATCATGTTGACGATCATGGCGTTCTTCCAGTCCTCGTCCGAGGCGTCGAAGCTGCCGGTGACCGTGAGACCCGCGTTGGAGACGAACAGGTCGACATCGCCGAACCGTTCCCGGGCCCGCTCGACGAGCGCCTGGACGGAGGCCTCGTCGGCCACGTCGGCCCGCACCGCGATCGCCTTGTCGGCGCCGATGCCGGCGGCGACCTTCTCGGCGCCCTCGGCGTCGATGTCGGAGACGACGACCCCACGGGCGCCGGCGAGGGCCAGCTGCTCCGCGATCGCCTTGCCGATGCCGCTCGCGGCACCGGTGACAACGGCGACACTGCCTTCGATCCTCATGTCACTGACTCCCGAACGGGTTGGTGATGACGTAACGCCACTCGCCGCGGGCGTTCTTCTTCAGGACGTCGAGTCCGCGTCCGGTGCCGGTCATCTCCGGCGACCCGGGCACCTCGATGCTCCAGTCGACGACGAGCGCGGCGGTGTCGCCGGCGACGTAGCTCTCGCGGACCGTCGCCGACAGCTTCGGCTCCCGCTTGAGGAACTCGGTGACGGCGGCCCGGTGTTCGTCACCGCTGACGGCCTTGCCGGGCTCCCAGACCGCGGCCGCGCCGGGCGCGTACACCGCCATGATCGCGTCGACGTCGCGGGCGGCGTAGGCGTCCAGGTACCGCTGGTTCATCTCGGCCGGGTCGGCGGGTTCGGCGGCCTCCTCGGCCGGGCCGGTGAGGTGCAGGGGGCGCACCTCCAGTTCCTTGGCCAGGTACGCGTCCCGCCCGGCCAGGAACTCCTTCATGTACGGCTGGGCGATATGGCGGGCCAGGTCCTTGCGGGTGGCCCAGATCTCGTAGAAGACGAAGAGGGTGGGGTCGTCGGCGTCCTGGTTGATCCAGCTTCCCAGGCAGCCCTCCTCGTTCCGGGACCGCTCCGCGAAGGAGACCAGGAGGGTGGCCAGTTCCTCCGCCTTCTCGGGCCTGGCGTGGGCGAAGCCCACAGCCGACTGAATCTCGCTGCTCATGCGGGGCTCCTCAGCCGAGTAGGGTGCCGCCGGTGGCGTCGACGAACGAACCGGTGATCCAGCGGGCCTCGTCGGAGGCGACGAACGCGACGATGTCAGCGACCTCCGAGACCTCTCCGACCCGCTTGAAGGCCGACAGCGCTGACATCTGCTCGACCGCCTCGGGGTTGTCGAAGACCGGGTCGCCGTTGTTGGTGATGCCCGGCGCGACGGTGTTGATGGTGATGTTGCGGGGCGCCAGGACCGGAGCCATGTGCAGGGTGATCTGCTCCAGGGCGGCCTTGCTCATCGCGTAGGCGATCTGGATGGGGAACGCGGCGTGCGTGACGCCGGAGGAGATGTTGACGATGTGGCCGCCGTCGGGGATCAGCTCCAGCGCCTTCTGGATGAGCAGGAAGGGCGCCTTGGCGTTGATGGCGTAGCAGTTGTCGAGGATCTCCTCGGTGACCGAGCTCGGACCCGCGCCGGCGAACCCGGTGGCGGCGGCGTTGTTGATCAGGATGTCCAGGGTGGCGGACCCGGTGAGCTCGGTCAGGCCGGCCCGCACCCCGTCCAGCAGCTTCTCGACGGCTCCGGCCTCGCCGAGGCTCGCCTGCACGGTGAAGGCGCGGCCGCCGGCCTCCTCGATCAGCGCCACGGTCTCCTTCGCGGCAGCCTCGTTGTTCGTGTAGTTCACGGCGACGACGGCACCGTCCTGGGCGAGCCGCAGCGCGATCCCGCGCCCGATGCCCCGGCTGGCGCCGGTGACCAACGCCGTCCTGTTCTCCAGCCTGCTCATTGAAAACCCTTCGGGAGATACGAAATCGAATCGACTGATGCGTACGGGTCCTGACATGCGAAGGCCGGCCGTGAGGTGGTCCTCACGGCCGGCCTTCGCACGAGACGAGAAAGCGGGCTCAGTCCTGGTGCTTGGCGACCGCCTCGCGGATCGCGGGCACGATCTCACCGGCCCAGTGGCCGAGGGAGGCCATGTCGGGCGTGCCACCGCGCGGGGAGAAGAGCATGAAACCCGACGCCCCGTGGTCGAGGATCGCGCCGGTCAGCTCCTCGACCCACTGGTCCACGCTGCCGCCGATCCAGCGGCCGTCCCGGTCACGGGTGGCGGGCAGCGGCTGCTCCGTGATGCGGCCGGGGAAGTTGAAGACGGTACGGACCTCGCCCGGGTCCCGGCCGACGGCCGCGGCGGCCTCGTCGATGACCGGCCGCGACTCGCGGTAGCGCGGACTGAGCCAGTCCGCCGCGTGGCCGGGAATCCAGCCGTCCGCCACCCGGCCGGTGGCGGCCAGCGACTTGCGGCCCACCGACCCCGTCCACACCGGGGGCGCGGCCACCGGCGCGGGCTCGATCTGGTTCACCCGGTAGTGGCTGCCCTCGAAGGTGACCGGCGAGCCGCCACCCGACAGTTTCCTGATGAGGACGACCGCCTCCTCGAAGGCCGCCACGGCCTCGCTCGGGGTGAGGGGGTCTCTGCCCATGTCGGAGATCCGCTCCCACAGCCCGCCGGCACCGAAACCGAGCACGATCCGGCCGCCGGACAGTGCGGAGAGCGTGGTCACCGTGCGCGCCAGCATGGCGGGGGGCCTCAGCGGCACGTTGGTCACATTGGCGAATCCGGCCAGCCGCCGGGTGCGTCCGACGACGAACCCGACGGTGGCGTACGCGTCCAGACGGGCCCCGATGTAGGGGTGGTCCGACAGGGAGAAGAGGTCGAGGCCCTCGCGGTCGGCCAGTTCGGCCATGGCGAGCAGCTCCGGCGCCTCGTCGATGGTGCTGTGCGCGCCGAAGCCGAAGACGACCTCGGGTGCAGACCGTGTAGTCAAGGTCACGCCTTTCACTTTGTTCGATATTCGTCAGCCGGCCGCGGTGACGAGCGCGTGGAAGACGTAACGACGGCCGGCCCCCGCCTCAGCCTGACCCATGTACTCCAGGAGGGGTTCGATCTCGGCCTTGATGTGGACGAGGGCCTCGGCCTCCGAAGCCCACTCGGAGAGCAGGAAGATCCCGGAATCGTCCGCGGAGACATGGAAGTTGGCGGCGATCGCGCCCGGGTAGGCGCGGTCCTCGCCCACCGTCTTCTCCTCGGTGCCGAGCAGCCCGTCGGTCCAACTCCGGGCCGTGTCGTCGCCGTTCATGGAGAAGAAGGCGGCCGGATAGCAGCCGACCGGCGGCAACGGGTCCGGCAGCACGGTGGGTTGCACCCGGCGGTACAGGGTGAACGCCCGGGGCTCTCCCGGTTCGAACCCCAGCGTCCGCCAGTCGGGACGCAGGGCGGCGAATGCGGTGCGCAGGGCCTCCTCGGAACCGCCGTCCGTGGACCACTGGGCGTAGGTCAGCAGCGACGTGCCGTCGGTGCCGGTGAACAGGGTCAGGGAGAGCAGGCCGGCCGGCCACGCGGCGGACTCCCACTGCGCGACCACCGCGGCCGCGGCGGCCTCGACGCGGGCGGGATCGCCGAGGACCGCTTCCTCTACCAGTGCTGTGGTGACGTCGGGGCGGCCTATGGACGGCCGGACGTCCGACACGGTGGGCATCGTCGAACTCCTAGGTTCTCGTGGGCTACGCGGCCTTGCGACCGATGACCAGAACGTCCTCGTGCAGGCCCTCGACCTCGACGGTCTCCGGCCAGAAGCCCGCCTCGCGCAGCCAGCCGTGCAGTTCGTCAGCGGTGTACTCGTGACCGCCGCGCGACCACACGAGCATGGTCAGACCCGCCAACGCCCCGTGCATCGAGGGCTGTTGGCCGCCCGCCATGGGGTCGTAGACGAGTACGGCGCCGCCCGGTTCCAGGGCGTCGTAGGCCCGCTTCAGGAGCGTGAGCCGGTCCTCCACGCCCCAGTTGTGCAGAACATGGCCGAAGACCAGCGCATCGGCCTTGGGCAGGTCGTCCTTGAAGAAGTCGCCGCCGTGGAAGGTGACGGGCGTGGTGGTGGCACCGAGCCGGTCCATGTGCCGCTCGAAGGCGTCCTCCAGCGGCGGCAGGTCGAACACCGCGCCCTTGAGGTGCGGGTTGCGGGTGACCACCTGGTGGGCGAAGTTGCCGCGGGCGCCGCCGATGTCGACGAAGGAGGTGAAGCCGCTCCAGTCGAAGCCGCTCAGGGCGGCCGCGATCGGCGCGTTGAGCAGGTCCATGCTGTCCAGGAACCCGTCGGTGGCCTCGGCGTCCGCGTACAGGGTGTCGTACGGGTTGCCGGCGACCGCGGCCTGGTTCTGCGGTTTTCCGGTGCGCAGGGAGTCGGCCAGGCCGTTCCAGGCGGGGTTGAGCTCCTGCTCGCAGAAGTGGAGATAACCGCCGAGGTAGGCCGGGCGGCCGCGGACCAGGAAGGCGTCGGTGACGGCTGAGTTGGTGAAGCGGCCGTCCGCGGTCTCCAGCAGACCGAGGTGGACGAGGCCGGCGAGCAGGTCGTTGGTGCCGCGCGGGACGAGGCCCAGGCGGTCGGCGAGCTCGTCGGAGGTCGCCCCTCCCTTGGACAGTTCGGTGAAGACGTCGTGCTCTACGGCGGCCAGCAGGATCCGGGACTGCCAGGAGCCGAGGATGAGCCCCATGATCGGTCCGGGGTTCACGGGGCTCTCGGGCGATTCGACGGCCATGGTCGGTAAGCCTCCTTGGACGATGAACGGGTGAACGGGTCGGGTGGGTCAGGGACGGCGGACGAGCGCGGCGGCCAGGCCCAGTGCCCCGACCGCGGTGACGAGCGCCAGCGCGGGTCGCGGCCCGTCGCCGTGGGTCAGGAGCAGCCCGACGAGCGGCAGCAGCACTCCGGCGCCGAGCTGTACGCAGGTCTGGTACAGCGACACGGCCGCGCCCCGCTCCGCCGGGTCGAATCCCGCGGTCGCCTGCGCGTTCAGGGCGACGAACGCGCAGCAGAAACCGGCCTCGACGAGCAGCAGGGTGGGCAGCAGGCCGACGGCGTAGGGGCTGCCGTCGGGCCGGGCGAGGTAGAGGCCGTAGCCGAGCAGCGGGAAGAGCGCGCCGAGCGTGATGAGCCTGCGGGTCCCGTACCGGGCGATGAACCGGCCCGCGAAGGGCACCGTCAGCGCGAGCGGAACGCAGGCGGGCAACAGCGCGAGCGCGGTCCGCCAGGGCGACCAGCCGAACTCGTCCCGCAGCTGGAAGACCAGCAGCAGGAGCAGCCCCTGATACGTGCCGTTGAGCGAGGCCGCCCCCAGCGCGGAGCGCAGCAGCGAACCCCGCTTCAGAAGGCCGGGACGCGGCAGCCGGTGCGGGCCGCCGGCCGGCCCGGTCCGCGCACGGGAGCCGCGGCCGTCGGTGCGGGGGTCGGGCAGGACGTACAGCCCGCCCAGCAGCAGGACCAGGGCGACCGGTGCCGGGAAGACGAACACCCAGCGCCAGGCGGACTCCGGCAGCGCGCCCGCCAGGAGCAGACCGGCCGTGAAGCCGGCCGCGCCGAACAGCGAGTAGACCGTCAACGCCCGCCGCCGCTCGGGCCCTTCGGTGAACAGCTCGTTGATGAGGGCGAGGCCGGTCGGTGCGGTCAGGGCCGCGCAGCAGCCCTTGACGACCCGGACGGCGATCAGGAGCGCGGGACCCGCGACGAAGCCGCCGGCCACCGATGCCAGGCCGAACACGAGCATGGCGCCCAGATAGACGCGCCGCCGCCCGAGACGGGCGCAGAGCGCGGGCCCGAGCAGCAGCAGGGTGGCGAAGCCTAGCGCGAAGCCGCTCATCAGCCACTGGGCGCCCCACGGCGTCAGGGAGAACCGCGCGGCGATCGCGGGCAGGGCGATGAGGACGACGGACACCTCGACGGCGTCCAGCAGCATGTTCCCGGACAGCACCAGCAGACGGGTCCACTGCCGTACGTCCCAGCCGCCGCGCAGCTGCGGCGGGTCGGCGAGCGTCGAGGTCACCAGTCCAGCACCTGGCCCTCGGGCGTCCCGTCCTCGCCGAGGAAGGCGGCGGTGGGCCCGTCGTCGTCGAGCGTGGCGAGCAGCACCGGAATGCGGGCTCCCTGCTCGGGGGTGAGGACTCCGTGGTGCCCGTTGATGTCGGTGGCGACGAAGCCCGGGGAGGCCGCGTTGACGAGGATGCCGGTGCCCCGCAGCTCGTTGGCGTAGGTCAGGGTGACCGCGTTGAGCGCGCTCTTGGAGGTGGCGTACGACAGCATGACCGGGAACTCGCCGGGCGGGTGCACGCCGGTCGGATCGTGGTTGGCGGCGGCCGCGGACAGCGAGCCGATCGCGCTGCTGACGTTGACGATCCGGGCGGACGGGGCCCGGCGCAGCAGCGGCAGCAGGGCGTTGGTCACGGTGACGACGCCGAACACGTTGGTCTCGTAGACCGCGCGCACCTCCTGGGCGGGGGTCTGGCTGGGCGGCCTCATGGGGCCGCCGATGCCGGCGTTGTTGACCAGGACGTGCAGCATGCCGTGTTCGTCCTGGAGCCGTTTGGCGGCGAGCGCGACGGAGGTCTCGTCCATGACGTCGAGGTGCAGGAACCGCACGTCGAGACCGTCGGCGCGCAGCGCGCCGGCGGCCGCGCGGCCCCGCTCCTCGTCGCGGGCGCCCAGGTGGACGGTCAGACCGCGTTCGGCGAGCTGCCGGACGATCTCCCGGCCGATCCCCTTGTTTCCTCCGGTGACGACGGCGACGCGCGCGGTGTCGACGGACATGGGTTCCCTCTCACTGGTCGGTGCGGGGCTGCGGCGGTTCAGCCGAGCAGGGTGCCGCCGGTGGCGTCGATGAAGGCGCCGGTGATCCAGCGGGCCTCGTCGGTGGTCAGGAAGGTGATGACGTCGGCGACGTCGCCGGCCTCACCGACCCGGTTGAAGGCGGAGAACTTCGCCATCGCCGCGACGGCGTCGGGGTTGTCGAAGATCGCGCCGCCGTTGTCGGTGATGCCCGGCGCGACACTGTTGATGGTGATGCCGCGCGCCGCGAGGAGACGGGCCAGCTGGAAGGTGAGCTGTTCGATCGCGCCCTTGGTCATGGCGTAGGCGACCTGGTCCGGGACCGAGGTGCGGGTGACGCCGGTCGTGACGTTGATGATGCGGCCGCCGCTCGGCATCTGTTCGAGGGCACGCTGCACGAGGAAGTAGGGCGCCTTCGCGTTGACGGCGAAGTAGCGGTCGAACTCCTCGGGGGTGAGGTCCTCCGGCGCCGAACCGGTGGACGTCACGGCCGCGTTGTTGACGAGGATGTCGAGGCGGGTCTCGCCGGTGCGCTCCTTGAGACCGCGTTCGAGCCCCAGGAACAGTTCGTGCACGTCACCGGGGACGCCGAGTTCGGCGCGGACCGTGAAGGCGCTGCCGCCCTCCTTCTCGATGTGTTCGACGGTCTCGGCGGCGGCCTGTTCGTCGGCCGTGTAGTGCACCGCGACCAGCGCGCCCTCCCGGGCGAGCCGGATCGCCGTCGCCCGGCCGATGCCGCGGCTGGAGCCGGTCACGAGGGCCGTCTTGTCGGTGAGCCTGTCCACGGTTGCCCTTCCTGGTGGGTGGGGGTGCGGCCGGGGCCGCTGCGGCACGTCGAGGCCGCTGATCATGCGGGCGAGGTGCCGGCGTACGGGGGCGACGGCCAGCAGTTCGCCGAACACGTCCCGCAGCGCGGTGACCTCCTCACCGCCGAACAGCAGCTGGGCCTGGGCCCGGATGTTGGCCAGCGTCCGGGCGCCCACGGGGTGGCGCTCGGCGTGGTAGGTGTCGAGCAGGGCGGGCCGGCCGCGTCCGGTGGCCACGTCGGCGAGCAGCGGGGCGAGGGCCGCCGCGTCCTGGAGGCCGAGGTTGACGGCCTGCCCGCCGACCGGCATCTGGCGGTGCGCGGCGTCACCGGCGAGCAGCACCCGGCCTCGCCGGTATGCGGTGACCTGCCGGGAGGCGTTGTCGAAGCGGTTGAGCCAGACCGGCCGCCCGTGCCGGATGTCCTCGCCGGTCACAGCGGCCCACGCGTCGGCGACCTGCTCGAAGGTCACCTCACCGGTGGGCTGTGGGCCGAACCGGTGGACCATGAGCCGGGTGGTGCCGTCGGGCCGGCGGTAGGCGGTGGCGACACCGTCGGCGAACCGCTGCAGACGCCGGTCGTCGAGGTCGATGCCCGCGATGTCGGCCCGCAGCATCACCTTGTCGGCCTCGCGTCCGGCGAACTCGAACCCGCCGAGTTCCCGCACGACGCTGTGCTCGCCGTCGCAGCCGACGGCGTACGCCGCTACGAGCTCGTATGTCCTACGGCCGTCCCCGCGCACCTCCACCCGGACGCCGGCGTCGGTCTCCCGCAGGCCGGTCACCGTGTGGCCACGCCGGATCTCGGCGCCCAGGTCGAGCGCCCAGGACTGGAGCCCGGCCTCCAAGTGGTGCTGGAGACACTCCCATTGGCCCGCGTAGGGGTGCTCCGGGTCGGCCGCGGTGAGATCGAGGCGCAGTCCGCCGAAGTGGCCGGGGCCCAGGGCGGGGAGTTCGCCGAGCCGGGGCAGGAAGCCGCGGTCGGCGAAGATCTCCATGGTCCGTGCGTGCAGGACCGACGCCCGTGACTCGCCACTCGGTTCCGACAGCCGCTCCAGAACGACGACCCGGGCACCGCCCGCGCGCAGTTCGGCGGCGAGGAACAGCCCGACGGGCCCGGCGCCGACCACGACGACGTCGTAACGGGTCACCGGTGCCGTCCCGGGCCGAACCAGCGCTCCAGAGCGGAGTCCAGGGTGCGGTGGCTCCCGGGTGCCGCCCAGGCGGCGTAGCCGTCCGGGCGCAGCAGCACCGCCGTCGTGCCGGTCAGGGGGCTGCCCTCGGGCAGGGTGTCGGGGGTGGCCGTGACGAGGTCGACGCGGTCGCGCCAGGGCTGCGCGCGGCGGCGCAGCACGGCGTTGTCGTCGAGGTCGAGGAGCACGCCCCGGCCGGCGCGCAGAAGGGCCGTGCTGCTGGTCCGGCGGCCGTCGGCCGTGGTCACCGGCAGGTGCGGGAGCCGGCGCCCGAGCAGCGGGCTCGGACCCCCGCCGACGTCGTAGCGGATGTCCAGACCGCTGACCCGGGCGGCCAGGTGGCGGACCACCTCGGGGTAGCGGAGCAGCTCGGACAGGACGTCCCGCAGCGGCTGGGCCTCCTCGCCGCCGAGCACCAGCAGGCTCTGTGCGCGGGTGTTGGCGAGCAGTGCCCGGCCCACCTCGTGCCGCTCGGAGTGGTAGGTGTCGAGCAGTTCCCCGGGGGCGTCGCCGCGCAGCACCGCCGCAAGCTTCCAGCCGAGGTTGTGGGAGTCCTGGACGCTGGTGTTCATGCCCTGACCGCCCGCGGGAAGATGCACGTGGGCGGAGTCGCCCGCCAGCAGGACACGGCCGCGCCGGTACTCGGTGACCTGCCGGGTGGCGTTGCCGAAAGCGCTGACCCACACCGGTTCGGCGTGCGAGACGTCGCCGCCGGTGAGCCGCTTCCACAGGTCGGCGACCTCGGCGAAGGCGGGCGGGCCGGTGCGCCGCTGCGGCGGGATGCCGTGCTCGCCGACGATGATCCGGTGGATCCCGCCCGCCAGCTTGGCCACCATCACGAACCCGCCGCCGACCTGTTGCCCGGTCATCCTGGGCTCCAGATCGACCCCGCGCACGTCGGCCAGCAGCATCTCCGTCGTGGCGGCCGTGCCGGGGAAGTCGAACCCGGCCGCCTTGCGCACCAGGCTGCGCCCGCCGTCACAGCCGACCAGGTAGCGGGCGGACAGCCGGGTCTCGCCGTCCTCGTGCCGCACGGTCACCGTCACACCGTCGGCCGTCTCCCGGTACGACAGGAACTCGTGCCCCCGCCTGATGTCCGCGCCGAGTTCACCCGCCCAGGACTCCAGGGCCTGTTCGGTCACCGACTGCGGGACGGTACGCGCCGCCTCGTGGGCCGACCCGAGGACACCCATGTCCAGCGGCAGCCCGCCGAAGTGGCCCATGCCCCCGGTCTCGTAGGGCCCGAGCCGGCGCAGCAGTCCGCGCTGGTCGAACACCTCCATGGTGCCGATGGTCAGACCGATCCCCCGGGACTCCCCGGTGCGCTCGCGGTGCCGTTCCAGCACCACGACGTCGATGCCCGCGAGGCGCAGTTCCCCGGCGAGCATCAGCCCGGCGGGCCCTGCTCCAACAATGACCACCGAAGCGTCCATGAACCTCTCCTTCTCTGTGCCAGTAGCGGAGCCGCGGACAGCGGCAGTTCCCCCGCGCCGTCGTACAGACACGCCACCGGGAGGGTGCGCAGCGTGATGAGCGGCTCGGTGGCGACGGCCAGGGCGGCAGCGGCGGCGTGGTGCGGACCGACCTGCACGTCCCGCACGATCCAGCCGACCGGGCCGGGCGGGGCGTCCGCGTCGGTTGCGGTCCCCAGGTAGTCCAGGCCCGGCCGACGGCCGAGGCCCGTGCCCAGGCCCTTCAGGTAGGCCTCCTTGCGGGTCCACAGCCGCGCGAAGGACGCGGGCCTGAACTCCTCGGGCAGTGCGAGCAGTTCGCGCCACTCCGCCGGGTGCAGGGCGGGCCCGCACACCTGCACCGCCTCGCTCGCCGGGGTGCGCTGCACGTCGACGCCGACGGCGCTCGCCGCGGTGCCGATCAGGATCAGCCCGTGGCTGTGCGAGAGCGAGAAGTGCAGCGGCACGGGCGGATCCCGCAGCACGGGCCGGCCGGTGCGGGGTGAGCGCGCGGAGCCGCGCTCCGGCCCCAGCAGCAGCCGCTCGGGCGGGAAGCCGGTGGCGGCGGCGAGGATGCGGCGCAGCGCGATGTGCGCCGACAGGTACTGCACCCGGTCCACGGGCCGGACGAACAACTCCGCCCGCCGTGCCTCGGCGGCGTCGAGTTCGCGCACCGCCAGCCGGGCCGCCGCGGCACTGCCGGGGAGCGGTGAGCGCAGCAGCCACAGCGAGAGTTCCGGTGGCTCGCGCAGCACGGAGGCCACCGGGAGTGCGCGGGAAGGTCGGACCGCACCTGGTTCAGCGCCGTGCCTCGGCATGGGCCTTCGCGTGGCCGAGGGTGGCCCTACTGTTGGTGCTGAGCGCGTTGTGCACGTAGGCGCGCGCGTCGGCGACGGTGGCGTCCTCTCCGAGGATCCGGGCGATGTTGCCGGTGTTGAGCGTGACCGTGTGCTGGGAGGACGCGGTGGTGCCGGAAGCGGTCTCGGCGAACGTCCAGTAGCCGGTGTGCAGCGTCATCAGCGCCGGCAGGGTCACCTGCTTGTAGGCGATCCTGTGGTGCGGGAACGTCACCCGGTACGACTTGGTGGTGTGGACCGAGCCGTCCTGGGCGCGGGTGTCCATCTCCAGGGTCTGCAGGCCGGGAGTGTCCTCGGTCAGCCGTACCGTGGCCACGTGCGGCAGCCGCTCGGACCACAGGTGCGCCTCGTTGACGAAGTCGTAGACGTCCTTGGCCGCTCCGGCGATGTCGACGGAGTCCTCGAAGGAGAAGGTCAGATCCGCCTCGGCGTGGGCCCGCTCGACGTTGGTGCGCAGCGCGGCCAGCTCCGAGCGGGAGTTGCGGTCGACGGCCTCGTCGATCCACGCCAGGTGACCGGGGTCGTCGTCCACGGCCCGGTAGTCGTGCAGCAACCGGATCCTGGACTCGGTCGCCGACAGGGGCTCGATGATCCAGGCACCGCCCATGGTGGCCACCGGATGCGTGGACACCTCCTGGCGGAAGTCGATACGCAGGCCGTCAGGGTTCAGGACGCGGCGCGAAGTCCAGTTCTTGGCCTCGCCGTTGGCGGTCGCCCAGATCTGGATCCGCTCTTCGCGCGCCCCGCGTTCGACGTGCTCGACATGGATGGTCGGCGGGAAGATCCGCGGCCAGTTCTCCACCTCGGCGAGCAGCCGGTACACCGTCTCGGCCGGGGCGGCCACGGCGATGTCGTGCTCGACCTCACGGATGGTCATGGTCAGCTCTCCTAGGGAGGGTCAGAAGTTGCCGAGTCCGCCGCAGACGTTGAGCGCCTGCGCGGTGATGGAGGCCGCCGTGTCGGAGGCCAGGTAGCCGACCAGGCCCGCCACCTCCTCGGGGGTGGAGTAGCGGCCCAGCGGAATCTTGGCCTGGAACTTCTCCAGGATGGCCTCCTCGCTGGTGTCGTAGGCGGCCGCGTAGCCCTGCCGTACCCGCTGGGCCATGGGGGTCTCCACATAGCCGGGGCAGACCGCGTTGACGGTGATGCCGGTGGGGGCCAGCTCGTTGCCGAGCGCCTTGGTGAAGCCGACGACCCCGTGCTTGGAGGCCGAGTACGGCGCCCCGAGCACCACGCCCTGCTTGCCGGCCGTGGAGGCGATGTTGATGATCCGGCCGCGCTCCTTGTGTCGCATCCCGCCCGCGTTGAGGACTTCGCGGGTCAGCCGGAAGACGCTGGTGAGGTTGGTCTCCAGGACGTCGTCCCACAGCTCGTCGGTGAGGTCGGCGGTGACCCCTCCGCCACTGCGGCCGGCGTTGTTGACCAGGACGTCGACGGTTCCGAAGGTCTCGACGGCGGCCCGTACGAAGGCCCGGACGTCGTCGGCGGAGCGGACGTCGACGGTGGCGCCGTCGACCTCCAGTCCCTCGTTGCGCAGTTCCTTCACGGTGGCGGTGACGTTGTCGGCGTCGCGGGCACCGATGAAGACCCGGTGGCCCTGCTCGGCCAGGAGCCGGGCGGCGGCGAGGCCGATCCCGCTGGTGGCACCGGTGACGAGGGCCACCCGCTTGTGCTGTTCTGACATGTCTGTCGTCTCCAGGAGAGGTGGATGCGGGCGTTCGGCTCAGACGAGGGAGGCGAGACCGGTGTTGACGGTGTCGATCAGCAGGCGCGGGGTGTTCGCGATGCTCAGCACCTCCTCGTCGAGGGAGATGCCGTACTCGCGCTCTATGCGGCCGCCGGTCTCCAGCAGGGCCAGCGACTCGTAGCCCAGTTCCTCGAAATCGGTGTCGAGGATGTCGCCGTCCAGGTCGTAGGACTCGTCGGCGCCGGCCGCCTCGATGAGGATGCGGCGGAGGTCGTCGAGGGTGAATGCCTTCTCGGCCATGGCAGTTCCTTTGAGTTCGGCGGGATCGGTGGGGGTCACCGGGATCGGTGGGGCGGACCGGCCGGGGGCCCTGCACGGCAGGCGCGCCCGACTGGCGGGGGTCGGAATCGGCCGGACCCGCGGTCGGTAGGCGAACCGTGCTGACCAGCGGCAACGGCGGCGGCCGCAACCGCTCGGCGGACCCGACAGGTCCGACGGGACCGGCGGTCGGCCCCGGCGGTCGGGCCCCGGTCGGCGGAGCCGGGTCAGTCGGCGGAGCCAAGGCGACCGGCGGGACCGGGTTACTCGGCGGAGCCGGGTCGACCGGCGGAGCCGGGTCACCCGACGGAACCGGGTCACCCGACGGAACCGGGTCAGTCGGCGGAGCCGGGTCGACCGGCGGAGCCAGGTCACCCGACGGAACCGGGTCACCCGACGGAACCGGGACGACCGGCGGAGCCAGGTCGACCGGCGGAGCCAGGTCACCCGACGGAACCGGGTCACCCGGCGGAACCGGGACGACCGGCGGAGCCAGGTCACCCGACGGAACCGGGTCACCCGACGGAACCGGGTCACCCGACGGAACCGGGTCACCCGGCGGAACCGGGTCGACCGGCGGAGCCAGGTCACCCGACGGAACCGGGTCACCCGACGGAACCGGGACGACCGGCGGAGCCAGGTCGACCGGCGGAGCCAGGTCACCCGACGGAACCGGGTCACCCGGCGGAACCGGGACGACCGGCGAGACCGGGTCACTCGGCGGAGCCGGGTCAGTCGGTGGGGCCGGGTCAGTCGGTGGAGCGGACGATCAGGGCGGAGTTGAAGCCGCCCTGGCCGCGGGCCAGCACCAGCGCGGTGCGGACCTCGGTGGTGCGCGGATGGCCGACGACGAGGTCCAGGCCGTACTCCTGGGCCGGGTCCGTGTTCATCGTGGGCGGGATCAGACCCTCGGCCATCGCGAGGAGGACCGTCGCGAGGTCGAGAGCGCCGGCGGCGGAGTACAGCGCGCCGGTCGTCGTCTTGGGCACGGTGACCGGGACCTGCCCGCGGCCGAAGACCGCGTTGAGGGCCTCGGCCTCGATGCGGTCCAGCTCGGGAACGGCAGCGCCGTCGGCGAAGACCACGTCCACCTCGCGCGCGGTGATCCCGGCGTCCTGAAGGGCCGTCTCGATCGCCAACCGCAGGGCCGGCGGGCGTCCGCTGCCGGGCTTCGGGTCGAACGTGGCGCCGTAGCCCGCGATCTCGCCGTACGCCTTGGCACCCCGCGCCCGAGCGGCCTCCGCCTGCTCCAGGATGAGGATGGCGCCGCCCTCGCCGGGCACATGGCCCGCTGCCCGCTGGTCGAAGGGCAGATAGGCGCCGGCCGGATCGTCCGCGGTGCTCACGCGGCCGCCGGTCAGCTGGGCCACCCAGCCCCAGGGGCACAGGGACGCGTCGACGGACCCGGTGACGACCAGCGGGGTGCCCTTGCGGACCTGGCGGCGGGCCTGGGCGACGGAGTCCAGACCGCCGGCCTGCTCACTGACGACGACTCCGCTCGGGCCCTTCATGCCGTGCCGGATGGAGATCTGGCCGCTGTTGACGGCGTAGAACCAGGCGAAGGACTGGTACGCGCTGACGTACTCGCTGCCCTGACTCCACAGCCGTTCCAGCTCGCGCTGGCCGAACTCGAAGCCGCCCGAGGCACTGGAGGTGACCACGCCCATGTCGAAGGCGGGCAGCTCCCCGGGATCGACCCCGGCGTCCGCGAGGGCCCAGTCGGCGGCGACGAGCGCGAGCCGGGTCATGCGGTCGGTCTGCGGCAGCAGCCGGCTCGGCAGGTGCTCCTCGGCCTCGAACCCGTGGATCTCGCCGGCGAGCCGGGCCGGGTACTGGGTAGGGTCGAAGCGGGAGATCCGGCCGATCCCGCTCTTGCCGACGCGGGCGGCCTGCCAGTACTCCTCGGCGCCGAGCCCGTTGGGCGCGACCACGCCCAGACCGGTCACCACTACTGAGGTGCTCATGCGGCGCTCCTCTCCGGCCGGGCCAGCACCATCGCGCTCTGGAAGCCGCCGAAGCCACTGCCCACGGTCAGTACGGCATCCGTCCGGTGCTCCCGGGCGGTGACGGGCACATAGTCGAGATCGCATTCGGGATCGGGTTCGTGGAGGTTGGCCGTGGGCGGCACCACGTGGTGCGTCATCGCCAGGGTCGACGCGGCGATCTCGATGGCGCCGATGGCCCCCAGGGAGTGGCCGACCATGGACTTGATGCTGCTCACCGGTGTCTCGTAGGCGTGGCCGCCCAGGCTCTTCTTGAACGCGGCGGTCTCGTGCCGGTCGTTCTGCTTGGTGCCGGAACCGTGCGCGTTGATGTAGTCGATCTGCTCCGGGTTCATCCGCGCCTCCTCCAGCGCGACCCGGATCGCCTCGGCCATCTCCGCGCCGTCGGGGCGCAGTCCGGTCATGTGGTAGGCGTTGCTGCGGGTCGCGTAGCCGGCGATCTCCGCGTAGATCCGGGCGCCGCGGGCGCGGGCGCTCTCCAGCTCCTCCAGCACGAAGAAGGCCGAGCCCTCGCCGAGGACGAACCCGTTGCGGGTGCTGTCGAAGGGGCGGGAGGCGCGCTCCGGTTCGTCGTGCCGCGGAGTGGTCGCCCGGATCGCGTCGAAGCACGCCATGGTGATCGGCGAGATCGGGGCGTCGGTGGCACCCGCGACCATGACGTCGGCGGACCCCTCACGGATCAGCTCGATGGCGTAGCCGATGGAGTCGATGCCCGAGGTGCAGCCGGTGGACACCACCGCGTTGGCACCCTCGGCGCCCACCGCCCAGGCCACCTCGGCCGCGAAGGAGCTGGGCACCAGGTGGTTGTAGAGGTGCGGAACGGCGTAGCGGTGGTCGACGAGGTGGAGCCGTCCGCCGTCGCTGACGACCCGGTACTCCTCGTCGAGCCCCATCGTCGCCCCTACGGCCGTGCCGACGGTGACACCGACGCGGTGCGGGGCGTGCGACTCCAGGTCGAGGCCGCTGTCGGCGAGGGCGCCGCGGGCGGCGACCACCGCGAACTGGCCGGCGCGGTCCATGCGCCGGATCTCCTGGGGGCTCAGCCCGTGGGCCTCGGCGTCGAAGTCGATCTCGGCGGCGACCCGGGAGCGGAACGGCGAGGGGTCGAAGAAGGTGATGCCGCGGGTCGCCGTGCGGCCCTCGCTGAGCAGGGACCAGAACGCGTCGGTGCCCACGCCGCCGGGCGCCAGCACCTCGAGACCCGTGATGACGACACGTCGACCGCTCACGAGCTCGCCTCCCAGTGGTAGAAGCGGGTGGCCATGGCATCGGCGGGCGAGCGCCAGGTCGCCGGGTCGTAGGCCTCGATGAAGGGCTTCAGGTCCTCGCTGATCCCTATGAAGCGCGGGTCCGTCTTGGCCGCCTCGATCTGCTTGCCACCGTTGTCGGTGTCGAAGTCCTGGAGGTGGAAGTAGAGCCCCCGGTAGTGGAAGAGCTGGCGTCGGCGGGTGCCCATCAGGTGCGGCATCTCGGTGGCGTCGAACGCCTGGAAGAGATCGGCCACTTGGCCGCCCGCACCGGGCTCCATCCTGGCCACGATCAGGTTGCTGTGCATGCGATTCTTCTCCAAGTTGTCCAGTCCCGAAAAGGGCAGGCGGAAAAACCCGAAAGGACTTGAAAGGAAGAGTGGGCGTCAAGCCGAAAGGTTCGGCGACAAAGCTCCGGACTCTGACATACATCCTCTTCGGAAAGAATCCCGGATTCAAGAGGTGCAGCGTCAGGATAGGGCCCAGAACTACAATTCCGTGTTCACTGGGGGGCGTTGCCGTGCTTCCGCGAGGGCAGGTCGGCGTGCTTGGCCCGCAGCATCTCCAGGGAGCGGATCAGCACGGTACGGGTCTCCCGCGGGTCGATGACGTCGTCGATCAGCCCGCGCTCGGCCGCGTAGTACGGGTGCATCAGCTCGCTCTTGTACTCCTCGATGCGCCGCTCGCGCAACGCGTCGGGGTCCTCGGCGGCGTTGATCTCCCGCCGGAAGATGACGTTCGCGGCACCCTCGGCGCCCATCACCGCGATCTCGTTGGTCGGCCAGGCCAGCGCCAGGTCGGCGCCGATGGACCGGGAGTCCATGACGATGTACGCGCCGCCGTACGCCTTGCGCAGGACCAGCGAGATCCGCGGCACGGTGGCGTTGCAGTAGGCGTACAGCAGCTTGGCGCCGCGCCGGATGACTCCGTTGTGCTCCTGGTCCACGCCGGGCAGGAAGCCGGGTACGTCGACCAGGGTGACGAGGGGGATGTTGAAGGCGTCACAGAACTGGACGAAGCGGGCGCCTTTCTCGGAGGCGTCGATGTCCAGGACACCGGCCATGGCGGCGGGCTGGTTGGCGACGACTCCGACGACGTGCCCGTCGAGCCGGGCGAACGCGCAGACGATGTTCGTCGCCCACAGCGGATGGACCTCGAAGTACTCGCCGTCGTCGACGACCTCCTCGATCACCTTGCGGATGTCGTACGCCTGGCCGGCGGCGGCCGGGACCAGGTCGAGGAGTGAGTCGTTGAGCCGGTCGACGGGGTCGCCGGAGCGCTCGACGGGCGCGAGCTCGCGGTTGTTGGCGGGCAGCAGCGAGAGCAGGTAGCGGACGTCCTCGATGCACTCCTCCTCGTCGTCGTAGGCGAAGTGGGCCACGCCCGAGGTGGCGGCGTGGACATCGGCGCCGCCCAGCCCGTTCTGGGTGATCTCCTCGCCGGTGACCGCCTTGACGACATCGGGCCCGGTGATGAACATCTGGCTGGTCTCGCGGACCATGAAGACGAAGTCGGTGAGTGCCGGCGAGTAGGCGGCGCCGCCGGCACACGGGCCGAGCATCACGGAGATCTGCGGGATGACCCCGGAGGAGCGGGTGTTGCGCTGGAAGATGCCGCCGTAGCCGGCCAGCGCGGTGACCCCCTCCTGGATGCGGGCGCCCGCCCCGTCGTTGAGGGAGACCAGCGGGGCGCCGGCCGCCTCGGCGAGGTCCATGATCTTGTGGATCTTCTCGGCGTGGGCCTCGCCGAGCGCGCCGCCGAAGATCCGGAAGTCGTGCGCGTAGACGAAGACCGTGCGGCCGTTGACGGTGCCCCAGCCGGTCACCACGCCGTCGCTGTAGGGCTTCTTGCGCTCCAGTCCGAATCCGGTGGCCCGGTGCCGGCGCAGCGGCTCGACCTCGTTGAACGAGCCCTTGTCCAGGAGCAGGGCGATCCGTTCCTGGGCGGTCAGCTTGCCCTTGGCGTGCTGGCGCTCGGTGGCCGCCGGGTCCGGGCCCAGCCGTGCCGCCTCCTTGATCCCGGTCAGCTGGTCGACCCGGGCCCGGATCGACTCCTGCGGTGTGCTCATGGTGTTCCCACCTCCGTGGGTCGTCGGGACGGGTCCGGTCAGCGGTCGGTCCCGGGCCGGTACAGGCGGACGAAGTCCGCGACCCCGGCGGTGACGAGTGCGTCGGTCTCGTAGTCGGCCAGCGGGAGGGCCCCGTGGAAGGAGCGCTGAACCACACCCCCGGCGACCAGTTGGATGAACCGCTCGGCGGCGCGCTCGGCGGCCTGGTCCGGGTCGTATCCGGAGCCCTGCTCGCCGGGGTCGCCGAAGTCGAGCAGCCCCCGCTCGGCGAGGCGGCCGAGTCGGCGGGCCAGTTCCCGGGTGGCCTGCCGGGGGCCGGCGGTCCGCCACATCTCGACCACCCCGGCCGGCCACCCGGTGACCTCCGCGCCGAGGTGCCGGACGATCGCGAAGTGCTCCGGGAACGCGGCGAGCGGCGTCAGCCACGCGTGCCCCAGCACGACCAGGTCCCGCTCCAGGTCGGTGACCTCGGCGAGGTGGTCCTCGGCGACGACGGTCAGCGCGGCGGCCACCGAGGCGGCCCCCTCCAGCAGCACGGTGAGCAGCAGCCGCTCCTTGTCCTGGAAGTAGTGGGTGACCGTGTCCTGGTCGAGCCCGCTCTCCGCCGCGACGTCCGCGACCTGGGCATGGACCCAGCCCTCACGGGCGAAGACGACGCGTGCCGCCCGTACCACCGCCCTCCGCTCCTCGGCCGAACCGGTCCGGACGTGCGCGAACGCTGTCTGCTGGATGGTCATGGTGTGTTCCTCCGTGTGACGTACGGATCTGATGGGACGTACGGGTACGGCCGCGCAGCTGGACGAGGAGCGCCGCCGAGGCGGCCAGGGCCGTCGCCGCGCCGCCCGCCAGGAGTCCCGCGCGGGCGCCGAGGCGTTCGGTCAGGGCGCCGGTCAGAAGGGCGCCCAGGGGCGTGGTGCCCTGGAGGGTCAGGGTGTAGAGGGCCATGACCCGGCCCCGGTACCCGGGGTCGCTGCCCAGCTGGATGCGGTGGTTGGCGGCCTGGGCGAAGTACAGGGACCCGAAGCCGGTACCGAGAAGCAGGGCGGCGGCCACCCGAAGGGTGGGCGCGAGCCCGGCGGCGAACTCCAGCACCCCGAAACCGAGCGCGGCGCCGATCACGAGACCTGCGGAGGGTCGCCCTCGCCGGCCGGTGGTGACGAGTGCCGCGAGCAGCGAGCCCGCCGCGAAGGCCGTGGTGAGCAGGCCGAACGCGGACGCGTCGGCGTGGAACACGGTCTTGGCGAGGAGCGGCAGCGTCAGCTGGAAGTTGAGCCCCAGCAGGCCGACCACGGCCACCAGGACCATCGGCAGCACCAGGTCGCGGCGACCCGCCAGGTGCCGTACGCCGTCCAGGACCGGGGCACGCGACGGCCGCCGCCCGTCCCGGTACAGCTCGGCCGGCCGCATCGCCCGCAGCGCGAGCACGGTCGCCAGGTAGCTGACCGCGTTCAGCAGCATCACGGCCGCCGTTCCGAACCGGTCGATCAGCAGCCCGGCCACGGCGGGACCGGCCACCCGCGCGGTGTTGAAGTACGCGGCGCTGAGCGCGGACGCGTTGGGCAGCAGGTCGGCGCCGACGAGCTCGCTGACGAAGGACATCCGCGCGGGCACCTCGACCGAGTTGACGATCCCGAGCGCGAGCGCGAAGAGACAGACGTGCCACAGCCCGGCCCGCCCGGTCAGCACGAGCATGCCGAGCAGCAGGGCCAGCAGCGCCGAGGCGAGGTTCGCGGCGATCAGCAGCCGGCGTTTGTCGTGGCGGTCGGCAAGGCCGCCCGCGTAGAGGGTGAGCAGCAGCAGGGGGGTGAACTGGAGGGCGGTCACCAGGCCGAGGGCGGTCCCGGAGTCACCGGTCAGGGACAGCACGAGCCAGTCCTGTGCGACGACCATCATCCAGGTGCCGGCGACGGAGACGAGTTGTCCCGCCGCGAACAGCCGGAAATTACGAATGGTCAGGGACCGGAACGTGCCGGCGAGGGGAGATCTCATCTCGTCCTTCGTGGGCACACGGCGGGGGACTCTGCATCAAAGCTTCTTCGGTCGCCGACGGCCGGTCAAGGAACCCCGTGTCAGATCCGGGTCAAACCTTGTAATGCTTCGTGAAGGCACGTACGGGAATTCATCGATTTCCGTCACGAAGGACAGGCGAACTTCTGACGACCTTGCTGCCGGGAGAATTACGGAAATAGCGTTTCCCCGTCCGCAGGAAACCATCCAGAGGAGTTCGCGGTGACCCAGGGGACCATCCGTATGCCCGTGGCGACGACGGCCTGCGCCGGAGCCGCCTGTGTCCGTCGTGAGTCCGGCGGCCTGGCCCGGCGCCTCGCCGCCCCCGGCACCCGGCTGTGCCCGGCGTGCCACGAGCACCTGGTGCGGGACCTGCGCCGACTGCCGGAGCTGTACGAGGAGTGCGCACGGCACCTCGACGGGGCCGGCGGCGAGCGGAGCGTGGAGAAGACGTCCGGTGGCCCGCTGCCCGGGATGCCCTTCAACTGCCGTGCGGCCGACACCCGTTCCGCGATTCTGGGGGTGCTGGGCTCCTGGGCCGGTCTGGTCCTGGAGGAGTTCGGGCTGACCGGCCCCCGGCGTGCGGTCGCCCCGCTCGCCCGGTTCCTGATCCGGCACAGCCACTGGCTCGCCGGGCACGAGGCCGCCGGTGAGGTCTCCGCCGAGGTGGCGCGGCTGGTCCGGCGGGCGCACGGGGTGATCGACCCGGCGACGGACCGTCGCGTCCCGGTGGGCGACTGTGTCGAGCCAGGCTGCTCCGGTGACCTCACCGCGGTCGTACGGCCCCGGCAGCCGAGGTTGCCGGCCGCCATCACCTGCACCGAGAATCCCGCCCATCGCTGGGCCGGTCCCGAGTGGCTCCAGCTCAGCAGACGGCTGAACGCGACGTCGGCGACGGACAGTTCCTCCCCGGAGGAGCGCTGGGTGACCGCGGCGGACATCGCCCGGCTGTGGTCGGTGCCACCGGGCAGTGTCTACCGCCATGCGAGCACCGCGAAGTGGCGCCGCCGGAGCGAGTCCGGGCGGACCTACTACCACGCCGCGGACGTCCACGAGTCGCTCAAGCACCGCGCGGCTTAGAACTCCCCTACGGCGAAGGGCTCCTGGCGCACCGCCAGGAGCCCTTCGTCATGCACCGGGTCAGTCCTTGATCTCGCAGATCGCGGCGCCGGAGGTGAGGGAGGCGCCGACTTCGGCGGTCAGGCCCTTGATGGTGCCGGAGCGGTGGGCGTTGAGGGGCTGTTCCATCTTCATCGCTTCGAGGACGACGACGAGGTCGCCTTCCTTGACCTCCTGGCCCTCCTCCACGGCGATCTTGACGATCGTGCCCTGCATCGGCGAGGCGAGGGTGTCACCGGAAGCGACGGGGCCGGACTTCTTGGCGGCCCGGCGCTTGGGCTTGGCACCCGCGGCGAGTCCGGTGCGGGCCAGCGACATGCCCAGCGAGGAGGGCAGGGAGACCTCGAGCCGCTTGCCGCCGACCTCCACGACGATCGTCTCGCGGTCGCCGTCCTCCTCGGCCTCGGTGTCGGCCGGGGCGGCGAAGGGCTTGATGTCGTTGACGAACTCGGTCTCGATCCAGCGGGTGTGGACCGTGAACGGGTCGGTGCTGCCGG
>NZ_KB911808.1:0-37879 GCF_000383655.1 Streptomyces sp. 351MFTsu5.1 | reverse complement strand
CGTGAGCCCCCGGTAACCAACCGGCAACACCCGAGCAACCCCCCCGACCCGCCCCACCCCTAATTTCTGTCAAGCGACAGAAATCCCCCGCAGCCGGAGGTCCCGCCATGGCCACAGAGACAACCTACGGAGCGCGAGACCACGCCCGCGCACAGGACGGCACACGCGCCGAAGCCATGCCCGTGGTCCCCGCCGCGGCCTGGCCGGACCCTCCCTGCGCGGCGGGCCACCTGGTGTGGGCGGAGACCGTCGCGGGCGGCAACTACACCCACCGCGTCCTGGCCCGCGGCACCGAACTCCGCCTCACCGACCTCCGCGGGGACGCCTGCGCCCACCTCCTGCTGTACGCGGACGGCCGCCCCTGGGAGCGCCTCAACGTCGCCGACACGGTCAAGGTCCAGTGGAACGCCTACCTCGGCGAGGGCCTGCTCCTGCTGTCCGACCAGGGCCGCGTCCTCGCGAGCGTCACCCAGGACACCTCGGGCCGCCACGACGCCCTGTGCGGCACCTCCACCCTGGCCCGCAACACCGAGCGCTACGGCGACGGCACCCCGCAGAGCCCTTCGCCCGCCGGCCGCGAACTCTTCAAGCTGGCGGCGGCGAAGAACGGCCTCGAATCCCGTGACCTGCCGCCCTCCCTCTCCTTCTTCCAGGGCGTACGGATCCGCGAGGACGGCACGCTCGACTTCACCGGCTCGGCGGGCCCCGGCGCCGGCGTCACCCTCCGCGCCGAGCAGGACGTCACCGTACTGATCGCGAACGTCCCGCACCCCGCCGACCCGCGCCCCGACTACGTCAGCACTCCCCTCGAAGTGCTCGCCTGGCGGGCCGAACCCACCCGCCCCGGCGACCCGCTCTGGGACGCCACCCCCGAAGGCCGCCGCGCCTTCCTCAACACCGCCGACTTCCTCGCCTCGAAGGGACGCGCATGAAGCCCGAGGAGACACCGTCGATGCCCGAGGAGACACTCTCGAAGCCCGAGGAGACGCCCTCGAAGGCCGAAGCACCGCTCAGGAGGGCGGTCGTCCCGGCCCGCGCCGCCTGGTCCGCCGTCATCCGCGAGGGCGAGTCGCTCACCGTCACCGACCTGCGCGGCAACCAGGCCGTCGACTTCCTCGTCTACGACGCCCACGACACGGCCGTCCGCTACAGCGCCCCCGACACCATCCAGGCCCAGGGCGGCATCTTCCTCACCACCGGCAGCGTGCTGATGTCCAACGAGCACACCCCGCTGATGACGGTCACCGCCGACGACGTGGGCCGCCACGACACGGTCGGCGGCGCCTGCTCCAAGGAGTCCAACACCCTGCGCTACGGCCACCACACCTGGTCGCAGCACGCCTGCGTGGACAACTTCCTCGCGGAGGGCGCCAAGCACGGCCTCGGCAAGCGCGACCTGGTCTCGAACATCAACTGGTACATGAACGTGCCCGTCGAGCAGGACGGCACCCTCGGCATCGTCGACGGCATCTCCGCCCCCGGCCTCTCCCTGACCCTGCGCTCCGAGCGCGACGTCCTGGTCCTCGTCTCCAACTGCCCCCAGATCAACAACCCCTGCAACGGCTTCGACCCGACGCCGGTCGCGATGACGATCGGGGCCGGCGCATGACCTTCGACACCCTCCTCGTCGCCAACCGGGGCGAGATAGCGGTCCGGATCATCCGCACGGCCCGCGAACTGGGCCTGCGGACCATCGCGGTGTACTCCGACGCCGACCGGTCCGCACCCCACGTCCGGCTCGCCGACCAGGCCGTACGCCTCGGCCCGGCGCCCGCGAAGGAGTCGTATCTCGACGCCGACCTGGTGCTGAAGGCAGCCAAGGACTCGGGCGCGGGCGCGATCCACCCCGGCTACGGTTTCCTGTCCGAGGACGCCGCGTTCGCCCGCCGCTGCGAGGACGCGGGGATCGTGTTCGTGGGCCCGACGCCCGAGCAGCTGGAGCTCTTCGGCGCGAAGCACACCGCACGGGCCGCGGCACAGGCGGCGGGAGTGCCGCTGGCGCCGGGTACGGACCTGCTGCCCTCGCTCGAGGACGCCCTGGCAGCGGCCGAGGCCATCGGCTATCCCGTGATGCTCAAGGCGACCGGCGGGGGCGGCGGCATCGGCATGTCGGCCTGCCGCTCCGCCGCCGAACTGACCGACGCCTGGGACCGGGTGCAGCGCGTCGCCGCCGCCTCCTTCTCCTCGGCCGGGGTCTTCCTGGAGCGGCTCGTCGAGCGGGCCCGCCATGTCGAGGTGCAGGTCTTCGGCGACGGCGAGGGCACGGTCGTCACCTTCGGCGACCGCGACTGCTCCCTCCAGCGCCGCAACCAGAAGGTCGTGGAGGAGGCACCGGCCCCGGACCTGCCCGACCACGTCCGCACACAACTCGCCTCCAGCGCCAGCGACTTGTGCGCCTCGGTCGGCTACCGCTCCGCGGGCACCGTCGAGTTCGTGTACGACGCGGCCCGCGAGGAGGCCTACTTCCTGGAGGTCAACACCCGCCTCCAGGTGGAGCATCCGGTCACCGAGGAGATCTACGGCGTCGACCTGGTCGGCTGGATGCTGCGCCTGGCCCGCGGCGAGCGGGACGTGGTGCGCGAGCCCGGCCCCCCGCGCGGTCACGCCGTCGAGGCCCGCCTCTACGCCGAGGACCCCTCACGCGAACACCGTCCCAGCGCGGGCCTGTTGACGCGGGTCGAGTTCCCCACCGGGGTCCGCGTCGACGGCTGGGTGGAGACCGGGACCGAGGTGACCACGTCGTACGACCCGATGCTCGCGAAGATCATCGCGTACGGCCCCGACCGCGCCCACGCCCTGCGCAGGCTGGACGAGGCGCTGGCCCGCACCCGCGTCGACGGCATCGAGACCAACCTGGGCCTGGTCCGGGCGGCGCTCTCGGACAGCGCGTTCCAGGCCGCGGCCCACTCGACGGCGACCCTGGTCCGCGTGACCGACCCGACCCCGCGCATCGAGGTCGTGACCGCCGGCACCCTGACCACGGTCCAGGACTGGCCGGGCCGTACCGGCTACTGGCAGGTCGGCGTGCCGCCGAGCGGTCCCATGGACGACCTCTCGTTCCGGCTCGGCAACCAGGCGCTCGGCAACCCGGAAGGCGCTCCCGGCCTCGAATGCACCCTGCAGGGACCGGCGTTGAGGTTCACCCACGCCACGACCGTCTGCGTGACGGGCGCCCCGGCCCCGGTCACCGTGGACGGCACCCCGGTCGCGCAGGGGGAGCCGGTCCGGGTACCGGCGGGCGGCACCCTGGAGGTGGGCGCCCCCGCCGAGCACGGCCTGCGCACCTATGTCCTCTTCGGCGGCGGCCTCGACGTCCCCGCCTTCCTCGGCAGCGCGAGCACCTTCACCCTGGGCCGCTTCGGCGGCCACGGCGGAAGGGCCCTGCGCACGGGAGACGTCCTGCACGGCGCCGTCGGCACAACGGGCACGCACACGTCATCGGGCACGGCGGCCCCCGACCGCCCCTCCTTCACGTCCAGCTGGCACATCGCCGCCGTCGAAGGCCCCCACGCCGCACCGGAGTTCTTCACCGAGGACGACGTCCGCGACTTCTACGCCGCCGACTGGAAGGTCCACTTCAACTCGGCCCGCACCGGCGTCCGCCTGGTCGGCCCCAAACCCCGCTGGGCCCGCACCGACGGCGGCGAGGCGGGCCTGCACCCCTCCAACATCCACGACACCCCCTACTCGGTCGGAGCGGTCGACTACACCGGTGACATGCCGGTACTGCTCGGCCCCGACGGCCCCTCCCTGGGCGGCTTCGTCTGCCCGGCGACCGTGCTCAGCACCGAGCGCTGGAAACTGGGCCAGCTGCGCCCGGGCGACACCGTGCGCTTCGTGCCGGTGAACACGGACGGCTCGCCGCGCCCGGTCATCGTGGACGGCGGCATCCTCGCCCGCGACGGCGACGTGACCTACCGCCGCAGCGGCGACGACAACCTGCTGGTCGAGTTCGGCCCCATGCAGCTGGACCTGGCCCTCCGCATGCGCGTCCACGCCCTGATGGAGGCGGTGGCCGAGCGCGGCCCGGACGGCATCACCGACCTCACCCCCGGCATCCGCTCCCTCCAGATCCAGACGGACCCCGGTCGCCTCCCGCAAGAGCAACTCCTCACCGCGGTACGGGAGATCACCGCGTCGCTCCCCCCGTCGGACCAGCTGGTCGTGCCCTCGCGCACGGTCCACCTCCCCCTCTCCTGGGACGACCCCGCCACCCGCGAGGCGATCGCCCGCTACATGGCGGGCGTCCGCGACGACGCCCCCTGGTGCCCCTGGAACATCGAGTTCATCCGCCGCGTCAACGGCCTGGACTCGGTGGACGAGGTGTACCGCACGGTCTTCGACGCCGAGTACCTCGTCCTGGGCCTGGGGGACGTCTACCTGGGCGCCCCGGTGGCCACCCCCCTCGACCCGCGCCACCGCCTGGTGACCACGAAGTACAACCCGGCCCGCACCTGGACCGCCGAGAACTCGGTCGGCATCGGCGGCGCGTATCTCTGCATCTACGGCATGGAGGGCCCCGGCGGCTACCAGTTCGTGGGCCGGACGACCCAGGTGTGGTCGCCCTGGCAGCAGCGCGGCGCCTTCGAGCCGGGGTCGCCCTGGCTGCTGCGCTTCTTCGACCGGATCAAGTGGTACCCGGTGGAGGCGGACGAACTCCTGGATCTGCGCGCCGACATCACGTCGGGCCGCTTCGTGCCCCGCATCGAGGAGGGCACCTTCTCGCTCGCCGCGTACCAGGACTTCCTGGCCGAACACGCCGGGTCCATCGAGGAGTTCAGGACCCGTCAGCAGGCGGCCTTCGGCGCCGAGCGGGACGCCTGGGAGGCGGCGGGTGAGTTCGCCCGAGCCGAATCGGCTTCCGCGCCCGCGGCCGCCCCGGCCGACATCGCCGTGCCTGCGGGAGGTCGTCTGATCGAGGCCGAGTTCGCGGCCTCCGTATGGCAGTTGAACGTCGAGCCGGGCGACGAGGTGACGGCGGGGCAGCCGCTCCTCGCCCTGGAGGCGATGAAGATGGAGTCCAGGGTGCACGCGCCGGCCGACGGCGTGGTCGCGGAGATCCTGGCCAGGCCGGGCGACCAGGTGGAGGCGGGGACGGCACTGCTCGTCCTGGCCCCGCCCGCACAGTGAAAGAGGAGCGCACCATGTCCACCACCGTCACCCGGGTACGGGCCGCCTACGACCGCGTCGAGGCCGTGGACCGGCCCGAGATCTGGATCGACCTGCGCCCGCGGGAGGAGGTCGAACGGGAGGCCCGCGCGATCGACGAACGGCTCGCGCGGGGCGAGCAACTGCCCCTCGCAGGGCGCTTGTTCGCCGTCAAGGGCAACATCGACGTGGCCGGACTGCCCACGACGGCGGGCTGTCCGGCGTACGCCTACCACCCGGAGGCCGATGCCCCGGTGGTCGCCGCCCTGCGCGCGGCCGGCGCGCTCGTGCTCGGCACGACGAACCTGGACCAGTTCGCGACGGGCCTGGTCGGCACCCGCTCTCCGCACGGCGCGGTCCGCAACGCCCACGACCCGTCCCGCATCAGCGGAGGCTCCAGCTCCGGCTCGGCGGTCGCCGTGGCCCTGGGCATCGTGGACTTCGCCCTTGGCACCGACACCGCGGGCTCGGGGCGGGTCCCGGCCGCCTTCAACGGCATCGTGGGCCTCAAGCCGACCCGGGGCCTGGTCCCCACCGCCGGTGTCGTCCCGGCCTGCGCCTCGATCGACTGCGTGACGGTCTTCGCCCGCACCCTCCCGGAGGCCGAACAGGCCCTGGCCCACATGACGACGGGCACCGCCCCGTCCCTGCCCGGCCGCCGCCCCGGGCCCTGGCGGATCGCGGTCCCCCCGCTCGAGCAGCTCGGCGAACTGGACGAGGGCTGGGCACAGGCGTACGAGGAGGCGGCGGCCCGGCTCAGGGCGGCAGGCGCCGCACTCCGCGAACTCGACCTCACGCCCTTCACCGAGGCGGCGGCGATGCTCTACGAGGGAGCGTTCGTCGCCGAGCGCTACACAGCGGTGGGTGCGTTTATCGACAAGGCGACAGCGGCGAACGACGACTCCCTGGACCCCACGGTCGCCGCCATCATCACCCGGGCCCGCGATCTCCCGGCCCACCAGCTCTATGCGGACATGGACCGCCTGGCCACGCTCCGGGCCAGGGCCCTGGCCGAACTGTCCGACGCCGACGCGCTCCTGCTGCCCACAGCCCCCGGCCATCCCACCCTTGCCGAGGTGGCCGCCGACCCGCTGGGCGCCAACGCCCGCCTGGGCCGCTTCACCAACTCCACGAACCTGTTCGACCTGGCCGCGGTCGCGGCCCCGGCGGGCGAGGTGAACGGCCTCCCCTTCGGCGTGATGCTGATCGGCCCGGCCCACACGGACGAACGTCTGGCGAGAATCGCGGGCCTGCTCCAGCCGGAGACCCGGCTGGCGGTGGTCGGCGCCCACCTGACGGGCCAGCCCCTGAACCCCCAACTCCTCGCGCTGGGCGCCCGCCTGGACCGCACGACGACCACGGCCCCGGTGTACCGCCTGCACGCCCTGCGCACGGACCCCCCGAAGCCGGGCCTTGTGCACGTGGGCGAGGGCGGTGCGCAGATCGAGGCGGAGGTGTGGCGCCTCCCGGCGGAGGGCCTGGGCCGCCTGCTGACGGCCCTGCCCCGCCCGATGACGCTGGGCAGTGTGAAACTGGCGGACGGCACCCACGTCCCCGGCTTCCTGTGCGAACCGAGCGCACTGGAGAGCACCGAGGACATCACGCAGTACGGTGGCTGGCGTTCCTATCTGAACAAGGATTAGGCAGACCAACCCAGGGGCGCGGGGAACTGCGCGACCAGCCACAGACCACGCGCACCCGCCCCCGAACGGTCACCCCACCGACGAGTACGCCACAACCCCCCGCAGCAACAGATCAACAGCCTTGCGCGCGTTCTTCGCGACGGAGGACGACCCCTCGCCCCCGGACACCGGCGCCGCAGCCGAGATCTGCCCCAGCACGTCGATCACCTGCTTGCACCACCGCACGAAGTCCCCGGCCGGCATCTCCGCCTCCCGCAACACCTCGTCGAGCCCCTTCCCGGAAGCCCACATGTACGCGGACCAGGCGAACCCGAGATCGGGCTCCCGCTGCCCGACCCCCTCGGTCTGGCTGATGCGGAAGTCCTCCTCCAGGGCGTCGAGGCGCCCCCAGATCCGCACCATCTCGCCGAGCGCGGCCTTGGCCTTCCCGGACGGCAGCTTGGGCGCCATCGCGTCGTCACCGACCCGCGACTCGTACACGAGTGCCGAGACGCACGCGGCGAGTTCGGCGGGGCCGAGCCCCTCCCAGACCCCTTCCCGCAGACACTCACTGGCGAGCAGGTCGAGCTCGCCGTACAGCCGGGCCAGCCGCTTGCCGTGCTCGGTGACCTCGTCGCCGCGCAGGTAGTCCAGCTCGGTCAGCAGGGCCACGATCCGGTCGAAGGTGCGCGCGATGGTGTTGGTGCGCCCCTCGATGCGCCGCTCCAGCTGGGTGGTGTCCCGCAGCAGCCGGTGGTAGCGCTCGGCCCAACGGGCGTGGTCCTCCCGGTCGTTGCAGCCGTGGCAGGGGTGGGCCCGGATCGCGGTGCGCAGCCGGGCGATCTCCCGGTCGTCGGCGGCCTGGGACCGCTTCTTGCGCGCCCGCTCCGGCGGAATGTGCCCGGCCTTGCTGCGCAGCGCGGAGGCGAGGTCCCGGCGGGACTGCGGTGAGCGCGGATTGAAGGACTTCGGGATCCGCATCCGGTCCAACGCCTCGACGGGCACCGGGAAGTCCATCGACGCGAGCCGCTTGACCTGCCGTTCGGCGGTGAGCACCAGCGGCCGCGGACCGTCGTGCTGCTCGAAGCCACGGTGCCCGTTGGACCGCCCGGCGGGCAGCCCCGGGTCGAGAACCAGGGCGAGACCGGCGTACTTGCCCGTCGGCACATGGATGACGTCACCCGGCTTGAGCTTCTCCAGCGCCACGGCCGCCTCGGCCCGCCGCTCGCTCGCTCCCTGCCGGGCCAGCTCGGTCTCCCGGTCCTTCAGCTCCCGCCGCAGTCGCGCGTACTCCTCGAAGTCGCCGAGGTGGCAGGTCATGGAGGCCTTGTAGCCGTCCAGGCCCTCCTCGTTGCGCTGCACCTGCCGGGAGATCCCGACGACCGACTTGTCGGCCTGGAACTGCGCGAAGGAGGTCTCCAGGAGCTCGCGCGAGCGGTGCCGCCCGAACTGCTCCACGAGGTTGACCGCCATGTTGTACGACGGCTTGAAGCTGGACCGCAGCGGGTACGTGCGCGTGCCCGCGAGACCGGCGAGGTGCTCGGGGCTGCTGCCGCGCTGCCACAGCACCACCGCGTGGCCCTCGACGTCGATGCCGCGCCGCCCCGCACGCCCCGTCAGCTGGGTGTACTCGCCGGGTGTGATGTCGGCGTGCTGCTCGCCGTTCCACTTGACGAGCTTCTCCAGGACCACCGACCGCGCGGGCATGTTGATGCCCAGGGCGAGGGTCTCGGTCGCGAACACGGCCTTGACCAGTCCGCGGACGAACAGCTCCTCGACGACCTCCTTGAAGGTCGGCAGCATGCCCGCGTGGTGGGCCGCGATACCGCGCTCCAGGCCCTCCAGCCATTCGTAGTAGCCGAGGACATGGAGGTCCTCGGTCGGGATCGACGCGGTGCGCTCCTCGACGAGCGCGCGCACCTTCGCGCGCGCCTCGTCGTCGTTCAGCCGCAGCCCTGCGTACAGGCACTGCTGTACGGCCGCCTCACAGGCGGCGCGGCTGAAGATGAACGTGATGGCGGGCAGCAGGCCCTCGGCGTCGAGCCGCTCGATGACCTCGGGCCGGCTCGGCGTCCACACCCGGGAGCGCTGCCGGCGCTCCCGCTCCCGGTCGGCCTCGCGCATGGACCGGCCGCGTCTGCGGTCCTGGTACGACGGCCGCTGGGCCTCCATCCGGGCCAGCCGGGCGAGGTCGGGGTTGACGGCCTTCTTGTTGCCCTCACCCTCCTCGAACAGGTCGTACATCCGCCGGCCGGCCAGCACGTGCTGGAACAGCGGCACGGGCCGGTGCTCGGAGACGATCACCTGGGTGTCGCCGCGGACGGTGTCGAGCCAGTCGCCGAACTCCTCGGCGTTGGACACGGTCGCCGACAGAGACACCAGGGTCACGGACTCGGGAAGGTGGATGATCACCTCTTCCCACACGGCGCCCCGGAAGCGGTCGGAGAGGTAGTGCACCTCGTCCATGACCACGTAGCCGAGGCCGAGGAGGGTCTGCGAGCCCGCGTACAGCATGTTCCGCAGCACCTCGGTGGTCATCACGACCACGGGGGCGTCGGAGTTGACGCTGTTGTCGCCGGTGAGCAGGCCGACCTTGTCGGCGCCGTAACGGCGGCTGAGGTCCGCGTACTTCTGGTTGGACAGCGCCTTGATGGGGGTGGTGTAGAAGCACTTCTTGCCCTGTTTCAGGGCGAGGTGGACGGCGAACTCGCCGACGATCGTCTTGCCGGAGCCGGTGGGGGCGGCCACCAGCACGCCCTTGCCGGCCTCGAGAGCCTTGCAGGCCTCGATCTGGAAGGGGTCGAGACCGAAGTCGTACATCTCGCGGAAGCCCGCGAGCGCGGTGGCCTGCTCGGCTGCCCGCAGGCGGGCTGCCGCGTACCGCTCGGCCGGTGAGAGGTCCTCTGTCATCGTGCTTTCGAGCGTACCGGGCCCCACTGACAACAGGACGATCATTATCCGGATCGGATCCCGCGAAACCTGCTCTTCACGCAGTTCACGGACCTATGACGGACACGGCCGCGCGCACGCAGTGTGCGGTGAGCGGCAGCGGTCCGAGCGGTTCGCCGTCCGCGTACCCGGTCACGTCCGGTGCGGCGATCTCGACCTTCGCCGCCCGCACCACGCTGACCTTGGGGTGCTCGACGTGGGTGCCGCGGTACACGCTCGGGAAGACCCGCAGCAGGGTCGTACGGGTGCAGTCGCCGACCACCGTGACGTCGAAGAGGCCGTCGGTGAGGTCCGCGCCCGGGCACATCCGCATGCCGCCGCCGTACGAGGAGCCGTTGCCCACGGCCACCAGGGTCGCCTCGACCTCGCGCACCTCGCCGTCGTCGAGCGTGATCCGGTACGGGACGGGCCGGAAGGCGGCGAGTTCGGCGAGCAGGGCGAGGTCGTACTTGAAGCGGCCGAGGGGCCATCTCGTGCGGTTGCCGCGGTCGTTGACGCGGGAGTCCAGGCCGGAGGCGAGGACGGTGCCGAACCATTGGTCGCCGACCCGGCCGAGGTCGATGTCGTTCAGACGGCTGTCCTTGAGTGCCTCGGCGATCAGCCGGGCCGCGGCGGCGGGGTCGCGCACCGGGAGGCCGAGGGTGCGCGCGAGGTCGTTGCCGGTGCCCACGGCGACCAGACCGAAGGGGGTGCGGGTGCCGGCGACGGCCTGGAGGGCGAGGTTGGCCATGCCGTCGCCGCCGACGGCGACGAGGGCTCCGGTGCCGTCCTTCACGGCGGCACGCGCGCGTGCGAGGGCGTCGGGGGCGTTCTCGCCGAGGACGGTCCGCACCGAGAAGCCGGCCGCCCGCAACGCGGAAGCGGCCGGCCGCGCCGCTCGGGCGCCCCGGCCGCGGCCCGCGGTGGGGTTGACGAAGAGGGTGATCTCGCAGGTCACGGAAGTGACCCTATGAGCAGGACCCCGGTCGTCAGGTCACGTCGTCATAACCGTTGACCCGGTCCGTCGCCGACTGCTCGGGCAGCGCCCTGCTCGCGGAGACGGTCTCGACCTCGCCTATGGCCTCGGGGGTCAGGTCCAGCTCGGACGCCTCGTCGTCGGCGGGACCCTCGGCCTCGCGACGGCGCTTGCGGCGGTCGTTGAGCAGGGAGAAGGCGGTCGCGCCGAAGTACAGCACCCAGATCGGCGCGGCGAGCGCCAGCATCGTCAGCGGGTCGGTGCTCGGTGTGGCGACGGCCGCGAACACGGTGATGGCCATGATCATGCCGCGCCACCAGCCGAGCATGCGCTTGCCGGTGATCAGCCCGGTGAGGTTGAGGAAGACCAGCAGCAGCGGCAGCTCGAAGGAGAGGCCGAAGACCAGCACCATGCGCAGGACGAGGTCGAGCAGGTCGTCCAGGGGCAGCAGGTTGGAGGTGCCGCCCGGGGTGAAGCCGATCAGCACCTGGGCCGTGGTCGGCAGGACCGAGTAGGCGAAGTAGGCGCCGACGAGGAAGAGCGGGGCACCGGTGCCGACGAACGCGTAGGCGTACTTCTTCTCGTGGCGGTGCAGGCCGGGGGCGACGAAGGCCCACAGCTGGTAGAGCCAGACCGGCGATGCCGCGACCACACCGGCCATCAGGGACACCTTCAGCGCGAGCGTGAAGGGCGTCAGGAGGCCGTTGATGGTGATCTCGGCGCACGGCTTGGTCGACTTCGTCGACCGGGCCAGTTCCGCGAAGGACTTGTCACAACCGACCGCGTCGAGGATCGGCCTGGTGATCAAGTTGATGATGTCGTTGTAGAAGAAGGCGGCGATCACCGTGACGACGATGATGGCCAGCATCGCCTTCGCGAGCCGGTTGCGGAGCTCACGAAGGTGATCCGCGAGAGGCATCCGCCCCTCGGGATCCTTCTCCTCTTTGCGGGCAGACTTGAGCAACCCACGTTCCCATCTCGTGCAGGCGGGCCGGAGGTCACCGGCCCCGCGTCAGCGCTTGGTCGTGTCCGTCGGCTCGGTGACCGGGCGCGAGCTGGTCACGTCGCCCGGGGAAGCCTGGATGGTGCGCTGAGAGGCCTGCTCGTCGGTGCTGGGCGGGCCGGCGGGGGTGGTCGTGCTGCCGCTGCCCTCGTCCTTCATCGCCTTCGCCTCGCTCTTGAGGATGCGGGCGGACTTGCCGAGCGAGCGCGCCATGTCGGGAAGCTTCTTCGCGCCGAACAGCAGGATGATGACGACGAGGATGAGAATGATCTCGGGGGCGCCGAGCCTTCCGAACATAAGTCTTTACCTTCTCACCGAGGCGGCTTGTGGGGTGCTGTCCGACCGGTCGGACACATGTCCGACCAGTCGTGCTGGCAGCGATCGTAACGCTCAGGGGTGAACGCCTGGCAATCCCTGTGCGTACTCCCGGTTCGCGACCGAGCCTCGTTATCCGGACCGCGACCAGCAGCGTACCTGCCGACCCCGGCCCGGTGACAGGGCGAAGTGTCCCAAAACGCTTCCGGCGCTCGACTCACACCCGACTCTCAGCCGCACTCACAGAGAGTTCGCCGAACGGGCCGTGCTCACCGCCGCCCGCTCCAGGTCCTCGGCGGCCCGGTTGATGCGCCGCGTGGACTCCGTGACCTGGCGGGCCAGGCGCTGCGCCTCCAGGAAGACCCGGACGGCGAGCACACCCAGGACGGCGAGACCCGTGAAACCCACAGCTACCGCGAACATCGGCCAGAACATGGCACCGAGCCTAGAGGGTGGAGTGCAGCCGCAGCGTCCGCACCCCGCCACCGGTCAGCAGCTCCACGATCCGTTCACCGGCGGGCTTGCGGACGGCGGCGCCGCACTCGGGGCAGGTGAAGGAGTAGAAGGTGGTGCGGCTGGAGGCGCCGATGGCCAGGCGCAGGGCGCTCGCGGCCAGCTCGAACCGCTCCCGGCAGTCCGGGCAGCCGGCCTTGAAGGTCACCGGCGCCGCGCTTCTCATCCCCGCGAAGGCGGCAGCCACCGTCATTCCCGCACCGGACGTCGCCGACTCGCTCAAAGCCCCTGCTCCCGCCTGTCGTCCTGACCGTCCTGCCCGTCGCCCCGCCCCTCGGCGTCCGTCCCGTGCAAGCCGTGCGCCTCGACCCCGTCGTAGGCCGCCAGCGCCTCGCGGGCCGCCTCACGCGCGCTGTCGGCGAGATCGCGCGGCGAGACGATGCGGCCGTCGCGGCCGAGCCGGAGCGCCAGGCGCCTGAGCGACGCCGGGTCGGGGGTGCGCAGGGTAATACGCAGTCCGCCGTCGGAAAGCTCATCCGCACTGTCGTGCGGGTAGTACTCGGCGACCCAGCGGCCGCCGGGACCGACCTCGACGACCACCTCGGGATCCTCGGCCGCGGGCTGCACGAGCCCCTCGGACAGGTCCCTGAGCTCGATCTCCGGGGGCGCCGACGGCTCGTCGAGGATCTTGATCTCGGCGACCCGGTCGAGCCGGAAGGTGCGTCGCGCCTCGGAGCGCCTGCACCAGGCCTCGACATAGGTGTGGCCGACGCTGACCAGGCGGATCGGGTCGATCTCGCGTTCGGTGACCTCGTCGCGGGCCGGTGAGTAGTAGCGGATCCACAGCCGGCGCCGCTCGGAGATGGCCCGGTCGACGTCCGCGAAGACCCCGCCCTCGGACTCGAAGGTCACCGACAGCCGGGAGCTGGCGCCCGCCTGTTCCCCGGCCGCGGTCTCCACCTTGGCGGTGGCCCGCAGCAGCGCCTGGCGGTCGCTCTCCCTGAGGCCCGGCAGTGTGGAGACCGCGCGGGCGGCCACCAGGAGCGCGGTCGCCTCGTCGGCGGCGAGCCGGAGCGGCTCGGCCGTCTCCTCGCCCAGCGCCGCGGGGTTGTGCCACCAGATCCGCTCGCCGTCGGTGTCGATGTCGAGCAGGTCGCCGCCGCGGAAGCTGGTGCCGCACATGGGCAGCACGTCGAGGTCGGAGACCAGTTCGTCCTCGGTGATCCCGAAGGCCCGGGCCACGTCCTCGACCCGCGCCCCGGGGCGCTCCTTGAGATAGGTCACCAGGGAGAGCATCCGCCGGGTCTGGTCGATGGCGTTCGTCGGCCTGACCGGTTTGCCTGCCATGATCTCTTCCGCTCCCCCTCAGCCCTTGGCCACGGCACGCAGCCGGTCCACCACGTCGGCCCGCAGCTCGGCGGGCTCCAGGACCACCACGTCGGGGCCGAACTCCACGAGCCAGGCGTCCAGGCCGTGGCCGTACGGAATCTCCAACTCGTCCCAGCCGTCGCCGAGTTCCCGCACCGCGGTGGCCTTCGCCCGCAAGGGGTACCCGGCGCCCGTGCGCAGCCGGATCAGCGCGCTGCGGTCCGCGGTCTCCCCCGCCCAGCCCGCCACGGTCTCGCGGACGGTGACGACGTCGGGCACCGGGGCGGTGAAGCGCGTCCCGCGCGAGCGCACCTTGCCGGTGATCCGGGAGAGCCGGAACACCCGCTCGGCACCGCGGTCGCGGTCGAAGCCTGCCAGGTACCAGTGGCCGCGCCAGCACTCCAGCGCCCACGGCTCGACATGGCGGGGCTCGGGGTGGGCGGCGGTGGCCTTGCGGTAGTCGAAGACGACCGGGCGGCGGTCGCGGCAGGCGAGCATCAGCGGCTCGAAGGAGGCCTCGTGCACCGGGATGCGCGGCTCCAGGGCGCCGTGCGCCTCGTACGGGTCGACGTCCTCGGGCAGCCCCGCCGCGCGCAGCTTCTGCAACGCGCCGCTGGCCGCGCCGGCGAGCCGGGCCTGCTGCCACACCTTGGCGGCCAGCCCCAGGGCCGCGGCCTCCTCGGCGTCGAGGGTGATGGGCGGCAGCCGGTTGCTGTCCCGCCGGGCGAGATAGCCGACTTCGCCGTCGAGGTTCTCAACGGTCTCGATCACAAGGCCGAGTTCGCGCAGATCGTCCTTGTCGCGCTCGAACATACGGTTGAAGGAGTCGTCGGAATTGGCTTCCAGGTAGGCCTCGATGGACTCCCGGAGCTCCCGCTTGCTGAGCGGCCGTCGCGTCCCGAGCAGACACAGCGCCAGGTTCATCAGCCGCTCGGCCTTGGCAATGGCCATCGACGCCCTTCGCCTCCCTATGGTGCTTACGGACGATGACCGTACCGCTCCGGAGGAGCAAGGCAAAAGCCGAGGGCCCATGCACGGACAGGCATGGACCCTGGTCGATCGGGTCCGGTCGGATGTCGTACGACGATCCGACCGCGACGCGATCTTTTACGACTGTTCTGATGCCGCGGTACGACGATCAGACGGCGATGAGGTCGACCACGAAGATCAGGGTCTCACCGGGCTTGATCGCCGGGGTGGGGCTCTGGTTGCCGTAGGCGAGGTGGGCCGGAATGGTCAGCTGGCGACGGCCGCCGACCTTCATGCCCTGCACGCCCTGGTCCCAGCCCTTGATGACCCGGCCGCCGCCCAGCGGGAAGCGGAAGGGCTGACCACGGTTCCAGCTGGCGTCGAACTCCTCGCCGGTGCTGAAGGAGACGCCCACGTAGTGGACGGTGACGGTCTGGCCGGCCTGCGCAACCTCGCCGTCGCCCTCCCAGATGTCCTTGATCTCCAGGTCCGCCGGGGGCGCGCCCTCAGGGAAGTCGATCTCGGGCTTGTCGATGCTCACGTCACTCGCTCCTGCTTGTTCACGGAAAGGCAACAGGAACCAGTCTTACATCCCGGCCGAGGACCTGCGCGCATGTCCCCCGTGCGTCACATCTTCGCCAGGATGTCCACGGTGAAGACCAGCGTGGAGTCCTTCTCGATACCGCTGCCGGCCGGCGGCTTGTCGCCGTAGCCCAGCTTCGGCGGGATGGAGATGAGCACCCGGCTGCCCACCTTCTTGCCGGTCAGACCCTGCGCCCAGCCCTTGACGACCTGCTGGAGCGAGAACGAGGCCAGCTGCCCCCGGCTGTACGTCGAGTCGAACTCCTTGCCGGAGTCCCACACCACGCCCTTGTACTGCACGAGCAGGGTGCTGTCCGCGGCGACCTCGTCGCCGTCGCCCTCGATGACGTACTCCGACACCAGCTTGGTGGGCGCGGCCTTCTTGGGCACCTCGATGGACGGGGCCTTGCCGTCGGTGTTGGTGCCGACCTTGGGCAGCGCGGAGTCGGTCTGCGGGACGTTCTTGCCCTTGGCGGAGCTCTTGCCGTTGAACGTGTTCTGGATGTCGACGACGAACACCAGCGTGTCGGTGCCCTTGATGCCCGCCTGCGCGTTGCCCTCCTTGCCGTACGCCCAGGTGGGCGGCACCGAGAACTCGACACGGCTGCCGGCCTTCTTGCCCGGCAGGGCGTACCGCCAGCCGTCGATGATGCTGCTCTGCGCGAGCTGGATGACCAGCGGCGTCTTGCGGTCGTAGGAGTTGTCGAAGACCTTCGCGGTGGAGTAGATCTGGCCCAGGTAGTGGGCCTGGATGTAGTCGCCCTCGGCGACCGTGGTGCCGTTGCCCGTGATCAGCGTCTTGACCGCGAGCTGGTCGGACGGGGAACCGCTGCCCTTGGCGACGGTCGGCTTCTCACCGAACTTCGCCCCCGCGGTGATCGCCGGCAGCGGACCGTCGACGATCTTCGGCGGCGGCGCCGAGGAGGCCGAGGACGACGCCGAGGGCGACGTGCTGTCGCTCGCCTTGCTCGAGTCGGACTTGTCGTCACCGCATGCGGCGAGAGTGGCCAGTCCTGCGGGAACGGCAATGATGAGTGAGCGTCGGCGCACGGTGGGGGCCTCGTAATCGGTCGATCTTGTAGATGGCGTGCGCGCAACTCTACGGCGTGCGAAGGGCGCCGTACGGGAAACGTACGGCGCCCGTGTTGCGTTCCGACGGTGACGCAGAACGCTTGGCTCACATTCCGGCGATCAGTTTCTCCACCCGGTCGTCCACCGACCGGAACGGGTCCTTGCACAACACCGTGCGCTGCGCCTGGTCGTTGAGCTTCAGGTGCACCCAGTCGACGGTGAAGTCCCGGCGCTGTTCCTGGGCCCTGCGAATGAAGTCACCGCGCAAGCGGGCCCGAGTGGTCTGCGGCGGAACGGACTTGCCCTCGAAGATCTTCAAGTCGTTGCAGATCCGGGCGGCTTGACCCTTCCTCTCCAGAAGGTAGTAGAGACCACGACGGCGGTGAATGTCGTGATAAGCGAGGTCTATCTGCGCGACCCGCGGATGCGACATGGTCATGTTGTGCTTGGCCCGGTACCGCTCGATCAGCTTGTACTTCATGACCCAGTCGATCTCGGTGCCGATCCGGTCGAGGTCCTCGGCCTCGATCGCGTCCAGCGTGCGGCCCCACAGCTCCAGGACCTGGTCGACGGTGCCGGTGCGGATCCCGCGCCGCTCGACGAAGTCCACGGCCTTCTCGTAGTACTCGCGCTGCACCTCCAGCGCGGAGGCCTCCCGGCCGCTGGCCAGACGCACCTTGCGCCGGCCGGTGATGTCATGGCTGACCTCGCGGATCGCCCGGATCGGGTTCTCCAGGGTCAGGTCCCGCATCACGGTGCCCGCCTCGATCATGCGCAGCACCAGGTCGGTCGCGCCGACCTTGAGCAGCATGGTCGTCTCGGACATGTTCGAGTCGCCCACGATGACATGCAGACGGCGGTAGCGCTCGGCGTCCGCGTGCGGTTCGTCGCGGGTGTTGATGATCGGCCGGGAACGGGTCGTCGCCGAGGAGACGCCCTCCCAGATGTGCTCGGCGCGCTGACTGACGCAGTACACCGCGCCCCGCGGGGTCTGCAGCACCTTGCCCGCGCCGCACAGCAGCTGCCGGGTGACCAGGAACGGAATGAGAATGTCCGCGAGCCGGGAGAACTCCCCATGGCGTGCGACGAGGTAGTTCTCGTGGCAGCCGTAGGAGTTTCCGGCCGAGTCGGTGTTGTTCTTGAAGAGGTAGACGTCGCCCGCGATTCCTTCCTCGTGCAGGCGTCGTTCGGCGTCCACCAGGAGTCCTTCGAGAATGCGCTCGCCGGCCTTGTCGTGGGTGACCAGTTCGGTCACGTTGTCACATTCGGGTGTCGCGTATTCCGGATGTGAGCCCACGTCGAGATAGAGGCGTGCGCCGTTTCGCAGAAAGACATTGCTGCTGCGGCCCCATGACACGACACGGCGGAAGAGGTACCGCGCCACCTCGTCGGGAGACAGGCGCCGCTGTCCCCTGAACGTACACGTGACGCCGTACTCGTTCTCCAGCCCGAAAATGCGGCGGTCCATGACTGAACATTACGCCCGATCCCCCGAGCTGAAACGGGGTTCGGCAGCACGGTTTGGATCATTTTCCGTCGACGACGCAACTACCGCCCGCCGCGCGGGCGCTGACAGGACGCGCCCCGTGACCAGCAGAACCAGCAGCGACACACCCCCGGCGGCCCCCGGCACCGCGAACCCCCACAGGGCCCCGCCCCGCTCGACGACCGGGCCCGCCAGGCCCGTTCCGACCGAGGCACCCACGGTGAACGTCGTCACCAGCCAGGAGAAGGCCTCGGTGACCGTCCCGGCCGGCGCGTGCCGGTCGACCAGGACGAAGGCACACGCGATGACCGGCGCCAGGAACACCCCGGCGAGCACCGCCAGCAGCGTCATGGCGACCGCGCCCGGCATCAGCGTCAGCGGCAGGTAACACACCGCCAGGAAGCCCACCAGCACCTGGAGTCGCCGCGCCGGCTCACCGGCCCACTGCCGCGCCCCGTACGCGAGACCGCCCACCAGCGCGCCCAGACCGATCCCGGCCATCAGCCAGCCGTACACCGCGTCCCCGCCATGGCCGTCGGCGTACGACACGGAGGCCACCGTGATGGACCCCAGCGCGATCCCGACGAACAGGAACGCGCCCAGCATCGCCAGCAGTCCCGGCGAGCGCAGGGCACCCAGCCAGTGCGCCTCACGCGGCGCGGACCGCCACGCCCGCGCGGGCGGCGCCAAGGCCACCGAGAGGGCGCCGAGGACCCCCACGGCGTTCAGCACCAGCAGGGCCGCCCGCTCCGACCACAGCGACACGCACAGCGTCACCAGCAACGGCCCCACGGTGAACATCACTTCCTGCGCCACGGCGTCCATCGCGTACGCCCGGTGCACCTGGTCCTCCCGGCGCAGCACAGAGGGCCACAGCGCCCGCAGACCGCCCTCGAGGGGCGGCGTGAACAGCCCGGCGGCCGCCACGCACGCGTAGGCGAGCGCCAGGGGGTCGATGCCGCAGAACGCGAAGCCCGCCATGGCCAGGGCCGACAGGACCGAGGCCGGCAGCTGCACGCGGGGCTGGCCGTACAGGTCCACCAGCCGGCCCAGGACCGGCTGGCCCACGGCGTTGGCGACGCCGTACACCGCCGCGAGACCGCCCGCCAGGCTGTAGGTGCCGCCCTCGGCGCGCACGAACAGCACCATGGCGATCGCCGCGGTCGCGTTGGGCAGCCGGCCCACCAGCGTGCCCGTCAGCAGGCGCGCCGCGTGCCTCGCCCTGAGGATCTCCAGGTATCCCGCGGCCATCCCCGCCTCCAAGTCATACGTATAACGTGCGCTCCCATACGTACCATGTGCGCTGTTCGGACGTCCAGACGACCGGAGTGAGCCGAAAGCGCGCAGACGCCCCCCGGCCCACACCAGCAGAAGGAGCACGCCCTCGGTGGCACCCAGCAGCACGCGCCCCACCAGCCGTGACGTCGCCCAGGCGGCAGGAGTCTCCCAGGCCGCCGTCTCCCTCGTCCTGGGCGACAAATGGCGCGGCCGGGTCTCCGAAGCCACCGCCCAGCGCGTCCGCGAAGCAGCCCGCGACCTCGGCTACCGCCCCAACCTCGCCGCCCGCAACCTCCGCCTCGGCCACACCCGCACCGTCCTCCTGGTCGTCCCCGCCCTGACCACGGAGTTCTTCGCCGGCGTCTACACCGGCGCCGCCCGCGTCGCCGCCGACCACGGCTTCGGCGTCGTCCTCTACCCCTCCCCCGAAGGCATCGGCCCCGCCCGCGACCCCTTCGCCTCCGCCCAGGCCGCCCTCGACGGCGTCATCGCCTCCTCCATGGCCGCCGACGCCCTCACCGCCATCCGGGGCGACCAGCTCCCCCTCGTCATGCTCGACAGCGACCCCTCGGCCAACCTCGGTGCCGCCACCGTCAACCTCGACATCGCCGACGGCATCCGCCAGGTCGCCGCCCACCTCCTGCACCTCGGCCACCGCCGCTTCCTGCACCTCGCCGCCGACATCCCGTCCTGGACCTTCGAGGTACGCGCACGCGAACTCGCCGCACAGCTCGCCGCCGTCCCCGGCACCTCCCTGCGCACCGCCCACGCACCCATCACCATCGAGGACGCCCGCACCGCCGCCGAGACCGCCCTCGCCGCACCCGGCCCCCGGCCCACCGCCCTGATCTGCGACGACGACAAACTCGCCGCCGGCGCCTACAAAGCCGTACGACGACTCGGCCTGCGCGTCCCCCACGACATCTCCGTCACCGGCCTCGACGACCTCGCCCTCGCCACCGCCATCGACCCCGAGCTCACGACCGTACGACTGGACGCCGAACTCTTCGGCGAACACGGCATGCGCGCCCTCCTGGCCGTCCTGGAGGGCCGCACACCCGACGCGGGAGACATCCCCGTCGAACTGGTCGTACGAGGCTCCACGGCCCCGCCCAGCGCCCCCTGAACGCCCTGTGCCCCGGCCGAGGGAACGGCCGGGGCACACAAAGGGGTGAACGTCGGCGAATGCCGGACGGAACCGGAGCGCCTACTCCTCCTCGGAACCCTCCGCCTCCTCGGCACTCTCCGCCTCGGTCGACGCCCCGTCGGCCTCCAGCAGCCGGGACAGCTGACGACCCACGATCCGCTTGAACTTCCGCTGCTGGGGACGCGTCCGGTCCAGCACCGCCACCTCCAGCCGCTCCGCGGGAATCTCCCGCTCGGTGCCGTTGGTGTCACGGGACAGCGCCTGCACGGCCAGCTTCAGCGCCTCCGCGAGACTCATCCCGTCCTGATGACGCTGGTCCAGATAGCTGCCGATCTGCTCGGCATTACCACCCACCGCGACCGAACCGTGCTCGTCCACGATCGACCCGTCGTGCGGCAGCCGGTAGATCTGGTCGCCGTCCGGCGTCTCACCGACCTCCGCCACGACCAGCTCCACCTCATACGGCTTCTCAGCACCCGAGGAGAAGATCGTGCCCAAGGTCTGCGCGTAGACGTTCGCCAGACCCCGCGCGGTCACGTCGTTGCGGTCATAGGTGTACCCACGAAGATCGGCATACCGGACGCCGCCGATCCGCAGGTTCTCGTACTCGTTGTACTTGCCGGCGGCCGCGAAGCCGATCCGGTCGTAGATCTCGCTGAACTTGTGCAGCGCGCGGGACGGGTTCTCACCGACGAACACGATGCCATCGGCATACTGCAGCACGGCAAGGCTGCGACCACGGGCGATGCCCTTGCGGGCGTACTCGGCCCGGTCGGCCATCGCCTGCTGGGGAGAAACATAGAACGGCGTCGACACCGGTTATCCGTCCCTTTCTGTGGAAGTCACTGCGATCACCTCGAACAAGACCGGAGCCGACTACAGCAGCGCGGCCCGCGGGCCGTCCGGCTGCTCCAGCCGCCGCTCGAGAATCGAACGGGCGATCTCGGAGGACTCCTCGTCGGTCAGCCGACGGAAGCCGTCCTCGGTGATCACGGTGACGATCGGGTAGATCCGGCGGGCCACATCGGGACCACCGGTCGCCGAGTCGTCGTCAGCCGCGTCGTACAGGGCCTGCACCACGAGCGTGGTGGCCTGCTCCTCGGTCAGGTCGTCACGGTAGAGCTTCTTCATCGCCCCGCGCGCGAAGATCGAGCCGGAGCCGGTGGCGGCGTAGTTGTGCTCCTCGGAACGACCGCCGGTGACGTCGTAGGAGAAGATCCGGCCCTTGGCCCGGTCGACGTCGTACCCCGCGAAGAGCGGCACGACGGCCAAGCCCTGCATGGCCATGCCGAGGTTGGAGCGGATCATGGTGGACAGCCGGTTCGCCTTGCCCTCCAGCGACAGCTGGGCGCCCTCGACCTTCTCGAAGTGCTCCAGCTCCAGCTGGAACAGCTTCACCATCTCCACGGCGAGACCTGCGGTGCCGGCGATCCCGACGGCCGAGTACTCGTCGGCCGGGAACACCTTCTCGATGTCCCGCTGGGCGATCACATTCCCCATCGTCGCCCGACGGTCACCGGCGAGCACGACACCCCCGGGGAAGGTGACGGCGACGATGGTCGTCCCGTGCGGCGCCTCGATCACGCCCTGCGTGGGCGGCAGTTGCCGGTTCCCCGGCAGCATCTCCGGCTGATGCTCGGACAGGAAGTCCATGAAGGACGACGACCCAGGCGTCAGGAAGGCAGCTGGTAGACGCCCGGTGCTACGAGTGTTGGCTTCCACGTCATTCCCTCCAGGTAAGCAACAGCCCGACGACCGGTGTCGGGATCGTCTCCCAACTTGCCGATGGCCGAATTGCAGTTGAAGCACAGTACGCCACGGACCCTACCCGTCTTGTGGCAATGATCCACATGCACGGCCGGAGCGTTCAGACAGATCACGCAGAGCCCCATCTGAGAGGCGACCATCTCGTCACGTTCGGCCACTGTCATGCCGTACTGACGCTTCAGATGGCGATCGCGTCCCTCAATGGCTCGGCACGCTTTGCAAGCGGTCGACAGACCGTCGCTAGCCGTCCTGTTTCGATCCCACTCGGAGTGGGGCTTGATCTCCTGACAGCGCTGGCAGTACTTATGCCCCGCGGGTGCCTCCACCCTCGGACGCGGCTTACGCCCGCGGGCGTCCTGACGCTGGCGGTAGTAGGCAGCGGAACACTCCCGGCAGTAAGCCTGAAGACCGTCACGCATGCCCTTGTTGCTCGCGAAGGCTGCTCGCGGCTTGTGCTGCTTGCACCGCGAGCAACGCTTCACGTCTTCGCTGTCGACCAACCCCAGCTCCCCCGCTGAACCTTCAAATCGAAGGCGAAATCACTCTCCACCCTTCTGAACGAATGATCGCACGAAGTCCTCGGCATTTTCTTCGAGCACATCATCGATTTCGTCCAGGACGGAGTCCACGTCGTCGCTCAGCTTCTCGTGGCGTTCCTTGAGGTCCTCGGAGCCCTGCGCTTCCGCGGTCTGCTCCTCGACCTCCTCGGTGTTGCGCGTGGCCTTCTGCTGTCCGCCGCCGGTGTCCTTGGTCGCCATAACCCCTCACCCCGCTCGGTTCGACGTTCTTGATCAGACCCTACTTGCAGGGACTGACATCGGCCCCGCAGTTCCTACAACGTACGGGGGCCATCTCGATGATTCCCTCTGGCCGAGTTTTCCACCCTGCGGGAGCACCCGGCCCAAGGCCTTGCTCAGCTGCCGGACAGGACCCTGACCAGGTCTTCTGCCGTGCGGCAGCGGTCCAGCAGCTCCTTGACGTGATTTCGCGTTCCGCGAAGCGGTTCGAGGGTTGGGACGCGCTGGAGCGAGTCCCGGCCCGGGAGGTCGAAGATGACCGAGTCCCAGGAGGCCGCGGCGACGTCGTCGGCGTACTGCTCGAGGCAGCGGCCGCGGAAGTAGGCGCGGGTGTCCTCAGGGGGCTTGGTGCGGGCCCTCTCGACCTCCTGCTCGTCGAGGAGGCGCTTCATGCGGCCGCGGGCCGCGAGACGGTTGTAGAGGCCCTTGTCGGCCCGTACGTCGGCGTACTGGAGGTCGAGGAGGTGCAGCTTGGCGGCGTCCCAGTCGAGGCCGTCACGGCGCCGGTAGCCCTCCATGAGCTCCCGCTTGGCGACCCAGTCCAGCTCGCCGGCGAGGCTCATGGGGTCGTTCTCGAGTCGGTTGAGGGTGTCCTCCCAGCGGGTGAGGACGTCCTTGGTCTGGTCGTCGGCGTCGGCGCCGTAGCGCTCCTCGACGTACTTGCGGGCCAGCTCGTAGTACTCCATCTGGAGCTGGACGGCGGTGAGTGTGCGGCCGCTGCGGAGGGTGACCAGGCGTTGGAGTGTCGGGTCGTGGGAGACCTGGTGGAGGGTGCGTACGGGCTGGTCGACGGCCAGGTCGACGGCGATGAAGCCGTCCTCGATCATCGACAGGACCAGGGCCGTGGTGCCGAGCTTGAGGTAGGTCGAGATCTCGGAGAGGTTCGCGTCGCCGATGATCACGTGGAGGCGGCGGTACTTCTCGGCGTCGGCGTGGGGTTCGTCTCGGGTGTTGATGATCGGGCGCTTCAGCGTCGTCTCAAGTCCTACCTCGACCTCGAAGTAGTCCGCGCGCTGGCTGAGCTGGAAGCCGTGTTCGTGGCCGTCCTGGCCGATGCCGACGCGGCCGGCGCCGGTGACGACCTGGCGGGAGACGAAGAAGGGCGTGAGGTGGCGCACGATGTCCGAGAAGGGGGTTTCCCGCTTCATCAGGTAGTTCTCGTGCGTGCCGTAGGAGGCGCCCTTGTTGTCGGTGTTGTTCTTGTAGAGGTGGATAGGCTGGGCGCCGGGGAGCGCTGCGGCGCGTTCGGCGGCCTCGGCCATGATGCGCTCGCCGGCCTTGTCCCAGAGGACGGCGTCGCGGGGGTTGGTGACCTCGGGGGAGCTGTATTCGGGGTGTGCGTGGTCGACGTAGAGGCGCGCACCGTTGGTGAGGATGACGTTGGCGAGGCCGATGTCCTCGTCGGTGAGCTGGCTGGAGTCTGCGGCCTCGCGGGCGAGGTCGAAGCCCCGTGCGTCTCGCAGCGGGTTTTCCTCCTCGAAGTCCCAGCGGGCCCGGCGGGCCCGGTGCATCGCCGCCGCGTAGGCGTTGACGATCTGGGATGAGGTGAGCATGGCATTGGCGTTGGGGTGGCCGGGGACGGAGATCCCGTACTCCGTCTCGATGCCCATTACTCGCCGTACGGTCATGCGGCCCTCCTTGCCCGGCGGCGCCCTCGGTCGGGGGCGGCGCTCAAGTACCGCTGGCGCTCCGGTGCGTGTGCGGTGCCCGTCCCCGCACTGCGCGACTCGGCGGTACCGAAGAGCCTAGAACGGCTCTGCGCTGGTGGGGAGATCATTTGCGTCATTGCCTTGCTCGCCTTTGGTCCGGTTAGTTGCCTGAAAAACAGTCGGCTGCGGGTACCCCGCCGAGGGCACCCGCAGCCGCCCTGTGTTTACAGGTACTGACCGGTGTTCGCCACCGTGTCGATGGAGCGTCCGGTGTCGGCGCCCTGCTTTCCGGTGATGAGGGTACGGATGTAGACGATCCGTTCGCCCTTCTTTCCGGAGATGCGGGCCCAGTCGTCCGGGTTGGTGGTGTTGGGCAGGTCCTCGTTCTCCTTGAACTCGTCCACGCAGGCCTGGAGGAGGTGGGAGACGCGGAGGCCCTTCTGGTTGTGGTCGAGGAAGTCCTTGATCGCCATTTTCTTGGCGCGGCCGACGATGTTCTCGATCATGGCGCCGGAGTTGAAGTCCTTGAAGTAGAGGACTTCCTTGTCTCCGTTGGCGTAGGTGACTTCCAGGAAGCGGTTTTCCTCGGATTCGGCGTACATGTGTTCCACGGCCGTCTGGATCATGCTGGCGACGGTGGTGGCCTTGCTGCCGCTGTGCTCGCCGAGGTCGTCGGCGTGCAGGGGGAGGCGCTCGGTGAGGTACTTGCCGAAGATGTCCTTGGCGGCCTCGGCGTCGGGACGCTCGATCTTGATCTTCACGTCGAGTCGGCCGGGGCGCAGGATGGCGGGGTCGATCATGTCCTCGCGGTTGGAGGCGCCGATGACGACCACGTTCTGGAGGCCTTCGACACCGTCGATCTCGGCGAGGAGCTGCGGGACGATGGTGTTCTCCACGTCCGAGCTGACGCCGGAGCCGCGGGTGCGGAAGAGGGATTCCATCTCGTCGAAGAAGACGATGACGGGGGTGCCCTCGCTGGCCTTCTCACGGGCACGCTGGAAGACGAGGCGGATCTGCCGCTCGGTCTCGCCGACGTACTTGTTGAGGAGCTCGGGGCCCTTGATGTTGAGGAAGAAGCTCTTGCCCTGGGCCTGGCCGGTGACCTCGGCGACCTTCTTGGCCAGCGAGTTGGCGACGGCCTTGGCGATGAGCGTCTTTCCGCATCCGGGGGGCCCGTAGAGCAGGACGCCCTTGGGCGGGCGCAGTTCGTGCTCCTTGAACAGGTCCGGGTAGAGGTACGGCAGCTCGACCGCGTCGCGGATGGCCTCGATCTGGCCGCCGAGTCCGCCGATCTGCTCGTAGCCGATGTCGGGGACCTCTTCGAGGACGAGTTCCTCGACCTCGCTCTTGGGGACGACCTCGTAGACGTAGCCGGAGCGCGGCTCGAGGAGCAGGGCGTCGCCGGGGCGGATGGTGACGTCGAGGAGTGGTTCGGCGAGCCGTACCACGCGCTCTTCGTCGGTGTGCCCCTGCACCAGGGCGCGCTCGCCGTCCTCAAGGATCTCCTTGAGGGTGACGATGTCGCCGACGCTCTCGTACTGCATGGCCTCGACCACGTTGAGAGCTTCGTTGAGCATCACTTCCTGGCCGCGCCGGAGCTCTTCGAGTTCGACGCTGGGGCTGACGTTCACCCGCAGTTTGCGGCCGCCGGTGAAGATGTCTGCGGTGCCGTCCTCGTTCGCTTCGAGGAAGACGCCGAAGCCGGCCGGCGGCTGTGCGAGCCGGTCGACCTCCTCCTTGAGGGCCACGATCTGGTCGCGGGCCTCACGGAGCGTGTTGGCGAGTCGCTCGTTCTGTGCGGATACGCCGGCCAGGTTGGTCTGCAGCTCGACGATCCGCTCTTCGAGAATCCTCGTGTGTCGCGGAGAGTCGGCGAGCTTGCGCCGCAGGACGGCGATCTCCTGCTCAAGGTAGGCAATCTGCCCGGACGGGTCGTCGGACCCTCGTCCCGGGCGGATGCCGCGGTTCATGTCGTCGTCGTGGGCTGCCACGGTCCTCACCTCCTCCAAGGGGAGCTGGACGCTTCCAGACCCTACCTGGGCGGGTGTCGATTGAAACCCCTAGATCACAAAGACGGTCGGGGTGTGTCCGATCTTCACCCTTGCGCTCTCCCTCACGCCAGGGAAATACCCAGCGAACGTGCCGGGAACCCAGCCCGAGGTAGTGTCGAAGCGTTCAACACCCGTCAGAGCTGGCCGGATTCCCGTTCGGCTCGACTCGTAAACGGCAGGAGACATGGGCGTGCAGCAGGAGGCCGGGGCCGGTGGCGAGACCCTGGAGGTCTGGATCGATCAGGACCTGTGTACGGGTGACGGCATCTGCGTGCAGTACGCGCCGGAGGTGTTCGAGCTGGACATCGACGGTCTGGCCTATGTGAAGGGCTCGGACGACGAGCTGTTGCAGGAGAAGGGCGCCACAACGCCCGTTCCGCTGCCGCTTCTCACCGATGTGGTCGACTCCGCGAAGGAGTGTCCAGGTGAGTGCATCCATGTACGGCGGGTTTCGGACAGCGTCGAGGTCTACGGCCCGGACGCGGAGTGACCGTTCGGACACTCCGCGCGACCACTGTCTGATTTCTCACAAGCGTGACCGCTTCGGTCAGACGGTGTGTGTGCCCGCCGGGGTCGAGCGGACGAACGCGCCGTCCTTCCACTGCCATTTCGCCTTGTCCGTCACGTCCGGGCAGCAACTGGGTACGTCCGACGTGGAATAGCCGAGGAGGGTCGCTTCGACCGCTTCGTCGCTCACGGTGAAGTCGGTGACGGTGTTGCGGCTCTTCGGGCTCAGCAGGGTGGCGACGACTCGGGGTTCGCCGGTGTCCTTCGCGCGTGTGATGACGTAGACGGCGTCGGGCGGGGTGCCCATGGCGGCGTCGCAGTGCACCACGACGACGGTTTCCGGCCGTCCGTCACCGTCGAGGTCTCCGGAGGCGCGCTTTTGCACCTTCGCCTTGACCGGGCCGCAGTCGATCGGGAAGTGCACGTGGGTGGGATCGGGTGCGGTGGTGACCACCGGGGCGGGTCCGGCTTCGGGACCGGCCGCCTGTGCCGCCGTCGCGGGGTTGGGCTGGAGGACCGAGGAGAAGGCCACGACCGCTGCCACGGCGGTGGCGGTGGCGACCCAGTGGATCGGGCGGGTGTGCGTGTGTGCCAGTTCCGGGACGGCGGATTGCTGCACTAGGAGCGTCTCCTGTGAGGGCTGTGCCGGTGGGGGGGGTGGCCAGCATGGTGCCACACGTCACAGATCTGGGGAACGGCGGGGTGGGTACTTGTGCGGGTTGCGCCGCGCCGGGTCCTGCCGCCTCCTCAACATGAGGGCGCCGGGGTGGAGTTCCCCTGGTCTGCGGGAACTCCACCCCGGCGCCCGTACGTTGAATGCGGCACCGGGCCGCCCTAGCGGCCGGAGCCTCCGTCGGCGTTGGGGCCGGCGTAGTCCTCGCCGTAGGCGCCCTTGGCGGGGCGGCGGCGGCGCATGGGGGGCTCGACGCCGTCGGCGAGGCGGCGGGCGGTGAGCAGGAAGCCGGTGTGGCCGATCATCCGGTGGTCGGGGCGGACGGCCAGGCCCTCGATGTGCCAGTTGCGGATCATCGTCTCCCAGGCGGTCGGCTCGTTGAAGGAGCCGATCTCGCGGATGGACTCGACGGTCCGGGCGAGCTGGGTGGTGGTGGCGACGTAGCAGCACAGGATGCCGCCGGGGACGAGCGCCTTGGAGACGGCCTCCAGGCACTCCCAGGGGGCGAGCATGTCGAGGATGACGCGGTCGACGTCGGTGTCGGACAGGTTGTCCTGGAGGTCGCCGACGGTGAGCTGCCAGGCGGGGTGCGGGCCGCCGAAGTAGCGCTCCACGTTCTGCCGGGCGATGTCGGCGAAGTCCTCACGGCGCTCGTAGCTGTGCAGCATGCCCTGGTCGCCGATGGCGCGCAGCAGGAAGCTGCTGAGCGAGCCGGAGCCGACGCCTGCCTCGACGACGCGGGCGCCGGTGAAGATGTCGGCGAAGGCGAGGATCTGCCCCGCGTCCTTGGGGTAGACCACGGCGGCGCCGCGGGGCATGGACAGGACGTAGTCGGGGAGCAGGGGGCGCAGCGCGAGGTAGGCGACGTTACCGGTGGTGCGGACAACGCTGCCCTCGGGTGCGCCGATCAGCTCGTCGTGGGGGAAGGAACCCTTGTGGGTGTGGAAGTTCTTTCCCTCTTCGAGCGTGAACGTGTAGTGGCGGCCCTTGGGGTCGGTCAGCTGAACCTGGTCCCCGACCTTGAAGGGCCCGCGCCTGCGGGCGGCACCGGTCGGTTCGGACATGTGAACAGCCTACCGGTCCCGGGAGGGGCCGCCGACCACTAGGACGGCCTGGCCATGGCCTTCACGAACGCGCGCTCGACGTCGGCCGCGGAGAGGACGCCGTAGATCTCGCCGGTCTCCTCGACGACCAGGTACTCCGTCGCGGGGGTCGCGCGCAGGGCGTCCAGGAGGTCCTCGCCGGCGAGTTCGGCGGAGACGCGCATGCCGTCGGTGAGGTCCTGGGCGAGGCCGCTGACGGCGACCCAGGGGCGGCGGTGTTCCGGTACGCCGACGATGGCGGCCTCGCGGACGAGGGAGAGCGGGGTGCCTTCGGCGTCGACGACGACCAGGGCGCGGGCGCCGGCGTCGTTGGCGCGGCGCAGGGCCTCGGAGAGGGGGGTGTCGGTCTCGACGGGGACCGCGCGGCGGGTGAGGGTGCGGGCGCGCAGTTCGGGGAGGTGTTCGCGCAGGCGTGCCATGCGGAGGCTGTTGCCGGCGCCGGTCCAGATGATGGCGGCGAGGATCGCGGCGAGCAGGGCGTCCATCACGGTGTCCATGCCGACGTTGTCCTCGGCGGAGGAGCCGAGGGCGCCGGACTGGGTGAGCAGCGGGAGGCCGATGAGGACGCAGACGGCGAGCGCTCGGCCGACCCAGGCGGCGGCGATGGTGCCGCTCATGGGCCTGCCGGTGATCTTCCAGACGACGGCGCGGAGCATGCGGCCGCCGTCGAGGGGGAGGCCGGGCAGCAGGTTGAAGGCGGCCACGATGAGGTTGGAGATCATCAGGCCGGCGAGCAGGACGCCGGGGACCGTGCCGGGTTCGACGGGCTGCATCGCGAGGTAGAAGACGCCGGCGAGGACCAGGGAGAGCAGCGGGCCGACGAAGGCCAGCACGAACTCCCGGCCGGGGGTCTCGGCCTCCTTCTCGATCTCGGAGACGCCGCCGAAGAACTGGAGCTGGATGCGACGGACGGGGAGCTTGAAGCGGAGGGCGGCGACGGTATGGGCCAGTTCGTGGACCAGGACCGAGGCGTAGAAGGCGACCGCGAAGAAGAGGGAGACGAGATAGCGGGCGGCGCCGAGTTCCGGCAGGACGCGGTCCAGTTGGCCGCCGAACACCCAGGTGATGAGCGCGGCGACGAGGAACCAGCTGGGGGCGACGTAGACGGGCACGCCGAAGGGCCGGCCCATCAGGAGGCCGCCGCGGGGCTGGGGGGACTGCGGCGGGGGGTTCTTGGGGGTGGGGCCGGAATGGGCGAGGGTGCGGTGGTGGTCGGGGGTGCCGGGGTCGGAGGTGCCCGGGTCGTGGGTGCCGTGGTCGGGGGTGTCTTCGGGCTTGGTCGGGCCGGTGGGGGGTTGGGGCCGGTCCTGGGCGGTGTGGGGGTGAGCGGCTTGCGGTGTCTCGCCGGCCGGTTCCACGGGCTCCGGGGACTCGGCGGGCTCGACGTGCTCGGCGGTCTCCGGGGCGGGGGGTTCGGCCGGTCGTTCGTCGGCGTCGGGGGCCTCGGCGGGTCGGTCGGGTGCCGGCCGGGTCCCGTTGTCGTGGGGGTCGGTGGCTCGGGCCGGGGGCCCTGCGTGGGGCTCGGCCGACCCGTCCGTACCGGATCGCGGCTGCCCGCTCCCGCCGCTCTCGTCCACGATGTCCCCTCGTTCGAAACGTCTTCCGAAGCGTCTTCCGCGTCTGCCGTGCGGAAGGGTCTCGGGTCGATGGTATGCGGCGGTCGCGGTGCGTTCCGCCCCGGCACCCCCTGTGTTTCCTCAGGCGTTGCAGCCGTGAGGGTCGCGGCTGGGTCACTGTCAGTGGCGGGCCGTATGGTCTGTGGTCATGGAGACGAGCACGGAGGGCGTGGCCGAGTCGGCGCCCGAAGCCCCGGTCGAGCCCCCGCAGGCGGCGGCCCCACCGGTCGCGAGGCAGCCCCGCACAGCCGAGCGCCGGGACACGACCGGCCGCGGGGTGACCGAGGGCCTCACGCCGGAGCCCGAATCGGCCGATCCGGGTGCGCACGAGCCCGAATCGGCTGGCGTGGCCACGACTGAGCCTGGAGCGACCGACGCGGCCACAGCTGAGCCTGTGGCGGCTGACGCGGTCTCGGCCGAGCCTGTAGTGGCCGACCCGCTCACGGCCGACCCTGCCGCAGCAGAGGCCCCCAACGCGGCAGACCGCGGCGCGAGCGAGCGATCGGAAGCGGCCGATCCGGAGGCGGCGGAACAGGTCGCGACTGCCCCGGGGATGGTCCAGGCCTCCCCCGCACCCTCGGCACCCCTGCCCTCTCCCGGAACAGCACCGGAGGAGGCACTCCCGCTCGACCCCGGCGGCGTTGTGGAACCGATGATCCCCGCCGGCGTCGAGCCGGTCGCCTCCGGCCCCGCCCGGGGTGCGGCACCCGCCAAGACGCTCCCCGCCGCGCCCGCCTCCCTGTCCCCCTCGCGTGCCGGTGACTTCATGCAGTGTCCGTTGCTGTACCGGTTCCGGGTGATCGACCGGCTGCCCGAGAAGCCGAGCGAGGCGGCCACGCGGGGCACCCTCGTGCACGCGGTGCTGGAGCGGCTCTTCGACGCCCCGGCGGGTGAGCGCACCGCGCCCGCCGCCAAGTCGTTGATCCCGGGCCAGTGGGACCGGCTGCGGGAGAGCCGCCCCGAGGTGGTCGAGCTGTTCGCCGACGATCCGGACGGCGAGCGGCTCGCGCGCTGGCTCGGTGAGGCGGAGCGGCTCGTGGAGCGGTGGTTCACGCTGGAGGACCCCACCCGGCTGGAGCCCGCCGAGCGCGAGCTGTTCGTCGAGACGCGGCTGGAGTCGGGGCTGACGTTGCGCGGGATCATCGACCGGGTCGACGTGGCGCCGACCGGCGAGGTGCGGATCGTCGACTACAAGACGGGCAAGGCGCCCCGTCCGGAGTTCGCCGAGGGCGCGCTGTTCCAGATGAAGTTCTACGCCCTGGTGGTGTGGCGGCTGAAGAACGTGATCCCGCGCCGGCTCCAGCTGGTGTACCTCGGCAGCGGTGACGTTCTGACGTACGACCCCGTCCTCGCCGATCTGGAGCGGGTCGAGCGCAAGCTGCTGGCGCTGTGGGAGGCGATCCGGCAGGCCACGGAGACGGGCGACTGGCGGCCCCGTCCGACCAAGCTGTGCGGCTGGTGCGACCACCAGGAGCACTGCCCGGAGTTCGGCGGCACTCCCCCGCCGTATCCGCTGCCGGTGAGGGCGGCCGGGTCGGCGGCGGACGCGCAGGGCAGAATGGGGCCGGACTAGCGAAGGAGACTTACGTGGCCATCCGCGTCCTACTGGTCGACGACCAGCCGCTGCTGCGAACCGGCTTCCGGATGATTCTGGAGGCGGAGCAGGACATCGCGGTCGTGGGCGAGGCCGGAGACGGCCTTCAGGCTCTGGACCAGGTGCGGGCGCTCCAGCCCGATGTGGTCCTGATGGACATCCGTATGCCGCGGATGGACGGTGTGGAGGCGACCCGGCAGATCACCGGCCCGGGCCGGGACGGTCCGGCGAAGGTGCTGGTGCTGACCACGTTCGATCTCGACGAGTACGTGGTGGAGGCGTTGCGGGCGGGGGCCAGCGGGTTCCTGCTGAAGGACGCTCCGGCCAATGAGCTCGTGCAGGCGATCCGGGTGGTGGCCGCGGGTGAGGCGATGCTGGCGCCGAGCATCACGCGTCGGCTGCTCGACAAGTACGCCACGCATCTGCCGTCGGGTGACGAGCCGGTGCCGGACACCCTGCACACGCTCACGGACCGCGAGGTCGAGGTGCTGAAGCTGGTGGCGCGCGGGCTGTCCAACGCGGAGATCGCCGCGGATCTGTTCGTCAGCGAGACCACGGTGAAGACCCATGTGGGTCATGTCCTGACGAAGCTGGGGCTGCGGGACCGGGTGCAGGCCGCGGTGTACGCGTACGAGAGCGGGCTGGTGCGCCCCGGCGCGCAGTAGGAATGGTGAGCGAAGAGGGCGCCCCCTCCCTGACCGGGGGCGCCCTCTTCGTGTCCACAGGTCCGGTTCAGCCCTTGCTGAGCTCCCAGAAGCGGAAGACGGTCGAGGCGTCGAGGCAGTACTCCAGGCCGTAGACGTCGTCGCGGACCACGGCGTACTGCTTGGCCTGCCAGACCGGCAGCACGGGGACGTCGTCGGCGACGATGTCCTGGAGGGTGCCGAAGTGGTCGTCCGTGGCGGAGCGGTCCGGCTGGGCGGCGGTCTCGGGGATGAGCGTGCCGGTGATCTTGCTGTTGTCGTAGTTGTTGTCCAGCACGTTGCCCTTGCCGAAGAAGGGCGCCGTGAAGTTGTCGGCGTCCGGGTAGTCGGGGACCCAGCCCTTGACGTACACGCCGTACTTCCCGGCGGCGATGTCCTTCTCGTACTGGCCGAAGGCCACGGACTTCACGTCGGCGGCGAACAGCCCGCTGGCGTTGAGCTGCTTGGCGATGGTGCGGAGTTCCTGGTCGGTGGCAGGGCCGTAGCGGGACGGCGTGGACCACAGGGTCAGCTTGACCTTGCCGGTGATGTTGTCGTCGGCGAGGGCGGTGGCGGCCTTGGCCCGGGAGGGCTCGGCGCCGTAGGTGTCGAAGAAGGCCGTGTTGTGGCCCGCGATACCGGCCGGGATGATCGAGTAGAGCGGGGTGGCGGTGCCCTGGTAGACGTCGTGGATGAGGGCTTCGCGGTCGAGGAGGTAGGCGATCGCCTTGCGGACGCCGACCTTGCCGGCGACCGGGTCCTTCATGTTGAAGACGAGGTGCTGGACCTCGGCGCTGGTTCCCTCGACGACCTCGACGCCGGAGTCGGGTGAGGCGTTCTCGATGTCGGTGATGTCGCGGGCGGTCAGACCGCGGTAGGCGAGGTCGACCTTGTTGTCGGTCAGGGCGGTCTTCAGGGCGCCCTGGTCGCCGTGGAAGAACTTCAGGGTGACGCCGGAGTTCTGGGTCTCGGCGGTGCCCTTGTAGTTCTCGTTGACGGAGAAGACGGCCTGGTCGTCGTCGAACGAGTCGAGCTGGTACGGGCCGGAGCCGACCGCCTTGCCGTCCTTGCGCAGGCCGTCGGCCTCGTACTGGGTGTGGTCGACGATCGAGCCGGCACCGGAGGCGATCTTGCTGGGGAAGGTGGCGTCGGGGGTGTTGAGCCTGAAGACGACGGTCTTCTCGTCCGGGGTCTCGACCTTCTCGAGCATCGGGAACATGATCGCCGGACCGGCGTCGTCGTTGATCTTCAGCGTGCGGTCGAAGGAGAACTTGACGTCCTTCGAGGTGAGCGCGTCACCGTTGCTGAACTTGAGGCCGTCCTTGAGCGTGCACGTGTACACCTGGGTCCTGGTGTCCGTGAACTCGCACTTCTGGGCGGCGTCCGGCTCCGGTTCGGTGCCGCCCTTGGGGAAGCTGAGCAGCGACTGGAAGACGTTGTTGAACAACAGCCATGAGCCGGGGTCGTAGCCGGAGGCCGGGTCGGTGGCGAGGACGTCGTCGGACATGCCCATGACCACCGAGGAGCCGCCGGAACCGGAGTCACCCGAGTCCGTACCGCAGCCGGTCAACAGGCCGGAGGCCAGCCCCGCCACGATCGGCAGGACCGGCCACTGGATGCGCTTGTTCACGTGCGAGTGCCTTGTCGTCGATTCTGTTGGAATCCCGGGCCGGTCCCGCGGCCCGGGGCGAAGGGGGTGACGGCCGGTCAGCCGCTCACGCCCTTGCCGAGTTCCCACAGCTGCAGCGTCGACGAGGAGTTGAGCGCGTAGGCGGTGCCCGTGACGTCGTCGCGCGCGGCGACGTACTGGTTGCCCTGCCACAACGGCAGCACGGGGACGTCGTTGGCGACGATGTCCTGGATCTCGGTCAGGCTTCCGGCTGCGGCGATGCGGTCGGCCTCGCGGCGGGAGTCCGGAATCAGGGTGTTGCGGATCTTGCTGTTGGAGTACGGCGAGCCGAGGAAGTTGTCCTTGTCGAGGAAGGGGGCGAGGTAGTTGTCCGCGTCCGGGAAGTCCGGGAACCAGCCCATGCCGTAGACGTCGTACTTGCCCTTCTGCTCGGCCGGGCGGAAGGTGTCCCAGGGGGTGCCCTGGATGCTGACGTCGAAGAGCCCGCTGTCGTTGAGCTGCTTCTGGAGGTCCTCGAACTCCTCCTTGGTGGCCGGACCGTAGTGGTCGGTCGTGTAGTGCAGGGTCAGCTTCACCGGGGTGCTGATGCCGGCCTGGGCCATGAGGGCCTTGGCCTTGGTGACGCTGGGGTCGCCGTACTTGTTGAAGAACGAGTTGGAGTGGCCGGTGATGGAGGCCGGGACCAGCGAGAAGAGCGGCTCGGCCTGGGTGCCGTAGACCTTGGAGACGAGTTCGCCGCGGTTGATCAGCTGGGCCATGGCCTGGCGCACCGCGCGGGACTTCACGGTCGGCGCGTTGGTGTTGAAGGCCAGGTAGCGGATCTCCAGGCCGGCCATCTCGACGAGGTCGACCGCGCCACCCGAGGCATTGGAGAGCTTGTTGATCTGCGCGGGCGACATGGTGCGGGTGATGAGGTCGATGTCGCCCTTCTCGAGGGCCTCGCCCATCTTGTCGGCGTCCGCGTAGGAGCGCAGCTCGACCTTCTCGTTGTTCACGGTCAACGAACCCTTGTAGTTGGGGTTCTTGGTGAACACGGCGTCGACGAGCTCGTCGTTCTTGACGTCGGCCTTCATGGTGTAGGGGCCGGAGCCGTCGACGTCGAAGCCGTCGCGGAGCTTGTTCTTCGGGTAGTCCTCGGGGTCGACGATGCCGGCGACCGGGGTCGAGAGCTTGTACGGGAAGGTGGCGTCCGCGGTCTTGAGGTGGAAGATGACCTCTCGTTCGCCCTTGGTCTCGACGGTGTCGATCGTGGAGAGCAGCGCGAAGACGCCGGAGTCGGCCTTGAGGGCACGGGCCCGGTCGATGGAGTACTTCACGTCGGACGCGGTGATGGCGTGGCCGTTGGCGAACTTCAGGCCCTCGCGCAGGGTGCAGACGTAGCGCTCGTTGCCGCTGTCGCTGAAGCCGCAGGACTGGGCCGCCTCGGGCACGGGTTCGCCGTCGCCCTTGGGCTGGATCATCAGGGTCTGCACGGTCTGGCGCAGGACGTTCCAGGTGCCGACGTCGTAGGCGTAGGCGGGGTCGAGCGGCGCCGGGGCGTCCTTCGTGGCGGTGAACCGGTCCGTGGTGCCGACGCCGATCGCGTCGCTCGAGCCGCTGCCGGCGTCGGTCCCGCCGCAGGCGGCGAGCACCGGCGCGAGCAGACCGATGACGGCCGGCAGCACCAAAGTCTTGCGGTTCATGCTCGAGTTTCTCCAGAGCTCTTGGGTCCGTGTAACCGGCATGCATGGGTGGTGCGGCGGATCACGGGGGTGGGGCGATGTTCTCAGCAGGAGATTAGTCCGCACCTGAAGGACGGTTCGCGGGTACCGGAGTTGAAGTGCCATCACACAGCGGAACCGGGCGTGGACGCACCGAAAACCCGACAGGGGAAGGATTAGTGCAGGGTTCCATGAATCGGGACACATAGGCACCGCCGGGCCCGCGGAAGCGGCGCGTCCGGCACAGCCCGGCCCGGCTGTCGAGCCTCCGTCGAGTGGGGAACCTCACACCCGTAACAGGGCGGCAGCCGACCGGAATTCGGCCATCCGGCGCGGTTCGAATTCCGGCGACGGGGCTCTGGGGAATTACCGCGCTATCCGCGTTGCACGCTGGGTGAACAGCGGAGGCATTTCCGTCATCGAAGGATCATCGAAAGCTGATCAAGCCGCGCAGAAACGTCAGGTCGACCTCTTCGAGGGAGCCGACGACGGTGCGGCCGGGGGCGGGCGGGATGGGGGCGACGGAGGGTACGGCCACGACCTGGCAGCCGGCCGCCTCGGCCGCGGCGACTCCGGTCGCGGTGTCCTCGACCACCGCGCATCTGGCCGGATCCGCGCCCAGTCCGGCGGCGGCGAACAGATACGGGTCGGGGTGGGGCTTGGTGCGCGACACCTCGTCGCCGGCGACCGTGAGGGCGAAGTGCCGGGGGCCGAGGGAGGTGAGGACACGGTCGATGATGCGCCGGTGCGAGGCGGAGACCAGGGCCGTGGGGATCCCGTGGGCGGAGAGTTCGGCGAGCAGCCGCGTGGCGCCGGGCATCAGGGGCAGGGCGCGGCCGATGCGCTCCTCGAAGCCGTCGTTGAGCAGGACGGTGAGCTCGGGGAGGGTGATGTCGGCGCCGGTGGCCTCGATGAGGAAGCCGGCGCTGCGGGTCATGGGGCCGCCCACCACGACATGGCGCCAGGAGTCGTCGAGGGTGTGGCCGAGGTGGGCGAAGACCTCCACCTCGACGTCCCACCAGAAGCCCTCGGTGTCCACCAGGGTGCCGTCCATGTCGAGGAGGACGGCCTGGAGGGCGGAGCCGTCGGCCGTACGGGTCATTGGCGCGGGGACCGTGCTGGTCATCCACGTACCTCCTTGAGGGACGAGCAGGCCGGTTCCCACGAAGGGAACCGGCCTGCGGTGGACCGACCAGTGTACGACTTATCCGATCAGTGTGCTCGGTGAGGTGGTGCGGAGCCGACGGGCGGCTTCAGCGGGCGTTGAAGTACTTCGCCTCCGGGTGGTGGATGACGATCGCGTCGGTGGACTGCTCGGGGTGGAGCTGGAACTCCTCGCTGAGGTGGACGCCGATGCGCTCGGGCTGGAGCAGGTCGGCGATCTTGGCGCGGTCCTCCAGGTCGGGGCAGGCGCCGTAGCCCAGCGAGAAGCGGGCACCGCGGTACTTCAGGGCGAACATGTCCTCGACGTCGGCCGGGTCCTCGCCGGAGAAGCCGAGCTCGGAGCGCACGCGCGCGTGCCAGTACTCGGCGAGGGCCTCGGCGAGCTGGACGGACAATCCGTGCAGTTCGAGGTAGTCGCGGTAGGCGTTGGCCTCGAACAGCTTGGCTGTCTGCTCGCCGATCCGGGAGCCGACGGTGACGACCTGGAGGCCGACCACGTCGGTCTCCCCCGACTCCTCGGGGCGGAAGAAGTCGGCGAGGCACAGCCGCCGGCCGCGGCGCTGGCGGGGGAAGGTGAAGCGGGTGCGTTCGTTGCCCTG
>NZ_KB911807.1:0-38704 GCF_000383655.1 Streptomyces sp. 351MFTsu5.1 | reverse complement strand
CAGGTACTGGGCGAGGTCGATGATGTGGGCGCCGAGGTCGCCGAGTGAGCCGGAGCCGGCCTTCTCCCTGCGCAGCCGCCACGTCAGGGGGAACTCCGGGTCGACGAGCCAGTCCTGAAGGTATGTCACCCGGATGTGTCGGAGCGTGCCGAGTCGTCCCTCGGCCACCATGCGGCGGGCCAGCGCGGTGGGCGGGGGCCGCCGGTAGTTGAAGCCGACCATCGTCAACTGGCCGCGCGCATGGGCCTCTTCGGCCGCCCGAGTCATGGCCTGCGCCTCTTCGACGGTGTTGGCGAGGGGTTTCTCGCACAGCACGTGCTTGCCCGCCTCCAGCGCCGCGATCGCGATCTCCGCGTGGCTGTCACCCGGGGTGCAGATGTCGACGAGGTCGACGTCGTCCCGCTCGACCAGGGCCCGCCAGTCGGTCTCGGCCGCCGCCCAGCCGTGCCGGTCGGCGGCCCGGCGCACGGCGTCCGCGTCCCGGCCGCAGATCGCGGCGAGCACCGGGCGCAGGGGCAGGTCGAAGACGCGCCCCGCGGTCCGCCAGCCCTGGGAGTGGGCGGCGCCCATGAAGGCGTAGCCGACCATGCCGACCCGCAGAGGCGGCACCTCGGCCTCTTCTGACTGCTGCGGCTGTGCCATGCGCGATGTCCTCCTCGTCGTCGTGGCCTGGTGGGGGGTGCAGCCCGGTCCGTCGACGAACCGGGCTTCCGGGACCCGTGCCGTGAACCCGTCGACGCACCGGGCTTCCGCGGGCTGTCCCGTGAATGCGTCGATGAACCGGGCCCCTGGGGCCCGTCCCGTTGACCGGCCCGGCCGCGGTGCACCGCTGTCCACCGCCGGCCCGGTCGCCGGGACCGACCCTGTTTCGTTACGCCTCACTTGAAGCCGGTGGACATGTACTGGTCGACGTTGGTCTTGTCGACCACGGCCGAGTAGAGGGTGAGGGAGGCCGGGATCTCGAACTCGGCGAGGCCGCTCACCCCCTTGGCCTGGCCGAGGGCGCGGGCGAGGTCGATCGCGGAGGCGGCCATGGTCGGCGGGTAGAGGACCGTGGCCTTCAGGACACCGTTGTCCTGCTTGATGGCCTGGAACGCGGACAGGGCGCCCGCGCCACCGACCATGAGGAAGTCGTCGCGCCCGGCCTGGTCGATGGCGCGCAGCGCACCCACGCCCTGGTCGTCGTCGTGGTTCCACAGCGCGTCGAAGGACGACTGGGCCTGGAGCAGCTGGGCCATCTTCGCCTGCCCGGACTCCACGGTGAACTCGGCGGCCTGGCGGGCCACTTTGCGGACGTTGGGGTAGTTCTTCAGGGCGTCGTCGAAGCCCTGGGTGCGCTGTTTGGTGAGTTCCAGGTTGTCCAGGCCGGCCAGTTCGATGACCTTGGCGTTGGACTTGCCCTTGAGCTTCTGACCGATGTAGTGCCCGGCGTTCAGCCCCATGCCGTAGTTGTCGCCGCCGATCCAACAGCGGTACGCCTGCGGGGTGTTGAAGATGCGGTCCAGGTTGACCACCGGGATCCCGGCGCGCATGGCCTTGAGGCCGACCTGGGTGAGGGCCTTGCCGTCGGCGGGCAGGATGACCAGGACGTCGACCTTCTTGTTGATGAGGGTCTCGATCTGGCCGATCTGCTGGGCGGTGTCGTTGGAGCCCTCGGTGATCTCCAGGGTGACGTCGGAGTACTTCTTCGCCCGGTTCTTGGCGTTGTCGTTGATCGCGTTGAGCCAGCCGTGGTCGGCCTGGGGCCCCGCGAAGCCGATGGTGACGGCCTTGCCGGGCTTGTCGTCGGCGGCCGGCTGGTCGTTCGCGGCGGGCTCGTCGTCACCGGAGTCGTTGCTGGTGCAACCTGCGAGGAGGGCACCGGCCCCGACGGCGGCGGTCCCGAAGAGCAGCCCTCTGCGGGTGGGAAGTCGACCATTACGTTGCTGCATGGCGGTGAACCCTTTCCTCAGGTCGTGCTTGCGGTACGGCGCTGGACCAGCACGGCGGCGACGATGATCGCTCCCTTGGCGATCTGCTGGACGTCGCTCTGCAGGTTGTTCAGGGCGAAGATGTTGGTGATCGTGGTGAAGATCAGGACACCGAGCACGGACCCGGTGATGGTGCCGCGGCCCCCGGTGAGCAGGGTTCCGCCGATGATCGCGGCGGCGATGGCGTCGAGTTCGTAGAGGTTGCCGTTGGTGTTCTGGCCGGAGCCGGACAGGATGATCAGCAGGAAGGCCGCGATGCCGCAGCACAGCCCGGACAGCAGGTAGAGGTAGAGGCGCTGGCGGCGGACGTCGATGCCGGCGAGGCGGGCCGCCTCGGCGTTGCCGCCGACCGCGACGGTGCGCCGGCCGAAGGTGGTGCGGTTCAGCACGAGCCAGCCGATGATCGTCACGACCGCGAAGACCATGACGAGCGGCGGGACGCCGAGGACATAGGCGTCGCGTTCGCCGAGGTCGAGGACGGAGGGCACGGTGACGATCTGCGTGCGGCCGTCGGTGATCTGGAGGGCGAGTCCGCGCGCCGAGGCGAGCATGGCGAGCGTGGCGATGAAGGGGACCATCCCGCCGTACGCGACGAGCAGTCCGTTGACCAGGCCGCAGCCGACCCCGACGAGCACCGCGGTGAAGAGGATGCCCGTGAAGCCGTACTCCTGGGTGGCGACGGTGGTGGCCCACACCGAGGCGAGGGCGACGATCGCGCCGACGGACAGGTCGATGCCGCCGGAGGTGATGACGAAGGTCATGCCGACGGTGACGACGCCGATCACCGAGGCCTGGGTGAGGACGAGTTGGAGGTTGCGGCTGTCGAGGAACTCGTCGGGCTTGGTGATGCCGCCGATGAGGATCAGGACGGCGAGCACGCCGAGGAGGGAGAGGGTGCGGACGTCGGCACGCGCGAACACCCCTCGCCACGCGGACGGTTCACTCACCGAGGGCGCCTTGTCGGCACTTCCCCTGGGCGGGGACACGGGCTGCGTCATGACGCCGGGCTTCCTTCCATGACGAGGTCGAGTACGCGGTGTTCGTCGAGCTCACGGGCGGGCGCGGTGTGTACGACACGGCCCTCGCGGAGCACCAGGACGCGGTCGGCGAGGCCGAGCACCTCGGGGACCTCGCTGGAGACCAGCAGCACGGCGAGCCCTTCGTCGGCAAGGCGCCTGACGACGGCGTACAGCTCGGCGCGGGCGCCGACGTCGACGCCCCGGGTGGGTTCGTCGAGGAGCAGGACCCGGCAGCCGCGCAGCAGCCAGCGGGCCAGGACGGCCTTCTGCTGGTTGCCGCCGGACAGGGTGCGGATCGGCACGGCGGGGTTGTCGGGGCGCAGCGACAGTTCGCGGGTGGCCGCCCGGGCCGCGCCGAGTTCGGCACCCCGGTCGATCCAACCGCCGCGTGAGAAGCGGGACATGGAGGAGACGGAGACGTTGCGGGTGACCGACTCCAGCATCAGCAGCGCCTGCGCCTTGCGTTCCTCGGGGGCGAGCCCGATCCCGGCCCGCACGGCGGCCCGCACACTGCCCGGCTTCAACACCTTGCCGTCCACAACGACTTGACCGGCGGTGGGCTTCCGGGCGCCGTAGATCGTCTCAAGGATCTCGGAGCGTCCCGAGCCGACGAGTCCGGCGAGGCCGACGATCTCCCCGGGGTGCACGGAGAGATCCAGGGCCGTGAACTCGCCGTCACGGGCGAGCCCTTGGACCTCCAGGACCGCCGGTCCGGCCGGCACCACGACCGGACGCTCCGGGAAGACGTACTCGACGTTGCGCCCCGTCATGAGCGCCACGACCTCACGCGTCGGCGTCGACTTCGCGGGCAGCCCGACCGCCACGGCCCGCCCGTCCTTCAGGACGGTGACCCGGTCGCCGATGCGCCGGATCTCCTCCAGGCGGTGGGAGATGTAGACGACGGCCACCCCCTCGGCGGTGAGGTCGCCGACGATCCGGAAGAGGTTGTCGACCTCGTCGGGGTCGAGTGCGGCGGACGGTTCGTCCATCACGATCAGCCGTACGTCGTGGGAGAGGGCCCGCGCCATGGACACGATCTGCTGCTGCGCCGCCGACAACTCCCCCACCAGGCGCGCCGGATCGATCTCCGGATGACCGAGACGCTTCAGCAGCAGGCCGGTCGAGGCCTTCGCCTGCTTTCCCCGTACGACGAACCCGGCGGCCGTGGGTTCATGCCCGAGGTGGACGTTTTCGGCCACGGACAGGTGCTCCACCAGGTCGAGTTCCTGGTAGATGGTCGCGATGCCGAGGCGCATGGCGGCGATCGGTGAACGGAGGGTGACCTCGTCTCCGCGCCAGCGGATGGTGCCGGTGTCGGGCTGGTGGGCGCCGGCCAGGACCTTGATGAGGGTGGACTTCCCGGCCCCGTTCTGGCCGAGCAGGCAGTGCACCTCACCGGCCTGGACGTCGAGGTCGACGCCGTCGAGGGCCCGGACTCCGGGGAAGGACTTGGTGATGCCGGACATGCTGAGCAGCGGTGGTTCTGGTGCCATGAGGTCCCCTTGGCGGGCGTGCGGGCCGGTTTCAGGGCAGGGCGAGGCAGGGCAGGGCGAGGCAGGGCGCTGTGCTGGTGCGCCGTGTCAGGAACGGACCTGCGCGGGTGAGCAACAGGGCTGTACAGGTGCGGAACGGACGTGCGCGGTGAGAAACGGACCTGTGCGGGTGCGGAACGGACATGCGCGGTGACAGACGGACCTGTGCGGGCGGAACAGACTTGCGCGGTGCGGAACAGACCTACGCGGGTGAGAACAGGTGGTCGCTGATGAGCCGGGCCGCGCCGATGACTCCGGCGGTGGGCCCCAACTCACCCAGCACGATGGGCAGGTTGCCGGTCGCCAGCGGCAGCGACTGGCGGTAGACCTGAGTGCGGATCGCGGCGAGCAGGGTGTGGCCGAGGCCGGTGACCCCGCCGCCGATCACCACCAGGCCCGGGTTGAAGAAGGAGACCAGTCCGGCGATGACCTGGCCGGTCCGGTTGCCGCCCTCGCGGATCAGGTCGAGCGCGGTGGCGTCTCCGGCGGCGGCCGCCACGGCCACGTCGGCGGCCGTCAGGGTGCCGTTCGCGGCGAGCCGGGCGGCGAGTTCCTCCGACCGCCCCTGCTCGACCGCCTCCACGGCGTCCCGGGCCAGGGCCGCCCCGCTGAAGTGGGCCTCCAGGCAGCCCCGGTTGCCGCAGGCGCACGGGCGGCCGTCGGGCACGGCCTGGATGTGCCCGATGTCGCCGGCGCTGCCCGTCACCCCGCGGTGGACCTCACCGCCGGCCACGATGCCGCAGCCGATACCGGTACCGATCTTGACGCAGAGGAAGTCGCCCACGGACCGTGCCACCCCCGCGTGCATCTCCCCCATCGCCATCAGGTTCACGTCGTTGTCGACCATGACCGGACAGCCGAGTTCCTGACTGAGCGCCTCCCGCACGGGAAAGCCGTCCCAGCCCGGCATGATCGGCGGCGCCACCGGAACACCCTCCGGGAAGCGCACCGGCCCAGGAACACCGATACCGGCCCCGTCGAAACCCTCCGCGAGCCCAGAGGCCTTCAACTTCGCGGCCATGGACAGGACTTGCTCGAAGACCGCGACCGGGCCCTCGCGGACGTCCATCGGCTGGTTCAGGTGCCCCAGGATCTCCAGTTCGGCGTTGGTGACGGCGACATCGACCGAGGTCGCGCCGATGTCGACGCCGAGGAAGCGCAGGGCGGGGGCGAGCCGGATGTTGTGGGACCGGCGTCCGCCGCGGGAGGCGGCGAGTCCGTCGGCCACGATCAGGCCCGTCTCCAGCAGCCGGTCCACCTCCACGGCCAGCTTGGACCGTGACAGGTCGACCTCGTCGCCCAGCTGCGCACGGGAGTTGGGCCCTCCGTCGCGCAGCAGCTTGAGCAGCTTGGCCTGATGGGCGTTCGCAGGTCGTGCCGTCATGCGTCTCACGAGCCCCTCCCCGCCTCATCCGGCCACCCGTTGGCGTGCTTTCGAGGGGAACGTAGCAGCGGCTGCCCCACCTGGGAAGAAGCCGTGCAGAGATTGATACCGACTTTCGCCACTCACTGGACAAAGACTCGCCGTACTCGGGCGCCGAGCGGTGCAGAGTGGCGCGCTCTGGCGCCGAGCGGTGCAGAGCGGCGTGCTCTGGCGCACTCGGCACCCGCCCCCGCAGGATGGGCCCGACGGCCGCCCGCCCCAGCGTGACGGGCCCGGCGAAGGGGGAGCCCATGTTTCTGGTGACGGGCGCGACGGGGAACGTCGGCGCCGAACTCGTGCGCGCGCTGGCGGAGTCCGGCGAGCGGGTACGGGCGCTCAGCCGGGCCGGGCGGAGCGAGGGGCTACCGGCGGGCGTCGCGGCCGTGGCGGGAGATCTCGACCGGCCCGAGTCGGTGCGTCCCGCGCTCGACGGCGTACGGGGACTGTTCCTGATGCCGGGATACGGCGGGCAGCGGCAGATCCTCGCGGATGCGCGGGACGCGGGAGTGGAGCGGGTGGTCCTGCTGTCGGGGCGGTCCGCGGGCACCGGCGACCGGGGCAACGCGGTCGCCGGCTATCTGATCGACGCGGAGGACGCGGTGCGCGCCTCGGGGCTGCGCTGGACGTCGTTGCGGTGCACGAGCTTCATGTCCAACGCGCTCCGGCTGGTGGAGCAGATCGCCAAGGGCGACACGGTCCGGGTGCCGTTCCCCGACGCGCGCACGGCCGACGTCGATCCCTACGACATCGCCCAGGTCGCTCTGTACGCGCTGCGCTCGGACGACTGGGCGGACCGCGCACTCGAACTCACCGGTCCGCAGGCGCTGTTGCCCGCCGACCGCATCCGGATCCTGGGCGAGACACTGGGCCGGGACCTGCGTGCCGTGGGACTGACGCACGAGGAGACACGCGCCGAGCTGGAGGCGTCCGGCATGCCGAAGCCGTATGTGGACGCCTTCTTCGCCTTCTTCGTCGACGGCACCCTGGACGAGTCGGAGGTGCTGCCGACGGTGGAGCGGGTGACGGACCGTGCGCCTCGCACCTTCGACCAGTGGGCGCGGGTGCACGCGGCGGCCTTCGGCTGAGGCGCCCTGCGCGGCCGGTCAGGCCCGCTGACGTGCGTGGTACGACGTCCGGGTGTGCTCGGTGTGCTCCCGCATCAGCTCGGTGGCGCGCTGTTCGTCGCGGTCGGCGATGGCGGCGATCAGCTCCCGGTGCTCGATCCAGGACTGCCGGCCACGCTGACGGGCGATCGGCGTGTAATACCACCGCACCCGACGATCCACCTGCCCCGCCAACTCCGCCAGCACGGCATTACCCGCCAACTCCATGACCTTCGCATGGAAACGAGCGTTCAGAGCGACCGCGGCATCGACATCATCCGCGGCGACAGCCCTCTCCCCCTCCGCACACAGAGCCTCCAGCGCAGCGACACCCTCACTGCCCGCGTTCACAGCCGCCAACCGCGCCGCCTCAGCCTCCAACAACGTCCGCACCGTCAGAAGCTGATCCGCCTCCGCATCCGTCGGCTCATGCACGAACGCACCCTGAGCCGGCCGCAGATCCACCCACCCCTCGGTGTTCAACCGCTGCAACGCCTCACGCACCGGCTGCCGCGACACCCCCAAATGCCCCGCCAGCTCACTCTCCACCAAATGCTGACCAGGCTGAAGCGCACGCGTCGTGATCAACTCCAACAACGCCCCGTACACACGATCACGCAGCGGACCCGGACGTTCGAGCTTCGGCACGGATCCCTGCGGCAGTCCTGTCGACAGCATCGCGGTCCCCCTCCTCGACGGGCGGACTTGTCCATTGCGTTTTGTCTACAGTCTACGGCGTTGGGTGGCCAGGTAAACCGGCAGTCGGCCTCCTCACACACCCGACCGTCCATTTCAGGAACGGCGGATGTGTCAGGAACGGCGGTGTTTCAGGGACAGCGAACGACCTGGCCCGCGTAGGAGAGGTTGCCGCCGAAGCCGAACAGGAGGACCGGGTCCCCGGTGGAGATCTCGCCCTGCTCGACCAGCTTGGAGAAGGCCATCGGGATGCTCGCCGCCGAGGTGTTGCCGGACTCGGTCACATCGCGGGCGACCACCGCGTTCGCGGCGCCGATCTTCTCCGCGAGGGGTTCGATGATCCGCAGGTTGGCCTGGTGCAGGACGACCGCGGCCAGGTCGGCCGGGGTCAGACCAGCGCGCTCGCAGGCCTGCCGGGCCAGCGCCGGCAGCTTGGTGGTGGCCCAGCGGTAGACGCTCTGCCCCTCCTGCGCGAACCGTGCGGGCTCGCCCTCGATCCGCACGGCGTGCCCCATCTCGGGCACCGACCCCCACAGCACGGGCGAGATGCCGGGGACGTCTGCCCCCTCCACGACCGCCGCGCCGGCCCCGTCGCCGACGAGCACACACGTGGTGCGGTCGCTCCAGTCGGTCACCGCGGACATCTTGTCCGCGCCGATCACCAGCGCCCGGGTCGCCGCACCGGCCCGTACCGTGTGGTCGGCGGTGGCCAGCGCATGGGTGAAACCGGCGCACACCACGTTGACGTCCATCGCCGCGGGCGAGGGGATGCCGAGCCGGGACGCGACCCGCGCGGCCATGTTCGGGGAACGGTCGACGGCGGTCGAGGTGGCGACCAGGACCAGGTCGATGTCGGCGGGAGCGAGCCCGGCCGCGGCCAGCGCCTTGGCGGCGGCGTGCGCGGCGAGCTCGTCGACCGGCTCGTCGGGACCGGCGATGTGGCGGGTACGGATCCCCACCCGTGACCTGATCCACTCGTCGCTGGTGTCGACCAGGGCCGCCAGGTCCTCGTTGGTGAGCACCTTCGCGGGCTGGTAGTGGCCGACGGCAGCGATCCGCGAGCCGTTCATGGGGGTCCCCCTCGTTGCCTTGGGTAGCCGGATCCACCAGTCTGAACAGTGACTCACGGGTACGCGGGCACGTAAGGCCACAGGAATCGGGCGCCCGAGTTGTCGGCTTCCCTCACTCTCTCGGACGCCCGAACACCTGCCGAACAGTTACCCGGTGAACAACTGGGTCGCCTTCTGGACCAGCTCGTAGAGCCCGTACGCGAGCGGCGCGCCCACCCACACCCAGGCGAGGGCGATCAGCGGACGCCGGTCAGGCGGACTCTGGCTGCTGTCGTGCTCCGACATCGGCTGCCTCCCTCGGTGCGGGAATGTGGTGACGGACGTTGACGGGGCGGACCAGCTCGTTGGCGACGAAACCGACCACCAGCAGCCCGATCATGATGAAGAACGAGAGGCCGTAGAGCGCGGATCCGCTCTTGCCCGCCTCCTCCTGGCGGTCGGCGATCCAGTTCACGATGAGCGGCCCGAGGACGCCCGCCGTCGACCAGGCGGTGAGGAGCCGGCCGTGGATGGCGCCGACCTGGTAGGTGCCGAAGAGGTCCTTCAGATAGGCGGGGACGGTGGCGAAACCGCCGCCGTAGAACGACAGGATCACCAGCGCGCACAGGATGAACAGCGGCTTGGAGGAGTCGCCGAACAGGGCGATGAGCCCGTACATCACCGCGCCGACGCCCAGGTAGACCCGGTAGATGTTCTTGCGTCCGATCAGGTCGGAGGTCGAGGACCAGCCGATCCGGCCCGCCATGTTGGCCGCCGACAGCAGCGCGACGAAACCGGCCGCGGCCGACACCGAGACGGGGGTGGAGGTGCCCTTGAAGAAGTCCGTGATCATCGGGGCGGCCTTCTCCAGGATGCCGATGCCCGCGGTCACGTTCATGCAGAGCACGACCCACAGACACCAGAACTGGGGCGTGCGCACGGCGTTGCGGGCCGAGACCTGGGGCCCCTCGAAGGCGCTGGGGGCGCTCTCGACGGGCTTCTCGCTGCGCGGTACGCGCACCAGCAGGACGCCGAGGAGCATGAAGACGGCGTACGACAGCCCGTGCACGAGGAACGCGAGCGCGATCCCGGAGCTGTCGGAGCCGAAGGACTCCAGCATCTGCGCCGACCAGGGCGAGGCGATGAGCGCGCCGCCGCCGAAGCCCATGATGGCGATGCCGGTCGCCATGCCGGGCCGGTCGGGGAACCACTTGATCAGGGTGGAGACGGGCGAGATGTAGCCGATGCCGAGGCCTATGCCGCCGACGAAGCCGTAGCCGAGGACGATCAGCCAGTACTGCTCGGTGGCAGCGCCCAGCGCGGACAGCAGGAAACCGGACGAGAAGCAGATCAGCGCCACGGTCATCGCCCAGCGCGGTCCGTTGCGCTCCACGAGGGTGCCGCCGAACGCGGCGGACAGGCCGAGCATCACGATGCCGAGCTGGAAGGGCAGTGCGCTCTGTGTGCCGCTGAGGCCGAGCGCGGACTCGAGCGGCGGCTTGAACACGGACCAGGCGTAGGCCTGACCTATGGAGAGATGGACCGAGAGAGCGGCCGGGGGCACGAGCCAGCGGCTCCAGCCCGGGGGCGCGACAGGGGGACTCATGATCCCGGACGGTAGGAACTGACAAGCGAATTGAAAAGGCGGCACGTCGACCGTATGCGATGAGCGGTATCCAGCACGCGCCGAACGGTCGTGCCGATGGATCAGACCTGTTGCTCACCCTCGAGAGACTTCATACTGTAGACAGTATGGCCTGCGAGGTCGCACTCCATGTGCAGGACAATGAGATCGTGAAGGCCGTTCGGCCACCAGCACGTACAGAACCGGGACTGAGAGACATATGGGACGAGTCACGGAACGACGCAAGGTGATCCGCATCCGCGACGGGGCGGTCTCGTCCCGGCCGGACACACTGGTCGCCGAGGAACCGCTGGAGATCCGGCTGAACGGCAAGCCGCTCGCGATCACCATGCGCACCCCCGGGGACGACTTCGCGCTCGCCGCCGGTTTCCTGGTGAGCGAAGGGGTGCTCGCCGAGCAGGATGATCTCCAGAACATCGTCTACTGTGCGGGCGCCACGGCGGACGGCTCGAACACCTACAACGTCGTGGACGTGAAGACGGGACCCGGTGTGGTGATCCCCGACATCACGCTGGAGCGGAACGTGTACACGACCTCGTCCTGCGGCCTGTGCGGCAAGGCGAGCCTCGACGCCGTCCGGACGACGGCCCGCTGGCCGATAGCGGACACCCCTCCGGTCCGTGTGGACCCGGACCTGCTGGCGACCCTGCCCGACCGGTTGCGCGCGGCCCAGCGGGTCTTCGACCGGACCGGGGGCCTGCACGCCGCCGCCCTGTTCAGCGAGGACGGCGAACTGGTGGACGTACGGGAGGACGTGGGCCGCCACAACGCGGTCGACAAGCTGGTCGGCCGTGCCCTCCAGAACGGCGACCTGCCGCTGTCCCGCACCACGCTGCTCGTCTCCGGCCGGGCGTCCTTCGAGCTCGCGCAGAAGGCGGTGATGGCCGGCATCCCGGTGCTCGCGGCGGTGTCCGCGCCGTCGTCGCTGGCGGTGGACCTGGCCGCGGAGACGGGACTGACGCTGGTGGGCTTCCTGCGGGGCAGCTCCATGAACGTGTACGCGGGCGAACACCGGCTGGCACTGGAGACGGCGGTCGCCACGAACTGACGGCGCCGGCGGGGCTCAGTCCGCCGAGGTGAAGCGCACCTGATCCACCGTCACCACCGTGCCCAGGCGCGGGAAGTCGAGCCTGGTGGACGCCTCGTGCTCGGCCGTGGTGAAGGCGGCCATGGCGTCCTCGACGAAGACCAGGTCGTAGCCGAGGTCACCGGCGGCGCGGGCCGTGGACTCGACGCCGAGGTTGGTGGCGATCCCGCCGAACACCAGCGTGGTGACGTCGTGTTCACGCAGGCGGGCGTCCAGGTCGGTGCCCTGGAACGCGCCGATGGTCCGCTTCACGATCTCGATGTCGCCGTCCCGGGCGAGACCGGCCACGAGTCCGCTGCCGGGCGGCTGCTCGGCGACGCCGGGCCGCTGGACGCGCACCAGCACGACGGGCGCGCCGGCCGTCCGGAACGCGGCCGCCAACTCCTCGGCGGCGGCGAGCACTTCGGTTCCTTTTCGGGGTTCAAGGGGCAGTGCGACGATTCGGTCCATCAGGTCGACGAGCACGAGGGCGGTGCGTGCGGGATCGAGCGCGAGGGGTGCGGTCATGACGGAACGTTATCCGCCGTCAGCCCTGCGTGCCGGAGATCCGGATCAACAGGCCCGTGAACCGGGCGCGTTCGGTGGCACCGTCCTCCCTCCGCTCCCCATGGACCAGCCGTCCCCCAGCCGCTAACGTCGCCAACCGTGCCCGAGGACGGACGAGTGCGGCGGTGGAGCGGGAGCGGGGTCGGTCTGCTGCTGGCGCTGGTGCTCGTGGCCGTCGGGGTGGGCGTGCTGACCGACCGCGACGGGGGTGAGAGCGCCCGTTGCACGCCGCGCACCATCGGCGCCTGGTCGGCCGACGACCCGCTCACCGCCGAGTTCGCCCGGTACGGCGACGACCCCGCCCGCGCCGACGACTGGACCGGCGGGGACGGTACGCACTCGGTGCGGCTGCCGGACGGCCGCCTGCTGTGGCTGTTCTCCGACACCTACCTCGGCGCGGTGTACGGCCCGCCCAACCCGTTCGGCGAGCCGTACACCTGGCGCGACACCACGGCCCCGCTGGTGCGCAACTCGGCGGTGCTGATGCGCGGCGGCCGCCTGGAGTCCACCCTCCCCGCCCCGCTGTTCCCGGACCCGGCCCCGAACCAGTGGCGCTGGCCGGTCGCGGCCCGGGTCGAGCCCCGCTCCCCCGGCTCCGCCGAGCAGGTCGTCAGGGTGCTGCTGTGGGTGCGTACGACGGGCCCTCACCCCTGGATCTACGGCGTCCCGACCGCCACCGAGGTCGCCACGCTCTCCCTGCCCGACCTGCGCGTCGAGTCGGTCACGAGGGTCCTGGACGAGCAGCGGGTCGAGGATCCGTCCCGGCGGGTGCTGTTCGGGACCACCCTGGTCGAGGACGGCGAGTGGACGTACGTCTTCGGGGGCGACGACGGGCAGGCCACGTCCCGGAACGCGTCCTCCGCGTACGTGGCCCGGGTGCCGGTCGGCGGCCTCGGGGAGCCGGGTGCCTGGGAGTACTGGGACGGTTCGGCGTGGACGACGGGCGCCCGTCCGCGCCCGGTGCTCGGGGACGGACGGCGCACCGGGGTGGGCAGCGCCTTCTCCGTCGTACGGCAGGACGGGACGTACGTGCTGTTCACCATGGCCGCGGGGACGAAGGGACTGGCGGCGGTGACGTCGTACTGGGCCTGCTCCCTCACCGGGCCCTGGCACGGCCCCGAGGGGGACTTCACCCCGCGCCTGCCTGCCGGACAGGTCGCCGCCTACAACCCGCAGACGCATCCCGCCGTGTCCGCAGGGGGCCGGCTGGTGCTCAGTTACGACGTCAACTGGCTGGAGACGGCGGGGGCCTCGGCGCAGCTCAACCGGAACGTGTCGCTGTACCGACCGCGGTTCGTGACGCTGAGGCTGGTCCCGCGGCGTTGACCCCTGCGGTCCCGGCCGTGGCCTCCTCCCCCGTCTCCTCCTCCGGCAGCGGGTCCTGCGAGCGGCGCTTGGCGATCACGGCGCAGACCATCAACTGCATCTGGTGGAACAGCATCAGCGGCAGCACGGCGAGCGAGGCGTGCGCGCCGAACAGGACGCTGGCCATGGGCAGTCCGGAGGCGAGGGACTTCTTCGAGCCCGCGAACTGGATGGCGACGCGGTCCTCCCGGCCGAAGCCGAGCACCTTGCCGCCGTACCAGGTCAGGGCGAGCATCAGGGCGAGCAGGACGGCCTCGACGACCATCAGTCCGCCGAGCCTGAGCGGGCTCACCTGGTGCCAGATGCCCTGGACCATGCCCTCGCTGAACGCGGTGTAGACGACCAGCAGGATCGACCCGCGGTCGACGAGACCGAGGACCTTCTTGTGGCGGGTGATGAAGCCGCCGATCCAGCGGCGGGTCAACTGGCCCGCCAGGAACGGCACGAGCAGCTGGAGCACGATCTCCAGGAGCGAGTCGGCCGAGAAGCCGCCGCCGCTGCTGCCGAGCAGGGCGGCCGCCAGCAGCGGGGTGACGACGATGCCGACCAGGGAGGAGAAGGAGCCGGCGCAGATCGCGGCCGGGACGTTGCCGCGGGCGATCGAGGTGAAGGCGATGGAGGACTGGATGGTGGAGGGGACCAGGGTGAGGAAGAGCAGGCCCTGGTAGAGCGGGTTCGTCAGGAAGACCGGGACGAGTCCGCGGGCGGCCAGGCCCAGCAGCGGGAAGATCACGAAGGTGCAGGCGAGGACGGTGACGTGCAGTCGCCAGTGCTTGAGGCCGTCCAGGGCCTCACGGGTGGAGAGGCGGGCGCCGTACAGGAAGAAGAGGAAGGCGATCGCCGCCGTGGAGGCTCCGGAGGCCACGTCCGCCGAGGTTCCGCGCGCCGGCACGAGGGCGGCGAGGCCCACGGTGCCGAGCAGCAGCAGGATGTACGGGTCGACCGGCATCCAGGCCGGCCACTTCAGGCGCTTCACGATGCTCCACTTGCTCATGTTCGACGGCGGTACGGGGACATGCCGGGTGCCTCCCCCTCAGGGCGGGAGTTCCCCCTCCATCGTCCTCCTTCACCCCTTGATCGGGAATCCCGCATACCACTCTGACTGTCATCACGATTCGCGATAACCTGTGGGGTGTGTACGACCCGTCGCAGTTGCGTACGTTCCTGGCGGTGGCACAGACCCTGAGCTTCACGCAGGCCGCCCGGCGGCTCGGGCTGCGCCAGTCGACCGTGAGCCAGCATGTCCGGCGCCTCGAGGACGCGGCGGGGCGGCAGTTGTTCAGCCGGGACACCCATTCCGTGGAGCTGACCGAGGACGGCGAGGCGATGCTCGGTTTCGCGCGCCGGATCCTGGAGGTGCACGAGCAGGCGACGGCGTTCTTCACGGGCACGCGTCTGCGGGGCCGGCTGCGGTTCGGGGCGTCGGAGGACTTCGTGCTGACCCGGCTGCCGGAGATCCTGGAGGGCTTCCGGTACGACCATCCCGAGGTCGATCTGGAGCTGACGGTCGAGTTGTCGGGCACGCTGCACGAGCAACTCACCGCCGGGAAGCTCGACCTGGTGCTGGCCAAACGGCGTCCCGAGGATCCGCGCGGTGAACTGGTCTGGCACGACCGGCTGGTGTGGATCGGGGCGGAGCGGCTGCGCCCGGACACCGAGCGACCCGTGCCGTTGATCGTGTACCCGCCGCCCGGGATCACCCGGGCGCTCGCTCTGGAGGCGCTGGAGCGCCAGGGGCGGGAGTGGCGGATCGTCTGCACCAGCGGAAGCCTGAACGGCCTGATCGCGGCGGCACGGGCGGGGCTGGGGGTGATGGCGCACTCCCGGGGCCTGGTGCCGCCCGGCCTGGTGCGGGTGCCGGACCGCTTCGGCCTGCCGGAACTGGGACGGGTCGACTTCGTCCTGGTGCACGGCCCACGCCGCACCGCGGCCCAGGGCGCGGCGGACGCCCTCTCCGCAGCGATCCTGGCAGCCGGCGACCGCCTGCACCGAGGATGAGACGACCCACAGCCCCAGCGCTCCCCGATCCCCCTACCGCCCCCGATACGTCAGCTGCTTGACCCGGCGCAGGAACACCGTCGTGTCCACATGCCGCACCCCCTCCAACTGCCCCAGCGGGCCGCTGAGGTAGGCGTACAGGTCGGCGGTGTTCCGGGCCAGCACGGAGGCGATGATGTTGCACGGGCCGGTCGCCGCCGACGCGTGGGCGATGCCGGTGTGCCCGGCCAGCGCCTGCCCCACGGAGTGCAGCGCGGACGGTGCCGCGGTGATCCACAGCAGGGCCGAGACCGGGTGGCCGAAGATCCCCGGATCGCACTCCGAGTCGACGAACACGGCACCCGACGCGAGCAGCGCCGCGAGCCGGCGTCTGGCGGCGGACTCGGTGAGGCCCGTGGCCCGCTGCACCTCGGGGTAGCCGGCCCGCCCGTCCCGCTCCAGCGCGGCCAGCAGCGGCTCGTCCTCCGGTGTGATCCGCACATGGCCCGGGGCCGCTTCGTGACGGGGCCGCAGCGCCTCGGTCTCCTCGGCGGTGAGCGCGCCGAGCTTGGAGACCCAGCTCTGCGCGCCGCCGTAGAAGCGGTGCAGCAGTTGGTGCGCGCGGATCTCCACCACGCTGGGGGTGCGCGGGAGCTTGCCGAGCAGCAGGTCGTCGTGGTCCCCGGAGCTGCGCGGCCGGGTCATGCACAGGACCTCGGTGCCGCCCGAGGCGAGCCCCACCCAGGAGGTGTCGGGGCGCTTGGCCAGCGCCTCCGCGATGGCCGGCGCGCTGTCCGGGGCGCAGCGCACCCGCAGCATCCACTGGTCCTCGCCGAGCCGGTGGGCGTCCCGCATCACCACGACCCGCAGCCCGCCCTCGGCGCACAGCCTGCGGTAGCGGCGGGCGACGGTCTGGTCGGAGACGCCGAGCACCGCGGCGACACGGCTGAAGGAGGCCCGGCCGTCGAGGGCCAGCGCGGACAGCAGCCGCCGGTCGAGCGTGTCGAAACCGGGCGAGGAGGTGTGGGATTCCGTCTGCATGCGGCCCTCCGGTGTCGGGTTCCGGCACCGAGGCGCCCCCAGCCGTGCCGTTCGGCCGGTGTGGCTCATCGTACGGAGTCGTTCGCATCCGTCGCAGGAGGAGTTGAGGACATGCGTACCGAGAGCATGCGTACAGAGAGCATGCGTACCTGGGGGCCGCTCACGGCCGTCTGTCTGAGCACGTTCATGTTGTTGCTGGACGTGACCATCGCGGTGGTCGCGCTGCCGGACATGGCGAGGTCGCTGCACGCCTCGCTGAGCGATCTTCAGTGGGTGATGGACGGCTACGCGCTGGCGCTGGCCGCGCTGCTGCTCGGCGCCGGGGCGGCGGCCGACATTCTGGGGCGGCGCCGGGTGCATGTCGTGGGTGTCGTGGTGTTCGCGGCGGCCTCCCTGGTGTGCGGGCTGGCGAGCGGGCCGGGGATGCTGGTCGCCGCACGCGCGGTGCAGGGGCTCGGCGCGGCCGCGATGCTCGCGACCACGCTGCCGCTGCTGGGCTCCGTCTACCAGGGCAGGCGGCGTTCGGTGGCGCTCGGCGTGTGGGGCGCGGTCAGTGGTGCCGCGGCCGCGGTGGGGCCGTTGCTCGGCGGAGTGCTGACCGACGGGCCGGGCTGGCGGTGGATCTTCTACGTCAATCTGCCGGTGAGCGTGGCCGCGGTGTGGCTGACGCTGCGGGTCGTCCCGGAGTCGCACGGTTCGCGCGAGCGCCGGATCGACTGGGCGGGCACGCTGACCTTCGCGGCCTTCGCGGGCGGGCTGACGTACGGGGCGGTACGGGCCGGGGAGCACGGCTGGGCCGGGACGGGCACCCTGCTCGTGTTCGCCGCGGCCGTCCTCGCGCTCGTCGCCTTCGTGGTCGTGGAGTGGCGCGGTGCCGACCCGCTGCTGGACCCGCGGCTGTTCCTGAAGCCGGCGTTCTCGGGGGTGATGGTGGGCGCTCTCGCCTTCAACGCGGCGGCGTTCAGCCTGATGGCGTACGACTCGATCTGGATGCAGACGCTGCTCGGGATGAGTCCGGTGCGCGGCGGGCTGGTCTTCCTGTGGCTGTCGCTGTCGTCGTTCGTGGTCGCGGCGGCCGGCGGCCGGCTGCTGCACGGGGTTCCGGCGCGGATCACCGTCGGGGTCGGTCTGCTGCTGACGGGCGCGGGGCAGTTCTGCGTGACAGGCCTGGACGCGGGGTCGACGGCGTCCGCGCTGGTGCCGGGGATGGTGCTGCTGGGTGTCGGTACGGGACTGGTCGCACCCGGCATCGCCGGCGCCGCGCTGGCCGCCGTGCCGCAGGACCGGGCCGGGATGGCCGGCGGGGCGGTCAACGCGTTCCGGCAGCTCGGGTTCGCCCTCGGCATCGCCGTGTACGGCACGGTGCTGACCTCGCGGATGCGGGACACCCTGCCGGACGACGCGGCCCACGCGCTGGCCGGCGGGGCGGCCGGTGCCCTGCGGGGCGCCTTCTCGGAGCGTGCGCTGCGGGCGGCGTTCGCTTCCGGTCTGGACTCCGCCGCCGTGGTCGCGGGGCTGACCGCGACGGTCGCCGGGGTGCTGGTGCTGGCCCTGGTCCGGACGGATCGCGCGACGCGGAGCGGAGTGACGGATTCCGGGCCGGCGGCGCTGAAGGAGGAGAGGGCTGTCCCTCGGGGGTGACCTGCTCACCAGGGGCGCGAGCCGTAACCGGGTCGTACAGATTCGGTGGAGATTACGGCTCCGAACCTCTCGCAAACCGTCGGTTCTGTGCCCGACCCTTCCCCATGTGAGCGTATTTTCCGGCACCGACCTGACCGTACGTGAGCGGCGCTCGACTTCGACCCCTCTCCCGTCGGATGCCGGGGTGGGGTAGCTTTCACGGCGCTGTGCGGAGCATCACTGAGCGCCAGGGAGAGCGGGGAGCGGGGTTTGCGCGAGTTCACCAACCCTCCGTTGGCGTTGGCACCCCCGGTGGGCGGACTGGCCGACGTCGTCTTCGACCATGCCCGCAACGACCCCATGCACATCGCCCTCGGCCGCAAGGACGAGGCCGGCCGCTGGCGGGACGTGACCTCGGCGGAGTTCCGCGACGAGGTCATGGCCCTGGCCAAGGGACTGCTCTCCCAGGGCATCCGCTTCGGCGACCGGGTCGCGATCATGTCCCGCACCCGCTACGAGTGGACGCTGTTCGACTTCGCACTGTGGGCGATCGGCGCACAGGTGGTGCCGGTCTACCCCACCTCCTCCGCCGAGCAGTGCTTCTGGGCGCTGTACGACGCCGAGTGCACGGCCGCGATCGTGGAGCACGAGGACCACGCGATGACGATCGCCACCGTCATCGACCGGCTGCCGCAGCTGCACCGGCTGTGGCAGCTGGACTCCGGCGCGGTGCAGGAGCTGTACGACGCGGGGGCCGCCATCGAGGACGAGGTGGTGCACCGCCACCGGCAGGCGGTCACCCCGGACTCGGTCGCGACCATCATCTACACCTCGGGCACCACCGGCCGCCCCAAGGGCTGTGTGATCACCCACGGCAACTTCATGTACGAGGCGGACACCGTCATCGAGCGCTGGGAGCCGGTGTTCCACTCGAAGAAGGGCGACGAGGCGGCGACCCTGCTGTTCCTGCCGCTCGCCCATGTCTTCGGGCGGATGGTGCAGGTGGCCGCGATCCGCGGCGGGGTGCGTTTCGGCCACCAGCCGCAGATGAACGCGGCCGCCCTGATGCCGGACCTGGCCGCGTTCAAGCCGACGTTCTTCCTGGGCGTGCCGTACATCTTCGAGAAGGTCTTCAACGCCTCCCGCCGCAGGGCCGAGAAGGAGGGCAAGGCGGGGCCGTTCGAGAAGGCGGTCGACGTGGCCGTCAAGTACGCGGAGGCCATGGAGGCCAAGGCCTGGGGCCTGGGACCCGGCCCGTCGGCGGGGCTGCGGATGCAGCACCAGCTCTTCGACAAGCTCGTGTACTCCAAGATGCGGGCCGCGATGGGCGGCCGCATCAAACAGGCCATGACCGGCGGTTCGGCGATGGACCGCAAGCTGGGGCTGTTCTTCGCGGGCGCGGGCGTGCACATCTACGAGGGGTACGGCCTCACCGAGTCGACGGCGGCTGCCACGGCCAACCCGCCCGAGCGCACCCGCTACGGCACGGTCGGCCAGCCGATCCCGGGCATGACCGTGCACATCGCGGACGACGGCGAGATCTGGCTGTACGGCAACAACGTCTTCCAGGGCTATCTCAACAACGAGAAGGCCACCGACGAGACCCTGCACGACGGCTGGCTCGCCACCGGCGACCTGGGCTCCCTGGACGAGGACGGCTATCTCACCATCACCGGCCGCAAGAAGGAGATCCTCGTCACCTCCGGCGGCAAGAGCGTCTCCCCCGGGCTGCTGGAGGAGCGGGTGCGCGACCATCCGCTGGTCTCGCAGTGCATCGTCGTGGGCAACGACCGGCCCTATGTCGCCGCCCTGGTCACCCTGGACCAGGAGGCCGTGGAGCACTGGCTGGCGATGCACGACAAACCGCGGATGACCTCGGCCGAGCTGGTGCGCGACGCCGACCTGGAGACCGAGGTGCGGCGGGCGGTGGTCGCCGCGAACACCCTGGTCTCGCAGGCCGAGTCGATCCGTACCTTCCGGATCCTCGCGCAGCCCTTCACCGAGGAGCACGGACTGCTGACGCCGTCGCTGAAGCTGAAGCGCAAGGCGATCGAGACGGCGTACGCGAACGAGGTCGAGGCCCTGTACCGGGCCTGACGACCCGGGTCACGGCCTGACGGCACGTCAGCTGATCGTCACGCGGAAGATCTTGTCCGATCCGTCCGCCGCACCTCCGTTGTTGTCGCAGTTGGTGGTCGACAGCCACAGCTGGTCGGCGCCCGGCACCTTGGTGACCGTACGCAGTCGGCCGTAGGTGCCCACGTAGTACGCGCTCGGCGTGCCGACGCTCTCGTTGTCGCCGTTGATCGGGATCCGCCACAGCCGCTCACCGCGCAGCGAGGCCATGTAGACGACGTTGCGCACGATCGCGATGCCGCTCGGTGAGGCCTCCGAGACGTTCCAGGTGGCCTTCGGGTTGGTCATCCCGGCGGTGGAGCAGGTGCCCTCGCAGACCGGCCAGCCGTAGTTGGCACCGGGCTTGATGAGGTTCAGTTCGTCCTTGGAGCTGTTGCCGAACTCCGCTTCCCACAGGCGGCCGTTGCGGTCGAAGGCGAGGCCCTGCGGGTTGCGGTGGCCGAGGCTGTAGACGAGGTTGCCGAACGGGTTGCCGGGAGCCGGGCTGCCGTCGGTGGTCATGCGCAGGATCTTGCCGTTGAGGGAGTTCTTGTCCTGCGCCAGGTCGGGTGTCTGGGCCTCACCGGTGGAGACGTAGAGGTAGCCGTCGGGGCCGAAGGCGAGGCGTCCGCCATTGTGGTAGCGGTTCTTTTTGATGCCCTGCAACAGCACCGTGTAGCCGCTCAGCGTGGTCCCGTCGTACGTCATGCGGACCACGCGATTGCCCTCGGACGCGGTGTGCATGAAGTAGACGCGGTGGTTCGTGTCCCACTTCGGGTCGACGGCGACGCCCAGCAGCCCGCCCTCGCCGTTGGTGGTGACGGCGTTCGGGACGGTGCCGACCTGCGTCTTCGTGCCGTCCTTGGTGACCTTCCAGACCCGGAAGTCGTCCCGCTCGGTGACCAGCGCGCTCTTGCCGTCGGGCAGCCAGAAGATGCCCCAGGGGATGGTCCAGCCGGAGGAAAGCGTGGCGACGGAGGAGGGGACTCCGCCGTCGGTGGCGCACGCCTTGGTGGTGAAGGTGACCGTGTTGCTCGGCTCGCTGACGTTGCCGGCCGCGTCACGGGCGACGACGTTCAGGCTGTACGGGCTGTTGCAGGCGAGCCCGGTCAGCGTGGTCGAGGTGCCGGAGGTGACGGACTTGTAGACGGTGGTGTCACTGCGCACGTCGTAGCCGGTGACCGCCCGGTTGTCGGTGGAGGCGCCCCAGCTCAGTGCGGCGCTGTTCGCGGTGACGTCCGCCGCGGACAGGGTGCCGGGCCTGGTCGGCGGGGTGGTGTCGGAGCTGGGCTCGGTGGTGCAGTCGACGACGGGGCTCGCCGGGGACGTGTTGCCGGCCGCGTCACGGGCGATGACCGTGAGGTTGTAAGTGGTGTCGGGGGTCAGGCCGGTGAGGGCCTTGCTGGTCGAACCGCCGGGCGCCTCACCGATCTTGTTGCCGTGCTCGTAGAGGTCGTACGCCGTCACGCCCACGTTGTCGGTGGAGGCGCCCCAGGCCAGCGTGAGCCCGTCCTCACCGATGTCGGAGCAACTGGGCTGCCCGGGACGGCTCGGGGCCTGGGAGTCGCCGGCCGCGTCGACGCCGATCCGGTCGAGGTTGGGGCCTCCGGCGGCGCCGGTGGCGGTCGCGCGGATCTTCGCGGAACCCGCGGTGAGCGGGACGTCGACGGTCTTGGTGGCCCAGGTGTTCCAGTCGGCGGTGGCCGGGAAGGAGACGGCCGAGGACACGACCGTGCCGTTCACGGAGATGTCCATGGGCCGGTCGGTCGCGGTCCCGTTGGCGTAGCGGAAGGTGACGGACGTGGTGCCCGCGGAGGCGGCGCTGACGGTGAACTCCACATAGGAGCCCTTGACGTTGGTGTAGTCGACGAAGCCGGTGCCCGTGTAGCCGGTGTGGTTGGTGGCCACCGTGCCCTGCACGACGGTGGCGTCCTCCGCCTGGTAGTCGGTGGCCGCGAGGGCGGTGGCCTGGCTCAGTCCGGCCAGGGGCAGCGCGAGGGCCGCGGCGAGGCCGTAGGGCAGAACTCTGTTGATTTTCACGGATGTTCCCCTCAGCCCGTGTACTGGGTGAAGACCTTGAGGTACTCGTACGGCTGCTGCGTCACGCCGCTGCAGGAGTCGCCGTCGGTGCCCGAGCCGCAGGGGCGGTCGCGGTTGACGGACCAGTAGGTGAGGCGCCCGATGTGGTGCTGCTGGGCGTAGGCGAGCATGGTCCTGAAGTCGGCGACCCGGACGCGCTCACCGGAGTCGTCGGTCCTGCCGTTCATCGAGGACAGTCCGATGTGGGCGTAGGCGGTGGCGTCGCCGTAGCCGTACGCCGACTTGACCCGTGCCTTGAGTCCTTCCATGGCCTGCGTGGTCAGGGTGCCCATGTTGGTGGTGCCGCCGCCGAAGTCGAACGGCATGATGCACCACACGTCGTTCGCCAGGCCCGAGTTCGCCGCCCGCTTGATCATGTCGACGCCGGTGGAGTCGGGGCCGCTGGTGGTGGCGCCGAAGGTGATGACGGTCTTCAGGCCGGGGTTGTTCGCCTTGACGGTCTTCAGCGCGTCGACGACCCGCTGCCGTACGGTCGCGTTGGACCACTCGGTGTTCTCGATGTCGATGTCGAGAGCCTTCAGCTGGTAGGCATTGATCACCTTCTGGTAGGCGCCGGCGAGCGCCGAGGCACTGGAGCACTTCTCGCCGAGCTTGTTCCCGCTCCAGCCGCCGACGGAGACCATGACGTCACCGCCCGCGGATCTGATCGCGTCGATCCTCGACTGGTCGGTGCCGCCGGTCAGCGGGCGCGAGCCGTCCCACTTCGGGTTGCAGCCGCCGTCGGAGAGGATGAACGCGAGGGTGAACCACTTGACGCCGGTCGCCGACATCACCGAGGTGGGGTTCTGCGGGTTGCCCCAGCCGAGGTACTCGTAGGGGGCGACGGCCATGCCAGGTGAAGCGGCCGCGCTCTTCGGAGAGTTGACGGGCTTCACGCGGATCAGCCGGGTCTCGCCGGGCCGCAGGCTCGCGCTGTAGGAGTCGGCGATCACGCCCTTGTGGGAGCCGGACCACAGGTCGGTGACGTCTCCGGAGCCGGTGAAGCCGACCTGGGACCAGTCCACGGCGACCGTCGCGTTGCCGGACGTACCGGTGTTGAACAGGGCCACCACGTACTGGCCGTCGCTCTCCTTCTTGCTCCAGACCTGCTTGACCCCGCTGTTCACGATCCGCTTGGCGGCCACGCCGTCCTGGTCGACCCCGATGAGGCGGTCGTTGGTCAGCATCGCCTTGTCGACGGAGTCGAGATGGGTGAGGTCGGTGCCGAGCAGCAGCGGCGAGGCGGCCATCGCCCACAGGGTGAAGTGGGAGCGCCGCTGGTCGGCGGTCAGGCCGACCTGGTCGCCGTTGCCGACCTCCAGCGAGTCGAGGTCGTTCCAGCCGCCGGGGCCCGCGTGCGGCTGCCAGGAGGCGGCCGAGTCGAAGCGTTTGGTGACATGGGACCAGTCGGTGAGCGGATAGCCGCTGCCGTTGCTCCCCGGCCCGCAGTAGCACTCGACGTCACCCTGGGTACGCCAACTGTTGGCCAGTTTCCGCCAGGTGGAGGCGTCGGCGATGGGGAGGTTGTTGGAGAGCGCGAAGTTGATGGGCCGTCCGCTCGCTCGCAGCGCCTTGTCCCAGGCCTGGACGTCGGGGATGTCCGCACTGCCCACCCCGTCGATCTTCAGGTAGTCGACACCCCAGGACGCGAACTGCCTGGCCCAGGAGTCGACGAACTCCTGTGCTCCCGGCTTGGAGTAGTCGATGTAGTACATGTTCTTGCAGTTGTAGTTCTTCTCGGTCCTAGACGTGTCCGCGATGTCCTTCGCGTGGTACGAGGTCCCTTCGATCGGCGTGTTCTTGGTGACGGCGTTCTTGGCGATGCCCGGAGTGACGTAGAAGCCGAACTTGAGGCCCTTGGAGTGGACGTAGTCGGCCAGGGCCTTGATCCCGCCGGGGAACTTGGCACTGTCGGCGGTCCAGCGGCCGTAGCCGTCGACGACGAAGCCGTTGCTGTCGCACTTCTGCCAGAAGTCGTCGAGGTTGACGTACACGAATCCGTGGTTCTTGAGGCCACTGGCGACCAGTGCGTCGGCCTGGGCCTTGATCGCCGCCTCGGTCGGTGTGCGGCGCACATAGCTCCAGCTGGACCATCCCATGGCGGGCCGGACGGACTGCCCGTTGTCGGAGGCGGCGGCCGGCTGGGCGGTGCCCAGGAGCGGCACGGCGGCGGCGAGCAACAGGCCGGCCACCGCGGCCGTGAGCGATCTGATCCGGATCATGACTGTCCCCCGTTGGTGGGTGTGGCGTACGACGTGCCGATCCACGCCTCGTCGATGCGCAGTCGCTTGTAGCGGGTGGTGTCGGTGGCGGCGGCCCAGGTGGAGGTGACCTCCAGGCGGACATAGCGGGCGTTTGTCGCGGTCAGGTCGATGCCCTGCATGCCGCGGCGGCTCGGCAGCCGGCCGGTCTTCACCGCGCTGCCCCAGGTGGAGCCGTCGGCGCTCAGATACACCTTGTAGTCCTTGATCCGCGCCGACTGCTCGGTGTCCGAGCGGGCGTAGGCGACGGAGTCCTCGCGCTGGTTGAGCCCGAGGTACTGGACCTTCTTCGAGCTGCCGAGGTCGAAGGTGAGGTTGACCGGGAGGGTCTTGTCGTTGTCCCAGTAGGTGCGGTAGTCGCCGTCACCGGCGGCCGAGCCCGCGTGACCGCTCGCCGAGGCACTCGCGCTCACCTTCACGCCGGTGAGGATGCCCTGGCGGCCGGCCGTGGTGACCTTGAACACCGTGTCGTACGGGTCCCAGTTCCCGAGCCCGGTGAGGGTGAGGACGCCGCCCGACTGGGACCACGAAACCGCCTTGCCCGTACGGAGGTTGGTGACCGAAGCGACGCGGTAGCCGTTGTCGCGGATGCGCAGGGTGCTGGTGCTGGGCGGGGTCAGGACGTGGACGTACTGGCGGTCGGGGTCGGTCCTGCTGATCGTGGTCACGCCGTGGGCGCCGTCGTTCCAGAAGCCCGGCTTGAGCCCGCCGTACAGATAGCCACCGCCCTCCGTGCCGTGCAGGGACTCCCAGATGGGGTCGAGGTAGGAGTTCGCGAAGTTGTTGAAGTCAGCCTGGTTGGCCGGGAACTTGCCGTTGACCTGGGCTGTCTCAGCCATCAGCGCCTTCACCGACGAGCCGGCGTTGGTGACGAGGCGGCCGAGGGTGAGCATCTTGTCGACCGACGGGTCGGTGCCGCCGTACCACCAGGAGCCGGTGGAAGGCAGCTTGAAGTCGGCCTCGGTGAGGCGGGGTTGGGCCGTGTAGACCGCCTGCGGGTAGTCGTAGGCCGGGGTCATGCCCGTCTTCTGCTCGTTGCTGATCATGTCCATGATTGGCGTGTCTTCGTTGTTGTTGCTGAGCGTGTAGTTCGGACGCTTCTCGTAGATCTGCCGGTAGAGGTCGTGGCTCTCCCAGTAGGCGTTGTCGTTGTCGATCCAGAAGCCGCCGAGGTCCGGGTAGCGGTTCATGACCTCGAAGAAGTTGTCGTAACTGAACTGCCCGAAGCCGTCGTTGGTGGTCAGGTCGACGTTCTTGCCCTTGTAGGCGGAGTAGGCGGCCGAGTCGAGCCACTCGTGGCCGCCCTCGTCGTGCCACTGGGGGTCGTTGGTCATGTAGAGGATGACCTTCAGCCCCTTGGCCTTCGCGGCGGTGACCAGTTCACCCAGGAAGTCCCGCTGGGTGGAACAGGAGCCGGGGATCTTCGACGGCCAGGTGCGGGCGTAGCCGAGGCGGCTGTGGAAGGAGGCGAGGACGAGGTACTGCGTGTGCAGCTTCTGGGCCTCCTTCACCCAGTAGTCGGCGTTCCAGCCGCCGTTGGTGACGTCGTCCTCCCAGGCCGTGCAGCTGGTGTGGGCCGGTGCGGTGCGCAGGCCCCAGTGCAGGAAGAGGCCGCCGACGGAGTTGCGCAGGAAGTCCTGGCGGGGGTTCTCGAGGTCGAGCGGCCTCACCGCCGTACTGGCGCAGTCCTGGCTTCCCGAGACCCGCAGGGGGCCCCCGGAGGTGTTGTGACCGTCCGCCAGGCAGCCGTCCGTCACGTCCTGGAAGCCCACGTCGTACGGGGAGCCGCCGCCCTTCTGCGCGGTGAAGCGGGTGAGCCGGATGCCGTCCGCCGCGTTGGCGAGGAACGCCGGGCGGCCGTCGTCCGCGGCGAACTTCACCGAGCTGTCGGTGAAGCTGATGTCGTCGGCGTTGTGGAGGTACCAGCCGTACGCCGGCCGGGTCCCGATGGCCTTGGGGTTGTAGTCCTTCGGGTCGTTGCCCGGCACACCGGTGGACATGGTGCCGTTGCCGCCCGGGACCGTGATGTCGACGTGGTTGAAGGTCACGCCCTTGATGCGGTGGCCGCTCTCGCCCCACAGGGTCGGGCTGAAGGAGGGGCTGCTGCCGGTGGCCGTGATGTCGTCGTACGTGATGTCGCTGATCGATCCGACACCGGGGCTGTTGCCGCACCGCTTCCGCGTGCCGATCTTCTGCATGATCGGCGAGTGGACGTTCGTCATCGTGATGTCGCGGTAGTGGACGTCAGAGATCTTCGCGCCGTCCATCGACACCATGCCGAGGCCGGACTTGTCGGCGCCGTCGATCCGGATGTTCTCGAACCGGTAGTCCGAGAAGTCGCCGCAGGTCTCCGAGCCGAACATGAGGGCGTTGCAGCAACGGGCGGACAGGAAGCTGTCGCCCACGCGCACGTGGCCGTTGGACAGCTTGGCGCCGAGGGCATAGTCGCTCTTGAAGACCAGGGCGTCGTCGTTGGCCCTGATGTTCGCGTTCGTCACCGTGACGTTCGTGGTGGAGATGATGTTCCAGCCGTCGCGGTCGCTCGCGGTGTCGATGGTCAGGTGGTCCGAGGTCACGTTCTTGCAGCCGTTGACGAGCGCCGCGAAGTGGCCGCCGCGGCGCAGGGTGAGGCCGTCGCCGATCGTGAGTCCGTCGCACCGGGTCAGGGAGATGATCTTGTCGGCCTCGCCTGACTTCGGGTTGCCGGTGATCAGGTTGCCCATGCCGTCGATGACGCCCTGACCGACGAAGCCGATGTCGGTCAGCCGGTCGCCGTAGATCATGGCGTTGTGGAAGTGGCTGTGCCCGTAGTCCTGGTAGCTGTCGTACGGATTGGACTCGGCCTTGTCGTAGGTGTCGGCACTGGAGCCCTGGAGGGTGGCGCCCTTGTCGAGACTGAGCGTCACATGGCTCTTCATGTGGATCGTGTTCTTCGACTTGTAGTCACCGGGCGGGAAGCGGACGACTCCGCCGCCGGCCGCCGAACTCGCGGCGGTGATCGCCTTGTTGACGGCGGGGGTGTCGTTGGCGGAGCCGTCTCCCTTGGCGCCGTAGTCGCGCACGTCGAAGACGGCGGCGGATCGGGGCGGCTCCTGCGGGGCGGCCGGGGGCGCCGGGGCCGCCGGGTGGCTGAGTCCGAGGACGACGGCGACGACGAAGAGGACGATCGCCGCCGCTCGGGAGCGTGAGCGGGATCGGGAGCCGGATCGGGATCGGGAGCGTGGGGCAGTGGGGGGTTTCAAGGTGACGGCTCCTCAGACCAGTTGGTAGCCGCGGAGATTGCTGAGCAGCAGGTAGGTGTTCTGGAGGGAGCCGGAGGTGTCGCCGAGGGAGCGGTAGATGCCCCACTTCGGGCGGACCCGGTCGGCCAGGAAGGTGTCGACGCCGGTCTTCGACGCGTCGATGACGGTCGAGCCGGCGGACTTGAGGATCCAGCGGACCGAACCGGCCGAGCCGTCGCCGACCTTGATCTGGAAGTCCACGTCGGTCCACTTGTCGTGCAGTGGGTCCAGGTCGGTGCGGCCGACGAGGATGTCGTCGATGGCGAGCCTCAGCTCGATGGTCTGCTTGCCGTTCACCCGGCGCAGGGACTGCACGACGATCGGTGAGGTGCCGCTGCCGGGCTGCTTCATCTGCATGATGTGGGTGAAGGTGGTGGTCGCCTTGAGGGAGCTCGGGATGTACATCGAGTAGGTGACCCGCCAGGTCTGGCCCTTCGTCCACTTCAGGTAGTTGCTTCCGCTGCCGTTGCGCAGCCCGGTGACCTCCTGGCGCTGGCGGTCGGTCGAGGTGTCGCGGTCGACGGTGTGCATGTCGAAGCGCCAGTTGTTGCCGGTGGCGTAGATGTGCGGCTGTCCGGCGGAGTGCGAGTCGGCGCGGTCGTCCTCGACCGTCTCGAAGGCGCCGAGGCCGTCGGCGCTCGCGGAGGGGGCCCACTTCTGCTGCCAGGAGGCGGCGTGGGCGGCGGTGGCCGTCGGCAGACCGACCGCGGCCGCCGTGGCACCGCCGAGTGCGGCGCCCAGCAACGTCCTTCTAGACGTGCTCATGACATTAATCACCTCGCAGTTGTTCGTTCATGATCAGGAAGGCGCCCAGGCCGTGGAAGTCGTTGGTGGCCCGGTCGCGAGCGATGTAGTACGCGTAGTCGCCGACGTTGGTGCCGATGGAGATGTCGGCGAGGTTCGTGCGCCCGTCGGAGCCGACCGAGAGCTTGGCGAGCACGCCCTGGTAGCCGCGGTGCGCGACGGCCCTGAAATGCTGGTCCAGGTATCCCTGCTGGGCGCCGCGCGACAGGGCGTAGGTGAACATGCTGGAGCAGGACGTCTCGGTCCAGTTGTCGCCGCGGGCACCCTTGTCGATCACCTGGAACCAGCGGCCGGTCGCCGGGTCCTGGTACTTCTCCAGGCCGGCCGCCAACGTGCGGAGGACCCCGAGCAGCCGGGCCCGGCGCGGATGGTTCTGCGGGATGCCGTCCAGTACGTCGACGATCGCCATGGAGTACCAGCCGACGGCCCGGCACCAGTGCTCGGGGGCCAGTCCGGTGCGCGGGTCGGCCCAGCCGGCGGTCTTCGACTCGTCGTAGGCGTGCCTGAGCAGTCCGTTCGCGACCTGGAGGTGGCTTCCGTAGACGGCGAGCTGTTTCGCGGCCTCGTCGTCGGCGTACGAGCTGTCGCCGAACTCCTCTCCGTACTCGACGAGGAACGGGTTCACCATGTAGACGCCGTCCGCCCAGAGCTGGTGGGCGCGGCTCGCGGTGTCGGCGTGCCAGAAGCCGCCGTCGCCCGTTCGGGGGTAGCCGGCCAGGCGGTCGACGATCTTCTTGGCCGCCTTGCGGTAGCGGTCCTGGCCGGTCTCGTGGTGCAGGATCACCAGGAGCCGGCCGGCCTGCATGCTGTCGAGGCTGTTGAAGGACTGGCCGATCGAGCCGTCGCTCTTCACGAAGCGGTCGACGTAGTCCTTGATGTAGGTCAGGTAGCGGGCGTCATGGGTGCGCTCGTACGTGAGGTACTGGCCGTAGAGGTAGAGGCCGACCGGGTAGGACCAGCCGCCGATACTGCTCGGCGTGTAGCGGGCCATGGTCGACTCGACCATGGCCACGGACCAGTCCCGGTCCAGGGACTGCCCGGCCGGGGAGCCGGCGGTCGGGGGTGCGGCGGCCGGCACGGTGACCAGGGTCGCGGCGGCGAGTGCAAGGGTCGTCAGAGCCGTGCGAAGACGACGGCGTCTCATGTTCCTCCCTCTCCGTGAGCCAGGAGACACGGGAAACATCGGATGAAAGCCAGGGAGGATTCACATCTATGAATCGAGTTCAGGCTTCCGCCCGTTGGCGCGATCCAGAGTCGCGGCACGGCCGTCAGCGGTCAATGGTCTGTACCGAAGAGATCGGATGCATTTCCGGCCAATTTCAGCCACCGCCAACTGACCCGCGGGTCAGTTGGCTCGGATTCTCCGGTCAGGAATGCATCACGGCTCGTGATCGTTGACGATGGGAGTACCACCGTCCGACAACCGTAAGGATCAAGAGCTCGTGAGCAGCAAGGTCCCCCCGATCATCCTCAACAACGGCGTCGAGATGCCCCAGTTGGGCTTCGGCGTGTGGCAGGTGCCGGACGACGAGGCGGAGCGCGCGGTCAGCACGGCGTTGGAGGCCGGGTACCGCAGCATCGACACAGCGGCGATCTACGGCAATGAAGAGGGCACCGGCAAGGCCATCGCGGCGTCCGGGGTCCCCCGCGAGGACATCTTCGTCACCACCAAGCTCTGGAACAGCGACCAGGGCTACGACGCGACTCTGCGCGCCTTCGACACCTCGCTGGCCAAGCTCGGCCTGGACTACGTGGACCTGTACCTGATCCACTGGCCCACGCCCGCCCGCGACCTGTACGTCGACAGCTACAAGGCGTTCGAGAAGCTGCACGCCGACGGCCGGATCAAGGCCATCGGTGTCTCCAACTTCGAGCCCGAGCATCTGCGGCGGCTGATCGCCGAGACGTCCGTCGTCCCGGCCGTGGACCAGATCGAGCTGCACCCGCACCTCCAGCAGCGGGCGGCCCGCGAGTTCCACGCGGAGCAGGGCATCGCCACCGAGGCCTGGTCGCCGCTCGGCTCCGGCAAGGGCCTCCTGGAGGTCCCGGCGGTCGTGGCCATCGCCCAGAAGCACAACCGCACCCCGGCCCAGGTCGTGCTGCGCTGGCACCTCCAGCTCGGCAATGTCGTGATCCCGAAGTCCGTGACGCCGTCGCGGATCAAGGAGAACATCGAGGTCTTCGACTTCAGCCTGGACACCGAGGACCTGGCGGCGATCAGCGCGCTCAACGAGGACCGGCGCCTCGGCCCGGACCCGTCGACGTTCAACGCCGCCTGACGGACCAGTGCTTCGGCCGGCGGTGGGCCTCCCGTGTCGGGGGCCCACCGCCGGCCGTTGTGTGTCCGGCGCCGACCGTCAGACGGGCTGCCCGATCGGACGGACGACGACCGTGTTGATGTCGACGCCCTCAGGCTGCCGTACGGCCCACACCACCGAGTCGGCGATCTGGTCGGCGGTGAGCAGGTGACCGGGCGGCAGGCTGCCGTAGCTGTCCCAGAACGGCGTCTCCACGCGCCCCGGGGCGATCAGGGTGACCCCGACCCCGAACTCCGTGACCTCGCGCCGGGCGTTCTCGGCGAGCCCGGTCACCGCCCACTTCGTGGCGCCGTAGATGTTGCCGGGCCCGTGCACGAACCCGGCGACGCTGCCGATCAGCACGATCCGGCCGCGGGTCTCCTTGAGCGCGTCGATGGAGGCCCGGATGAGCAGGGCGGGGCCGAGGACGTTGGTCAGCACCATCTCGGTCCAGCCCGCCGGGTCCCCCGCGGCCACGGTGTCGTGCGTGGCGAAGCCGGCGTTGGCGACGACCGTGTCCAGTCGCCCGAACTCCTTGAGCGTGCCGTCGACGGCCGCCTTCACGTCGGCGTACTCGCCCGCGTTGCCGACGAACGTCAACAGGCCGTCAGGATTGCCGAGTTCCTCGGCGAAGGCACGCAGCCGGGGCTCACCGCGGCCGGTGACGGCCACCTTGTGGCCCGCGTCGAGCAGTTGCCGTGCCACCGCGGCGCCGATACCGCTGCCACCGCCGGTGATGAGTGCGACCGGTGCGTCGGACATGGTTTCCCCCTGTGGTGCGCTGTGCGCTTGTGGATGTCAGGGAGTACATCAATTGGAGCGTTCTCGAAGTCAAGTGCCGCGGGGTCGACCGACCTCAGGCGGTCCGCACGGCGGTGTGCACCGTGTGCGCGGCCAGCACGAACAGGTCTCCGCGCCGATGCACGCTCGCCGCGTCCTCGGGGTCGAGCAGCCGGTCGACGGTCTCCCGGTCGTCCGGCGAGAGCTGCTCGGCGAACACCTCCCGCAGCCGCCCCAGCGACGCGGCGATGTAGGCCCGGGCCCGGTCCGTGGTCGGCGCCGGAAGATCCAGCAGGAAACTCCGGGTCCCCGTGTGCCGAAGCCCCGCGGCGGCCATCAGCGCGGGCCAGTCCTCGACCTCGGCCACGGAGTCGGCCAGCCCCGCCCGCATCTCGGCGAACCACTCCTCCTCCAGCGCGTCGAGCCGCGCCTGGAGCCCCGGCCGCCCGATCCCGATGTCCCGGGGCAGGAAGCGGGCGGGCAGTCCGCCCTCCATCAGCGCCAGGGTGCCCCCGCGCGCCAGCCGGGCGGCGAACGCGGCGATCCCGGCCCGCTGGTCCCCCAGGTGATGCAGGCTCCGGCTGGCCCACAGCAGGTCGACGGGGTAGTCCAAGTCGTCGAGAACGCCGGGGAGTTCACCGGCCAGGGTGCCGAAGCGGTCGGCGAGACCGAGCCGCGCGGCCCGCGCCGTGGCCCGCTCCAGCAGGGGCTCGGCCGCGTCGACGGCGACGACCCGGGCCCCGGGGAAGGCCTCCGCGAGCAGACAGGAGAGCACTCCGGGCCCGCTCCCCGCGTCGACGACCAGCCCGGGTTCGGTCTGCTTGTGCCCGAGCCAGGCGAGGGCCCGCTCGTACAGGGGCGTGAACAGTTCCGCCTGGGTCTCCAGGTGCTCGGCCATCCTGGACCAGTCGACGTCGGTGTGCTGGTGATCGTGGTGGTGGTGCGCCATGCCGTCAGCCTCTCCTCAGGATGCCGCCAGAGTGCGCCGACGCACCGCGAGGACGCCAGCGATGTTGCCGTGACGGCAAAATGACGGCAGAGCGGAGGCAAGGAAAAAGGGGATGCGCCGGTGCGACCGGTCCACCACGATGACCCACATGGACGACGGACTGGTGGAGCGCTTCCTCGAAGACGGATTCGTGCGGATCGAGGGCGCCTTCCCGCCGCGCGTCGCCCAGCACTGCGCGTCGCTGCTGTGGCGGGAGACGGGCTACGACCCCGAGGACCCGGCCTCCTGGAAGGACCCGGTGGTGTGGGTGGCCGGGATGGCACAGGGCCCGTTCGCGGCGGCCGCGAACTCCCCGGTCCTGCACGAGGCGTTCGACCTTCTGGTGGGTGAGGACCGCTGGCAGTCCCGCTATTCGCTGGGCACCTTCCCGTTGCGGTTTCCGCACACGGAGGAGCCGGACGACGCGGGCTGGCACATCGAAGGGAGCTACCTCCCCGACGGGGCTGAGCCGGGGATGTACCACACCAACCTCCGTTCCAGGGACCGCGCGTTGCTGATGCTGTTCCTGTTCAGCGAGGTCACGGAGGAGGACGCCCCGACCCGCATCAGAGTGGGCTCCCATCTCGACGTACCGCCGGTCCTGGAGCCGTACGGGGAACAGGGCGCCTCCTTCCTGGAACTGGGCCCGAAAGTGGACGCGGCATCGGCACACCGCCCCCTCGCCCACGCCACCGGCAGCCCGGGTGACGTCTATCTCTGCCACCCCTTCCTGGTGCACGCGGCCCAGCCGCACCATGGTACGAACCCCCGGTTCATGGCCCAGCCACCGCTGTTGCCGTCGGGGCGGTGCGAGGTGCACCGCCCCGACGGCGACTACTCTGCGGTGGAGCTGGCGATCCGCCGGGGCCTGGCCGAAGAGCACTGACCAGACCCCGGTGGCGTTGATGCCCTCAGGGGCGCGGGGTTGTATCGATGTGCGGCTCCGCCGCGTGGGCGCGACCGGCCACGACGGACCGGCACCCGCAGTCCCACCGCACCCGGCCCAGCTAGAGCGCGGGGTACGCGTTCTTCATGAGCTCCTGGAACTGCGCCGAGAACCAGTGCCCCGACAGCGGGGCGTTCGGCAGCGCACCGGACATGTGGTTGTTGTTGCGCGGGTTGCCGGTGTACGTCGGGTCGCACATCCGGTCGAAGCCCTTGCCCTCGTCGTTCGGGACGGCGCTGCTGGCGCCGTCGGACTCACCCGGGGGCTTGATCCAGACGTAGGCGTCGATCCCGGCCGCCGGGCTGGCCTGCGGACGCTCGCCGAGGCCGGCACCGGACTGGTTGCACCAGTTGCCGGTGTTGAGGCGCCGGTCGATACGGCCGCCGTCGACGTAGGTGTCCACGTCGGTCTTGGCGCCGGGACCGGTCGGCCGGGCGCTGCCGCCCCAGCCGTTGCGGGAGGTGTCGATGAGCATGCCGACGCCCGAGGGGAAGCCCTGGCTCACGGCCTCCTGACGGAAGGCCTGGGCGTAGGAGAGCTCGTCGACGTAACGGTTCCAGTCGACCCACTTCGACTCGCGCACGGACTTGCCGTTCACGGAGTCGTTGATGGTGTAGTACGGCTCCTTCAGCGCGCTGTAGTTGGCGGTGTTGGTGATGAAGCCGTGGACGTCGTTCACCGTGGCGCCCTCGGCGGTCGCCGCCTGCTTGATCGTCTGGACGGTCGCCGAGAAGTTGTCGTCCCAGCCGAGCCAGCCGTGGTGCCCGGCGTCCACATAGTTGTAGACGTTGGGGACGTCACCGAGCTTGTTCAGCGCGTAGCCGACACCCTTGATGTAGTTGCCGTTGGACTTCATCGTGTCGCAGTTGGGGGTGGCGGTGTTCCGGGGCGACACGTTGGTGACGAGGTTCGGCAGGGAGTCGAGCTCGACCGTGGTGACGATCCGCAGCGAGGCGTACTTGGGATCGGCGAGGATCGCGGCGATCGGGTCGATGTACTGCGTCTTGTACTTGTCGATGTCCGTCGGACCGAACTCACCGTTGGAGGCGAGCGCGGCACAGTCGCGACCCGGCAGGTCGTAGATCACCAACTGGACGGCGAGTTCGCCGCTGCCCTTCTGCCTCAGGGCCTCGTCGAGGTGCGCCCGCAGGCCCATCTTCCCGCCGGCGCCGTTGATCGCGGCGACCCGGTCCAGCCACACGCCGGTGGGCTGGTTGGCGATGCGGCTGCCGCCCGGCTCGGCGGCGGCATTGGCGGACCACTCGGGGTTCACGTACACCTTGGCGCCCGTGTAGGGGTTGTCGACCCGGGTGCCGGTGCCGGGGGTGCCCGGATCCGTCGGGCCCGGGTCGGTGGGGCCGCCGCCGTCGACGTTGCAGGTCACGCCGTCGAGCGTGAACGTGGTCGGCACCGCGTTGGTGCCGCTGTAGGTGCCCTGGAAGCCGAAGCTGACCGAACCGCCGGTGCCCAGCGAGCCGTTGTAGCTCTCGTTGGCGGCGGTGACGGCCGTACCGCTCTGACTGATCTTGGAGTTCCAGAAGTTGGAGACCTTCTGGTTTCCGGCGTACGACCACTTCAGCGACCAACTCGACTTGGCGGCGCTGTTGTTGGTGATCGTGACGGCGGTGGTGAAGCCGGTGTCCCACTGGTTCTGCACCTTGTAGTCCACGGTGCAGGGGACGGCGGCGATGCCCACGTCCCCGGGGACCACGGCGAGCGCGGTCCCGGAGGCCCCTGCGACGAGCGCAAGGGCAGCGAGGAGCGCTGTTCTCGTACGACTCATGAGTGCGGGTTTCCTTATCGATCGCGGGTGTTGTCCGTCGAGCGGGTGCTATCCGTTCGGGGCACGCAGACGGTCGCGCAGCCCGGTGCCGAACGCTGTGGGGGTGCCGTCGTAGCCGCTGATCAGGGACGGCCCGGAAGAGCGGTCCCAGGGGTTCCATGTCCAGCCGGGACACGACAGGCCGCGGGCGTCGAACGGTGCGGGGCGGCGGCGAGACGGCCCGCCGGACCGGCCGGCCTGCGCCCCGGACACGGTCGACGAGATCCTGCATCCGGCGACCTGGTACGGGATACCGGGGCAGGTGGCACGGTGCGGGCAGGGCTCGTTGACGGCCATGGACGCACATGAAGTCGCCGCCCGACCGTAACGGGCCCGACAAGGGCGACCGCATCGGTGACGGCGGTTAAAAGTACTGAACGCGGGGGGTGTCGCATGAGCGACTCCTTGCAGATCAGCGCGCCGTCACGGACGCGTCGACTGATGGAATCGCTCCCACTGGTGTCAAGGAAGGTAGCGCCAAGTGACGGCAAAGAACAGAGGAGTCACATGCCTTTTGCTCGGTCTGTTCGTCGAATCTTTTCGACTGTTCACAAGCCTTGACCCCTTGAACCCTCATCCTCACTATGGGAGCGCTCCCACTGGTTCAAGCCTTGACTTCTCCGAGCCGCACAAGGAGGAACCAGCAATGCCCCCCACCAGGAGACGCCGGACCGTCCGGCGATTGTGGACCGCTGTCGTGGCGGCCATGGCACTGCCGTTCGCGATGCTGAGTGCGGCTTCAACTCCCGCACAGGCAGCCGCTGTTCAGTGCTCTGTCGACTACAAGACCAATGACTGGGGCTCCGGTTTCACCGCGGACCTGACGATCACCAACCGCGGCACGGACGCCATCAACGGCTGGACCCTGACGTACGGCTACTCCGGCAACCAGAAGCTGAGCAACGGCTGGAACGGCGTCTGGTCCCAGTCCGGCCAGAACATCAGCGTGAAGGACGCCGGCTACAACGCGACCATCGCCGCGGGTGCCGCCGTCTCCACCGGCGCGCAGTTCACCTACAGCGGCAGCAACACCGCGCCCACCAACTTCGCCGTCAACGGCACCAGTTGCACCGGCGCCCACCAGCCGCCGATCACCGTGCTGACCAGCCCGGCCGCCGGTGCCGTCTACACCCAGGGCACCGCGGTCCCGCTCGCCGCGACGGCCGCCGCGGCGGACAACGCGACGATCAGCAAGGTGGAGTTCTACGACAACACCACGCTGCTGGGCACGGACACGACGTCGCCGTACTCGCTCTCGGCCTCCGGGTTGACCGTGGGCAGTCATTCGCTGCTGGCGAAGGCGTACGACAGCCTGGGCGCGTCCGCCGAGTCGACGCCGGTCGGCATCACGGTGGCGTCCGGTCCGTCCGTGGTCGCCACTCCGTCCCAACTGGGCGTCCAGCAGGGCAAGACAGGCACGTACGACGTGAAGCTGTCGAAGCAGCCGAGCGCGAACGTGACGGTCACAACGGCCCGCGCGAGCGGCAACTCGGGCCTCTCGGTCACGGGTGGCGCCTCGCTGACCTTCACGCCGTCGAACTGGAGCACCGCGCAGACGGTGACCATCACCGCCGACTCCTCCGGCACCGGCACGGCCACCTTCGAGTCCACCGCACCCGGCCACGCCAAGGCGTCGGTCACCGTCACGCAGCTCGGGGCGACCAAGGCGTACGACGCCCGTTTCCTGGATCTGTACGGGAAGATCACCAATCCGGCGAACGGCTACTTCTCCCCCGAGGGCATCCCCTACCACTCGGTGGAGACGCTGATCGTCGAGGCGCCGGACCACGGTCACGAGACCACCTCGGAGGCGTACAGCTACCTCCTGTGGCTGCAGGCCATGTACGGCAAGGTGAGCGGTGACTGGTCCAAGTTCAACGGGGCCTGGGACATCATGGAGAAGTACATGATCCCCACCCACGCCGACCAGCCCACCAACTCCTTCTACAACGCCTCCAAGCCGGCCACCTACGCCCCCGAGCTGGACACCCCCAACGAGTACCCGGCCAAGCTGGACAGCGGGGTCTCGGTGGGCTCGGACCCGATCGCCGGTGAACTGAAGTCGGCGTACGGCACCGACGACATCTACGGCATGCACTGGCTCCAGGACGTCGACAACGTCTACGGCTACGGCAACTCACCCGGCAAGTGCGAGGCAGGACCCACCGACACCGGGCCGTCGTACATCAACACCTTCCAGCGCGGTGCGCAGGAGTCGGTGTGGGAGACGGTGCCGCAGCCGACCTGTGACGCCTTCAAGTACGGCGGCAAGAACGGGTACCTGGACCTGTTCACCGGTGACTCCTCCTACGCCAAGCAGTGGAAGTTCACCAACGCCCCCGACGCCGACGCGCGCGCGGTGCAGGCCGCGTACTGGGCGGACATCTGGGCCCGGCAGCAGGGCAAGGGCTCCGACGTCTCGGCGACCGTGGGCAAGGCCGCGAAGATGGGCGACTACCTGCGCTACGCCATGTACGACAAGTACTTCAAGAAGATCGGCACCTGTGTCGGGCCGTCCACCTGCCCGGCCGGCAGCGGCAAGAACTCCTCGATGTACCTGCTGTCCTGGTACTACGCCTGGGGCGGCGCGACCGACACCTCGGCAGGCTGGGCCTGGCGCATCGGCTCCAGCCACGCGCACAGCGGCTACCAGAACCCGATGGCCGCCTACGCACTCAGCTCGTACGCCGATCTGAAGCCCAAGTCGGCGACCGGGGCGGCGGACTGGACCACCTCGCTGAGCCGGCAGCTGGAGTTCTACCGCTGGCTGCAGTCCGACGAGGGCGCCATCGCGGGCGGCGCGACCAACAGCTGGGCGGGCCGCTACGCCACTCCCCCGGCCGGCAAGTCCACCTTCTACGGCATGTACTACGACGAGCAGCCCGTCTACCACGACCCGCCCTCCAACCAGTGGTTCGGCTTCCAGGCCTGGTCGATGGAACGCGTCGCCGAGTACTACCAGCAGACCGGCAACACCCAGGCCAAGGCGGTCCTCGACAAGTGGGTCAAGTGGGCGCTGTCCAAGACCACGATCAACCCGGACGGCACCTACCAGATCCCCTCCACGCTTCAGTGGTCGGGCCAGCCCGACACCTGGAACGCGTCAAGTCCCGGCGCCAACAGCGCACTTCACGTCACCGTCGCCGACTACACCAACGACGTCGGCGTGGCCGCCGCCTACGCCAAGACGCTCAGCTACTACGCCGCCAAGTCCGGCGACACCGCCGCGAAGACCACCGCCAAGGCACTCCTGGACGG
>NZ_KB911806.1:0-58868 GCF_000383655.1 Streptomyces sp. 351MFTsu5.1 | reverse complement strand
GGCGGCCGGGTCTGTGTCGTGCGATGTGTTCGCGTCAGGCGTGTCGGGGGTGCTGTGGGCCCGGTTGGTGCCGTCGGCCGGGTCTGTGTGGTGCGATGCGTTCGCGTCAGGCGTGTCGGGGGTGCCGTCGGCCCGGTTGGTGCCGTCGGTCGGTGGGTGGGTCGGGGCGTTCGGCTCGGGGCTTTGTGCCGCTGCTCCCCCGCGCAGTACCTCCACGTGGGCCGCGCGGACGGCGGGGCCCGGCTCCACGCCGAGTTCCCCGATGAGGCGGCTGCGCAGGTCGCGGTGGACGGCGAGGGCCTCGGCCTGGCGGCCGGTGCGGTGGAGGGCGAGCATCAGCTGGCGGTGGTAGGACTCGCGGAGCGGATGTTCGGCGGCGAGCGCGGAGAGTTCCGGGACGAGGGCGTCGGGCCGGGTGGGCGCGAGGGCGAGCTCGGCGTCGTAGCGCCACTCCAGGAGGAGGAGCCGGGCCTCCTCCAGGCGCTGCACCAGGGCGTACCCGGCGACTTCGGAGGGGACACCGCTGAGCGGTGCGCCCCGCCACAGCGCGAGGGCCGCCGCGCAGGCGTGGAGGGTCTCGGTCCAGGCGCCGTCGGCGTGGGCGCCGCGGGCCCGGGCGGCGTGGCTCTCGAATACCTGGACGTCGAGTTCGCCGGGTGCCACCCGCAGCAGGTAGCCGGGGGCCACCGCCTGGAGTCGCTCGGGGTCGTCGAGCAGCCGTCGCAGACGGGAGACGTGGTTGTGCAGGGACGCCTTGGCGGAGGCGGGCGGGGTGCTCCCCCACAGCGCCTCCTTGAGGGACTTGGTGGAGACGACCCGGCCGGCTTCGAGGAGCAGCGCGGCCAGCAGGATCCGCTGCTTGCGGCTGCCGACCACCCGCACACCGTGGCCGCCTTCGCCGCCGTGGGCGCCGTGACCGTCGTACAGAATCGGCGGCCCGAGCAGTCCGAACCGCAGCCCTGACTGCGATCCGCGCCCCATCACGCCGCCCACTTCTGGCGGAATTCCGCCCTCGTCACGACGGTTTCCCGCCAGCCACCCGGCACCGTCCAGTGCCGGAATCCGCTCCCACCCCGCGCTTCCACACCATCGGTTCCCCACCGGTGCCGTCGACTTCAGGCCAGGCGGTGAAACGCTGAAACGTAGATGCGTTGGCCAATGTTAGCGATTTGTTGGCGCAACCTGATGTGATCACTACATCGGATCTGGCCCGAGGGTGCGCGCGTAGAACGCGCAGCTCGGGGGAGTGTCGCCGTCGTGGCCGGATCCGTGGGACGCGAGAGGGCCCCGGTCGGCGGAGGTGAACGACCGGGGTCCTCGTCCCGTTTTTCCGATGTCCGAGGTCTCAGATGATGGGCGGGCGGCCCAGGCGGGTCAGCTGCCAGACCGTTCGCCAGCGCATCGGACGCCGTTCGCCTGCGGGTTGCCGTACACCCTCGACGAAGCCGCCGAGCCAGGCGCGCAGTCCGCTCGACGACCTCGTCCGCAGCAGGGTGAGTGCCGTCCAGACGGCGAGGTGGACCGGGACGAGCGGCAGCGGCAGCCGGCGGCGGACCAGCCAGACGCGGTTGCGGGCGTTGACCCGGTAGTAGATGGCGTGCCGGGCCGGAGAGGTCTTCGGGTGCTGGAGCAGGAGTTCGGGCGCGTACAGGATGCGCCAGCCGCGGTCGGCGGCCCGCCAGGCCAGGTCGGTCTCCTCGTGCGCGAAGAAGAACTCGGCGGGCCAGTCGCCGGTCTCGGCGAGCATGGCCATGCGGAGGGCGTGGCCGCCGCCGAGGAACCCGGTGACGTATCCGCCGCGCAGCGGGTCGGAGGCGCCGACGCGGGGGACGTGTCGCTGCTGGGTCTCGCCGTGCTCGTCGGCGATGCGGAAACCGACGATGCCGAGGCGGTCGTCGGCCGCGAACAACTCCTGTACGCGGCGCAGCACATCGGCGTCCACCAGGAGGCCGTCGTCGTCGAGCTCCACGACCACGTCGACGTCGCCGAAGTCCCGCAGCCGGGCGAGTGCGACATTGCGCCCGCCGGGGCAGCCGAGGTTCTCCTCCACGTCGAGGGTGGTGACCTCGCCGGGCAGGGAGAGCCGCTCGGCGAACTCGGGCAGCCGGCAGCCGTTGCCCACGATCACGATCCGGGCCGGGGCGAGGTCCTGCTTGGCCACGGACCGCAGCAGGGCGTCGACCTCGTCGGGCCGGTTGCCCATCGTCACCACGGCGACCGCGACCCTCGGCGCGTCCATGTCCCACGTCCCCTCGAAGCGACGGCCATCAACCGCGGCGATGCTAGTCGTTCACGGCAAGGACTTCTCGGAGACGAGAATGCGGGGGTGGGGTGGGCCGCTCCTCACCTCCGCCGGTTCTCCCTCCGGCGTACGAACTTCAGGCCCGACCAGTCCTCCCCCAGCGCCGCGACCTTCACGTCCACGACGCCGAGCGGAAGGAAGACCTCCCGCAGGCCGTTCTCGGTGATGTCGCTGACGTGGCCGGCCGCTCTTCGTGGCCAGGCGATCCACAGCGCGGCGTGATCCGCCAGGTCCTCGACCAGGCCGGCCGCCTCGGCCGCGAGCCTTGCGTACTCGCGGTGGAAGGCGACCACGACATCCGCTCCGCGCGGGCCACCGGCGGCGAGGTCGCAGCCGTCGGGCAGTCCGGGAACGTCCCACCCTTCGGGCGCACCCTGGAGACGGACCCGGTGCCCCGCCTTGATGCCGAGCTTCTTGGCGAGGGGCGTGGCGGAGTAACCCCCCGCCGCCGCAGACCCGGCCGCTCCAGACCCGGCTGAGCCAGACCCCGCTCCCGACTCCGATCCCGCCATGTGACACCTCACCTCCACGCGCCGGCTCGTCCGCACCGCTCCGGCACTCGCCCTCCAGCCTGACGGTCTCCGGAACAGATGTCTCTCCGGACACGGGAGTCACAGGAGCACCGCGGCCGCACCGCCCCTACCGCACCAACCGTGCAAGAAGCGTGACCAGGTCCGCCATGAACTGGAGCCAGGGCCGGGCCTGCTCCGCGCGTCGGCCGAACCGTCGGCGCCAGGCCCCGGACCTGACTTCCTCCCGCCGCTGAATCGCTCTGTCCCGCACGCGTCGTAAGGACGTGCCGCGGCTCGTTCCGATGCGCTTGCGTCGCCTCATGCACCGACGCTAGCCACGCCGGAAGGGGGCCACAGGGCAGCGGACCGCCAAATCGGGGAGCCGGTTATTGGCGGTAACGCGTAAGACGCAGGCACCGAGGGGCTTCCCTTGCCTCGCATACCGGTACATCGACTTCAGCTCGCGGACGACCGGCTGACGGCCGACCACTCAACCGCCGGCCGGCTGGCCAGCTGACCGGCTGACCGGCTGTCCGGAGAGCTCGGCGGATACGACGCAGTCGGCGTCCGTCGCCTGCTCCAGTCACCCCGCGGCAACGAACTCCTTCGCCGCGCCCGCGGCACTCCCCTCCGGCCGAAACCGCCCCAGCCTCCGCGGCGGCACGATGCTGGGCAGCAGCATTTCCCACATCAGCGTCGTCTCGGCGCTCAAGTCCTGCCGCCCGGAGAGTACTTGGGAACTCAACTGCAGCCCGGTCCAGCAACCCACGATCAACCGCGCCGCTCGGGCCGGATCGACGTCCGGCTTGACGTCCCCTCGCTCCTGCCCCCGAACCAAGTGGCCCTCAAACAGCTCGATCCACCGGGTGTACGGCTCACTGACGATCCCCGTCTTGGAGCTCTGGTCGATCACCAGCCGGATACCGGCCCGCACCCGTACGTCCGCCACCAGCTGACGAGCCATCATGTGCAGGATGTCGATGACGACCTGCACTCCCGCCCTCTCGGGGGTTGCCGCGGGGCCGGGCACCGAGAACTGCTCGTCGATCAGGGCCTGGGCCAACTCTTCCTTGGACGAGAAGTGGAAGTAGAGCGCCCCCTTCGTCACGCCCGCTTCCTTCACGATGTCGCCGAGCGTCGTCCCGTGATACCCCTCGGCGTCGAAGGCGCGCGCCGCCCCGTCGAGGATGGCCGCCCGAGTGACCTCCGCGCGTTCCTGCCTGGCCATGCATCCAACCCCTTCACTGGTTCTTGGCCCAGTCTGCCTCTCGGCCCACAAAAAACCAACTAACTGGTACTTTTCCTGGCGTTGAGAGCACACCGCCCGCCGACCGGGACGAGGAGTCGACAGCTGCAGAACCGCTCAGAAAAGTGCCCTGAACTGCAGTTTTACCCTCACACCCAACTCTCGGCGCTCAAGGTCGAACAGATTGACAAACAGGTCGATTGGTTTTTTACTGTGGAGGCACCTCGGCGGAAGCACGCAGCGCGCCACCCGAGGCGAACATCGCCCCCGGCGCGGTCGCCGGCGTCGGCCCCACCGCTGCTCAACCCCCGGCCCACGAAACGGTTTTCGACCTGCCGACGGAAGAAGTGAACAGTGACCCGTCCGACAGCACAGCCCCGCACCCCACGTGGCCTCGCGCTCACCATCCTCTGCGCGATGCAGTTGATGATCATCCTTGACGGGACGATCGTCACGGTCGCTCTTCCGACCATCCAGAACGGGCTCGGCTTCTCCCAGAGCGGCCTGTCCTGGGTGGTGAACTCCTACCTCATCGCCTTCGCCGGGCTGCTTCTGCTGTCCGGCCGGCTCGGCGACCTGATCGGCACCAAGAAGGTGTTCCTGAGCGGTCTGGTCACCTTCACCGTCGCCTCGCTGGTGTGCGGTGTGGCGAACAGCCCCGAGATGCTGATCGGCGGGCGCTTCCTCCAGGGCGTCGGCGCCGCGCTGGCGTCCGCGGTGGTGCTCGGCATGATCGTCGGCCTGTTCCCGGAGCCGAACGAGCAGGCCAAGGCCATGGGCATCTACAGCTTCGTGTCCGCGGGCGGCGGTGCCCTCGGTCTGATCGCGGGCGGTGTCATCACCGACACGTTCGGCTGGCACTGGGTGTTCCTGATCAACCTGCCGATCGGCGCGCTCACCCTGGTGTCCGCCCTGAAGCTGCTCGGCGAGCAGCCGGGCCTGGGCCTGAAGGCGGGCGCGGACGCGGTCGGCGCGGTCCTGGTGACGGCCGGTCTGTCGCTGGGCGTGTTCACCATCTCGCAGGTGTCCGAGGACAAGTTCGGCGCCGGCGAGCTGTCGCTGTACGGCGCGATCTCGGTGGCCCTCCTCGGGGCGTTCGTGTGGCGGCAGGCCACGGCGAAGCGTCCGCTGCTGGCGTTGCGAATCTTCCGCAGCAAGGAGACCGTCGGCGCCAACATCGCGGTGGTGCTGGTGTTCTCCGCTGGTTTCGGCTTCCAGTTCCTCAACGCCCTCTACCTCCAGCGGGTGTTGGGCTTCGACTCGATGCAGACCGGTCTGGCGTTCCTGCCGGCACCCCTCGTCATCGGCACGATGTCGCTGTTCTTCACGGCCAAGCTGGTCGCCCGCCACGGCACCCGCCCGGTGCTGCTGACCGGGCTGCTGTTCCTCGGCGCCGGTCTGCTGTGGCTCAGCCTGGCCCCGGTCGACGGCACCTACTGGGTGGACGTGGCGCCGACGCTGGTCGTCCAGGGCTTCGGCATGGGTCTGACGGTGCCGTCGGTCATCATGCGCGCCATGTCGGGTGCGAAGCCGCAGGACGCGGGCCTGGCCTCCGGTCTGAACAACACGGCGCAGCAGGCCGGCGCCGCGGTGGGCCTGGCGGTGCTCGCGACGGTCGCCACCGCGCACGGCAACTCGCTGCTGGGTGAGGGCCGTCCGGAGGTCCAGGCCCTGCGCGACGGCTACAGCCTGGCCTTCGTGTGCGCGGCCGGGTTCGTGTTCGTGGCCTGGCTGGTCACGTTCTTCGTGCTGCGGGACGCCAAGCAGCCGAGGCAGGGGCAGGCCGAGTCGAAGGGCCCCGAGGTGACGCCGGAGGCGGCCCCGACGGTCGGCCACGTCTGACAGTCCGGCGATCCGGCATCCGGCATCCGGCAATCCGTCGGAGCAACTCACGTACGGGAAAGGTGATCACGTGGCGGACAGGATCCGAGTGGGAGTCGTCGGCGCACACGCGGAGCGGGGGTGGGGCCGGCACATCCATCTGCCGGCGCTGAAGGCGCTGGACGACTTCGAGGTCACGGCGGTGGCCGCCCGCAGCCCGGAGTCGGCGCGGGCCGCGGCCGAGGTCTGGGGCGCGGGAAGGGCGTACGACGACGCGGCGGCGCTGATGGCCGACCCGGACGTGGACCTGGTCACCGTCGTGGTGCAACTCCCCTCCCGGGAAGGTCTGGTGGAGTCGGCGATCGCCGCGGGCAAGCACGTGTACAGCGAGTGGCCGCTGGCTCTGGACGCGGCGACCGCCGAGCGCTTCGAGTCGGCGGCGCGGGCGGCGGGCGTACGGCACGCGGTGGGGCTTCAGAGCCGCCACCACCCGGCCGTACGGCTCCTGCGGGACCTGCTCGGCCAGGGCCTGGTCGGCGAGGTGCTCTCGGCGTCCCTGCTGTTCTCCCTCTCCACGCCCGAGGTGTGGTCGCAGCGGTACGCGGCTCTGTTCGACGAGACGAAGGGCGTCAACCATGTCGCCGTGGTCGGCGGGCACTCGCTGGACATGTTCCAGTACGCCGTCGGGGACTTCACGGAGGTCTCGGCGACCCTCACGACGCGGATCGACCGCATCACGACGGAGGAGACCGGGCGGCGGATCGAGGTGACCTCGCCCGACCAGATCGTGCTCGGCGGCCTCCTGGAGTCGGGCGCTGCGGCCTCGGCCCACTTCATGACGGGCGGCCCGCGGGGCGACGGCTTCCGCATCGAGGTGCACGGCCGGAAGGGCCGTCTGGTCCTGGTGTCGTCCGACGACTCGCTGGTGGGCCCGCAGTTCACCCTGACCCACGAGACGGCGAACGGCAGGCCCGCGGAGATCCTGACCGTGCCCGACGCCTACGGCCCCCTGCTGGGAACGCCGTCCCCGGTCAGCAACGTGGCCCAGGTGTACAGGGACTTGGGCCAGGCGATCCGCACGGGCGGGGACTTCGGCCCGGACTTCGGCACGGCGGCCCGCACGCACCGCTTGCTGGACGCGGTCAAGTCCTCGGCGAGGACGGGCAGTCGGGTGCGCCTGACCTGAACGCGAACGCCTGAGAGCCCCCTCCGGTGACGGAGACGCGCCCGTGGCGCGCGGTGTCGGCCGGTTCTTCAAAAGAGTGCAAAGGGATCACAAGGGGAATAGCCGGTGAAGCCTTCGGTGCCCAACTCCCGCCGCGGAGCAGGGAGCTGAAGCAGGAGCGCGCGGTACGAACGAGGAAGGGCATACTCGCGGCGGCCGCCCAGGCGTTCGCCGCCAAGGGCCATCCAGCCGTCACCATCCTGGACGTGGCCGAGGCGGCCGGGATGACGGCCGGATCGGCGAGATCGCGGAGGCCGTGGAGGAGCTGGCGCTCCCGCCTCTCGGCCTGCAACTCGAGCGCCAGCTCATCGACGTCCGGCTCCCGTTGCCGTACGAGGCGTACACCACGTTGCTCACCTCCTGGTTGGCCAAGGATCGCGAAGCGGGCCCGGAGGACGACCGGCCGGCGCCCGAGACGCTCGCTGCCGTCCTGGTCTCGGCGTTCTTCGGCGCCCAGCACATCTCGTGGGTGCTCGACGACCGGGCCGACCTGGTGGAGCGCACCACCGACCTGGTGCGGACGATCATTCCGTCGGCGGCGAAGGCCATGGGGCGATGTCCGTCCGCGTCACGACAGAAGTGAGGATCAGGCCGCGAACCCGCGGGCCGGTTCTCAAGCGGTTCCGCACTCGGGCCGGTCGAGTGTCGTACGGGCCCGGCGCACCGCTTCCTCCACACCGAGCCCCAGGCCACGCTCGAACGCCTCCGTGAAGGCCGGCTCGCCCAGAACCGCCCGTGCGGCCGCCGTGACACGGTCGACGTCACCGCGCTCGGCGGGCGGCAGCGGGGCGCCCACCCCCCGGCGGGCCGCGTCCGCCGCCCCGAGCAGCAGCGCGGCGCACCCGGCGGCACGCGCGCACCCTCGCAGGGCCGCCGCCCCCGCGAGGCCCTCCAGGGACAGGGCGAGCGCGCGCGGCTCGCCGAGAGAGCGTGCGACGTCCAGTCCGCGCAGGTGATGACGGACGCACTGGTCGGCGTCAGCGCGGAGTTCGGCGATGAAGCCGAGCTCGGCCAGGAGCAGATGGTCACCCGCCTCCGACGAGACGTCGGCGAAGCCGTCGCGCAGGTGCAGCAGGTGGGCCTCGGCGGTGTCGAGGTCGCCGGAGCGGCGCGCGCCGAGTGCCAGGCCCATCTCGGAGTGGATCTCGCCGTACTTGTATCCCTGCTCGGCGGCGATACGGCGTGCCTGCTCGTGCAGGCTGCGTGCCTGGTCCCAGTGGCCGGCGAGCAGCTCAAGTCTTCCGAGTCCGGACAGCCGCGCCGACACCTCGGCTTCCAGGCCCAGCTCCCGTGCCAGCCGCAGGCCCTCTCGTTGCAGGCGGGCCGACTCGTCGTACTCGCCCTTGATCTCGGCGAGCGCGGCGAGCGGCGACACGGTCTGCAACTCACCCCAGTGGTCCCCCACTTCGTCGAAGAGCTCGGCGCTGCGCCGTCCGTCCCGGCCGACGGCGTCGAGGTCGCCGCGGACCAGGGCGAGCGTGGCGCGCAGGCCGAGCGCGGCTGCGGTGCCCCACTGTTCGCCCCCGCTGTGGAAGAGGTCGAGTGCCCGCGCGTTCAGCTCTGCGCTCGCGGTCACTTCGCCGGCGCTGAACAGGCCGTACGCGCACAGCCAGAGGGCTCGCGCCCGGCGTACGGGGTCGCGGACGGCGTCGGCCGTCACGGTGGTCGCCCTCTCGGCGTGCTCGCCGGTGAGCAGCGCGAACGCGGCGTGCAGCAGCACGAGTTCGGGCGAGCCGGAAGCGACGTCCAGGACAGCCGACAGGCTGCGGCGCCCTTCGGTGAGTCGGCCGCGCAGCAGCCACCACCAGGACAGGGCGGTGACCAGTCGTACGGCCTCGTCGGCCTGCCCGGTGGCGGCGCGGCGCACCGCCTCGTCGAGCGCGGCGCGCAGATTGCCGGCCTCCGCGTCCAGGCCGGCGAGCCAGGAGCGCTGGTCCGCACAGCGCAGCCGGGGCTCTGCGCGCTCGGCGAGCGCGAGATAGTGGCGCAGATGGCGATCGCGTACGGCGGTGAGATCCTGCATCTCGTCCAGCCGCTCCATGGCGTACGCGGCGACGGACTCCAGGAGTCGGTAGCGGGGTCCGGCCGGGCCCTCGACGACGACCACGAAGGACCGGTCGACGAGCCGTGTCACGAGGTCGAGCACCTCCTCGCGGGCCACTCCGTCGCCGGCGCACACCGCTTCGGCGGCAGCCAGGTCGCAGCCGTCGCTGTGCACGGCGAGACGGCGCAGCACGATGCGCTCGGGCGCGCTGAGCAGCTCCCAGCTCCAGTCGATCATCGCCCGCAGGGTCTGCTGCCGGGCGGGCGCACCCCGCTGACCGGCGGTCAGGATCCGGAACCGGTCGGCGAGCCGGGCCGCCAGTTCCCGTACTCCGAGGGCACGTACCCGGGTCGCGGCCAGTTCCAGGGCGAGCGGGATGCCGTCCAGCCGGCGGCAGATCTCGGCGACGGCGGCACGGTCGGCCGGGTCGGCGGCGCCCGGGTCGCGCAAGAAGCCGGGGGCTGAGGCGGCGGCTCGCTCGGTGAACAGCCGTACGGCGTCGTCGTTGTGGAGCGGCTCCACAAGGAACAGGGTCTCGCCCGCCAGACCGAGCAGTTCCTGGCTGGTCACCAGGGCCCGCAGCCCGGGGGCCGTGCGCATCAGCAGCTCGGCGAGTTCGGCGGCGGCGTCGACGACGTGCTCGCAGTTGTCCAGGACGAGCAGGGTGCGGCGGTCCCGCAGGACGGCTGCGAGGCGGTGCGCCGGGGACGGGGACGGTGCTCCGGTGCCCGGCAGGGCGGACGGGGCGTCGTCGCGGACGCCGAGCACGCCGGCGACGACCTGGGCGAGGTCGGCGACGGTGGCCGCCCGCACGCCGGAGAACTCCACGAGCCAGACGCCGTCGGGCAGTTCCTCCGCCGTCAACGAGGCGGCCGCGGCCACGGCGAGGCGCGTCTTGCCGACGCCGCCGGGCCCGGTGAGGGTCGTCAGACGGGCGGTGCCGAGGAGCCGGGAGAGACGGGCCAGGGCGTCAGCGCGTCCGATGAGGGGGGTGAGGGGGACCGGGAGGTTCGAGTGGGGAGCCCTGGGGGCGGAACCGGGGGTCGCCGGAGCGGTCGGCGTCGGTGGTGTGGTGGTGACCGTGTGTCCCAGCTCCGGGTCCTGGCGCAGCACCGCCTGGTGGAGCGCGCCGAGGGCGGGGCCGGGATCCACTCCGAGTTCTTCGGCGAGGTGGGTACGCAGGGCCTCGTACGAGGCCAGGGCCTCGCTCTGGCGGCCGGCCAGGTAGAGCGCCCGAATCTGCACGGCACGCAGGCGTTCCCGCAGGGGGTGCTGGGCCACCAGGTCGGCCAGTTCACCGGCGAGCAGGACGTGGTCCCCCGCCTCCAGCCGGGCCTCGGCCTGCTCCTCCAGCACCGACAGCCGCTGCTCGGCGAGGCGCCGAGCGGCCCCCCGTACGAACTCCTCGTCCGCGAAGTCGGCGTAGGCCGGTCCCCGCCACAGGTCGAGGGCCTCGGTGAGCAGGGCGGCCCTGGCGCCCGGGTCTTGGACGGGGCGGGCCTGGGCGACGAGGGCGTGAAAGCGGTCGGCGTCCACCTCGTCGGTCGGGAGGTCGAGGCGCAGGCGGTAGCCCGGTGCCTGCCGTACGACCCGGTCCCGGCCGAGCGCCCGGCGCAGTTGGGAGACCTTGGCCTGGAGGGCGCCGTGGGGCTTGCCAGGCGGTGCGTCGCCCCACAGGTCGTGGACGAGGCGGTCGGCGGAGACCGGCTTCCCGTCGTGCGCGAGCAGATCCGCGAGCAGAGCCCGGACCTTGAGTTCGGGGACCGTGACCGTCTCCCCCTCGTCGTCCCACACCACAAGTGGCCCGAGCACCCCAAACCGCATGCGAGCAACCGTACAGGCCCCGGGGCGGCCTGCCGGGCCCTGGTGCGATCCGTCGGAGCGGCTCTGGGCGGCCGACCGTCAGCGAACCGTCAGCGGCCCCGAAGTCCCTCCGAAGCGCCGGCGCGCACAGTCGTTGCCGTCGGGTGCCGCGGCGCGTCCGGCAGCGGCGCCATGAGGAGGGAGCGCAGGCATGGCCAGGTATGCGGACAGGAGGGCCGTGGTCGTCGGGCAGGCCACCGGGATCGGGCTGGCCATCGCCAAGCGGCTCGTGGAGGGCGGCGCGCACGTGCTGCTGACCGCGGGTACCGCGCAGGAGCGCAGCCTCGCGGCCGTCGAGCTGGGCTCCGCGGCCCGCGTGGTCGCCCCCGACGCGGTCGAGGCCGTTCTCGGTCCGGCCGGTGCCGTCGACCTCGTGTTCGCCGATGCCGTACCGACGGCGCGGCCGCTGCTGCCGTATCTCATGGACCACGGCGCGGTCGTGCTCACCGCTCCCGCTCGGGCCCCGTCCTCCGTGCGGGCGCTCGCCGCCGAACTCGTCGCCCGCGGCATCCGCGTGAACGCGGTGGCCCCGAGTTGCATCGAGGCGCCGACTGGTGGCGCGGGCTCGCTGCCTCCGCTGGGCCGGCTCGGGTCCGCCGAGGAAGTGGCACGTGCCGCGCTCTTCCTCGCCACCGACGCCACGTTCACGACGGGCGCCCGGCTCCCGGTCGACGGCGGCCTCGGCCACCCGTAGTCGGCTCTCCCGAACGCCCCTCGGCGCCCGGCCCGTCCCACCTCGTCCCCGAAAGATCCGGAGATCACCGCATGAGCACCTCACCAGACACCACGACCTCCTCAGGAAAGGACAGCCGGGCCGCACCCGATGCCAGGGCCGGGAGCGAGGAGCGGCAGAAGCTTCCGCTGTTCGCCCTGCTGGCCCTCGCCACGGCGGTCTTCATCACCAGCCTCACCGAGACGCTCCCGGCGGGCCTGCTCCCCGCGATGAGCGACGACCTGCACGTGAGCGAGTCGGCGACCGGCCAGACGGTGACGATCTACGCGATCGGCACCGCCCTCACCGCGATCCCGCTGACCGCGGCCACCTCGGCGTGGCGGCGCAAGGTACTGCTGCTGACCGCCATGGCGGGCTTCGCCGTGGCCAACACCGTCACGGCCGTGTCGTCGGTCTACGGTCTGACGATGGTGGCGCGCTTCGTCGCGGGTGTCGCCGCCGGTCTGGCCTGGGCGCTGCTCGCCGGGTACGCGCGGCGCATGGCCCCCGCCCCGTTGCAGGGCAAGGCGATCGCCGTCGCCATGGCGGGCATCCCGGTGGCGCTCTCGCTCGGCGTACCGGCCGGCACGTTCCTCGGCGAGACGCTCGGCTGGCGCACGGCCTTCCTGGCGATGACGGGGCTCACCGTCCTGCTGCTGCTGTGGATCGTCGCCGCCGTGCCGGACTATCCGGGGCAGGAGCGCGGTGAGCGGCCGAAGATGCTGGGCGCGCTGCGGGTCCCGGGTGTGGCGCCGGTCCTGTTCGTCACGCTGGTCTTCGTCCTGGCGCACACCATCCTGTACGCGTACGTCGCCACCTTCCTGGAGGACCTGGGCATGGGCGGCAGCACCGACCTGGTGCTGCTGGTGTTCGGTGCCGCCTCGCTGGTCAGCATCTGGGTCGTGGGCGCCCAGATCCACCGCCGGCTGCGCGCGCTGACCATCGCGAGCACCTTGTTGGTCGCCGGTGCCGCCGCGCTGCTGGCGGTGCTCTCCGACACCACCGCCCTGGTGTACGTCGCCGCCCTGCTGTGGGGCCTTGGCTGGGGCGGAGTGCCCACGCTGCTCCAGACCGCCGCGGGCGACGCCGGCGGGGACTCGGCCGATGCGGCCCAGGCGATGCTCGTCACGCTCTGGAACGTCGCCATGGCGGGCGGCGGCATCCTCGGCGGCGTCCTGCTCGACGCGATCGGCAGCGACTCCTTCCCCTGGACCATGCTGCTGCTCCTGCTGCCGGTGCTCGGGGTGGTCGTCCTCGCCCGCAGCCACGGCTTCCCCGCGAAGCGGCCCGGCGCCTAGCCCGGCGCGCGGCCCCCGGACGTCCTCCCGTCAGGGGGGAGTTCGGGGGCCGTGCGGGTGCCGTCCCGTCAAGGTCCGGGAGCCGCCCCGGTCAGAAAGGAACTCCCATGCGCATCGGTGAACTGTCGGAGGTATGTGGACCGGGTGCTGCAGATCCGCGGTCTGCTGGACGCCGGTCTGCCCACCCGCATCATCCGGCGGATCCTGCCGTGTCTGCACCAGCCTCGTGTGATCCATTTGCCCGACGCGTCACCGGAGATCATCGCCACCCTGGAGCGTCAGCGTGACCGGATGACGGAACGCATCAGTTCCCTGATCCGCGACCGCGACGCGATGGCCGAGTACATCGACGCCGTGCGTGCGCACCGGCCGACCGCCGCCTGATCTGTGAGCTTGACCCTGACACCAGTGTCACCGTTGGAGCGTGGACCCATGACTGAACAACTGCTCCACCATGTCGAGTTCGGCGCCGGCACCCCCGTGCTGCTGCTGCACGGGTACACCATCGATCACCGGCTTCTGCTGCCGCTCGAACCCGTCTTCGCCGAGCGGGACGGCTGGCGCCGGCTGTACGTCGACCTGCCGGGCTGCGGGCGCTCGCCGCGGCTGTCCGCCGAGGCCATGGGCGAGGCGGTGCTGCGCTTCGTCGACAAGGTCGTCGGCGACGAGCCGTTCGCCGTCGTGGGGATCTCCTACGGCGGTCAGCTCGCCCGGCATCTCGTCGCCGAGCGCGGCGCGCAGGTCCTCGGCACGGCCCTCCTCGCTCCGCTGGTCAAGCCGAGCGGCGAGCGGGTGCTGCCGGGGCGCGAGGTGCTCACCCGTGACGAGGCGCTGCTGGCGTCCCTCGATCCGGCGGAAACGCGAGGTGTTCGCCTCGATCGCCGTGCACCAGGACGCGAGCGGCTGGAACGCGTTCCGCGACCACGCGCTGCCCGGCATCCGTGCCCATGACCGCGAGGACGCGGCCGCGCTGCTGAAGGCGTACATGCCGGCCGAGACTCCGGAGGCGCGGTTCGGCACGCATGCCGGGGCGCATCTGCTGGTGACGGGGCGGCAGGACCATCTGGTGGGCTGGCGGGACCAGTGGGAACTGCTGGAGCACTACCCGCGCATGACGTACGCGGCGGTGGACGGCGCCGGCCACAACGTCCATCTCGACCGGCCGTTCGTGGTCCGGAGCCTGTTGGGCGACTGGCTGGACACCCTGGCGGCCGACGCGAGCCGCTGATCCGCCCCTCGACGCCCCGCGTCGACGGGCCCCTGACCGGCCGCCGAAGGTACATCCCCCGGCCTTCGGCGGCCACCGCCGTTCCGTTCACCAACTGTTGACGTCACGGACGGGCCCTCTCACCGCGCTCCAGGTCCCGCTCCGCGCCACATCGCTCGGACCGCTCTTCCCGCTGGTCAGCGTACGAAGTCGCGAAGTCGCCTTCACCCGACCCGATGGCCGCCCTATCGATCCCCGCGCCGACTGGTAAGAGTTCAAGGAGCTGCTCATAGAGGCCGGCATCACAGACCGTCGCCTCTACGACGGGATAGAACTGAAACTGGGGACAGCCGCGCGGCCCGCGCCCGGCGCCGCCGCATCCGTTAAAAGCAAAAGCCCCAGGTCACGGCGAGTGAGTCCTGAGGCTTCCACAGAGCCGCCTTCGGGATTCGAACCCGAGACCTACGCATTACGAGTGCGTTGCTCTGGCCATCTGAGCTAAGGCGGCGCGCCGTCCGCACCATGGTGCGATCAGCAACGTCGGTAAGTCTACACAGTTTCCGGGGGTGCTCCGCACCAGCCCTCGGTGCACCCCCGGACCACCGACGAGGCGGCTACGAGCAGCGTTTTCCGTCCGCCGGCGGGGTGCCGCGGAGCAGGTACGTGTCGATCGCGGAGTCGATGCAGGTGCTGCCGCGGCCGTACGCGGTGTGGCCGTCGCCCTCGTAGGTGAGCAGGCGGGCCGAGGCGAGCTGGGCGGCCAGCGCGCGAGCCCAGCGGTACGGGGTGGCCGGGTCGCGAGTGGTGCCGACCACGACGATCGGGGCCGCACCCCGCGCCTCGATGCGATGGGGCTCACCCGTGGCCCTGACCGGCCAGTACGCACAACTCAGGGACGCCCAGGCGAGGCCCTCCCCGAACACCGGCGACGCCTTCTCGAAGGACGGCAGCGCCCCTTCGACCTCCTCGGGGCTCCCGTAGGCGGGCGGCAGGTCGAGGCAGTTCACGGCCGCGTTGGCGGACATCAGGTTGCTGTAGCGGCCCCCGGCGTCCCGCTCGTAGTAGCTGTCGGACAGCATCAGCAGGCCGGCGCCGTCCTTGTCCTTCATCGCCGACGTCAGCGCCTCCCGCAGCTGCGCCCACGAGCTCTCGTCGTACATCGCCGCGATCACCCCGGTCGTGGCGAGTGCCTCCCCGAGCCTGCGGCCGTCCGCGTCGCCGGTCGGGATCGGGTGCGCGTCGAGCTTCCTGAAGAAGGCCTTGAGGTGACGGCCGACCTCCGCGGCCGGCGTGCCCTTCCCACCGAGCGGGCAGTCCGGCTGCTGCACACAGTCCTTCGCGAACGACTGGAACGCCGTCTCGAACCCCGCCGTCTGGTCGAGGTTCATCCGGCGCGCGGGCAGCGAGGGGTCCATCGCGCCGTCCAGGACGAGCCGCCCCGCCCGCCCCGGGAACAGCCCCGCGTACGTCGCCCCGAGGAACGTCCCGTACGACGCCCCCACGTAGTTCAGCCTCCGGTCGCCCAGCACCGCCCGCACGATGTCCATGTCCCGGGCCGTCTCCACCGTCGACACATGCCGCAGCAGACCCGGCGAGTGCGCACCACACGCCTCCGCGAACTCCTTGTAGGAGTCGACGAGTTCGGTGGTCTCGCGCGCGTCGTCGGGGGTGGTGTCCGTCTGGGTGTACGTGTCCATCTCCCGCCCGTCGAGACATTCGACGGGCTCGCTGCGGGCGACGCCGCGCGGGTCGACGGCGACCATGTCGTACCGGGCCCGGACCGCCGCGGGGTAGCCGATCCCGGCGTACGCCTGGAGGTAGCCGATCGCCGAGCCGCCCGGTCCGCCCGGGTTCACGAACAGCGACCCGAGGCGTTTGCCCGGCCCGGTGGCCTTCTTGCGGGAGACCGCGAGCCGGACGTCCCCCGCCCCCGGCTTGGCGTAGTCGAGCGGTGCCTTCAGCGTGGCGCACTGGAAGCCGGGGACCCCGCAGCTGCGCCAGCGCGCCTTCTGTCCGTAGTACGGCGCGAGCGCGGCCGGTGTCGCCTCCGGCAGTGCGGCCAGCGTCACCTCGGCGGCCGCGGTGGCCGAGGTCGACGGACCCGTCGAGGCGCTGGCGGAGCAGGCCGAGACGAGGAGTGCCGCGGCCAGAAGGATGCCGCCGGTGCGGAGGGAGCGGGAGCTGCGCCTGGTGTGCATCAGGCGAGCGTAACTCTGTGCAGTTTGCTGATCGCGATCCGTGTGGACAAAGCCTCGTACGAGTGACGCGGTCAACCGATCCCTCATTCCCTGAGGCGGAGCCGCGTCAGCCCGCTCTCAGTGCCATCGCCATCGCCTCCACCGCGAGCAGCGGGGCCACATTGCGGTCGAGGGCCTCGCGGCACGCGCCGATCGCCTCGATGCGGCGGAGTGTGCTCTCCGGTGAGCTGCCGCGGGCGAGCCGCTCCAGAGCGTCCTCGGCGTCCGCGTTGGCGATCGCCACCCTGGACCCGAGCTGGAGGGCGAGGATGTCCCGGTAGAAGGCGGTGAGGTCGGTCAGTGCGAGGTCGAGGCTGTCGCGCTGGGTGCGGGTCCTGCGGCGCTTCTGCTTGTCCTCCAGGTCCTTCATCACCCCGGCCGTACCGCGCGGCATCCGGCCGCCCTGCACGGCCCCCATCGCCGCCTTCAGCTCCTCGGTCTCCTTGCCGTCCATCTCCTCGGCCAGCTGCTTGGCGTCGTCGGCCGCCGCGTCGACCAGCTCCTGGGCCGCCCGGAGGCAGCCGCCGATGTCGTCGATGCGCAGGGGGAGCTTCAGTACGGCGGCGCGGCGCTCGCGCGCGGCCGGGTCGGTGGCGAGGCGGCGGGCCCGGTCGACATGGCCCTGGGTGGCACGGGCGGCGGCCATCGCGGCGGCCGGCTCGATGCCCTCCCTGCGCACCAGCATGTCGGCGACGGCGTCGACCGAGGGGGTGGACAGGTTCAGGTGCCGGCAACGGGAGCGGATCGTCGGCAGGACGTCCTCGATGGAGGGGGCGCACAGCAGCCACACCGTGCGCGGGGCGGGTTCCTCCACGGCCTTCAGGACCGCGTTGGCCGACTTCTCGTTCAGCCGCTCGGCGTCCTCGACGAGGATGATCTGCCAGCGGCCGTTCGCCGGCGAGGTGAACGACTTGCGCACGGTGTCCCGCATGTCGTCCGCGAGGATCTGGGTGCCGACGGCGGCCACGGAGGTGACGTCGGCGTGGGTGCCGATGAGTGCCGTATGACAGCCGTCGCAGAAGCCGCAGCCCGGTACCCCGCCGAGCGCCCGGTCGGGGCTGACGCACTGCAACGCGGCCGCGAAGGCCCGTGCCGCCTGGTTGCGGCCCGCGCCGGGCGGGCCGGTGAACAGCCAGGCATGGGTCATCTTCGACGCCTCGGGGGGCGGGGCGCCGGTGGTGGCGGCGGTGACCAGGGCGTCGGCGTCCCGAGCGGCAGCGCCGAGCTGCTCGCTCACCCTCTCCTGGCCGACCAGGTCGTCCCATACGGTCATGGGGTACGCCGCCCTTTCGTCATGCTCTTTCGTCACGCTTTGTGCGTCGGGTCCATTGTGCGGGCGAGCACTGACAACGGACCGACGGACGGTTGTCGGCCGCGGGCCGATGGGGTCAGACCTCGCTGTACCCACCTAGGGGCGCGGGGAACTGCGCGACCAGCCACAACGCACCCGCACCACGCAGCCGACCGCTACCGCCCCCGACGCCGCCGTCCCCGATCATCCCCGTACTCGTCGTCATGCGGCCCGAGCAACTCGTCCGCCAGCGACGGCAGATCGTCCAGCGGCGTCTCCTCGGCCCAGTCCGACCGGGGCCTGCGCCGAGGTGCCCCCTGCTCGTCGACCTGCGGCAGCTCCCGCGTGCGCTCCTCGTCCCGGAAGTACCCCGGCGGCACCCGGTCGCCGGGCCCGTCCCCCGACACCGGAGGCAGCACCGCCGTCTCGTCGGCCGCACCCGGCGGAACCGAAGGCAGCACGGCCGTCTCATCAGCAGCCCCCGACGGAACCGGCGGCAGCACCGCCGTATCGTCCGCCGCCCCCGACGGCACCGGCGGCTGCGGAAGCTGTGCCGTCACCTCCGAGTCGGAGACCTCGCCGGAGTCCCCGTCCGAAGTCTCGTCGTTCTCGTCGTCCTTCTTCATGGAGACCCGGGGCAGCACCGCCGTCTCGTCCACCGGGCCGCCCGACGCGTTCGTCGGTGTCACCACGGGCGTGGGCACGGTCGCCGCGTCCAGCCCGGCCGACGGACTCGCGGCCTTCTTCGGTCCCGCCTCCGCCGCCGCGGTCGCGGACTCGGCGAGCCGCCGCGCCTCCTCGGCCCGCAGCAGCGCCTCCTCGGCCTTGCGCTGCTTCTCCAGGCGCCGCTCCTCGGCCTCGGCACGCACGCGTGCCTCCTCCTCGGCCTGCTTGCGGGCGGCTTCCTCGCGGGCCTTGCGCCGGGCCTCCTCCTCGGCGCGGGCCTTCTCCTCGGCGAGCAGCCGGACCCGCTCCTCCTCGGCACGCCGGCGCGCTTCCTCGGCCCGCAGCCGGGCCTCCTCCGCCTGCCGCTCGGCCTCGCGCCGCTGGGCCTCCTCGAGCTCGCGCCGCTTGCGCTCCTCCTCCTCGGCCTTCAGCCGGGCGAGCTGCTCCTGGCGCTCCCGCTCCAGGCGCTCCTCCTCGGCCTTGCGCGCGGCCTCTTCCTCGGCCTTGCGCCGCGCCTCCTCCTCGGCCTTGCGGCGGGCCTCCTCCTGCTCGCGGATCTCCTGCTCGGAGAGCGGCAGCAGCTGGTCGAGGCGGTGCCGTACGACGGTGGTGACGGCCTCGGGCTCCTGACCGGCGTCGACGACCAGGTACCGCCCGGGGTCGGCCGCGGCCAGTGTGAGGAATCCGGACCGCACGCGCGCGTGGAACTCCGCCGGCTCCGACTCGAGACGGTCCGGAGCCTCGGTGAACCGCTCGCGGGCGATCTCGGGAGAGACGTCCAGGAGGACGGTCAGATGCGGCACGAGACCGTTGGTCGCCCAGCGGTTGATGCGGGCGATCTCCGTCGGGGACAGGTCGCGCCCAGCGCCCTGGTACGCCACCGAGGAGTCGATGTACCGGTCGGAGATCACGACCGCGCCGCGCTCCAGCGCGGGCCGGACCACGGTGTCGACGTGCTCCGCGCGGTCCGCCGCGTACAGCAGGGCCTCCGCGCGGTGCGAGAGCCCGGCGCTCGACACGTCCAGCAGGATCGACCGCAGCCGCTTGCCCACCGGGGTCGCCCCCGGCTCGCGCGTGACCACGACCTCATGGCCCTTGGCCCTGATCCACTCGGCGAGCGCCTCGGCCTGGGTGGACTTCCCGGCCCCGTCGCCGCCTTCCAGCGCGATGAAGAAGCCCGTGGCGGCGGGCACCGTCTCCGGGTCGTCGCCGCCGAGCAGCGCGTCCCGCAGGTCGTGCCTGAGGGGGACGCCGGAGCGGTCGTCGACCTTGGCGAGGACCAGCGCGGCCACCGGCAGCAGCAGCGCGCCGACCAGCATCAGCGTGAACGCGGCACCGCCGTGCGCGAAGACGAACTTGCCGTTCTGCAGCCGGTGCGGTCCGATCGCCGCGGCCACCACGGGCGCGAGCAGCGCGCCGAGCGCCACGCTCACGCGGACGACCGCGTGCAGATGCTCGGTGGTCCGGGCCCGCCGGGATTCCTCGGTCTCCTGGTCGAGCAGGGTGTGCCCGGTGTTGGCGGCCACCCCGGCGCCGATTCCGGCCAGCACCTCGATCAGCAGGACGGTGGTGAGGTCCGGGACGAGCCCGGCGGCCAGCAGGGCGATGCCGGTGAAGGCGATCGCCAGCGCGAGCAGCCGGCGCCGCGACAGCGTGACCAGCACCTTGGGCGCCGTACGGACACCGACGACGACTCCGCCGGTCAGCGCCGCCACCATCAGGCCGTACGTCACCGGGCCGCCGCCCAGGTCCTTGGCGTGCAGCACAGCGACGGCCACGGCCGCCGCGATCGCCCCGGCGACGGCCGCGCAGGCCGGCACCAGCAGCGGGATCGCGCCGGTGCGGCCCTTGTCGACACCGGCGCCCGCCTTGGGCCGGCGCAGCCCCTCCAGCGGCGAACGCGCGCGCGGGGTGCGGGTGTCGGGCAGTTCCAGGAAGGTCAGCACCGACAGCGAGGCGGCGAACAGGCCGGCCGCGACGTACGAGGCGAGGGCCGCCTGGTGCTGGCCGAACCAGGCGATGCCGGAGCCCAGCAGGTTGTTGAGCAGGCCCGCGACGACGAGGACGACGGCGGCGAGCGGGATCACCACGAAGGTCGTGCGCAGCGAGAGGCGGCGCAGTGCGTCCAGGTGGTCCGGCAGCGGTCGTACCGTGGCCCCCTCCGGCGGCGGAGCCGGCAGCAGGGCGGGCGCCGCGCTCTCGCGGCACACGGTCCAGAAGCGCTCGGCGACACCGGTCACGAAGGCGGTCACCAGCAGCAACGCGAGGGCGTTCTCCGGCGTCCAGTCGATCCACAGGGGCGCGACGATCAGCAGCGCGACCCTGACGCCGTCCGCGCCGACCATCGTCCAGCGGCGGTCGAGCGGTCCTTCCTGCGAGGTGAGCGAGGTCAACGGGCCGAGCAGGACGGCACCGAAGAGCAGCGTCGCCAGGATGCGCGTACCGAAGACGGTCGCCACTGCGAACGCCACGCCCCGGTAGCCGCCGCCGAACGCGCCCTCGCCGATCGCCGCCTGAAGGGCCAGCAGGACCAGCACCAGGAGCGCGAGGGTGTCGCCGATACCGCCGACGAGTTGGGCGCTCCACAGGCGTTTGAGCTGGGGCCTGCGCAGCAGGGCGCGGACGGCGCGCTCGCGGGAGTCCGCGACCAGGGCGTCGTCGGGGGCCGGGTGAGGGGCCGTGGGCTGCTCGGCACGGGTCATGCATTCAGCCTATCGGGAGCCACCGACAGCCCGGGGTGCCCGTCCTGACGTGCGCACGTCCCGACACCAAAGTGATGCCGGGACGTTCGCTTCGCGAAGCCTCGGTGGAGGATTCGGGACCGTCAGAAGGCTGGAACCGTCAGAAGGCCGGGACCGCGAGAAGCACGGAACCGTGAGAAGGCCGGCTCAGTCCTCGGTGGACGTCTTGGAAGCCGTCGCCTTCGCGGTGGTCTTCTTCGCCGTCGTCTTCTTCGCCGCCGCAGTCGTCTTCTTCGCCGCGGTCTTCTTGGCGGCCGTCGCCTTCTTGGCCGGGGCCTTCTTCGCGGGCGCCTTCTTCGCCGTCTTCTTGGCGGGGCCCTTCGCCCGCTTCTCGGCGAGCAGTTCGAAGCCGCGCTCGGGGGTGATCTCCTCGACGCTGTCGCCGGAGCGCAGGGTCGCGTTGGTCTCCCCGTCGGTGACATACGGCCCGAAGCGGCCGTCCTTGACCACGACCGGCTTCTCGCTGACCGGGTCGGTGCCCAGCTCCTTCAGCGGCGGCTTGGCGGCGGCCCGGCCGCGCTGCTTGGGCTGCGAGTAGATCTGGAGGGCCTCTTCGAGGGTGATCGTGAAGAGCTGCTCCTCGGCCTGGAGCGACCGCGAGTCGGTGCCCTTCTTCAGGTACGGCCCGTAGCGGCCGTTCTGCGCGGTGATCTCCTGGCCCTCCGCGTCGGCGCCGACGACGCGCGGCAGCGACATCAGCCTGAGCGCGTCCTCGAGGGTCACCGTGTCCAGGGACATCGACTTGAACAGCGAGGCCGTCCGCGGCTTCACGGCGTTCTTGCCGGTCTTCGGGGTGCCCTCGGGGAGCACCTCGGTGACGTACGGGCCGTAGCGGCCGTCGCGGGCGATGATCTGATGGCCCGTCACCGGGTCGGCGCCCAGCTCGAAGTCGCCGCTCGGCTTGGCGAGCAGTTCCTCGGCGAGTTCGACGGAGAGCTCGTCGGGGGCCAGGTCCTCGGGCACGTCGGCCCGCTGGTGGTTCTCGGAGTCCTTCTCGCCGCGCTCGATGTACGGGCCGTAGCGGCCGACCCTGAGCACGATGTCGTTGCCCACCGGGAACGACGACACCTCGCGCGCGTCGATCGCGCCCAGGTCGGTCACCAGCTCCTTGAGGCCGCCGAGGTGGTCCCCGTCGCCGTTGCCGGCGTCGGCCGCGCCGCCCTCTCCGCCGCCCTCGCCGAAGTAGAAGCGCTTGAGCCACGGCACGGACTGCGCCTGGCCGGCCGCGATCCGGTCGAGGTCGTCCTCCATGCGGGCGGTGAAGTCGTAGTCGACGAGCCGCCCGAAGTGCTTCTCCAGGAGGTTGACCACGGCGAAGGACAGGAAGGAGGGGACGAGTGCCGTGCCCTTCTTGAAGACATAGCCGCGGTCGAGGATGGTGCCGATGATCGACGCGTACGTCGACGGGCGGCCGATCTCGCGCTCTTCGAGCTCCTTGACCAGGCTGGCCTCGGTGTAGCGGGCCGGGGGCTTGGTGGCGTGCCCGTCGACCGTGATCTCCTCGGCGGACAGCCGGTCGCCCTCGCTGACCTGGGGCAGCCGGCGCTCGCGGTCGTCCAGCTCGGCGTTCGGGTCGTCGGCGCCCTCGACGTAGGCCTTCAGGAAGCCGTGGAAGGTGATCGTCTTGCCGGAGGCGCTGAACTCGACGTCCCGGCCGTCGGCGGCGGTGCCGCCGATCTTCACGGTGACGCTGTTGCCGGTCGCGTCCTTCATCTGCGAGGCGACGGTCCGCTTCCAGATCAGCTCGTAGAGCTTGAACTGGTCGCCGGTCAGACCGGTCTCGGCCGGGGTGCGGAAACGATCACCCGAGGGGCGGATCGCCTCGTGCGCCTCCTGGGCGTTCTTGACCTTCGCGGCGTAGGTCCGCGGGCTCGACGGCAGGTAGTCGGCGCCGTAGAGCTGGGTGACCTGGGCGCGGGCGGCGGAGACGGCCGTGTCGCTGAGGGTCGTGGAGTCCGTACGCATATAGGTGATGAAGCCGTTCTCGTACAGCTTCTGCGCCACCTGCATGGTCGCCTTCGCGCCGAAGCCCAGCTTGCGGCTCGCCTCCTGCTGGAGGGTCGTCGTACGGAACGGGGCGTACGGCGAGCGGCGGTACGGCTTGGACTCGACCGAGCGGACGGCGAACTGCGTCTGCTCCAGGGCGGCGGCCAGCGCGCGGGCGTTCGCCTCGTCGAGGTGGAGGGTGTTCGCGCTCTTGAGCTGCCCCAGGGAGTCGAAGTCACGGCCCTGCGCGACACGCCGGCCGTCGACGGTCTGGAGGCGCGCGACCAGCGACGACGGGTCCGAGGGGTCTCCCGCGCGGCCGGTCGCGAAGGTGCCGGTCAGGTCCCAGTACTCGGCGGAACGGAACGCGATGCGCTCGCGCTCCCGCTCGACGACGAGCCGGGTGGCGACGGACTGGACACGGCCGGCCGACAGGCGCGGCATGACCTTCTTCCACAGGACCGGCGAGACCTCGTAGCCGTAGAGGCGGTCGAGGATGCGGCGGGTCTCCTGGGCGTCGACCAGCTTCTTGTTCAGCTCGCGCGGGTTGGCGACGGCGGCCTGGATCGCGGCCTTGGTGATCTCGTGGAAGACCATCCGCTTGACCGGGACCTTGGGCTTGAGGACCTCCTGGAGGTGCCACGCGATGGCCTCGCCCTCGCGGTCCTCATCGGTGGCGAGGAAGAGCTCGTCGGAGTCCTTGAGCAGGTCCTTGAGCTTCTTGACCTGGGCCCGCTTGTCGGCGTTGACGACATAGATCGGCGCGAAGTCGTGCTCGACATCCACACCGAGGCGGCGCACCTCGCCGGTGTACTTCTCGGGCACCTCGGCGGCGCCGTTGGGGAGGTCGCGGATGTGCCCGACGCTCGCCTCGACGACGTATCCGGGGCCGAGATAGCCCTTGATCGTCTTCGCCTTGGCAGGCGACTCGACGATGACGAGTCGGCGGCCGCCCGGTGCGGTCTCGCTGGTCGGGGACAACTTCGCTCTTCTCTCCGGTCGACGCTGGGGTATCCCCAGGCCTTGGTTCCCGGGGTCGGGTCGTGCTGACGCTGCGGAGTGTGACGGTACATCCCGCCCCCGTGTCAAACGGGAAAAGCCCGCAACGGCCACTCGAACGGTAACCCGACTACCGCCATTCCTGCCGCCCGGAGTCCGCACCTGCCTTTTCCGGCTCAACCGGAGGGCGATCTCCCCATGACCGATCGGGCGGCTCCCCGGGACGCCCTCAGACGCGGGTGAGGCACCATGCGCCGACGGCCAGCGCGAGCAGCGCGGCGAGGGTCGCGACGGTCGCCGATGCGACGGGACTCACACCGAGGGCGACGGGCCGGCGATGGCGTACCCGGGCCGCGGTCCACACCAGCAGCGCGCCTCCGAACAGGGCGAACACCACTCCCGCGAAGATCGCCGTTTCGCTCTCCATGGCTGCCCGTGCCCCCTCTTCTCCCGTCCGCGTGTGCGGTTCCGACGGAGACTGGCACGGGCGGACGGCGGGCAGGCGAACCCCGGGTGAACGCCGGCGTCGACGGGGCCGCGGGCTTCCCCGAGGCGGCCGGGTCGGCTGCGCGACCCGGGTCCCGGTCGCCCACCCGCCCTGTCAGGTTCTCGTCCGGTTCTCACCCTGATCCCGCTCGCGTGTGACCGGATACGCACGGGATACGCAGGGGTCCGTGCCCGGGAGGATCAGGATTCGGTCCGTGCCGAGCCGAAAACCGACCGGATTCGGACCGTACGGCGCGACCGCCCCGCCGGAGTCACGCCGGCTCCAGGAACCCCTGCTCCACCAGCACCCGGATCTGCGCGGGCGTACGATCGCGCAGGACGACCGGGTCCTCACCCATGAGCTGGGCGATCGCGTCGAGGATGCGGCCCGCGCTCAGCGAGCCATCGCACACGCCGGCGAAGCCCGCGCCGACGGTGTCCACCTTGGTGGCCCGGCGCATCCCGCGGTGCTGGCGCAGCACCACGTGCTCGGGGTCCTCCGCGCCGGGCAGCCCGACCTGCTCCTGGACGATCTCGGGCACGAGCTTGAAGTGCGCCTCCAGCAGGGCCGCGTCGTCGTGGGCGCGCAGGTAGTCGAGGCGTTCGAAGTGCGCGCGGACGGTGTCGCCGAGCGGCTGCTCGACCGGGTGCGGCCACTCCTCGACGGTGATCGAGGGCTCCGCCGACCCGGTCCTGCGCAGGGTGATCCAGCCGAAGCCCACGGCCCTCACCTTGCGCGCCTCGAACTCGTCCAGCCAGGCGTCGTACAGCGCCTGGTACGCGGCCGGGTCGCCGCGGTGGTCACCGGCGTCCCTGAGCCACAGCTCGGCGTACTGCGTGACGTCCTGCACCTCGCGCTGCACGATCCACGCGTCGCACCCGCGCGGCACCCACGACCTGAGCCGGTCCTGCCACTCCTCCCCCGCCACGTGCTGCCAGTTGGCGAGGAACTGCGCGAACCCGCCCTCGTTCAGCAGCTCCCCCGCACCCTGAACGACCGAGCGGCACAGATCGTCCCCGCCCATCCCGCCGTCCCGGTACGTCAGCCGGGCACCCGGCGAGATCACGAAGGGCGGGTTCGAGACGATGAGGTCGTACGTCTCCCCCTGCCGGAGCGGCTCGAACAGCGAGCCCTCCCGCAGATCGGCCGCCGGGACGCCGGAGAGCGCCAGCGTGAGCGCCGTGATGTGCAGCGCGCGCGGGTTGAGGTCGGTCGCCGTCACGCGCGTGGCGTGCTGGGCGGCGTGCAGGGCCTGGATCCCGGAGCCGGTGCCGATGTCGAGGGCGGAGCCGACGGGCGTGCGGACGGTGATGCCGGCGAGCGTGGTGGAGGCGCCGCCGACCCCGAGGACGACACCCTCGTCCCGGCTGCCGATGCCACCGGCGCCGCCGACGGCACAGCCCAGGTCCGACACGATGAACCAGTCCTCGCCGCCGGGCCCGCCGTACGGCCGTACGTCCACCGTCGCGGCCACCTCGTCGCCGCCGGCACGCACCAGCCAGCCGCTCTCCAGACAGGCGTCGACGGGCAGAACGTCCGCCACGCGCGCGTGGGACACCGGTTGCTGAAGGAGGAACAGGCGTACGAGCACTTCCAGCGGGGTGTCCCCGCGGGTCGCCCGGAGCGCGGGCACGGTCTCACTGCGGGCGAGCGCCGCGTAGGCGGGCGCACCGAGCAGTTCGAGCAGCCCGTCGGCGGTGAAGGACGCCCCGAGCAGGGCGTCCCGCAGCCGGGCGGCGACGTCGGTGCCTCCGGAGGCGGAGGCGGGGTGGGGAGCGGCGGGCAGCGTGGGCAGGCTGGAGGTACTCACGCCCCCATTGTGGCCCGCACGGCCCGGCCGCACAGGCCTGCCTCACCCCCGGAAGCCGCCCACGTCCCGCCAGGAGCGCTCAGCTGTCCGTGGCCGATGCCGACGCCGCCGGGGATCCCGAGGACTGCTTGCAGCCCGGCTGGTCGGCCAGTGCCTGCTTGGTGTCGCCGGACTCCAGTTCCTTCAGCGCGTTGAGCGCGGTCTGACGCTGCGTCTCCACCTTCTGCATCTCCGCCGAGACGTCCTTGAGACCCGTGGCGAACTTCGCCTGGTCCTTGGTGTCGAGCTTGTCCACCTGCGTCTTCATGTCGCCGTAGGCCGCGGAGAGGGCCGAGAGCTGGTTGACGGCGTTCTGGAGCTTCTTGGCGCCGTCCTCGGCACCGGGAGGCGCGCCGGCGCTCTGGATGACCGTGGCCCGCGCCTTGTAGCCGTCTGACAGGTCCTGGAACGCCTGGGAGTCGGCCTTCTGGAGCTCCGCCGGGGTGCTCTCGGTGTCCTCGGCCGCCTTGGTGATCGCGTCGTAGGCCGCCGTGATCTTCTTGTTCTGGGCCGGCACCAGGTCGCAGACCTTCTTGGCCCAGCCGTCGAGTTCCTTGTTGTCCTTTTCGCCGCCGCCGCATCCCGACAGCGCCAGTACCAGTACCGCACCGCCGGACAGTGCGGCCGCGAGCTTCTTGTTCACCGGATCGGTCCCTTCCATGGCCTCTCGGCCACCGGACGTTACACGCCACGGGCACCGAATCCACACGCCGAATGCCGTAAATAGGCGCCTTTGCGGCTGTTTGCCCCATGCGAGAGAAGCCTCACGGCCGAGGAGCCCACACGCGACGGGGCGGGCGGGCGGCGCATGAACACGCGCCGCCCGCCCGCCCCTTGAGCTGGGACTCGTCGAGGGACCTACGAAACCACCGCGGGATCCGCCGACTTGGCCGCCTTCTTCTCGTTGTCTTCGTCACCCACGGCGATCCCGCGCCGCTTGGAGACGTAGACCGCGCCGGCGATCACGAGGAACGCGAGCACGGCGATGAGGATTCGTACGCCGATGCTCTTGTCGTCGCCGTAACTGAACTTGATCACTGCGGGCGCGATCAGCAGTGCCACCAGGTTCATGACCTTCAGCAGCGGGTTGATCGCGGGGCCCGCGGTGTCCTTGAAGGGGTCGCCGACGGTGTCGCCGATCACCGTCGCGGCATGGGCCTCGCTGCCCTTGCCGCCATGGTGACCGTCCTCGACGAGCTTCTTGGCGTTGTCCCAGGCACCGCCGGAGTTCGCCAGGAAGACCGCCATGAGCGTGCCCGCCCCGATCGCGCCCGCGAGGAACGCGCCGAGGGCGCCGACCCCGAGGGTGAACCCGATGAAGATCGGCGCGGTCACGGCGAGCAGTCCGGGCGTGGCGAGCTCGCGCAGGGCGTCCCGGGTGCAGATGTCGACGACCTTGCCGTACTCCGGCTCCTCGCTGTAGTCCATGATCCCGGGGTGCTCGCGGAACTGCCGCCGCACCTCGTAGACCACCGAGCCCGCCGACCGCGACACCGCGTTGATCGCCAGCCCCGAGAAGAGGAAGACGACCGCCGCGCCCGCGATCAGGCCGACGAGGTTGTTGGGCTGCGAGATGTCCATCATCAGGCTCATCGGCGCACCGGCCCCGCTGAGCTTCTCGCCGACGTCCTGCGCGCCGGTCGTGATCGCGTCCCGGTAGGACCCGAAGAGCGCCGAGGCCGCGAGGACCGCGGTGGCGATGGCGATGCCCTTGGTGATGGCCTTGGTGGTGTTGCCGACGGCGTCCAGGTTGGTGAGCACCTGCGCGCCCGCGCCCTCGACGTCACCGGACATCTCGGCGATGCCCTGCGCGTTGTCGGAGACCGGCCCGAAGGTGTCCATGGCGACGATCACACCGACCGTGGTGAGCAGACCGGTACCGGCCAGCGCCACCGCGAACAGCGCCAGCATGATCGAGGTGCCGCCGAGCAGGAACGCCCCGTAGACGCCGAGGCCGATCAGCAGGGCGGTGTAGACGGCCGACTCGAGACCGATCGAGATGCCGGCGAGGACGACGGTGGCGGGCCCCGTGAGAGAGGTCTTGCCGATGTCCTGGACCGGACGGCGGTTGGTCTCGGTGAAGTAGCCGGTCAGCTGCTGGATGACGGCGGCGAGCAGGATGCCGATGGCCACGGCGACGAGGGCGAGGATCCTCGGATCGCCGTCCTTGCCGGAGATCGCCGTGTCCGTGATGCCGTCGAGGTCGGAGTACTTCCCCGGCAGATAGACGAAGACGGCGACCGCCACCAGCACGAGCGAGATCACCGCGGAGATGAAGAACCCGCGGTTGATGGCGCTCATGCCGCTGCGGTCGGACCTGCGCGGGGCGACCGCGAAGATTCCGATCATCGCGGTGATCACGCCGATCGCCGGGACGAGCAGCGGGAAGGCGAGTCCGGAGTCGCCGAAGGCCGCCTTGCCGAGGATCAGCGCGGCGACCAGGGTCACGGCGTACGACTCGAAGAGGTCGGCCGCCATGCCCGCGCAGTCGCCGACGTTGTCGCCCACGTTGTCGGCGATGGTCGCGGCATTGCGCGGATCGTCCTCCGGAATGCCCTGTTCGACCTTGCCGACCAGGTCGGCGCCGACGTCGGCGGCCTTGGTGAAGATGCCGCCGCCGACCCTCATGAACATCGCGATGAGCGCCGCGCCGAGACCGAAGCCCTCCAGGACCTTCGGCGCGTCGGCCGCGTACACCAGCACCACGCAGGAGGCGCCCAGCAGACCGAGCCCCACCGTGAACATGCCGACGACGCCGCCCGTACGGAATGCGATCTTCATGGCTTTGTGGGAGACGGCGGTGAGATCCTTTTCCGGCTCGCCTTCCGCCGGAGTGGCTTCTCGGGCCGCCGCGGCCACCCGCACATTGCTGCGCACGGCGAGCCACATACCGATATAGCCGGTGGCCGCCGAGAACGCGGCGCCGATCAAGAAGAACACGGATCGGCCTGCGCGCTGATTCCAGTCGTCCGCGGGCAGCAGCATGAGCAGGAAGAACACGACGACCGCGAATACGCCGAGCGTGCGCAGCTGACGTGCCAGGTAGGCGTTCGCGCCTTCCTGGACCGCCGCCGCGATCTTTTTCATGCTGTCGGTGCCCTCGCCGGCCGCGAGCACCTGGCGCACCAGGACGCCCGCCACCACGAGCGCCGCCAGGGCGACGACCGCGATGACCGCGATCAGCACCCGGTTGTCGTCGGTGAGCACCGCGGCCGCGAGATGTGTCGTGGGCTGGTCCAACTGATCAGGGGTAGAAAGCCCCGCCATTCGTCCTCCTTGACGCTTGGGCTGAGCTCAAGATGTGGACGGATTGTAGGTACCCCGTCCTGATCAAAACAGGGCGCGGTAAACGGAATTCGCCTTTACGGAACCTGAAAGCAGTAATGCCCCGAAGGCATTGTGATCCATTTGGTTGATCGTGAATTGCTTCACGAAATCCGATGCACAGACCACTGTAGGCACAGAAATGGCCCCCTGACATGCCGAAGGGCCCTAACGGGTAGGGCCCTTCGGTGCAGAAAACGATGTACGGGTCAGGGAAGCGTCGCGGCCGGCGGCGTGGTCGGCCAGGTCATACGGATCTGTCCGCCATGCTCCCCTGCGGTGACCTCGACGTCGTCGACGAGGCCGCTGATGACCGCGAGGCCCATCTCGTCCTCCTCGGTCTCCACGTCGAGGTCGTCACCCTGAGCGCCTGGAGCCCGGTCGCCCGGGGCCGTACGCGGCGCCTCGTCGCCGACCTCGATGGAGAACTGCTTCTCCTCCTCGATCAGCAGCACCTGGACCGGCGAGGTGATGCCGCCGCTCTGGTGCAGTCCCACGGCACGGGTGCAGGCCTCGCCGACGGCGAGCCTGACCTCGTCGAGGACGGCCTCGTCCACTCCGGCCCTGCGCGCCACCGCTGCCGCCACCAGTCGGGCGGTCCTGACGTGCTCGGGCAGCGCGCTGAAGCGGAGTTCAACGGTGGCCATGCGTCCCCCTCGGAACTACGGGCGTGCTGTCGGGGGGACCGGGCCGCCGAAGGCCCAGCCCCCCTTCTTCTTGCTTCTGTCGGCGTCCTTCGCCGCCCCGAGCACGGGCCCGGGAACGGGTCAGTCGGTCGCCGCCACCGCTTCCTCGACCGAGGTGTGGATCGGGAACACCTTGGTCAGGCCGGTGATACGGAAGATCTTGAGAATGCGCTCCTGGTTGCAGACCAGGCGCAACGAGCCCTCATGGGCACGCACACGCTTCAGGCCGCCGACCAGCACGCCGAGTCCGGTGGAGTCGAGGAAGTCCACGCCCTCCATGTCGACGACAAGGTGGAAACTGCCGTCGTTCACCAGCTCGACCAGCTGCTCGCGCAGCTTGGGCGCGGTATATACGTCGATTTCGCCACCGACCCTGACGATCGTGCGATCGCCGACGGTCTCGGTCGACAGGGACAGGTCCACGGATCCTCCAGCACCTTGCTATCGAGCGGTCGCCCCTCGGGACACCTCGGCAGAGCCCCCGGGACGGTTCGCCAGCCGCGATGGCATTCAATCACTTACCGGCAGGCGTGCACGACGCCTTGGTCCCATTGTCCGTCACGCCAGTGACACACTCGGTGCCGATGGCCAAGAATCTCCGATCCGATCGACCCCAGACGGACTCCGGCTCCCGCCCCGCGCCGAGCACGGTCCTGGACCGGCTCGCCGCCGGCCCGAGCCGGGCTGCGCGCATCACTCATACGGAGCACTTGCCCCCGAGGGCGGGCCGCCATGCCGTCTGGCCTGACCGGATTCGTTCGGAGGTCGTCGCGGCGGTCCAGGCGTGCGGCATCGAACATCCCTGGGCCCACCAGGCACAGGCCGCCGAGCACGCCCTGGACGGCGATTCGGTGGTCGTCGCGACCGGAACCGCCTCCGGCAAGTCCCTGGCGTACCTCGTGCCGGTCCTCTCGACCCTCCTGGACGGCTCCGAGGCCCCGAACGGCCGCGGCGCCACCACGCTCTACCTGGCCCCCACGAAGGCCCTGGCAGCGGACCAGTGCCGCTCGGTGAAGGAACTTTCACAACCGCTCGGCAATTCCGTGCGCGCCGCGGTCTACGACGGCGACACGCCGTTCGAGGAACGCGAGTGGATCCGCCAGTACGCCAACTACGTCCTGACCAATCCGGACATGCTGCACCGCGGGATACTCCCCTCCCACCCCCGCTGGTCCTCCTTCCTGAAGGCCCTCAAGTACGTCGTCATCGACGAGTGCCACACCTACCGGGGCGTCTTCGGCTCCCACGTGGCCCAGGTCCTACGGCGTCTGCGCCGCCTGTGCGCCCGCTACGGCTCCTCTCCCGTCTTCCTCCTCGCTTCCGCGACCGCCGCCGACCCGTCCGTCGCCGCCGGCCGCCTGACCGGCCTCCCGGTGGTCGAGGTCGCCGACGACGCCTCACCCCGCGGCGAACTGGTGTTTGCCCTCTGGGAGCCTCCCCTCACCGAGATGCAGGGCGAGAAGGGCGCCCCGGTCCGCCGTACGGCCACCGCCGAGACTGCCGACCTCCTCACCGACCTCGCCGTCCAGGGCGTCCGCTCGGTCGCCTTCGTCCGCTCCCGGCGCGGCGCCGAGCTCATCTCGGTGATCGCCCAGGAACGGCTCGCCGAGGTCGACCGCTCGCTGGCCCGCCGGGTGGCCGCCTACCGCGGCGGCTACCTCCCCGAGGAGCGCCGCGCCCTGGAACAGGCCTTGCACTCCGGGGAGTTGCTGGGCCTGGCCGCCACCACCGCCCTCGAACTCGGCATCGACGTCTCCGGCCTGGACGCCGTACTGATCTCCGGCTACCCCGGCACCCGCGCGTCCCTGTGGCAGCAGGCGGGCCGCGCCGGCCGGGCAGGGCAGGGCGCCCTGGCCGTCCTGGTCGCCCGCGACGACCCCCTGGACACCTTCCTCGTCCACCACCCCGAGGCCCTCTTCGACCAGCCGGTGGAGTCCACGGTCCTCGACCCCGACAACCCGTACGTCCTCGCCCCGCACCTGTGCGCCGCCGCGGCCGAACTGCCCTTGACCGACGAGGACATGGAGCTGTTCGGCCCCGCCTGCACCGACCTCCTGCCGCAACTGGAGGCCGCGAAGCTGCTGCGCCGCCGCACCAGGGCCTGGCACTGGACCCGCCGGGAATCGGCCGCCGACCTCGCCGACATCCGCGGCCAGGGCGGCAGCCCGATCCAGATCGTCGAGTCCGGCACGGGCCGCCTGCTGGGCACGGTCGACGCGGGCGCCGCCCACACCTCCGTCCACGAGGGCGCGGTCCACCTCCACCAGGGCCGCACGTACCTGGTCCGCTCCCTGGACCTGGAGGACTCGGTCGCCCTGGTCACGGAGGCGAACCCGCCTTACTCGACCGTGGCCCGCGACACGACGGCCATCTCCGTCCTGGAGACCGACGTCGAGATCCCGTGGGGCGACGGCCGCCTCTGCTACGGCTCCGTCGAGGTCACCAACCAAGTGGTCTCCTTCCTGCGCAGACGCCTCATCACCGGTGAGGTGCTCGGCGAGACCAAACTCGACCTCCCTCCGCGTACGCTCCGCACCCGTGCGGTGTGGTGGACCGTCACCGAGGACCAGCTCGACGAGGCCCGCATCACCCCGGAGATCCTCGGCGGCGCCCTGCACGCCGCCGAACACGCCTCCATCGGCCTCCTCCCCCTCTTCGCAACCTGCGACCGCTGGGACATCGGCGGCGTGTCGATCCCCCTCCACCCCGACACGCTGCTCCCCACGGTCTTCGTCTACGACGGCCACCCGGGCGGAGCGGGCTTCGCGGAGCGCGCCTTCCACACGGCCCGCGCCTGGCTCACGGCCACCCGCGAGGCCATCGCCTCCTGCGAGTGCGACGCCGGCTGCCCGTCCTGCATCCAGTCCCCCAAGTGCGGCAACGGCAACGATCCGCTGCACAAGAGGGGAGCGGTGCGGCTGCTCACGGTGCTGCTGAGGGGGGCACCGGAGGCCGGCGCCCCGGCCCCAGCCCTGGAGCTCCCCCGAAGCCCGGAGGAACCGGCACCGGCGCCGCAGGCCCCGCCCGTGCCCTGATCTCCGCCGTGAACGGGCCCCGTCCCGACGCCGCCGTCACGTCCGAGATCTCGCCGACCATCCCGCACCGCACCAGCCGCGTCCCCTGGGCCCGGGCCACCTCCTCCGCCCGCGCACACGCCACCCCGGGCCCGTCGGCCCAGTGGTCCGCCGCCGCGAGCGCCGCGAGATCCGCGGCCCCGGCCGCCCGATGCCGTACGACGACGGCCTGCCCGAAGGCCAGCACGCCCCCGAACACCACGCACAGCACCGCGACGGCCCCGACACTCCAGACGGTCGCCGAACCACGGTCCGACCGAGCGGCGACGAGATGGACACCCAGGAACCGGGCGGCACCGCGCCGGACACGAGCGACCCACCGGGCGAAGGGAGCGACTCGCTGGGCGCACTGGGCGGCCGGCGCCGAGCGGGTCGGCGCCGATCCCCTCCTCATCCCCGGCCCCCTTCCCCGACCGTCTCCTCCGCCAGGGCCACGGCCTCCTCCCGTACCTCGAACGGCAGACCACCGAGCGCCGGCGGCTTCGCCACGACCACCACGCGGACCCGGTCCCCCTCCCGGGCGACCGTCACCTCCGCGTCACGCGGTGCCGTGTCCCGGGCCACCCGGACGACCGCGTCGGCGGGGTCCTGGCGGGCCGCCGCCCTGGCACCGCTCCTGGCCGCGTCCACGCACTGGATCTGCGCGGCCACCACGAGCAGCCCCCACACCAGCGCCGTCGCGAACATCACCAGGACGGGCAGCACCATGGCCGACTCCGCCGTCACGAACCCCTGGTCCGCCGCCCGTTCACGCCTTCCCATCGAGCGCCTGCTTCACGATGGCCTGGAGCTCCGCGCTGACGGCCCCGCTCGTCACCACCTTGTAGAGCACCACCGCGAAGGCCACCGCTGCGACGATCCCCATCGCGTACTCGTCAAATTCCTGTGCATCCATTAAAATGGATCATGTAAGGGAATCGAACGAATGTACGACACTTTGGAGGGGCAACTCGCCTTCGCCTATCTGCGCATCAGCGACGATAAAGAAGGCCAGGAGCTTGGCGTCCAGCGCCAGGAAGAAGACATCAGGAAACTCGCCGCGCAACTCGGCGTGACGTTGGTGCGCATCTACTGCGACAACGATAGGTCTGCCAGCACCAACACCAACGACCACCGGCCGGACTACGAAGACATGATGGGTCAACTTGCCGTTGGCCCGGTTCGGATCGTCCTCGCCTACACCAAGGCTCGTTTGACTCGTAAGCCGGAAGAGAACGAGCGGCAGATCAAGCTCGCTCGAACCTGCGGGGCCCAGTACATCTATGTGCGCGGTCAGGCGCTCGACCTCTCAGTGTCGGCGAACCGCAAGATGGACCGCATCCAGAACGCACTAGATGCAGGCGTAGCTGAAGACATCCAAGAACTCGCCCTCCGCAAGAAGCTCCAGAACGCCCGCGAGGGTAAGTGGGACGGCGGTGTACGCACCTTCGGGTACGGCGAAGCCATCGGGTACGACCCGGTGAAACAGAAAGAGATCATCGACCCGTACGCGGTGCGGGCCCACGAGATCGCCGCACTCCACGAGGGCAAGCGCCGCACGCTGGCCGGTGACAATCAGTTCGTCTGCGTTCAGAGTTGGAACGCTCAAGGTATCTTGACCACGCGGGCGGGCCAGAAGACCACCTACAAGGGCAAGGTCTCGATCTGCGACGGCCGTTGGGACGTCGGCAAGTTCAAGCGCACGCTACTCAAAGAGAGTTACGTGCAGTTTGATCCGACCGGTCATCCAACAGACTGCCCCTGCCTCAAGAACCCGGAGACCGGTGGTACACGGGTTCACAAGGATGAGCGGCACCGCGCTAAGTGGCCGTACGTCTTCACCCGCGCCGAGCACGACGCCATGAAGGCCATGTTCGACGGCCGCGAAAAGTTCTGGGTGAACAAGGGCAGCGTCCGAGGGCGCACCTACCTCTTGAGTGGCTTCACTGAGTGTGGCGGCACGTGGCGTGACACCGAGAAGCAGGGCCAATACTGCGGCGGACCGATGTACGGCCAGGGCAAGACCTATCCGCTCGCGGACGGAACCACAAAGTACCAACGGCGCTACGCCTGCAAGAAATGGGCCAAGGATGGCAGCCGCGCGGGATGCTGCTCGGTCTTCCGCATCGCTGATGCCGTGGAAGCGTTCGTCACGCAGCAGGTGCTGTACCGCTTCGACTCACCCGACATCCTGGGCGCTCTGGTTCCGGCGGACAACGAGCTACGCATGGCCGAAGTGGTCCAAGAACTCAGCGAGCTACAGACCCGCCGTGAACTGCTGGCTACTGAGTACGCCCAAGGCGAGCACGAAAAAGCGGACTACCAGGTGATGCGGAAGACGGTCACCGACAAGATGGCGGCGCTCGACACCGAGAAGAAACAGCTCATGAGTGCCAAAGCGAAGAGCTTGGCCGTACCGACTGACGGCGGCCTCCGTGAGGTCTGGGACAGCGCAAGCATTGAATGGCGCTCAAGCGTCGTCAGGCTTGTGGTCGAGAAGGTTGTGATCCATCCGGGGAAGCCTGGCGGGCAACGTTGGCCGGATAAGGACGGCTGGGTGTTTGACCCTGACCTGATTGAGATTGTCTGGCTCCACTGACCAACACCTGAAGTCGGGCAATAGTGCCGGGGTCCTGCACCTTTAGCGGGACCCCGCTTTTTTGTGTCGACCGCTTGAGCCGGTCTAAATCTTGGCTAGTCATCAGCGAAAACTCAATTAATTACCATTTAATTGTATCAGTCCTGTTCGACACTTTGAAGACTGAAAGGAGTTGTCGGCATGGCATACGTGACAAGGCGCGTCAGTGACCTGTCTGGCACGGAGGGCGCGGAATCTGATTTTGCAGCCCTCACCGTTCGCCGGTACCCGGGCCTTGAAAAGCCCGTTCAACTGGACGTGACGCCGGACGAGATCAAGGAGCTCAAAGACAACGAGGAAATCGTAACCGTCGAAGTCAAGCGACCCGGCAGCAATGAATCCGAACTCGTCTACATGCTACGCGACGACTTCGACGCGCTTGCACCTAAAGACAATATGGCCGAACTGCTCGGGCAGGCTCGCGGCACTCGTGGCCGTCGGCCTGGAACCAGGGTCAACGGCAACGGCGGCTGAGGCGTAGTCACCAAAAAGCCCGTGCTTCTCGCTACCACTGCGGTAGTGGGAAGCACGGGCAGTCTTCAGCCCTCGGGGTGTGTGCGAACCCCGTGTGGCTGGTGTGTGGTGACTCCTACGCCTGAACCGTCGTTGACCTCTGAGAACGGACGTCTGAACGCGGGCACAACTACCCGCAGAAGGGAGGTTCTTCTGATGGAACTATCCGCAAGAGACATGGAGGTGGTGCGGTTTGTTGGTCGGTTCTACCAACTTACTGCCAACCACATTGCAACGCTGGTTTTCCCGGAGACCACAGCGACGCCAGTCGATAGAACGCTGGCACGACTTGTCCGCGCCGAAGCGCTAAGTCGCATCGGACGACGGGCAGCCGGGCCACAGGGTGGTGCTGGGGCTTACGTCTACCAACTCGGCCCACGTGGTTGGTGGCTTCTTCAGCGTGAGGGCCGGTACCGGCCGTATCGCGCAATCAAACCTCACATGCTGAAGGTGGCAGACGTGTACGTCGACCTTGTTGTCGCTGAACGGCAAGGAGGGATCAAGATTCTGCACGCCGAGCTGGAACAACCTATTGGCAACGCCCGGCCAGACCTGACCGTGGAACTCGGACTCGTACAGCAGCGCCAGAGGACGAGCTATGCCATCGAGGTGGACCTCGGCTCCGAGAAGCCCCGAATCATCGCGGCCAAGTGCGCGGCGTACATTGAGGCGTTCCGTCGTGGCCTGCGTGACCCGTTCCCTTATGTGCTCTTACTGGTGCCGGATGAGTGGCGGAAGTCCGAGGTATCTCGGGTGCTTGGCCGGCTGACCGAAGGACGGGAGGTTTTCAGCATGGGACTGTTCGCTGAGCTATCTGCCAGATTCACGGCTACTACCTGATGCTCAGGCTTGCCTCAGTCTTTCCAGATAGCATTGACCTGCATATAAGGGGGGTTCATAATAGGACGCAATGAACGAAGAGCAGCAGAACCAACTATTAGAGAAAATCGATAAACGCATAGCCGAACGGTTGGCGGAGCAGTCGAAGCAAATCGACAAGCGATTTGATGACGTTGACAAGCGGCTAGATCGACAGGATGAAGATTTCGCAGAAATATCCACGCACTTGAACGCACGGATAGACGGCCTTGAAGAGAAGCTCGACACTAAAGCAGACAAAGAGCGTGTCTACGCGTCCCTTGATGCCATTATGAACCGGCTCGGTCACGATGAGGCTGAGCGCGCTGCTGTTACCTCGCAGGTTGACCGGCACGAAACAATGCTTCAGAAGGTCGCTCGTAGGTTGGGTTTGAACTAGTGGGCTAGCCATCGGAGCGGTTAGCTGATATAAGATATGGCCATGCAGACGCGCCAGGCCATTCAGAACCTTCAAGACCTCAAGCAGGAAGCCGAAACAGAGGGATTGAATCTAAAGCAACCAAGTAAGTTCGCCTCATGGAAGGGAAAGGTGCAGTCAGTTCTCACGAAGTCACTTGGTGCGGATCATCACTTGACTCACGGGTTTGCAAAGAATCGCTATTCTCTATCTGTTGCCTCGTCTGACACGCCACAGAGTCACTGGGACAATGCTTTCCTTAGTGGAGTAAATCGCGCTACGGGAATTATCGATGCGGCGATCTTCGAACTTCAACAAGCTGGCACCAGCGATGACGCAGTGGACGAGACGGCATTTGACCCTGACCTCTGGGCACATGTGCAGACACATGTGCAGAACGAAGACTGGTCGGCTGTGGCAAGCCAAACGGCCATCTTCGTGGAAGACCGCGTACGTCAATGGTGCGGCGACCCAAAAGGTAAGGACGGGCAAACGCTCGTTGGTAAAGGGCTATTCGCTAAGGTCTTTGCTAACGACGGACAGTTCCGGCTCGGCAAGGAAGCCGGAGAGTGGGAAGGATGGCGAGGGCTTGGCATGGGATTCACGCAGGCGCTTGGCAATGTCGATCGCCACAACATTCAAAAGCGTACCGACGCAAAACGGTACGCTTTTGGTGTATTGGGTCTCGGTAGCTTGGTCCTTACGCAGCTTCGTTATCAGCACGGTGAGGATCTGAACATCGAGGGTTAGACCTCTGAGCTTGCAGCCTGACGGCCAAATCGACGGCAACGATGCCAAGCATCCTGCGTCGTCGGCAGTCCTGCAACTTCCCATCCATCTCTGATATCCGCTCAGCGGCAGTTCCTTGAGTATTGATGGTAAGGAAGAGGTCTCGGGTTCGAATCCCGATCGTGGCTCCAGATAGAAACGATGTAGCTTGATCTACGACTTTGTTGATCTGACGGCTAAATTGACGGCTACTGTTGCCGTCAGTCCCGCTCGCAGACTCTCCAGGACTCTCCTGGGGAGTTTTTGTTTTGGGCATGAGCCGTGCGAAAGCAGCTTCTAGGGCGCCTACGGCCTTCCGGCGTGAGTCCATGCTTCCGTGTTGGTACACCTGCTGAGTCACAGAAACGTGTGAGTGGCCGAGGATGAGCTGAGCCTCACGGGCAGGCACTCCAAGGTCCTTGAGCAGTGTAGCGGCGGTGTGTCGAAGAGCATGAAGCTTGATTATCCGTATCCCATTGCGCTTACAAAGCCGTTGGAAGCTGAGAACAAAGTTCCTTGGTTCAATCGGCGTGCCAATGTTGGTCGTGAACACTAGGTCGTGGTCCGGCGACTTCGGCTGTGCTCCCTCGTACTCGCGTATCGCTGCTTGAGCCAAGCCGACCAGTGGAAGGTCACGTCTTCCGGCCTGTGTCTTCACTGGACCTTGTAGAAGCTCTCTGCCTACGCGCTGCAACTGCTGTCGTATGTGCAGTACGTTCTTCGCAGTGTCGATGTCCTGCCAGCGCAGACCGAGCACCTCGCCGCGGCGCAGGCCGTAGAGCATGAGCAGCAAGAACGCGGCGTAGAGGCGGTGTGAGCGGGCCACAGCAAGAAACTGAGTGGCCTCGGTGATACTCCAGGGTTCAACCTCCCGAGAATTAAGCGTTGGTAGCTCGATCAGTCGGGCTGGGTTCCGAGTGGTGATCTCTTCGCGTTCAGCACGGGTCAGCGCAGCGCTAAGTACCTTGCGAACAACGTGGACCTTCGAGATCGAGTGGCCCTCGGCGAGCAGCTGGTTAACGAAGCGCTGTAGGACGGGGACGGACAGCTTATTGATCGGCTGGTTGCCGAGACCCGGTTTCAAGTACAGCCGGACGATGGTCTCGCACTGGGCGTATGTCGCTGGGCGACGGTTGGGCTTGACGACCTCGGCCAACCAGTAGTCCAGGTAGCTACTGAGCTTCCAGGACTTGTCTGCTGCCGGGATGCCCTGGTCGTTCTTAGCCTTGGCTCCGGTGAGCTTCTTGTGTGCCTCGGCGCGGGTCGCGCCGTAGACGCGGACCCGCTTGCGTACGCCGCTCGTGGTGAGGACGTAAACGGCACCTTCCCAGCGTCCATCCTTGCGCTGGTACAGCGTGCCCTCGCCGTTGGAGTGACGGCGAGCCATCAGGCCATGGACTCCTGCTGAAGTTGCTGAACAAGAGCCGCAAGAGCCTCGGCGGTGATGAGCCGCCTTCTACCGATCTGAACCGTGGCCAGCCGGCGCGAGCGGATCAAGTCGTAGAGCTTCCACTTGCTGATCCGCAGTTTCTCCGATGCCTCCTTGATTGTCAGGAGCGCAGGTTCATCGGAGTGGTGGTTCTGTGTATGAGTTTCTATATTTCCTCCGATCTAGGGCGTACGCCCTGTTTCTATGCTTACACCCCATGCTGAGTTTGGGCTTGCGTGTAGTTGAGTGAGTAACTTAGAAGGGCGAACTGAACAGAGTTTTTTCGGCAAGGAAAAAGGCTAGAGCGAAGCCAAAGCCTACCGCGGCCAGAATGACTGCCTTATTTGATTGCGGCTCGTGTCGGCGATGGCTGTGGAAGATGAGCCAAGCTCCGTAGAGTCCCACGACGATCCCCACTAAGGGCAATAAGTCAAAGGCTACGGTTAAAAACGTGCTAGTAGTTGGAGCGTCTGAACCAAGTTTCATTTGCGTCCTCCTGTGATTAATTACTTCAAGGTGAAAGCCGGTAGCAGATAAGTAATCTGCTACCGGTGGAGGAACTACACGTAATCCGTGTTTGTGTCGTTCCAGACCCAACCGCCGTCATAGAAGGTTGCTCGAACCTTCTTATGGGGCGAGTAGATCATGGGGGTCCAGTAGGTTCCTCCGGTCCCGATGGGCACATACCGGGACTGCTCGTAGCCAGTTTCCTGGTGAGCGTAGAGGCCGCCTTGCGGGCTCAATTTCTTGCCGGTTTTGTAGACGATCAAACGCGCCCAGTTGGTCTTGCAAGTCGGGGACCAGCGGAGCTGAAGGCTCGCTACCTCATCGGCGACCTCGGATACGGTAACTGCATCTGCTGCACAACCCGAATCTGCCGGGTCCTGTCCTGAGCAGTAGTCGCCATAGCAACTTACCGTCTGCGCCCCTGTTGCTTGAGCGGGAAGAACAACGGACGCTGCCGTCATCATCCCGGTGGCTAGAGCGACGCCAATTCCTCGGCGAAGCCCCTTCTTGATTGCCACGAAGTGCACTCCTTCATGTGTGGTTTTGGTGCGTGAATCGCAATTGTGGTTGAGCGATCCTAATTGAATAAAACACAACGTGATCTTGGGGTCAAGGTTTTAAATTCGTGCAAACCTAAGAAATAGCCGTAGTGGTTGCGGCTAAACCTTGCAAGGTTGGTGCAAAAAGGCGGAGCGGTCTTCAGCCGCTCCGCCCCAAGACTCAAACCACCTTATGCCCAGTGTTTAACGCACTGGGCTTTTTCCATTCACCACCCCTGCACACCAGCATCTAACTCGTGATACAGGTTCGTCATGGCCGTAACGCCCACCCCAAGCTCTCTGAGCGATTCTTTGAGGTGTTCTCGAATCTGCTCGACCGTCCGAGCAATCGTGTCGGCACTCATCGAGTCACTGGTCATTGGTTCCAGCCGCTCGGCCTGGTTGGCTAGATGCGTCAGTTCACCGAAGGCCGCGTGTACTTCGGCCTCGGATTCCAGAATGAATCGCTGGAGTTCTGGTAGGTCGGCTGTCATCACGGTGTCCATTCCTGCGCACCGACACGAGGCCGCTTTGGTGGTGTTGGTTCGGGCGCGATGGTCCGGCTGGCAATCTCGGCCAACACCTCGTCACGTGGTCGGCCGTAGCGGTTGGTTGCCCGTTCCCATGCTTGGTCGGCCAAACCAAAGCCCGAGAAGGGCTGGGCTGTCCGGCCGGTCATTGGTGGACTGACTCCGTCACCGGTGACCAGTCGGGTCATCACCTCGTACGCCGCCAGGTTCATGAAGTCGTCTTCGGTCACGGCCTTGCCAAACTCGCGGGCGAAGGCGTACGCGTCATCGCGGGTGGTCTGGAAGACCACCTTGCTCCGGGCGTTGGCCATGACGGCCGCCTTCATCTCACGCGGCAGTTGGTCGAGGTGTTGGTGTGCCAGCACCATCCCGAGCCCGAACCCCCGAGCCTGGGCGAGCATCGACTCAGGGCTGATGGGGAGCTGCAAGAAGTCCTGGAACTCATCGACGTACAGGAAGGTCGGTTGACGGCCGCGACCTCGGCGCACGGCTTGCCACAACGCGTTAATGAGCAACGTCCCGGTAAGACTGGCGGTCTCTTGCCCGAGGCCGGCGAGGTTGACCAGCAGAATCTTGTTCTGCCCGATCACATCCCGCATCTGGAAGCTTGAACGCGTCTGACCAATGATGTTCCGGATCTCCGGCCGGGCGTTGAGCTGCCAGATGCGATCCAGCACCGGTTGAACGACTCGCTCCTGCTGGGGCTGCGGGAAGGCATTGAAGCGGTCCCAGAAGTGGCGCAGCTCCGGCTCTTGGACGCTACGGATCAAGTTGTCGCGCCAGCGCTGTTCACCGGGACTCCGCGGAGCGAGGAGTGCCGTCAGGTCTACGAAGGCGCGGCCGGCTCGGCTGGTCAGCGTGGACAAACCGAAGTACAAGACCTCCCTTGTGTAGACGCCTCTCGTCTCTCGGTAGAGGTGCTCGAAGAGCGCCCCGATCTCCTCGACGACAGCCCGCGGGTTGGTTTGGTCAAGCACGTTGAAGCCCACCGGCCGTGAAGTGTCGGTGACATCAAGCACCACCAGGTCGTCGAACCTGTGCCTCGGAACCGTGTCGAGGACGCCGTGGAACAGGTCGCCCTTGCTCTCGATGACCACCACGCCGTGCCCAGCCGCGATGTCATGTGCAGCCAGATTGGTTAGCAAGGTCGTCTTGCCTACACCCGTCGGCCCGATGACGTGAAGATGCTTCAGACCATCCGTTGCGCTGGTAGCCAACGGCCTTTCGGAGCCTGGGAAGTTGGAGAACGCGACCACCCGACCGATGCGCGGTACGGAACCGCTCGGGGGAAGCTGCCGGGTGCGTCCGGCTGGTAGTCCGGCGACATGCGGAGCACCGAGGGGCCAGGCAAGAAGTCCGGCCAGTTCCGTTGCCGCGAGCTGCGCTGGAAAGGCGAGGGGAGCGCGAGCGCCTGCCACGTCATCCCGAAGCCGTCCACTTAACCGGCGACGCTGGCGAAACCGAGTCGTCGCGCTCCTGGTGCTGCCGAGCGCAGTAGTGATCCGGCCTACCAGATGCTCGGCGCGTGCATCGGTCTTGGCCTTGGACGCGACGCGCAGGGCTGCAAGGAAGTTGGCCTCACTGAGCTTCTTGCGCTGCTCTTCGATGTCCTCGGCGGCCAGGCCCACGGCCACCTCACCCAGAAGTCGCGCCGTCTTGGCTCTTGTGGCCGGCTGACTCTTGGTTGGTGGCCTCTTCGGGACGGCCGCGGTGACGACCAATTGCGCGAGCACTGCCTCGCCGGGGCCGAGCTGCTGGACGCTCGCCAGCAATGTGGCGGCAAGTGCGGCTGGCTTCGGGATGTTCAGGAGTCGGTCGGGCGAGGTCTGCCCCAACTCGACCACCCAGCTCCACTCGTGTGTAGGTGGAGCTTCCTCGGGAGTGACCACCGTGCCCGGCAACAAGGTGCGCAGTTCACTCGCGATCAGGTCGGCGTGCGCGGCTGGAGCCTTCAGGCGGTAGGTGATGCCGCGCTCGGTGGCGAGCATCTCGAAGGCCAGGGTGTTCACCCCGAAAATGCCGAACGGTCCCGTCCGCAGTGAGCCGCTGATCCCTTGAAGCCACGACGTCACTTGCTCGGCGCTAAGGTCGGGCGGAAAAAGGAGTGTGTAGGCACGGCGGCTGTTGTCTCGTTCAGATTGCTTGGCTACTCGCATGAACCACAGTCCAGATAAAACCAGTAGGGGCGTCGCGAAGGCGACTACGAAGAAGGGGCCCATACCTGAAGATTGTGGTAGAGGCCCCTGAAAATTTGCTGCTTACCGGCGTCGGTAGACCAGCACGCCGAAGATGGTCACCAGCACGAGCAGGGTTGCTGCGGCGCTGATGACGTACGGGATAACAGGTTCGATTGACCACCACAGGACGCGAACACCGAACGCGAACCCAATGACTAATGCGAGGTAGCGGCGAGCTTTGTTCATGTCGCTACCTCCGTGAGCTTGTGTAGCTGGCGGAGCGACCTCCTGTAGAGCCTCCAGATTGCTCGGGAGGCTCGCCAAAGTCGCCACTCCAATATGGACTCGCAAGCGAGCCGCTTGAAGGCGTCCACTCTTCAATTAAGCCATTCGCGCTTCGAGTTCATTACTGGTGTAGCTGCTGCGGCTGCACGCTGAGTTGCCTGTTCAAAGAAGCTGACACAAGCCTGACCCATGACCTGTGCACGGAAAGGTTCGCCGCCGGAAAGCTCCAGTGCTGTATCAACGAGGGCGTTGAACAGATGTAGCGACTGATCCAAGAGCGCACGCTGTCCTGCCGTACGTGCGGCGATAACTGCATCTCGGTTGGCTTCAGCACGGAGTAGACGCCGTGTTGCGAAAGTCAGTTCCGAGGACGGCACGACAGCTTCAGGACTGCCCGCATCTACGGAGCTGCGCGGGAACTCCCGGCCTTCATGGATGCGACGGATTTCTGGCATGACAAATCCCTAAAGACGTGGCTGCAAGAGCGCTCGTGGTCGAGCGCTGGCCGCAGCAAATAACCGCCTGCCACCCGGTGCAAGGTCTCATGCGTCCAAATGAGGTACGTCCATAGGAAGTCATATCAGCTTCTTCGGATGGAGGTATGACCGCACGTATTGCCCGCGCCAGGGGTTTTGGCTGGTCAGACCCTCCATCTGTCATTGACACTCAGACAAAATGATCTTTATATAAAAGAGCAGTCTCTTTGGATCAAGACGTTTGGAGTCACCTATGACCGCACTCTTCGATGACCCGAGCAGCCCGTACCGCCGAGAGGACTTCAACCCGGCCATCGCTGGTCCCCGGGCCGAGAGCCTTCTGAATCTCGCCGTGGTCCATGAAACGTGCAAGGCGGATCTCTTCGCCACTGCACGCAAGTTGGAATCGAATATCGCTGGACGTGGTATGCCGGAGGTCGAAGGACTCATGGAGGCGGCAGTCCGTCGGTATGCCGAGCGCACAGATGCGCGCTACCGTGAAGCGGTAGGCCGCTCATAACAACAAATATCCCCGCGCTCATAGTTGCGGGGATTTCTTTTTAAAGCTGGTATGGTTGGCTCCGATCCAGTCCAACTCCACGGAGGGCGACCCTAATGCGATACGAGCGTGATCTACAGAGCAAGCTTGAGCAGAGGTATAGCCGTATCTACGGGGCGGACTATAACGCGTTTCGGAATGCGGTTCAGTATTTTCGAGACTTCATTCAAGGGACTCCTGCGCTAAGGGCTATTACCGAAAATCTGGAGAATACCAATATTGACGTCGATCCCGACGTGTGGGTCGGCGAGAAGTTCAGTATGCGTACTTATTCTTGGCCCGAAACGGAGTCGGGGCAGGCGAAGATTGTATGGCGACTCGTAAATCGGTGGGCAGACGGAGAGGACCCCTATGCTCTGGGAGACTCTTTTTCTTCTGACAACAACTTGAACTACGTCCTACGGGACATGACGGACCAGACAATCCGCCTGTTTGTGGAGTACCTCGTGGAACAACTTGGTTCCGCGAGCCAAGTCCTCTACATGCTGGAACGCTTCAAGCGTCGTGTTGAGTGGTTTGACCAGGCCGAGCTGTACGCGAAGTACGAGGCTGACACCAAGCACGGCGAAGACGGCTACGACACCCACCTCCGCAAGTTCCTCTTTGATCAGGGCATCGACTATCCGTTCTCGCAGCCGAAGTCCGCTTCGGGACAAGTGGACGTCGTGGCTGGGTTGGATGGTGACGACCCGTTGGTCTGTGAGGTCAAGCTGTATGACCCCTCAAGAAGCGGCTACGGGGTTCCGTATGTAGCCAAAGGCTTCAGGCAAGCGCTCGACTACGCGCACGACTACGGCAAGAGCGTTGCTCACCTGGTGACATTCAACCTGAGCGGCCAGGGGCTCCAGATGCCCACAGATGAAGGGTCGAAGCCATGGCCCCCACGTCTCCACGTTGAAGGCGTCACCGTGTACCTGGTGACTGTCAACGCCAAGCCACGCCCGTCTGCGAGTCAAAGGGGAAGGGCTACACCTCGAATCGTGACACGGGATGAGCTGGTGAACCTGCGCGAGGACCGGTCAGACGGCAGCTGATCGCTCCTCGCGCAGGCGGGCACCATCCCTATTGCCCGTGACCCGCCCTCTGTGGCCGGCGCGTGGTTGGTCGGAGCGTTCATGCGCGCCACGGACCAGCCTCACGCCCGAGCTGCCATCGGTAGCGCTGCACCCGCACGAACTCGGAACCTCCTTCGAGCACCGCCCGTACCTCTTGAACGCTGACGGCCGGCTCGTCGGGAAAGTGGTTGTAGATCAGCTCGCGTACTTCGGCGGCCAGTACCGGCTGAGTCTGCCGAGCCAAGGCAATGGCAACCTGCTGGCGGAGCGTCGGCCTAGAAGGGGCGGCGAGGATCACGTCACGCAGGCCCGCAATGCCCTGTTGTTCTTGTGCCTGGTCGACCGCCAGTTGGTTGGCGATGCCTTCGATGATCTGCCACGTGATCTCAGCGGTCACCTTGCGGCGGTCTGGCTTCTGGAGAAGAAGGGCACACCCGCCCAGTGCGATGCCAGCAAGAAGCCACGGAGGCACACCCATCCTGCGGCCGGTGGCAGTGAACAGTTCTGCTGCAAGTCGGAAGGGTAGGGCGGCCACCGTCATGGTGGCGGTCTGCCCTTCGACACCTTCAGCGATGTCCACAGCGAAGGCGGCAGCCTTACGCCACTCCTTCGGAGCTAGGCCCGGCTTCTTGAGGTGCCTGTCTTCTGAGAACACAACGCACGGTGCGATGAGCTTGGCGAGCAAGCCGGTTGGTACGTCGTCGGGGTCCGTGATGGCGAGGACTTGTGGGTCGGGGGCGTCTATGCCAGACACGGTGACGAACCGAAGCGCCGGAAGGTAGTCCTCCTCGAAGCGCTCAAACAGCGGAGCGAGAGGCACCTTGCAGCGCTCGGCGAAGCGGGGAAGCCGCTCGTACATCTCGCGATAGACGTGGTCCGCAGCGAACAAGACAGCTGAGCCTGTATCGCTCATCCTCAACAGCCGCGACCGGTGCCCGTGACGGCAGTCGTTCTCGATGCTGCTCATCAGGGCGTTGGTGTCTACGACGCCGACCAGGTGCGGTGCACCTGAACTGAAGGGATCAAGTGGCGTACGTCTAGCGGGAAGTTCGGGCTGACTGTCCGTCATGCAGAGATGGTAGATGAGAACCGTCTGAGGCTCGCAAGGCTTTTCCTAATGGCGGCTACGTTCGTTCGTAGGGGACGCCCTTTGCGTGGAGTAGAGCGGCAACTCTGTCGCTGTAACTAGTGTGCACTGCGAGCATCAAGAGTTCCTCTGCCCGGGAGCCAGCGACGTACAGAACTCGTCGGGCCTCAGTGTCGAGATCACTCTCCCAAGCATCTAGCACCTCTTCGGTGGCTTTACTCTTCGGCGCTTCGGGGATGATGAGCACCACTCCGGGGAACTCCAGGCCCTTGACGCCGTGGACAGTCGAATAGGGAATCAGCGGACTCTGTCGGAGATGCACAATGCCTCCCCAAGCCTTCTCTGAAGGAGCCTTGTACATGGAGCCGATAGCCCGCGCCGTGGGTGGATCGAGATGATGCCAGTCGACGGCTTTTAGGACGTTGCGCACTTCCTCGGCGAAAGCATCTCGCGTTTTGTCCGCGGCATCCAATGAGATCGATATGCGAACTGCGAACTCGCGCAGCCATCGTGCCTCAATGCCGAGTTCCTCACGGATGAGGTCGAATCCCTTATGCCCCGTCTTTGTGTCGGCTGTAAGCAACCTCAAGGTGGAGCGCTCAACTTTCTCAAGAGCCTTGAGCCGTGCGCGGGCATCAAAATCTGTTGACCTGAGCTTGAAACCGGCATCTGCGATTTCGAGAACCTTACTAGTGCCGCTCTCAACATCAACGACTCCTGCGGCTTTCATGCTGTGGGCCTCGGCATGCGAAAGAACTATCAAATCAGTAGCGGCGAGCTTGTACTTCTCAGCGATGCGTAGCACCGCAGGTGCTATCTCATCAAGCTTCGAGAACTCCAGTACATGCACTGGTGTCGAAAGCGTCGCATTCTTGCCGCTTGATGCCTCAACAAGGGGGCCTGAGCGCAGTCCGTTATTGAAGGCAGAGATGGCCGGAGAGCTACGGAAGTTATCTCGCAGCTCAAGCTGAACTGGGAGGGCTTTCGCGAACTCGCTGACTGCTTGGGGCGTCGCGCTGCGAAACTCGTAGATGGATTGGTCAATATCGCCAACCATAACGACACGAACGCCGCATGATCGAAGAAAGCCAAGCACGAGAAGCTCTTCTTCTCCGCAGTCTTGGGCTTCGTCAACGATGACTTCGGAGAAGCGTGCCGCTAGGAGTGGACCAATAGCCTGCCGTGCTTTGGGATCCCTAACCCATACACCCGCGAGAATTCTACCTGCCTCGCAAGTGACAGTTCCCGCCCTGATAAGGTGTCCGAAGCGGTCGGAAGCCTCATCCTCGGCTTGCACCTTCAAGGACATCAGTGTCTCAGTTTGGACTTTTCCAAAGCGCTGAGGGATTTTCGCGAGACGCGCGCGCCCATTCAGGTCGAAATCAAACCAACCCATTTGGATTGGTTCAGATCCGGGGATGAGGTCTCGCTGATTTGGGCCAAGCAAGCGAAAGCTGCCGGTTGGCGCGTCCTTCCAAGACTGAACGTATCGCGGCGGCTTCTTATAATGCTTGGTGTAGAGGGGCGTGACGATGAAGCGATGGAGGAAGGAATCGAAGGTGCCTACGAAGTTTGGTGCCCTCAATGCTTCATTGTCGCTTCCGCATCGGCGGCGTACCTCATCGACTGCTGCATTGGTGAAGGAGATTAGCCCAATTCCCTTACGCGGCTCTTCGGCGGTACGCTTCAGGAAGCGAGTCACCATGGCTCGTGTCTTCCCTGCACCGGGACAAGCAACAGCGAAAAGGCTGTCCGTGGCGTTCACGAGGGCCTTCTGGTCCTCTGATAGGTCGATCGTGGTCAAACCTTCGTCCCATCCGTTCCACTCTCTAGCGCGCCACGGATGGCTTCGGCTAGGTATTCGGGAGATTCAAAAGATTTTCCATCCTCGATAGCCAAGGCGACGTCATGCGCAAATTCACCCTTGCTTATGAACTTGTCGTACTTGCAGAGCTTCTGGTAGAACCCGAAAGACCTGCCTTTGCTGTGCTGCAAGATGTCTTTCCAGTGGTGTTCGGACTGGGGGTGCTGCTCAAGATATGCACTCTTTAGGACCGGCTCGTTCTTGTCCGGACCAAGCAGATCTGCTTCCAGAGTGTGAGGTGCCTCCGCGACGAAAAGGTAATCAGCCGCGCCAATGGACTCGGCGTGCCTGACAAGCAAATCCTTCCGGTTGCTTACTCTGGTCCGGTTCTCGGCACGCTCGTCGTTTTGCGTTTCATCCTCCGCGGGAGACTGTTCCGCTCCACTCTCAGGTTGTTCTCCCGCACTTTCTTCCTTCTTCTTTTTCTTAGGGAGCTCCGGATCTGGATCTCGATCAGTGACGACTGTAAGTCGATCCAGAAGGCGGCAGCCGTTGACAGACGAAAGAAGTAGCGTGATGTAGGGCGCAAAGTCGACACTGCCGACGTTAACTATGGTGACACCGTGAAAGGCCCGACGTTGTCTAACATGCTCAGAGTTTTGGTCGTCGCCAAACACGCAGTGACGTGCGATCACAGGAAGAAGCACGGCCTCTGCGATGCCCTCAACCAAGATGACACGCCGGGCAAACAGTAGGCCGGCCCGCGTCGCATCTAGGTATTGATTAATCTTGCGTCGCTCGTTGGAGGCCAAGTTCAGTTGCGCAAGAGGTAGCGCTTGAGTCTTCCTGCGGTCAATGTTCTGCTCTTTACCTTCGTCGTCCTCTTCTTGCTCGGTTTCGACCTTGGTCCGCAGAGCTACGACATTTTCAATCCCGACGCTGCTCGCCAGGTTGGGTGAGTGCGTCGTAGCAACGACCTGAATTCGCCCCGCAGGTCCCTCCAAGTCGTCTTTGGTCGATGCCTTGGACTGCTCACGCAGGTATTCGAGGAGAACGGCCTGCAACTGTGGGTGTAGGTGCGCTTCCGGCTCTTCGACAAGAAACAGAGTCAGCTCGAACTCCCGAGCCTTACGCAGCTCCAGGATGACCGTCGCGATAAACAGCAGGTTCGCATACCCAAGGCCAGACTCGATGAGATCAGCAGGGTCGATACCTTTCTCCGCCATCTTTACCCGCAAGCTACGAGTCAGTCGCCCCAGCTCATAGTCAGCAAAGGTCACCTCCACAGTCTGGCTGCGCACGGAGTCGGTGAGCTTTCCTAGATGGTCTTGGATCTCATCCTTGGCGGTGGTGAGAACGCCATGGTTCTTGAGATCCTTAAATGACTTGTTGGCGCTTTTAACGAAGTCTTCCTGTTGTTCACCAGTGGTGAGGTGCTGAATAATCCTGAGAAGACGCTGGCTATCTGACGAGTCCAACTCTCTCTGCGCATCTCGCAAAGGCGCGAGGTATACATGTGCGATCTGATCGCGCTTATTAGATTCGGCTTCAGGGCCACCCACAGGTCCAGCTGTCACGCTGGGTCGCATTTGATTTCGAGCGGGATCTTCCTTGTAGGTAGTGGTGTAGATTGCCTGATTGGAGTCGATATTCAGCGCCGTGATGTAATGTGCTCGCTGCGACTCTGTCAGTCCGTCGTAGACGGCTTGGAACTCTGCTTCCTCATCTTTCCTGCCATGCGACAGGTCGGTCTTTTCAAACCAGCGAGTAGCTCGACGGTTCAGGGGTGCCGTGGCAAGTCTCAATGCCTCGATCACGTTCGACTTGCCGGAATTGTTCTCTCCGACTAGGAGTGTGATGTCGGGCTGAAAATCAATCCCAATGTCGTAGCAAGAACGGAAGTTCTTGACCTGTAGACGCCGGAGATACATCCCCGCATTAGAGACTTGAGCACTCACAAATATTTCCCCGTTTATCTTTGCCGTCTATTTTAAACGAAAGTCGACCTTCGCACCATGTGTCACACAAAGAACCCCCGTGCACCTTGCCACACAACTCCCGCGCTGCGCAGGTGAACTGACGGGTAATACGACTACACCCCCGCTCTTTCGAACGGGGGTGCGATTGCTCGTTCTGGGCTGTCTTTGATCGAGCCGACCAACCTTCAGCCGGCCACGCTTACGGGGCTCCGCCGTTCATAGAGTCACCTCCTTCGGTCGAGGGTTGTCACCATCAGGCGGTCGAGCAGTGCTTGACGCGCCTGAAGTTCAACTGGGCCCCACGGCGCCCGGATGCCCGCTGGCAACAAGAGGGGGCGGTGCGGCGGGTCATCAGACGGCAGTTCTGTCGACGTCTCCAAGGGCAACTCAGCCCAGACGATCTTGCCGCCGACGTTTGGTCGGTAGACGCCCCACTGCTTGGCGAGCAACTCGACAAGCAACAACCCTCGGCCGCTGGTGGCGTTGAAGTCGGGGTTCTGCCGTACGGGCGTCTCCGGTGTCCGATCCCAGACTTCGGCGTACAAGCTGCCGTCGAAGACTCGAAGCTGCATCCCGATGACGTGCTCGGCCTTGATCTGCCACGGCTTCGGGTCGGGGTCGGTGATGCCGCTGGCTTTGATCGCGTTCGTCACCAGCTCGGACATCATGAGCGTGGCGCTCTCCTCGTGCTCCAAGAGCTGCCAGCGCTTCAAGGTGAAGCGGACGAACATCCGGGATGAGGCCACGGCCGTAGGTACAGCGGTCAACCGAAGCGAGGCGGCGAGCAGTGGAACCGGCTCGACTGTGTTGGCGTTCAAGAGGCGACGCTCCTCTGTTCTACCGAGGAGCCCTGAACCACCCAAAGCCGAGCGCCAATCTCGCGCTCGATGTGGTCGCGCATGGCTGCTTGCAGACCAGGCAGGCGGGCGAAGTGCCATAGAGACGGCACGATCACATGGCGGACGTCGGTGGTCTTGAGGGCGTCAACCAAGCCGAAGAACGCCGATTCCTCGTCGGCCCGCAGCCGTTCGATGAACAGCCGCTCCAAGGTGAAGCCCTCGCGGCTGGCGTGCGCTGCCAACTCTCTTTGGATTGCCTCGTTTTCGTCCTTGTCGTCATCGCGCGCGAGCTGGCGCATGTAACCGAACATCGCGGGGGGCATCCGTTCCTCCGGGGGTGGGAACGGTTGGCGAGCAGAGGCGGGGGAAGCTCTCCACTCGCCAACCTGCTTGCCAGAGAAGCGGTTTGACCTGCGCAAAGACCACAGCAAAGGTGCCGCACGAATGACGCATCGGTGCGGCATTGGGTGGTCTGGCCTGCACAGATGACCTACGTACCGCTACGGTGGTAGCTCGCCCCGTAACCGGAGGGATGGGCGATGGCAGCGAAGCGCATACGTTTCGCTCAACGTCGCAAATCGGCAGGCTGGACACAAGAGAGTCTTGCCGAGTTTCTAGGCGTCGAGCGGTCCACGGTAGGTCGCTGGGAGAGTGCCGACACAGAGCCTCAAGCGTATATACGGCCAAAACTGGCGCGTGCGCTCAAGGTGAGTCGGGACGAACTTCAGGCGCTCCTCGACGACATCGTGGTCACGGACACCAGCTCGCGCGACCGCATGACTTATGTGCTGGAGAACCCAGCGTCCGCGGACCTAGTGGTAGTCGCTTACCTCCACGAGCGGCTGCGACAACTGGATGAGTCGTACGACCAACAGTCTTCGACGAGCCTCCTTGGTCGAGCTGGTCAGCTACACGGGCAGGTGCGCTTTCTCCGGGAGAACGCTGGGAGTCCTCGTGTCCGCCGCGCGCTGTATGAAGTCGAGGCCGATTCTGCGACCTTCATGGGCCAGTTGGTCTGGGACGTCAGCCAACGCCGGGACCACGTGGCGCCCCTTGGGTACTTCGAGGAGGCGGTATCGGCAGCAAGACATGCCCATGATCCGTCCACCGAGTCGTACGCCACACTCCGGATGAGCTTCGTCGCGCTGTACGGGGAGAAGAACGCGGCCCACGGAGTGACGCTCGCCGAGCAGGCCGCCGAGGTGGCCAAGCTGGTCAGTCCGTCGCTCACGGGCTTAAGTCTTCTGCACGTCGCCGAGGGGCACGCCATGACTGGCGCGCTCACCGAGTGCGAGGACGCCCTGAAAAAGGCCGAGGCTCAGTTCGACCGGGCGCACCCGGATGATGTGGCCGCTCCGTATTACACCGTGAACGAGTTCAACCGGCTCGCCGGCTCGTGCTACTTGTTCCTCGGACTTCCCGAGCGGGCCGAGCCCATCTTGCGGATGACTTCACGGGCGCTCGCCGCCAAGAAGAAGAGTCAGGCCATCGCGCTCGGCAACCTGACCTTGGCGCTCATTCGTCAGCGGAAGCTCGACGAGGCCGCCGCAACCATGCACCGGACGATTGATGCCGTCGAGCTGACTCGCGGTGGCGGTGGTCTTAACCTGGCCTTCTCTGCTGGCCGGGAGCTGCGGCGGTGGAGGGCCGAACCATGGGCGCAGGAGATTAACGACCGTCTGCTCGCCCTGATGTAGAAGGGCGGGGCGTGAACATCGACGAGGCCAAGCAGGCCGTACGCGAGCGAGTGTGGCGACGACTGATTGACGGTGGTGGCGCACCGGCCGACTCGTACGGCAAGATCCCCGGGTTCTACGGGGCGGAGGCGACGGCGGAACGACTTGCCGGTCTGGACGAGTGGCGCGAGGCGTCAACGATCAAGGCCAACCCCGACTGGGCGCAGCTGCCCGTGCGCGTCCGCGCCTTGAAGGATGGCAAGCGCGTCTACATGGCCGTGCCGAAGATGGCGAACCCCAAGCCCTTCTACTTGCTCGACCCCAAGACGCTCACCGTCTCCGCTGAGGAGGCCGCCGAGAAGAAGGGCGCGGCTCAGGTGGCCATCCAGGTCGGTGTGGATGAGGTGCGACCTATCGACATCGTGGTCTGCGGCAGCGTGGCCGTGAACCGCTCCGGTGCTCGGATCGGCAAGGGTGCCGGGTACTCCGACCTTGAAGTTGCCCTTCTCATCGAGGCCGGCCACGTCACCGAGAAGACGGTCATCGTCGCGCCGGTGCACCAACTCCAGGTCATCGAGGAAGACATCCCCGAGACGGAGCACGACTTCTCTGTGGACTACATCGTCACGCCCGACGAGGTGATCCCGTGCAGTGGCCGTCGTCGCCCGCGCGGGTTGGTCTGGGAAGACCTCACACCCGAGAAGATCGCGGCTATCCCGGTGCTGACGGAGCGTCGGCCGTCGTAGTTCGGTAGTCGGTTCAGCGCGGCGCTAGGGCGCCGCATGGAAGGGGTAGGACATGGCACAACGGTTGGTGGCCTGGAATGAGCTCGGCAGCCGCTTCATGCCCGAAACGCATGGAGAGGCGGTATCGATGAGCCTTGACTATGCGTCATTGGTGCATGAACAGCCCAAACTTGCCGAAGCGCTCGGACGCGGCCGCATCGTGTCTCACAACGTCCTCCACTATGGCTACGGCGTGTTGTTCACGTTCGTCGTAGAGGACTGACGCTACTGAAGTGATCGGCCCCCGGCTGCTGTAGCTCCCTCTCGATCCAACTGCCCCGCAACAGATGATCTTTACCGCAACAGAAGCGACAACCGGGGCCAGGCGGACGAAAGTTATCCGTTCATACCGTAGTCACAGAGAGTGCTAATATCTGGCGGAACACAACGACGTGTGACAGGTAGGTCCTCTGTGGGCTACGAGATAGATTTCCTCCCGGTTGGGGACGAGTCGAGCGGTGGCGATGCCATCGCTCTTCGTTACGGCAACCTCTACGGTCCGCGCAGCGAGCAGACCGTGATCGTTATTGACGGCGGCTATCGCGCCGCTGGTGAAGCGCTCGTCGAGCACATCCGGGAGCACTACGACACCGGCATTGTGGATCTTGCCGTCTCAACGCATCCGGACCAGGACCACATCAGTGGTTTGCGCGTGGTTCTGGAAGAGCTGACCGTCAAGAAGCTCCTCATGCACAAGCCCTGGAGCCATTCGACTGGCATGGCGCGAGCCAAGATGGTCCTCGCTCTCAACGCGCGCGCACTGCGTACAGAACTGAGGGATTCCCTTCAGGGAGCGACCGACCTGGAAGAGGTCGCCAAGGCGCAGGGCGTCCCCATTGAGGAACCGTTCCTCGACTGGACGAGCGACGACGGCGTCCTCCGGGTGCTTGGGCCAACCGAGGACTACTACCGGGAGTTGCTGGCGGAGATTGTCGAGCCCGCCGCCGAACTTGCCTCCAAGGCGAGCTGGGAAGAGCTCGTGCACAAGCTCCTTGCGGGGACGGTCTATGAAGATCTCGACGTCGAGACGCTGAAGGAGAACGGGGAAACCTCCGCCAAGAACAACACCAGCGCCATCTGCTTGTTGGAGATCGAGGGCCGGAAGCTCCTGTTCACAGGTGATGCTGGGATTCCTGCCCTCAGCCAGGCGCTTGACGTGCTTGAAGCCGACGGCTTCCAGCCTGGCGAGCTGCGGTTTGTTCAGGTGCCGCACCATGGCAGCCGTCGGAATGTGAGTCCGTCCCTCCTCAACCGGCTGCTCGGACCCAAGGGTCAGACGACCGTCATCGGGACGGCCTTCGCATCCGTTCCCAAGAAGAATCCGGAGAACAAGCACCCCGCGAAGAAGACGACGAACGCCTTCCGTCGGCGGGGGTACCCCGTTCACCTGACACAAGGAGTAACCAGGTGTCACTGTCACGACGCTCCTGATCGGGACGGTTACATCACCTCGACCCCCGAGCCGCTTCACACTTCAGTCGAAGACAACGGGGGCTCGTAGGGTGCTCTGGCTGGACGACTACGAGCGCCGGGCGCGACTTGCGCCCGGCCTCCTCGCGCTGCTGCCCGTCAGCGTTGCGCTGGCGGTTCTCGGCCTCAGCAAGGCACCCGTGGTCGTATCGGTTCTCACCGCGCTGTCTCTAGCCGGTGGCCCCGTCGTTCTCGCGGAACTCGTGCGTCACCAAGGTCGGAAGGTTCAAGAGGTGCTCTGGGCTTCATGGGGCGGCTCGCCGACCATCCAGAAGCTCCGACTCCGGCAGGAGGGGCAGAACTCGCTGCAACGGGAGACCTGGCGGAAGGCCGTCTCCTCAGTAACCGGGACCGAGCTGGCTTCGGCCCGCAGTGAGCGGGCGAACCCGATCAAGGCTGACGAGGCGATCGAGGTTGCCGTGGGGCAGGTCCGGAACCTCACGCGAGACGAGACGAAGTTCCCCCTCGTCCGTGCCGAGAACCGAGGGTACGGGTTTCATCGGAACCTCTACGGCATCCGCTGGACCGGCCGAACTACCGCGCTCCTGGTGGTGCTTGGTGTCATCACGTACATGCTGTGGCTCGCGAACGTCGAGCACCAGCACGCGCTCACCCTCGTCAACGTCCTCGCTCTCACCGCGACCGTGGCCTGCCTCGCTATCTGGTGCGTCCTTCCGTCGCAGGTGCGTATGAAGAGCGCGGCCGAAAGGTACGCGTACGAGCTGCTGCAAGCGGCCGTCGTTCTTGCTGCCGAGAAGACTGCTGCCGCTGGAGCGGATCAACAGCAGGCCTAGGCTCGACCTTTAAAACGCCCGACCACTCGCCGTAGGTCGGGCGTTTTTTGCTGCCGTCTGGCGATCAGCTCCGGTGCGCCCTGGACGACCGACACCGACGCCCGACCGAGGGCGCTACAGGGCATCTGACCTGCACTTTTGCCCGGCTCGGAGGCTCGCTCAGGGGCCACTCAGCCGGTAGACTGGCCTCTGCCAGGATGGGTGCATAGCCAGACATTTGACTACTCGGACGTGACCATCCCCGCGTCCCGACGCGCCGATCCCATCGACCGCGCCCGGCACACCACACCGCACATCAGAGCACGCATCCGTGCCCGTACCGCCTTGTACATCTCGACCCCCGTGAGGTTCGGTCCTGTTCGTCTGTCCGTCTGCTGCTCGTCCGCCGGATCACCGGCTGTCGTCCGTCATCGCCCACCTCCTCCCAGCACTCCGCCCGCGAGCCCGATCACGATCGGCAGGACACCGACCGCGATGAACGCGGGCAGGAAGCACAGCCCCACCGGCGCGGTGACCAGCACGGCGGCTCTTCGCGCCCGTGCCGTCGCGGCACGCCCCCAGTCGGCGCGGGCGTCCGCCGCGAGCCCGGCGACCGGGGCGGCGGCGGGCAACCCGGTCACATCGGCGCGTTCCAGCAGCCGCGCCAGCGGTCCGGCCCCCGGCGTCGAGGCGAGCCTCCGCCACGCCTCGCCCGGAGCACCGCCGAGCCGCACCTCCGCCGCCCCGCGCGCCAGGCCCTCCCCGACGGGCCCGCCCAGAGCCTCACCGACGGCCTGTGCCGCGATCACCGGACCGGCGCCGGCCGCGATACAGGCGGCCAGCAGATCGGCGGCGAGCGGGAGTTGCCGCGCCGCCTCGTGGGCGTCCGCCTCCCCGGCACCGGACGCCTCCCGGAGCCGCCACCGCCACAGCCCCACCGCGACGGCCAGCCCGACGGCCACACCGGGGACCCCACCGACCAGCACCCACCCGACGCACCCGGCGCCGGCCACTGGAAGCCACCGCCGCCCGAACTCCCGCCCCCGGAACCGGGAACGGTCCGCTGTGGCCTCGGCGGCCAGCAACTCGCCCAACCGTCGCCGCAGTCTCCGCTCCTGCCGGGCCGCGGCACCCCACCGGACGAGCCAGGCACCGACCACCGCCACGCCCAGGACCACCCCCAGCCTGTGGACAACTTCCGCACTCACGCCGCCTCAGCTCCCCGCACGATCCGCATCGCCCACCACGTCCCGACCCCCTCCAGCACTCCACCGACCACCAGACAGCCCAGCCCGGCCCCCGAGTGCAGCAGCACCCGCAGGGGATCGGCACCGAGGGCGGCCCCGAGGCCGAGGCCCAGGACCGGCAGCGCGGCGAGCATCCACGCGGTGGACCGCGCCCCCGCCAACTGGGCACGCAGATCGGCGCGTTGATCCCGCTCGGCCCGCAGCGCCCCCTCCAGCCGATCGAGCCCGGCGGCCAGCCCCGCCCCCTGGTCGACGGCCACCCGCCAGCAGGCGGCGAGCCCCAGCAGCCCTTCGGCCCCCGGCCGCCGAGCCGCCGCGGCCAGCGCCCCCGGCACATCCCCACCGAACCGAGCCGCCGCCAACACCACAGCCTGCGCCTCCCCGAGCCCACCGCCACCGGGCGCTCCGGACCCCACACCCCCGAACCCGAACCCGAGCCCGCCGACCCCCGGCCCACCGAGCCCCACTCCCCCGGCTCTCCCGGCTCCTAGCCCACCCGAGCCGGTCGTCACCCCACCCCAGGCCGTCCCGGCGCGGGTCCCTTCACCCCCGGCCCCCTCGAAGTCCCGCACCGCCAGCACCAACGCCTCCCCCGGCTGCCGTCCCGCCCGTACCTCCCCCGCGACCGCCCCGCACAGCGCGATCACCGCGTCCGCCCGCCGCTCCCGCACCCGACGCGCCTCCCGAGCCAGCCGCACCCGCCGCAGCAACGGCACCCCGACCGCCCCGGCGATCACCGGCAGCACCGAAGCACCCAGCACCGCCAGCACCAGCCCCACGACCGCCGACAACCACTCGAACCCCAGCCGCTCGCGAACCCGCCGCAGCTCCCCGGCCAGGTGTTGTCCCCAGACCGGCGGCCCCACCCCCACCACCCCGCCGCCCGCGAACAACGCCTGAGCCCGCC
>NZ_KB911805.1:0-63698 GCF_000383655.1 Streptomyces sp. 351MFTsu5.1 | reverse complement strand
AGAGACCGAGCCGCCGGACCGAGGACGGACACCCCCCACCCCGGCACCGACCCACAACGCACCCGCACGCGCTACACAAGCCCCCACCGAACCGCAACGGGCCGCCGCAGGCATCTCAGGGGCGCGGGGAACTGCGCAAAACGCCCGCCCCCACCACGCCGCAGACAACCGACAACGAGAGGCTCATCGAACCGTGCGCGACGATCTCATCGCTCGGGCCACGACCTGGCTCACCGAGGACCCCGACCCCGACACCCGCACCGAGCTCGCCCAGCTCATCGAATCCGGAGACGTCGCGGAACTGGAAGCCCGCTTCAGCGGCACCCTCCAGTTCGGCACCGCCGGCCTGCGAGGCGAACTCGGTGCCGGCCCGATGCGTATGAACCGCATGGTCGTCATCCGAGCCGCCGCCGGCCTCGCCGCCTACCTCAAGAAGCACGGCAACGAGAACGGCCTCGTCGTCATCGGCTACGACGCCCGCCACAAGTCGCAGGACTTCGCACGGGACACCGCCGCCGTCATGACCGGCGCCGGCCTCAGGGCAGCCGTCCTGCCCCGCCCCCTCCCCACCCCCGTCCTGGCGTTCGCCATAAGGCACCTGGGCGCGGCGGCCGGCGTGGAGGTCACCGCCAGCCACAACCCGCCCCGCGACAACGGCTACAAGGTCTACCTCGGCGACGGCTCCCAGATCGTCCCGCCCGCCGACGCGGAGATCGCCGCGGAGATCGAGGCGATCGGATCCCTCCACGACGTCCCCCGCCCCGACACCGGCTGGGAGACCCTCGACGACACGGTCCTCGACGCCTATCTCGCCCGCACGGACGCCGTACTCGCCGCTGGCTCCCCCCGCACCGCCCGTACCGTCTACACAGCGATGCACGGAGTCGGCAAGGACACCCTCCTCGCCGCGTTCGCCCGCGCGGGCTTCCCCACCCCGGACCTGGTCGCGGAACAGGCCGACCCGGACCCCGACTTCCCGACCGTCGCCTTCCCCAACCCGGAAGAGCCCGGCGCGATGGACCTGGCCTTCGCGAAGGCGAGCGAGACCGACCCCGACCTGATCATCGCGAACGACCCCGACGCAGACCGCTGCGCAGTGGCCGTCAAGGACAACCGCACCAGGGACAACGGCACCAAGGGCAACGGCACCAAGGACGACAACGGCTGGCGCATGCTGAGCGGCGACGAGGTCGGCTCCCTCCTCGCCACCCACCTGGTGACCCGCGGAGCCCACGGCACCTTCGCCGAGTCGATCGTCTCCTCCTCCCTCCTCGGCCGGATCGCCGAGAAGGCGGGCCTCCCCTATGAGGAGACCCTCACCGGCTTCAAGTGGATCGCCCGTGTGGAGGGCCTGCGCTACGGCTACGAGGAGGCGCTCGGCTACTGCGTGGACCCCGAGGGCGTACGCGACAAGGACGGCATCACCGCGGCCCTCCTCATCACGGAGCTCGCCTCCGGGCTGAAGGAGCAGGGCCGCACGCTCACCGACCTCCTCGACGACATCGCCGTGGAACACGGTCTGCACGCCACGGAGCAGCTCTCGGTCCGCGTGGAGGACCTGTCGGTCATCGCCGGGGCGATGGAGAGGCTCCGCGCGCACCCGCCGACCGAGCTCGCGGGTCTGCCCGTCACCGAGGCGGAGGACCTCACCCGGGGCACGGACCGGCTCCCGCCCACCGACGGGCTGCGCTACACCCTCACGGGCGCCCGGGTCATCGTCCGCCCGAGCGGCACGGAGCCGAAGCTGAAGTGCTACCTGGAGGTGGTGATCCCGGTGGCCGGCCACGCGGACCTGCCTGCGGCCCGCACCAAGGCGACCGCCCTCCTGACGACGATCAAGCAGGACCTCTCGGCAGCGGCCGGAATCTGACGAGACCCGACCCCGCCGAGAAACCGCACCCACCCCCGATCCGAGGGGCGGCCCCCGTCCGGGCCGCCCCTCACCCCATCCGTCAGCGCGCCCTCCGCGCCACGACGAACCGATCCACCTCCGCCCCGGTCGCCGCCAGCGCCCGCACGGTCAACGTGGCCGTCCGCCCCGCCGCCGCAGGCTTCACGTCGACCCGGATGAACGAGTAGCCGGTGTACCGCACCCGCGACCAGTCCACGCTCTCGGTGACCTTGCCCCCCGCACCCGTGTAGTACGTGGGCACCGCCCCGACCTCGTCCTCGTGCCCTTCGTAGCTGTCGGCCACGGGAAAGCTGTAGACGCTCTCCCCGCCCGCGCCCGCGGTCACGTAGACGACACCGCCACGGGCCGGCTCGTGCGTCCCCCCGATGGGGAGTTCCCGCACGGCCTTGTCCCGCACCACGGGGTCGGTCCGCTCGTACACGTGGTTGTGCCCGTTGACGACGAGGTCCACCTGGTGCTTCTCGTACAGCGGCACCCACTGCTCGCGCACCCCGCCCTCGGAGGCGTGCGAGCTGGTGGTGGAGTAGGCGCAGTGGTGATGGAACACCACGACGAAGTCGACACCGGGCGTCTTCCGCAGCTGCCCCAACCGCCGGTCCAGCCACGCGGTCTGACGGCCGTCCGTGTATCCCCGGTTGGCCGGGATCTCGTACGACACGTCATTGGCGTCGACCGAGACGACGGCCACGTTCCCGTGCACGAAGGAGTACACGCCCGGCGCCTTCTCCGGGTCGAACCCGTTGCCGGGGAGCGTGAAGCGGGCCTCGTTGCCGCCGTAGCCGTTGGGCGAGTACCAGGCCTCCATGTCGTGGTTGCCGAACGCCACCATCCACGGCACCCGGCTGGAGGTGGGTTCGATCTGCGCGAGGAACTGGTCCCACTGCCGGGCGTCGTAGTTGCTGCTGTCGGCGGGCAGCCCGTGCCCGGTCTCCTCGGCGTAGCAGATGTCACCGGCGTGCAGATGGAAGGCCGGGTTCTGGGCCTGGACGAGGGCGTTGAGGCCGATCGCGGTGTAGCTCGGGTTCTGGTCGCCGAAGGCCGTGAACGTGAAGGGCCGCCTGTTGTGGGCGTGCGGGGCGGTGGTGAAGGAGTAGACGGTGTGCGCGGCCCCGGGGTGTGCCGGGTCGAAGCCGCGGTGGCCGACGCCGTAGTAGTAGGTGGTCCCGGGGCGCAGGTTGTCCAGGGCAGCGTGCACGTAGTACTGGTCGATGTCGGCGCTCTTGCCGACCCCGGCCGGGGTGAACAGGTCCCGCACCTCGGCGGGGACCTTGTGGCCGAGGTCGAGCGGGCTGAGCCCGATCCGCAGGAAGGGGTCGCGGACGGGCAGCGGAACCTGCCAGGACACCCGCATCTGGGTGCGCGGGTCGGCGCCGTAGGCGAGGTGGCGGCCGAACGGCGCCACGAGCGCGCCGTCGACGTGCTCGGTGGCGGAGCGCGTGACGAGGTCCGGCGTGGCCGCCCGTGCCGTGCCGCTCGCGGCGAGTCCGGCCGTGCCGGCGACGGCGGTCGCGGCGAGCAGACCGCGCCGGGACAGGGTCCGCCGGAGGTACTCGTGCCGCTCCGGCATGCTCAGGGTGTCCGCGAGACGGGCGGGGATGCCCATGCGCGGGGAGTTCAGGGGTGCGTTCATGGCCGGAGGCTGACAGCGGCCGGTGAATGGCGATTGGACTGGACCTCTGCGTTGGCCCATGTACGGGTCCGTAGCACCCCATCGGGTGATTTAGGAATGGATGTTGACCTTGGTTCCGCGTCCGGCCCCCGCTCCCGGGCAACGGTGGACGGGAAGCCCACCCGAGCCAGTCCTGGAGGCCCGTCACCGTGTCCTCGACCGCCCTCCGGCCGCCCCCGAACCGAGCGAACGGCACGGCCGCCGCCACCGACGCCCCGGACACCTCCCACCCCCGCGTCCCGGCCCTGGCCCGGGCCCTCCTCGCCTACGTCGGCGTACGCGCCCTGGGCCTCGCGGTGCTGACCCTGTGGGCGCACCGCGGGCACCACGGCGTCTGGCCGATCCTGGCGACCCAGTGGGACGCCGAGTACTACCTCGGCATCGCCGACCACGGCTACGCCCGTGCGCTGGGCGGCATGGACGGCGGCAACAACCTGGTCTTCTTCCCGCTGTACCCGGTCCTGGTGAAGGCCGTCGCCGCCGTCACCCCGGGCTCCCGCGCCACCACGGGCCTGTGTCTGGCCGTCGCCGCCTCCCTGCTCGCGGCCTGGGGCGTTTACGCGGTCGGCAACCGCCTGCACGGCCCGCGGGCGGGTGTCCTGCTAACCGTGCTGTGGGCCGCGCTCCCGGTCGGCCTGGTCCAGTGGATGGGCTACACGGAGTCCCTGTTCACGGCATGCGCGGCCTGGGCCCTGTACGCGCTGCTCACCGACCGCCCCCTCACCGCGGCCTGTCTCGCGACCCTGGCAGGGCTGACCCGCCCGACGGGCATCGCGGTGGCCGCCGCCGTCACCCTGACCTGCCTGCTCTCCTGGCGCCGCCCCCGCGCCCTCCTCGCCGCCTTCCTGGCCCCGCTCGGCTGGTGCGCGTACGTCGGCTGGGTGGGCCTGCGCCTGCACCGCGCGGACGGCTACTTCGCCGTGCAGCGCACCTGGCGGAACGAGGTGGACGGCGGCCTGGACACCCTGCGCCAGTTCAGAAGCCTGCTGCTGTACGACCCGACACCGGAACTGTTCCTGCTCCTGGTGACGGCGACCCTGCTGGCGTCGACGGCCCTCTTCGCCCTGTCGCTCCGGGACCGCCAGCCGGTCGCGCTGCTGGTCTTCACAGCCGTCACCCTGCTGATCGTCCTGACCAGCGGCGGTGTCTACTTCCCCCGAGCCCGCTACCTGCTCCCGGCGTTCCCCCTGCTGCTCCCGATCGCCGTACGGCTGATGAAGGCACCGGCCCGCTACCGCCGCATCGTCGTGAGCTTGGCTGTACTGGGTTCGGCGTACTGGGGCGCCTACATGACCTTGGTATGGACAGGCCCACCATGAGGGCTTTTAGCTTTTAGGGGCGCGGGGCTGTATCAATTTGCGGCTACCGCCGCGTGGGCGCGACAAGCCACGACGAACCCGCACCCGCCGAACAACCCCCAACGGCACCCCGAAACGCGCTACCCAACCGCCGCCAGAATCAACAACAGCACCGCCCCCGCCACCGCAGGCCCGACGATCTCGTAGGCCCACCGCACCGAAACCTCCCCCTGAGACGCCTTCGCCTGCCCCCGCGCCTCCAGCAGATCCCCCAGGTCATCCATGATCTGGTCGGTCTCCGCCCGCGTCGGCCCCTCGGGAACCGGCGTGCGGCCACCGAGGCCGTCCATCTGCATACCCCCGCCGAACAGCCCGAGCCCCCGGCTCGGTCGGCGACCGGACTCCTGCCGGGCGGTCTGCCGGGCCGCCTTCTTGCGGCCGCGCAGCGAGACCGGGATCGCCCACAGCTGGTACTTGGTGCCGGACTTGGCGAGGACCTCGTTCGAGAACCCGGAGCGCAGCATCTCGACCTCGCCCCAGGGCAGGACGATCACGCGGAAGGGGTTGCGGATGCGCAGCCGGTCGTGGTTGGCGAAGACGGCCGGGCGGAGGGTGAAGGCGATCACCAGCGGTACGAGGAGGAGCAGCGTGGCGAGGGCGAACCACGGCGTGTTGCCGCTGCCCGAGACGACCGCGTCGAAGCCGAGCCAGCCGATGATGACGAGGAGGAGGAAACCGCCGATCAGCGCCATGGGTGAGCGGTAGATGCGGTCCCTGGATTCCGGGGTTGCGGACGACATGCTGGCGATCCTAAGCGCCGCCGGTAAGAGCGTTCGTTCGACCCGCTCGCCTTCCACGGCGGTGACCTGCCCCCCTGTACAGCCGCTACGCGCGTAGATATGCTCGTCTGGTGACCATGCCCACCACTGCATCAGCCGCACACCCGCTCACGGACGTGACCGCGTCCGACAGCACGCTGCGCCGGTTCCTTCACGGGCTGCCCGGCGTGGACGCCGTCGGTCTGGAGGCCCGCGCCGCCTCCCTCGGCACCCGTTCCATCAAGACGACCGCGAAGGCGTACGCCATCGACCTTGCCATCTCGATGGTCGACCTGACGACGCTGGAAGGCGCGGACACCCCGGGCAAGGTCCGGGCGCTCGGCGCCAAGGCGGTCCGCCCCGACCCGACCGACCGGACGACCCCCGCCACGGCCGCGGTCTGTGTCTATCCCGACATGGTGGCCGTCGCCAAGGAGGCCGTCGCCGGTTCCGATGTGAAGGTCGCCTCCGTGGCCACCGCCTTCCCGGCCGGCCGCGCCGCCCTGCCCGTGAAGCTGGCCGACGTGCGCGACGCCGTGGCCGCCGGTGCGGACGAGGTCGACATGGTCATCGACCGCGGGGCGTTCCTCGCGGGCCACTACATGAAGGTGTACGACGAGATCGTCGCCGTGCGCGAGGTCTGCGGGACCGACGCCCGGCTCAAGGTCATCTTCGAGACCGGCGAGCTGTCGACGTACGACAACATCCGCCGCGCGAGCTGGCTCGGCATGCTGGCCGGCGCGGACTTCATCAAGACGTCCACCGGCAAGGTCGCGGTGAACGCCACTCCCGCCAACACCCTGCTGATGCTGGAGGCGGTGCGCGACTTCCGCGCGCAGACCGGCGTCCAGGTGGGTGTGAAGCCGGCCGGCGGCATCCGCACCTCCAAGGACGCGATCAAGTTTCTCGTCCTGGTCAACGAGACCGCCGGCGAGGACTGGCTGGACAACCACTGGTTCCGCTTCGGCGCCTCCTCGCTCCTGAACGACCTGCTGATGCAGCGTCAGAAGCTGGCCACCGGCCGCTACTCCGGCCCCGACTACGTGACGGTGGACTGATCACCATGGCATCTGCATCCGCATTCGAGTACGCCCCGGCACCCGAGTCCCGCTCGGTCGTCGACATCGCCCCCTCCTACGGGCTGTTCATCGACGGCGAGTTCGTGGAGGCGGCCGACGGCAAGGTCTTCAAGACCGTCTCCCCGTCCACCGAGGAGGTCCTGTCCGAGATCGCCCAGGCGGGCGAGGCGGACGTGGACCGCGCGGTGGCGGCCGCCCGCAGGGCCTTCGAGAAGTGGTCGGCGCTGCCCGGCTCCGAGCGCGCGAAGTACCTGTTCCGCATCGCCCGGATCATCCAGGAGCGCAGCCGTGAGCTCGCCGTCCTGGAGACCCTGGACAACGGCAAGCCCATCAAGGAGACCCGCGACGCCGACCTCCCCCTGGTCGCCGCGCACTTCTTCTACTACGCGGGCTGGGCCGACAAGCTGGAGCACGCCGGGTTCGGGGCCTCGCCGAAGCCCCTCGGCGTGGCCGGTCAGGTCATCCCGTGGAACTTCCCGCTGCTGATGCTGGCGTGGAAGATCGCGCCCGCACTCGCCACCGGCAACACGGTGGTGCTGAAGCCCGCCGAGACGACCCCCCTCTCCGCGCTCTTCTTCGCGGACGTCTGCCGCCAGGCGGGCCTGCCCAAGGGTGTCGTCAACATCCTGCCGGGCTACGGCGACACGGGCGCCGCGCTCGTCGCGCACCCGGACGTGAACAAGGTCGCCTTCACCGGCTCCACCGCCGTCGGCAAGGAGATCGCGCGGACCGTGGCGGGTTCGCGGAAGAAGCTCACCCTCGAACTGGGCGGCAAGGGCGCCAACATCGTCTTCGACGACGCCCCGATCGACCAGGCCGTGGAGGGGATCGTCAACGGCATCTTCTTCAACCAGGGCCAGGTCTGCTGCGCGGGCTCCCGGCTGCTGGTCCAGGAGTCGATCCAGGACGAGCTGCTGGACTCCCTCAAGCGCCGCCTGTCCACGCTCCGCCTCGGCGACCCGCTCGACAAGAACACCGACATCGGCGCGATCAACTCCGCCGAGCAGCTCGCGCGGATCACCTCCCTCGTCGACAAGGGTGCGGCCGAGGGCGCCGAGCCCTGGTCCCCGGAGTGCGAACTGCCGTCCGCCGGCTACTGGTTCGCCCCGACGCTCTTCACGAACGTCACCCAGGCGCACACCATCGCGCGCGACGAGATCTTCGGCCCGGTCCTCTCGGTGCTGACCTTCCGCACGCCCGACGAGGCGGTCGCCAAGGCGAACAACACGCAGTACGGCCTGTCGGCCGGCATCTGGACCGAGAAGGGCTCGCGGATCCTGGCGGTCGCGAACAAGCTCCGGGCCGGGGTCGTCTGGTCCAACACCTTCAACAAGTTCGACCCGACCTCGCCCTTCGGCGGCTACAAGGAGTCGGGCTTCGGCCGCGAGGGCGGTCGCCACGGCCTGGAGGCATACCTCGATGTCTGACCGCTTGAATGTGCTCAAGACCTACAAGCTGTACGTCGGCGGGAAGTTCCCGCGTTCCGAGAGCGGCCGGGTGTACGAGGTGACCGACGCAAAGGGCAAGTGGCTGGCGAACGCGCCGCAGTCCTCCCGCAAGGACGCCCGTGACGCGGTCGTGGCCGCGCGCAAGGCGTTCGGCGGCTGGGCGGGCGCCACCGCGTACAACCGCGGCCAGGTCCTGTACCGGGTCGCGGAGATGCTGGAGGGCCGCAGGGCGCAGTTCGTCCACGAGGTGGCCGACGCGGAGGGCCTGTCGAAGTCGAAGGCCGCCGAGCAGGTGGACGCGGCGATCGACCGCTGGGTCTGGTACGCCGGCTGGACCGACAAGATCGCCCAGGTGGTCGGCGGCGGCAACCCGGTGGCGGGCCCGTACTTCAACCTGTCCTCACCGGAACCGACCGGCGTGGTCGCGGTCCTGGCCCCGCAGGAGTCCTCGCTCCTGGGCCTGGTGAGCGTCCTCGCCCCGGTGATCGCCACGGGCAACACCGCGGTCGTGGTGGCTTCGGAGAGGTCCCCGCTGCCCGCCCTCTCGCTGGCGGAGGTCCTGGCCACCTCGGACGTCCCCGGAGGCGTGGTCAACGTCCTCTCGGGCCGTACGGCGGAGATCGCGGCCCCGCTCGCCTCCCACCAGGACGTCAACGCGATCGACCTGGCGGGCGCGGACGAGGTCCTCGCGAAGGAGCTGGAGATCGCGGCGGCGGACAACCTGAAGCGGGTCCTGCGTCCACAGCCTGTGGACGACTGGGCGGCGACGCCGGGCATCGAGCGCCTGACAGCCTTCCTGGAGACGAAGACGGTCTGGCACCCGACGGGTTCGCTGGGCGCCGGGGGCTCCTCGTACTGAAGACAGCGGCCTCAGGCCGCGTCTTCAGGGGCGCGGGGAACTGCGCGACCAGCCACGACGCACCTTCACCCGGCAACGGTCCGCCGCTCCCCGCCGCCCCCTCCGTGTCACCCGCCGAGCAGCCCCGCCACCTGCCCCACCACCGGCAGCGACCCGATCGACTGCGCCTGCGCGACCGGTCCCGTCAGCGCCTGCGTGGCCAGCGGCTGGAAGTCGGCGAGCTGGGTGCCGACCCCGTTGTCGAGCGGGTCGACTCCCGTGCCCGCGAGCGGGTTGGGCTTGAGTCCGGCCACCGGCCCGGTGACGTATCCGACCGTGCCGGTGAGGCCCTGCAACCCCGCCTGCGGGTCGACGTTCCCCAGGGAGGTGGGCCGGGTGCGCATCACGTCGACGACCGGTTCCGCGGCTGAGGCCGCCGCCGCTCCGGCGCCGAGCGCCACTCCCGCGGTCGCCAGGGCGACCAAAGCCCGCTGGGCGGTCGGGTTCTCGTATCGGGCCATCGTTGCTGCCACCTTCTCCGTACGCGGGGTAATCGAGTCGGCACGAAGGGTAGTTGAAGTGTGACGCGCGCTTCAAAGCCGACCCGCGGGGTCGATGAACAGCAGGTGAATGCCTCACACTGGTGTCCCGTGAGCTCCCAACCGCCCATACCGACGCGAGTCGTGCTGCTCTGCGGCCCCTCCGGCTCCGGCAAGTCCCTCCTCTCGGCCCGGTCCGGCCTTCCGGTCCTCCGGCTCGACGACTTCTACAAGGAGGGCACCGACCCCACGCTGCCGCTGGTGGCGGGGAGCTCCGACATCGACTGGGACCATCCCGGGTCCTGGGACGCGGACACCGCGGTCGCGGCGATCGTGGACCTGTGCCGTACGGGCCGTACGCACATCCCCGTCTACGACATCTCGCTGAGCGCCCGCACCGGCGAGGAGGCGGTCGACCTGGGCCGCACCCCGCTGTTCATCGCGGAGGGCATCTTCGCCGCGGAGATCGTCACGCGCTGCCGGGAGCTGGGGGTGCTGGCCGACGCGCTGTGCCTGAGCCGGGGCCCGGTGCGCACCTTCCGGCGCCGGTTCCTGCGGGATCTGCGGGAGGGCCGCAAGTCGGTGCCGTTCCTGCTGCGTCGCGGCTGGCGGCTGATGCGCCTGGAGCGCTCGATCGTCGCCCGCCAGACCGCCCTCGGCGCCCACCCCTGCGACAAGGACGAGGCCCTCGCCCGGCTCACCGCCGCGGCGGCCCACCCCCGCCCGGCGGCGACTCCGGCGGCCTGAACGCGAACGGCTCCTTCTCCGTCGTAGGACCGGAAAACGGTCCCTCGAAAGGAAGCCGATGACAACTGCCCTGCGGGTCCTCGCGTTCGTCCTCCTCGCAGCCGTCGCCGGCTGCGACCCGGCCGAGGAGCACGGTGCGGCCGCCTCCTCCTGCGCGGGCACTGTGCGGTACGAGAACCGTGTCTATCTGCCTGCCGGAGAGATCGGCTTCACGGTGGGCGAGCGGCTGGGGATTGCCGAGATCCCCGAGTGCGACGACACCCCGGGCGACTCCGAGGTCACGATCCCGCGGGGCACCACCGTCGCGTACGCCGTCGAGGGGCGCGAGCCCGCCGAGGCCGTCGCCGTCGGTGACACGCCCGCCGGGGCCCGGCTGATGGAGGCCGGCTGACCGGAAAACGGCGAAGCGGGACTGGACGGACCCCCCGGCCCTCCAGTCCCGCTTCCTGGTGCTTCCCCGTTGTCCCCCGCCCGGGTACCGGCCCCCCAGCCGATACCCGGTCCCCCACTCTGTGGTGCGGTCCCCCCGCTTGTGGTGCTCTCCCCCACTGGTGGTGCTGTCCCCCCGAACCCTCAGGCCACGAGCTCCCCGAAGGCGTTCTCCTCGTCACGGCCGAAGCTGAGGACCTCGTCCTCGCGCAGCCGGCGGAGCGACCGCCAGATGCTGGACTTCACCGTGCCGACACTGATGTCGAGGATCTCCGCGATCTCCGGGTCGGTGCGGCCCTCGTAGTAACGGAGGACCAGCATCGTGCGCTGGAGTTCGGGGAGCCGGGCGAGCGCCTGCCACAGGACCGCGCGCAGTTCGGTGCCGCGCATCGCGTCCGTGTCGCCGGGCGTCTCCGGCAGTTCCTCGGTCGGGTACTCGTTCAGCTTGCGGCGGCGCCACGCGCTGATGTGCAGGTTCGTCATGGTGCGGCGCAGGTAGCCCCCGACCGCGGCCTTGTCGCTGATCCGGTCCCACGCCCGGTATGTCGAGAACAGCGCGCTCTGGAGCAGGTCCTCGGCCTCGAAGCGGTCACCGGTCAGGTGGTAGGCGGTGGCGTACAGGGAGGCGCGGCGCTCCTGGACGTAGGCGGTGAACTCCGCCTCCGACAGCGAACGACGCTCCCCCGAGCCCTCCCTGTACGACGATCCCCCGTGCGTTTCCCCCGTGCTGGTGTCAACCACCGACATGTACGTCGTGTGCTGACGCCCGGTGCCGCGAGCGCACCCCCGCCCGCTTGCGGCACCGGACTTCTCCGGACCCCGGCCCCCGTTCACGTCGTGGAGACGCGTGATCACTGCGCCAGTGTTGGTGCTGTGCAGCGTGTTCATCTCGCGCCCCCCGTCGTGGACTTCCGGTGTTCGGTCGTTCCGGGCGGTACTTCCTTGCCCGTGCCGAGAAGCTTGCCCTCGCACCTTCATGGCCGTGTCCGCCGACTGTCACAGACCTGTCACAGGGCACCGTTGCAGGAATCGCACAGGACGGGCACAGAGAGCAGCGGTATGCGCACGCACGTGTACAGGTGTCGATACCCGACCGTGCCATGGGCCAGAATGAGCCCGTGCCTTCCCTGTTGCTGATCGAGGACGACGACGCCATCCGTACGGCCCTGGAGCTGAGTCTCACGCGCCAGGGCCACCGGGTTGCCACCGCTGCCACCGGCGAGGACGGCCTCAAACTGCTGCGTGAGCAGCGGCCGGACCTGATCGTGCTGGACGTGATGCTGCCCGGTATCGACGGGTTCGAGGTGTGCCGGCGCATCCGGCGCACGGACCAGTTGCCGATCATTCTGCTGACCGCGCGCAGCGACGACATCGACGTGGTGGTCGGGCTGGAGTCCGGCGCCGACGACTACGTGGTCAAGCCGATCCAGGGACGGGTCCTCGACGCCCGGATCCGGGCCGTGCTGCGCCGCGGCGAACGCGAGTCGACCGACGCGGCGAGCTTCGGGTCCCTGGTCATCGACCGTGCGGCCATGACCGTCACGAAGAACGGCGAGGACCTCCAGCTCACGCCGACCGAGCTGCGGCTGCTCCTGGAGCTGAGCCGGCGGCCCGGACAGGCGCTGTCCCGGCAGCAGTTGCTGCGGCTGGTGTGGGAGCACGACTACCTCGGCGACTCGCGCCTGGTGGACGCCTGTGTGCAGCGGCTGCGCGCCAAGGTCGAGGACGTGCCGTCGTCCCCGACGCTGATCCGGACCGTGCGGGGCGTGGGCTACCGGCTGGACACACCTCAGTGACCGAAGCGCAAGGGGGGCTCCGCGGCTGGCTCGCGGCGCGCAAGGGTGCGTGGTCACGGCTGCGCTTCACCAGTCTGCGGCTGCGTCTCGTCGTGGTGTTCGGGCTGGTGGCGCTGACCGCGGCCGTGTCCGCGTCCGGTATCGCCTACTGGCTCAACCGCGAGGCGGTCCTCACCCGCGCCCAGGACGCGGTGCTGCGGGACTTCCAGCAGGAGATGCAGAACCGCGCGGGCGCACTGCCCGAGGAGCCCACGCAGGACGAACTCCAGCAGGCGGCGGGGCAGATGGCGGGCAGCAGCCAGCGCTTCAGCGTGCTGCTGGTGGGCACCGACGGGAACGGCAAGACGGTGTACGGCACTTCGGGCGCCCTGGACGGGTTCACGCTCCAGGACGTGCCGGTGTCGCTGCGCGAGGCGGTGAACGAGAAGCAGAGCGTCAACTCCTCCAACAAGTCCGCCTACCACCTGTACTGGCAGCGGGTCGTCGACCACGACACGCCGTATCTGGTCGCCGGCACGCGCGTGATCGGCGGTGGCCCGACCGGGTACATGCTCAAGTCCCTGGAGCCGGAGGCCAAGGACCTCAACTCCCTCGCCTGGTCGCTGGGGATCGCCACCGGCCTCGCCCTGATCGGCTCCGCGCTGCTCGCGCAGGCCGCCGCGACGACCGTACTGAAGCCGGTGCACCGGCTCGGGGTCGCCGCCCGGCGGCTCGGCGAGGGCCGCCTCGACACCCGGCTCAGGGTGTCCGGCACCGATGAACTCGCGGACCTGTCAAGGACGTTCAACTACGCGGCCGAGGCGCTGGAGAAACGGGTCGACGACATGGCGGCCCGGGACGACGCCTCGCGCCGTTTCGTGGCGGACATGAGCCATGAGCTGCGGACGCCGCTCACCGCGATCACCGCGGTGACGGAGATCCTGGAGGAGGAGCTGGAGGCGGAGTCCGGCTCGATCGACCCGATGATCGAACCGGCGGTGCGTCTGGTGGTCAGCGAGACCCGCCGGCTCAACGACCTCGTCGAGAACCTGATGGAGGTCACCCGCTTCGACGCGGGTACGGCCCGGCTGGTCCTGGACGACGTGGACGTGGCGGACCAGATCACCGCGTGCATCGACGCGCGCGCGTGGCTGGACGCGGTGGAGCTGGACGCCGAGCGTGGTATCCACGCCCGTCTCGACCCGCGGCGCCTCGACGTCATCCTCGCCAACCTCATCGGCAACGCGCTCAAGCACGGCGGCTCCCCGGTGCGGGTGGCCGTCCGGGCCGCCGACGACGAGGTGGTCATCCGGGTCCGGGACCACGGCCCCGGCATCCCCGAGGACGTCCTGCCGCACGTCTTCGACCGCTTCTACAAGGCCAGCGCCTCCCGCCCGCGCTCCGAGGGCAGCGGCCTCGGCCTCTCCATCGCCCTGGAGAACGCCCACATCCACGGCGGCGAGATCACCGCGGCCAACTCCCCCGACGGCGGTGCCGTGTTCACCCTCCACCTCCCCCGCGACGCCTCGGCCCTGACGGAACAGCCGACGGATGCCGAGAAGGACGAAGCCGGGGCGACGAAGGGGGACGCGTGATGACCGGGCAGCGGGAACAGCGGGGCCGGGGCAGCCGGGCGACACGGACGCTGGCCGCCTCGCCGGTGCCTCCCGCGGCCTCGCCGGTGCCTCCCGCCGCTCCCTCGCTCGACGGCCGCGCGGCCCGTCAGGGCGGCGGTTCGCCGTCGCGGCGGCCGGACGCGGAACAGTCCCGGACGCGGCGCCCCGGTGTCACCGTGCGGCGGCTGCTCGCCGTGCCCCTGCTCGCCGTGCTGGTCGCCGGGTGCGGCATCCGCTCCACCGAGGTGCCCACCGACTTCGGCCCCGCGCCCTCCCGGGTGCGCTGCTCGCTGTCGGAGTCGGGGGCGGCCCAGGCGACCGGAGGACTCGACGTGCAGGTGTTCCTGCTGTGCGGGTCGTCACTGGTCGCCGTGGACCGGACCGTACGGGTACCGGACGGCACCGAGGACTCCGCCCGGCGGGTGCTGGTCGCCCAGGGACTCCTCGATCAGCTCGCCGAGGCGCCGTCCGCCGCGGAACGGGACGCCGGCTACCAGACGTACGTCCGCGGCGGCACGACCGTCAGCGGGCCGCGCCCCAGGGACCCCGAGGACACCCTCCGGCTGAGCACCCCGCCCACCGAGCTCTCCCGCTACGCCCTCGCCCAGCTCGTGTGCACGTTCTCCGGCTCGGCCGCGGCCGAGGGCGACGGCTCCGTCATCCTGGGCGGCCCCGGCACCGCCCCCGTGCGCCGCTACGACTGCACCGACGAGGTCCGCTCCCAGCCGGGCAGCCACCAGCCGCCGTCGAGCGAGGTGACGAAGGGCTGACGGGGGGCCTGACCACCACGTGTGGCGCAGACCTCACCCAGGTACCTCGGGGTGTTCCGGAACCGATCGTGCCGAGCCCGGCGTCTACGCGATCGTGCAGCAAGGCTTCATCGGCGGCAATGCCGCCCTTCGCGTCCGTGTGGCAGGAGGTGTCCTCCTCGTCGCACATCTCGCGTTCGTCGCCTGGTTCACCCTGCGCCCCCTCGACGTCCCCTGGGTCGTCCCCGCCAACCTGCACCCCCTGGCCGGCATCCGCGCCGACCTCGCCCTCGGCTGGCAGGAGGCGGCCCGCCGGATCGGCGAGGGGCTCGCCCTGCTCGCCCCGCTCGGCATCCTGATCCCGATGGCGCACGGCAGGCTCTGGGCGTCCACGCTGGGCTCCCTCATCCGTACGTCCGCCGCCGGCGCCCTGATCTCCCTGGGCATCGCGCTGCTCCAGACCGGTGTCCCCGGCCAGGTCGTCGACATCGACTCGCTGCTCCTGAACACCGCCGGTGTGGCGCTCGCGCACCTCGCGGTCGTGCCGGCCGCCCGCCACTGGCTCCGCCGCGGGACCGGACACGGCCCGCGCCCCTCCGTCCGCCAGGAGGAGCCGGCTCAGGGTAGGACCCCGACGATTCCCAGGGTCGGGATCGCCCCGTAGAGCGACGCTTTGTGTCTTTCGTCTCCGTAGCGTGGAAAGCAGTTGGGACGGGTCACTCGGACTCCCCCACCGACGCTCACGAAGGAGCCGCAATGTCCCGCCTCGCCCGCCCCACCAACGGCCGCATGATCGGCGGCGTGTGTGCCGCGCTGGCACGGCGCTTCGGCACCTCCGCGACCACCATGCGCGTGATCTTCCTGGTCTCCTGCCTGCTGCCGGGCCCCCAGTTCCTGCTCTACATAGCGCTGTGGATCCTGTTCCCCTCGGAGGAGAAGGCACAGACCGCCTGGTGACATCCCGTGCGCACGTACGCCGGTGGGGCGCACCCCGTGTCCAGGGGTGCGCCCCACCGGCGCGTGCGAGGAGCGGCGGGCGTCAGCCGAGCGGCAGGCCGTTCACACCGGTGCCGGCGCCGCCGCCGGGCAGGACCTTGCCGATCGGCAGGCCGCCGAGGAGACCGGCGACGGGCGCGGTCGGACCGTCGGCAAGCACACGCTCGGCGGCGGGCTGCGCGGCCGCGAGGCCCGCGCCGAGAGCCGGCTGGGCCTGCGCCAGCGCCTCACCGGCACCCGGCAGCGCCTTGGTGAGGTTCTCGGTGGGGAGCCCCTGGGAGACGGAGCCCAGCGCCTGGGTGGCGTCCGGGACCGCCGGAGCGGCGTTCGCGGCACCCGCGCCGGCCGCGGCGAAGGCGGCACCGAGGGCGGCGACACCGAGGGTCTTGGCAGCAGACTGCTTCATGAATTGCGTCCTCGAAATGGGTTTACGGGGATGTGAGCGGTCCACGACCGTAAACATGCACACCCGCCCGCCGCAAACATCGAAATGCGGACGGATTGTGAACACCCGCCCGCATTCCGCACCAGGGAATTCCCGCGCTCAGCCTTCCTCGGCGACAGAACCGCTGGTGGAGGCCGTCTGCTGGAACAGCCATTCGGACTTCAGCTCGGCATATCCGGGCTTGATGACGTCATTGATCATGGCGAGTCGTTCATCGAAAGGAATGAACGCTGATTTCATCGCATTGACGGAGAACCACTGCATGTCGTCGAGCGTATAGCCGAACGCATCGACCAGGTGATCGAATTCGCGGCTCATACCGGTACCGGACATCAGCCGGTTGTCGGTGTTCACGGTCGCCCGGAAGTGCAGCCGCCGCAGGAGTCCGATCGGGTGCTCGGCGTACGAGGCGGCCGCCCCGGTCTGGAGGTTGGAGCTGGGGCACAGCTCCAGCGGGATCCGCTTGTCCCGGACGTAGGAGGCGAGCCGGCCGAGCTTGACCGTGCCGTCCTCGTGGACCTGGATGTCGTCGATGATGCGCACCCCGTGCCCGAGCCGGTCGGCGCCGCACCACTGGAGGGCCTGCCAGATGGACGGCAGCCCGAAGGCCTCGCCGGCGTGGATCGTGAAGTGGTTGTTCTCGCGCTTGAGGTACTCGAAGGCGTCGAGGTGCCGGGTGGGCGGGTAACCGGCCTCGGCGCCCGCGATGTCGAAGCCGACCACCCCGAGGTCGCGGTAGCGGTTGGCGAGTTCGGCGATCTCCAGGGCCCGGGCCGCGTGCCGCATCGCGGTGAGCAGGGCGCCGACGCGGATACGCCTGCCATTGGCCCGCGCCCTGCGCTCGCCCTCCCGGAAGCCCTCGTTGACGGCCTCGACGACCTCTTCGAGGGTCAGGCCCTTTTCGAGATGCTGTTCGGGGGCGTACCGCACCTCCGCGTAGACGACGCCGTCCTCGGCGAGGTCCTCGGCGCACTCGGCGGCCACCCGCACCAGCGCCTCGCGGGTCTGCATGACGCCGACGGTGTGCGAGAAGGTCTCCAAGTAGCGTTCCAGCGACCCCGAGTCGGCGGCCTCGCGGAACCAGACGCCGAGCCGGTCCGGGTCGTCCTCGGGGAGGCCGGTGTACCCGGTCTCGCGGGCGAGGTCGACGACCGTGCCGGGGCGCAGCCCGCCGTCGAGGTGATCGTGCAGCAGAACCTTGGGTGCTCGGCGGATCTGGTCCGAGCTCGGGGAGTTCCCCGTCCGGTCAGTCGTGCTCGTCATTTCCGCACTCTAACGCCTACGCGCGTAGATCGCCCGTTGTACGAATCCGTCGATACGTAACGGTGACCGCCCCGCCCCGTGTCGTCCACTCGCACTTCTGACACTGTTCTGTCATGGCACAGCAAGCGACGCCGGTTCGCAGCGCCCGACTGGGCAGGACACTCGGCCCGGAGCCGGCGGCGGTGAGCGGTGTGGTGCTGCTCCTCCCGAGCGGCGACGAGACCTCTCTGCGCAGGCCCTCCGCCATGCGACTGCCGTGCGCCGCACGGGCGTTGGGGCGGCGACTGGCCCGCGCGGGCCGGCGGGACGGGCTGGCGGCGCACCTGGTGCACTACCGCTACCGCGGGTGGAACGGCAGCGAGGCGCATCTCGCGCACGACGCCAACTGGGCCGCGGACGAGGTCGTACGGCGCTACGGGGACGTACCCGTGGCCCTGGTCGGTGTCGACATGGGCGGGCGGGCGGCGCTGCACGCGGGTGGGCACGAGGCCGTCAACTCCGTGGTGGCGATCGCACCTTGGCTGCCCGAGGAGGACGTGGCGGCCTCGCCCGAACCGGTGAAGCAGCTCGTGGGGCGGCGGGTGCTCCTGGTGCACGGCACGAACGACCGGCGCACCGACCCCGAACTGTCGTTCCGGCTCGCCTCGCGGGCGAAGAAGGCGAACCGGGAGGTGTGCCGGTTCGAAGTCCACTCCGACGGACACCGGTTGCACCAGTACCGCTCCGAAGTCCAGGCGCTCACCGAGGACTTCGTGATGGGGGCGCTGTTCGGGCGGGCGCTGTCCCGTCCGGTGCAGGACGCGCTGGCGGCGCCCCCGCCACTGGGGCTGCGGATGCCGCTCGCTTCGGGGTTCGGGGCACGGCGGCGGTAGGTCGGGGCGGGCGGTAGGTCGGGGCGGGCGGCAGGTCAGGGCAACAGGCTGCCCCTTCTCGACAGCAGGAACTTCTTGAAGGCGGCCACCGGGGGTGTGTCCGGGTGGCCGTCCAGCCAGGCGACGCCGATCTCCCGTACCGCTCGTGGCGCGGTGACCGTCAGTTCCGAGACCCCTGGCCGGGGGAAGGCCGGCGGCGGAAGCAGCGCGACCCCGAGTCCCGCCGCCACCAGGCCCCTCAGGGTCTCCGCCTCCTCCCCCTCGAAGGCGATCCGCGGTTTGAAGCCCGCCTCCTGGCAGAGGTCGTCGGTGATGCGGCGCAGGCCGTAGCCGGGTTCCAGGGTGACGAAGACCTCGTCGGCGGCCTCGGCGAGGCGGACCCGCTTACGCCCGGCCAGGGGGTGGTCGGCGGGGACGACGAGCCGCAGCTTCTGCTCGTCGAGGCGGCGGGCGACGAGGTCCGGGGCGTCGGGGACCGGTGAGGTCAGGCAGAGGTCGAGTTCGCCCGCGCGCAGGCGCTCGATCATCGCCTCGCCGTAGTTCTGGACCAGGCTGAAGCGGACCCGGGGGTGGTCGGCACGGAAGGCGCGGATCAGGCCGGGCACGGTCTCCGAGCCCATCGTGTGCAGGAACCCGAAGGCGACCTTGCCGGTGGCCGGGTCGGCGTCGGCCCGGACCTCGTCGGCGGCGCGCTCGATCTCGGCGAGGGCCCGCTCGACGGAGGCGAGGAAGGTGCGTCCCGCGGGGGTGAGCGAGACCGTACGGCCGATGCGGGCGAACAGGTCGACGCCGAGGTCCTGCTCCAGCCGGACCATCGCACGCGAGAGCGTCGACTGGGGTACGTCCATCTCCTGGGCGGCGCGGGTGACGTGTTCGGTGCGGGCGACACCGGCGAAGTAGGCCAGGCGGGGCGCGAGGAGGGGGACGATGTCTTCTGTGTCACTGGACGGTGACAGGCGAGCCTGTGACCTCTGCTGATGCACCATGGGAACGATTATGGCGAATCCATGCATTGGACGGATGAGAGGAACCGTACGTAACTTCGAGGCATGCCTGCCAGTACCGAGGCGTCCACCCGCGTGGACGCCGTGTCACCCGTCTCCGCCTCCGACGCCCCCGACTCCCCCGACTCCCGTATGGCCCCGGGCGGCCCCGGCTACCGCCGGATGAGCTTCGCCCTCTTCCTCGCCGGTGTCGCGACCTTCGCGCTGCTGTACTCCACGCAGGCCCTCCTCCCGCTGATCTCGGGCGAGTTCGGGGTGGCGGCGAGCGAGGCGAGCTGGACGGTGGCGGCGGCTACCGGCGGACTGGCGCTGTTCGTGCTCCCGATGAGTGCCCTCTCCGAGCGCTTCGGACGCCGTACGGTCATGACGGCCTCGCTGGCGGTCGCGGTGACGGTCGGTCTGCTGGTCCCCTTCGCGCCCTCGCTGCCCGCGCTGGTCGCGCTGCGGGCGGTGCAGGGGGCGGCCCTGGCGGGGCTGCCGGCCTCCGCGACCGCGTATCTGGCGGAGGAGGTCCGCCCCAAGGCCCTGGTCACGGCGATCGGCCTGTTCGTCGCCGGCAACAGCGTCGGCGGGATGAGCGGCCGGGTCATCACGGGCTGGGTCGCGCAGGAGTGGGGCTGGCGGGTGGCCGTCGGGGTCATCGGCGCGCTCGCGGTGGCCTGTGCGGTGGCGTTCCGCCTGCTGCTGCCGGCGCCGAGGCACTTCACGGCGGGCTCGCTGCGGCCGCGTGTGCTGCTCGGCACGGTCCGCGGACACCTCTCCGACCCTCTCCTGCGCCGCCTCTACGCCATCGGCGCGCTGTTCATGACGGTCTTCGGCGGCGTCTACACGGTGATCGGCTACCGCCTGACCGAGACGCCCTTCTCGCTGCCCCAGGGCATCATCGGCTCGATCTTCCTGGTCTACCTGGTGGGCACGGTGTCCGCGTCGACGGCGGGCCGCCTGGTCGGCCGCCTCGGCCGCCGGGGTGCCCTGTACGCGGCGGGCGGCACGACGGCGACGGGTCTGGTCCTGTCCCTCGCGGGCTCCCTGCCGCTGGTCCTGCTCGGCCTGGTCCTGATCACGGGCGGCTTCTTCGCGGGGCACGCGGTCGCGTCCTCGGCGGTGAGCAAGACAGCCGTCCACGGCCGCGCCCAGGCCTCGGCCCTCTACCAGTCCGCCTACTACATCGGCTCCAGCGCGGGCAGCACGATCGGCGCGCTCGCCTTCCACGCGGGCGGCTGGACCGGAACGGTCACGGTAGGCCTCCTCGCGGTGCTCGGCGTGGTGTCGATCACCGTCCTCGGAACACGTGCGGCCCGGACGGAGCAGCGGCTCGCGACGGCCTGAGCCGCACGTTTCTCTTCCCCCTGACCGGGGTCGGCCGGTCAGGGGGATTTTTTGACCCTGCCGCCCTGTCCGTCCCGCCCCTGGGGGCTGCGCCCGCAGACCCCCATCGGCCCGAAATGCCTCGTCCTCAAACGCCGGACCGGCTGAAGTCAGCCCCTCCGGCATTTGAGGAGCGGGGGTCGGAGGGGGCAGCGCCTTCTGGTGACGGGACCGGTAGGGGCGGAGGGGGCGAGAAGCCTCCGACCTGCACGTTCTTCCACTCCGCACGCCATTGTCAGACCCCTGCGGTAGTTTCCGAGTACTGGGCGCAAAGGCGCGAGACAGCACGGCCACAGGGGTGGGTGGACGATGACGGACAGCACGGCGACGACGACGGACCTCGACATCAGGCTCGAGAAGCACCGCACCGAGCTCACCGGGTACTGCTACCGCATGCTCGGCTCCTCCTTCGAGGCCGAGGACGCCGTCCAGGACACGATGGTGCGGGCCTGGCGCAGCTACGACAAGTTCGAGGGCCGCTCCAGCCTTCGCTCCTGGCTGTACCGCATCGCGACCAACGTCTGTCTGGACATGCTGACGGCCGGCAACAAGCGCGCCCGCCCCATGGACCTCTCCGAGTCGACGCCCCTCGCCCAGGCCGCCCTCTCCCCCCGCCCGGACCACACCTGGCTGGAGCCGATGCCCGACAACCGCGTCCTGCCGACCGTCGAGGACCCGGCCGAGGCGGCCGTCGCCAAGGAGACCGTGCGTCTCGCCTTCATGGCCGCCCTCCAGCAACTGCCCCCCAAGCAGCGCGCGGTGCTGATCCTTCGCGAGGTCCTCGCCTGGAAGGCGAGCGAGGTCGCCGAGCTGCTCGACACCTCCGTCGCCTCGGTCAACAGCGCCCTCCAGCGCGCCCGCGCCACCCTCGCCGAGCGGGAGCAGCAGGGCGCCGACGCGGCCGTCTCCGACCCGCTGGACGAAGAGCAGCAGAAGCTCCTGGACCGCTATGTGAAGGCGTTCGAGGGGTACGACATGACGGCCCTGACAGCCCTCCTCCACGAGGACGCCATCATGACGATGCCGCCGTTCGACCTGTGGCTGACGGGCCACGACGACATCACCGGCTTCATGACCACCCTGGGCTCCGCCTGCGAGGGCTCCCGCCTGATCCCGGTCCAGGTCAACGGCCTGCCGGGCTTCGCCCAGTACAAGCCGGACCCCGAGAAGGGCGGCTACGCCCCCTGGTCGATCCAGGTGCTGGAGATCTCAGACGGCCGGCTCACCGGGTTCCACTTCTTCCTGGACACCCAGCGCTGGTTCCCCCTGTTCGGTGTCCCCCTCCACCTCGAAGCGGAGGCCGACGAGGTCGAGGAGGGCGTGTAGTCCGGGGTCGGGATCGCGGAGTCTGATCCGGCCGCCGGCCCGCCGGGCGGCCAGCTGGAGCCGGGCGAGCAGGTCCACCGCACCGAGCCCGGGCGGCCCGAGCCCGGCGACATCGCACACCACGACCCGGGCACCGGTGGCCCGCAGCAGCGTTCGCACCTCGTCGCCGAGCCCCGTCACCTCGTCCCGGGTGACGGGGCCGGTCAGCACGAGCACAGCGGGTGTCATGGCGTCCACGATCGGTAGACCGGGCGGGTCGGCGTAACTCATCGGCCCCGCGTGAGGACGGCCCGCTCGGCGCGGGCAGGATCACGTTGACCTGGGCGGCGGCTTCCCCCGAGGGTTACCTGTATGCGCCACCCATCAGCACCTCCCTGGATACGCCACCCCCTCCTCACCCTTGGGGAGTCCCCGTGCAGGGAGTGCTGACCGGCTTCGCGGTGATCGCGGTGGTGATCGGGGTCGGCTATCTCATCGGCCTGCGCGGCTACCTCGGCGACCAGGGCCGCGAGGTCCTGACCAAGCTGGCGTTCCATGTGGCGTCCCCGGCCCTGCTGTTCACCACGCTCGCCCGGGCCGACCTGTCGGTGATCTTCTCCAGCCGCCTGCTGGTGACCGCGCTCAGCACGGCAGCGGCGGCGGGCGTCTTCGTGGCGGTGGGTGTCGTACGGGGCTGGGGTCTTGGCCGTACGACGATCGGCGCGCTGTGCTCGTCGTACGTCAACTCCGGCAACCTCGGCATCCCGATCGCGGTGTACGTCCTCGGCGACGCGTCCCTCGTCGCACCCGTGCTGTTGTTCCAGCTGGTGGGGGTGACACCGGTCGCGCTGACGGTCCTCGACCTGGCCTCGGGCGAGGGTGCGAAGGGCCCTGTGTGGCGACGGCTGCTCACTCCGCTGCGCAATCCGATCGCGGTGGGCTCGCTGGCCGGGGTGGCGGTCTCGGCGGCGGGCCTGAAGGTACCGGCCCCCGTGATGGACCCCCTGACCCTCATCGGCGGCATGTCGGTCCCGGCGGTCCTGCTCGCCTTCGGCATCTCCCTGTGCGGCAGCACGATGCCCGGCCGGGGCCCGGACCGCGGGCTCGTCCTGCTCTCGGTCGCACTGAAGTCGGTGGGTCAGCCGGCCGCGGCCTGGGCGCTGGCCGCCGGGGTCTTCGGCCTCCACGGAGCGCAACTCCTCGACGTGGTGGTCACCTCGGCGCTCCCGGCCGCGCAGAACCTCTACACGTACGCGTCGACCTACGGCGTGGGCGAGCGGTTGGCCCGGGATTCGATCCTGGTGTCCACCGTGTTCTCGGTGCCGGTGCTGGTGGTCGTGGCGACGCTGCTCGGTTGACTCACGTCTCGGGGAACTCGCCGGTGTCGATGACGAGGTCGAAGGGCGCGGGGAGGGTGAGCAGCTCACCGAACTTGGCGACGGCCAGCGGGCGGTAGACGTCTCCCTGGGGCTCTCCGTAGAGGGTCGCGGTGGGGCCTTCGGGTGCCCAGCGGTCGACGAGGAGGTAGAGGGGGATGCCGGCGGAAGCGTACGCGGCGGGCTTGCTCACACGGTCGTGGCGGGCGGTGGCCCGGGAGGTGACCTCGACGACGAGTTCGGCCCTACCGGCGTCCACGAAGCCGGGGTCGGTCGTGCGCAACGCGTCCTCGGGCACCACGGCGGCATCGGGGACGTAGAGACCGAGTCGTGGCGGCACCGCGAGAGCCAGTCGCTGGTAGACGCCCCAGTCCTCCGGGAGTCCCTCGTAGAGGCGCCTGTGCAGGTGTTCGATCGTGCCGTGATGAGCCTGCGCGGAGTACGGCGTCACGGTGACCAGCCCGTCGATGATCTCCAAGCGGCAGCCTCGGGGAACGTCGGACTGGCGCCAGACCCAGACCAGTTCGTCCCACTCGCTGTCGGTCATGATGTAGTCGCCGTCGAGCACGTCCATGGCGTCGGCCAACATGCCGAACGGGACCGGCGCGCAACCGCACCGATCCCGTTCACCCGAAAGAGCCTCTGCTCAGGCGATGCGCTCCAGCACCACCGGCGACGCCGTGAACGCCGTACCCGGCGCCTCGATGTCGTAGGAGCCCTCGATCGACTGGAGGGCGTACTCGAAGCGTTCCGGGGTGTCCGTGTGCAGGGTCAGCAGGGGCTGGCCCTCCGTCACCGTGTCGCCCGGCTTCGCGTGCATCTCCACGCCCGCGCCCGCCTGCACCGGGTCCTCCTTGCGGGCACGCCCCGCACCGAGGCGCCAGGCGGCCACGCCGATGCCGTACGCGTCGAGACGGGTCAGGACGCCCGAGGACGGCGCCTTGATGACGTGCTGCTCGCGCGCCACCGGCAGTTCCGCGTCCGGGTCGCCGCCCTGGGCCGCGATCATCCGCCGCCAGGCGTCCATCGCGGAGCCGTCGGCCAGCGCCTTCGCCGGGTCGGCGTCCCGGATGCCCGCCGCGGCCAGCATCTCGTGGGCCAGCGCGACGGTGAGCTCCACGACGTCCGAGGGGCCGCCGCCCGCCAGGACCTCCACCGACTCGCGGACCTCGAGGGCGTTGCCCGCCGTGAGGCCGAGCGGGGTCGACATGTCGGTGAGGAGCGCGACCGTCCGGACGCCGTGGTCGGTGCCCAGGCCCACCATCGTGGACGCAAGCTCGCGCGCGTCCTCGATGGTCTTCATGAAGGCGCCGGTGCCGACCTTGACGTCGAGCACGAGCGAACCCGTGCCCTCCGCGATCTTCTTCGACATGATCGAGGAGGCGATCAGCGGGATCGCCTCGACCGTGCCGGTGACGTCCCGCAGGGCGTACAGCTTCTTGTCGGCCGGGGCCAGGCCGTCGCCCGCCGCGCAGATCACCGCGCCCGTCCCCTCCAGAACGGAGAGCATCTCCTCGTTGGACAGCAGGGCGCGCCAGCCGGGGATCGACTCCAGCTTGTCGAGCGTGCCGCCGGTGTGGCCGAGGCCCCGGCCCGAGAGCTGGGGCACCGCCGCGCCGCAGGCCGCCACCAGGGGCGCCAGGGGCAGCGTGATCTTGTCGCCGACACCGCCCGTGGAGTGCTTGTCGGCGGTCGGGCGGGAGAGGGACGAGAAGTCCATCCGCTCGCCCGAGGCGATCATCGCGGCCGTCCAGCGGGCGATCTCGCGGCGGTTCATGCCGTTGAGGAGGATGGCCATCGCGAGCGCGGACATCTGCTCGTCGGCGACCTCCCCGCGGGTGTACGCGTCGATGACCCAGTCGATCTGCTCGTCGCTGAGTTCGCCGCGGTCCCGCTTGGTGCGGATGACGGAGATGACGTCCATGGCCATGCAGGGCTTTCCTTCCGGGAATTACTTGGTGAGGTGCTCAGGGCCGAAGGCCTGCGGGAGCATCTCGGAGAGCGGCAGGATCCCCTCCGGGGTCTCCAGGAGGAGATCGGCGCCGCCGAACTCGTAGAGCAGCTGGCGGCAGCGGCCGCACGGGACGAGGACCTCGCCCCGGCCGTCCACACAGGTGAAGTGCGTGAGGCGGCCGCCTCCGGTGTTCTGCAGCTCCGAGACCAGACCGCACTCGGCGCACAGGCCGAGGCCGTAGGAGGCGTTCTCGACGTTGCAGCCGGTGATGGTGCGGCCGTCGTCGACCAGGGCGGCGACGCCGACCGGGTAGCCGGAGTACGGGGCGTACGCCCGGGACATGGCGTCCCGGGCCGCAGCCCGCAGCGCACCCCAGTCGACGCCCGTCACTTGCCCTGGCCCTTCCGGTAGCGCATGCCGTCCGCCTTGGGCATCCGCAGGCGCTGCGCGGACAGCGACAGCACCAGCAGGGTGACGACGTACGGGGTGGCGCCCACGAAGTCGCTCGGGACCTCGTCGGTGACCAGGTACCAGACCAGGACGCCCGCGGCCACCAGGAGGCTGATGCCGCCCTGCCAGTGCGCCTTCTTGTACAGCTTCCAGCCGGCCATCGCCAGCAGCAGCACGAACAGCAGGAGCAGCAGCGCGTGGACGGTCTCGCCGCCGTTGCGCAGCTGGAGCGCGTCGGAGTAGCCGAACAGGCCCGCGCCCATGGCGAGGCCGCCGGGCCGCCAGTTGCCGAAGATCATGGCGGCGAGACCGATGTAACCGCGTCCGCCGGTCTGGCCCTCGAGGTAGGTGTGCGAGGTGACCAGCGCGAGGAAGGCGCCACCGAGACCGGCGAGGCCGCCGGAGACGGCCACGGCCACGTACTTGTACTTGTAGACGTTGACGCCGAGGGACTCCGCGGCGATCGGGTTCTCGCCGCAGGAGCGCAGGCGCAGACCGAACGCGGTGCGCCACAGCAGCCACCAGCTGCCGACGAACAGCGCGAACGCGATGACCGTCACCACGGACAGGTCGGTGACCAGGCCGCCGAGGATGCCGGCGATGTCGGAGATCAGGAACCAGTGGTGGTTCTCGATGGAGTGCAGTCCGCTGGACAGGCCCGGGATGTCGAAGTTGGGCAGGGAGTCGACCGGCGGGGACTGCTTGGGGTTGCCGCCCGCCTCGGCCGCCTTGCCGTCGACGAAGAACAGCTTGGCGAGGTACTGGGTGGTGCCGAGCGCGAGGAGGTTGATGGCCACACCGGAGACGATGTGGTCGACGCCGAAGGTGACGGTGGCGACCGCGTGCAGCAGACCGCCGACGACGCCGAAGCCGACACCGCACAGCAGGCCGAGCCAGGGGCTGGACTGCCAGCCGATCCAGCCGGCGCCGAAGGTTCCGAGGATCATCATGCCCTCGAGGCCGATGTTGACCACGCCGGAGCGCTCGGACCACAGACCGGCGAGACCGGCGAGGCCGATCGGCACGGCGAGGCTGAGGGCGGCGGAGACCTGGCCCTCGGAGGTGAGCTGGTCGGAGCCGGAGATGACGCGGACCGCGGCGACGAGCAGCAGCGCGCCGGCGACGATCATCAGGATCTGGCCGAACGAGCGGCCCGACCGGGCGGCGGAGTCCGCCTTGGGTGCCGCGGGGGGCGGCGTCTCGGTCATCGTGGCAGTCATCACGCCACCTCCTGCTTCTGGGTCGGGGTGGCGGCCTGGGCGGCGAGCTCGGCGCCGACCCGCTGCTGCTGACGCTTGAGTCCGTAGCGTCGTACGACCTCGTAGGCGATGACGACGCACAGGACGATGACGCCCTGGATCACGCCGAGGATCTCCTTGTCGTAGCCCTCGAACTCCAGGTGGTTGGTGGTGCGCTCCAGGAAGCCCCAGAGCAGGGCGCCGAGCGCGATGCCGACCGGGTTGTTGCGGCCGAGCAGGGCGATGGCGATACCGGTGAAGCCGATGCCGACGGGGAAGTCGTTGCTGAACTGGTGGCTGTCGTTGAGCAGGGTCGGCATACCGATCAGGCCGGCCACCGCGCCCGAGATCACCATGCTGGTGGCGATCATCTTCTTCACCGAGACACCGCTCGCGGAGGCGGCGGACTCGGACTGGCCGACCGTGCGCAGGTCGAAGCCGAAGCGGGTGCGGCCGAGCACGAACCAGTACGCGATGCCGACGATCACGGCGATCACGATGAAGCCCCACAGCTCGCCCGCGGCACCGGTGTCGATCTGGAAGAAGTACGACGACTCCGGCAGCGGCTTGGTGGAGACGACGGTGCCGCCGGCCTGGAGCTCGGCGAGCTTCCCGGGCTGGAGGAGGTAGGCGATGATCGCGGTGGCGATCGAGTTCAGCATGATCGTGGAGATGACCTCGCTGACCCCGCGGGTCACCTTGAGGACGCCCGCGATGGCCGCCCACAGGGCACCGGTGGCCATGGCGCACAGGATGATCAGCGGGATGGAGATCCAGCCCGGCGTGGTCAGCGCGCCGCCGAGGACCGCGGCGAAGAACGCGGCGATGCGGTACTGGCCGTCGACGCCGATGTTGAACAGGTTCATCCGGAAGCCGATGGCCACCGAGACACCCGCCAGGTAGTACGTCGTCGCCTTGTTGAGGATGTAGACCTGGCTGTCGCTCGCGGAGCCGTAGGTCAGCATGTCGCTGAACGCGGCGCCCGGGTTCTTGCCGGTGGCGAGGATGACCAGGGTGGTGACGACGAGCGCGGCGACGACCGCGAGCAGCGGGGCCGCGATGCCGAGGAGCAGCCGCTCCTTGTCGATGCGTTGGGTCAGCTTGTTCATCGGGCGTCCTCGTCGTCCTCGGCGGAGACCGCTGCGGAGTCGTCTGCGGAGCCCTCTGCGTGCTCCAGGTGGCCGGTGACCGCACCGGTCATGGCGGAGCCCAGCTCCTCGGGGGTGATGGTGGCGGGGTCGGCGTCGGCGACCAGCCGGCCGCGGTACATCACCCGCAGGGTGTCGGACAGGCCGATGAGCTCGTCCAGGTCGGCGGAGATCAGCAGCACGGCCAGGCCCTCGCGGCGGGCCTCGCGGATGTGGTCCCAGATCGCGGCCTGCGCGCCGACGTCCACACCGCGGGTGGGGTGGGCGGCGATGAGCAGTTTGGGCGCGTGGCTCATCTCGCGGCCGACGATCAGCTTCTGCTGGTTGCCGCCGGAGAGGGAGGCGGCGGTGACGTCGATACCGGGGGTGCGGACGTCGTACGCCTGGATGATGCGCTCGGTGTCGGTGCGGGCGCCCTTGATGTCGAGGAGCTGGCCGCGGGAGTTGGGCTTCTCGGTGACATGGCCGAGGATGCGGTTCTCCCACAGCGGCGCCTCGAGGAGCAGGCCGTGGCGGTGGCGGTCCTCGGGGATGTAGCCGACGCCGGCCTCGCGGCGGTGGCGGGTGGGGACGTGGGAGATGTCGGTGGCGTCGAGGGTGATCGTGCCGGCGTTCAGGGCACGGATGCCCATGATGGCCTCGACGAGCTCGGACTGGCCGTTGCCCTCGACGCCGGCGATGCCGAGGACCTCGCCCTTGTGGATGGTGAAGTCGATGTCGTCGAGGATGATGCGCTCGACGCCGTCGAGGTCGGTCTGGGCCAGGCGCAGGCCGTCCACCTTGAGCAGCGGGACGTCCGTGACCGTGGACTCCTCGGTCGCCGGCGTGGGCAGTTCGCTGCCGACCATGAGCTCGGCGAGCTGCTTGGTCGTGGTGCCGGCGGGCTCGACGGTGCCGACGGTGGTGCCGCGGCGGATGACGGTGATCTCGTCGGCCACCGACAGGACCTCGCCGAGCTTGTGCGAGATGAAGATGACGGTGAGGCCCTCGGCCTTGAGCTCGCGCAGGTTGTCGAAGAGCGCGTCGACCTCCTGGGGCACGAGGACGGCGGTGGGCTCGTCGAGGATGAGGGTCTTGGCGCCGCGGTAGAGGACCTTGAGGATCTCCACGCGCTGGCGGTCGGCGACGCCGAGCTCCTCCAGGAGGACGTCGGGGCGGACGTTCAGGCTGTACGCGTCGGAGATCTCGCGGACCTTCGCGCGGGCGTTGGCGCCGATGCCGTACAGCTTCTCGGCGCCCAGGACGACGTTCTCCAGGACGGTGAGGTTGTCGGCGAGCATGAAGTGCTGGTGCACCATGCCGATGCCGCGGCCGATGGCGTCGGCGGGGGTGTGGAAGGTGACCGTCTCGCCGTTGACCGTGATGGTGCCCTCGTCCGGCTGCTGCATGCCGTAGAGGATCTTCATCAGGGTGGACTTGCCGGCACCGTTCTCACCGCACAGGGCGTGCACGGTGCCCGTGCGGACGGTGATGTCGATGTCCTTGTTGGCGACGACGCCTGGGAATCGCTTGGTGATGCCGCGCAGTTCGACGGCAGCGGGAGGGCTGGACGCGTTGATGGCGCACTCTCCTCGGGGAAAAGGGGCTGCGTAGGGGAGGGCAGGCGTCGGCGACGCTAGCGCGGCAACTCCGTGCTACACGCGTAGAGTTGACACATTGTTATGGCTCGACGAGGGGGTTGTCGAGGCCCCCTCGCCGAGCCCGGGTTCCGGCGGGAACCGTCAGGTCAGCTGGTCTTGACCGTGATGGTGCCGTCGACGATCTTCTTCTTCGCGGCGTCCAGCTGCGGCTGGATGTCGTCGATGAAGCCACCGCTGGTGGAGAGGCCGACACCACCCTTGGCGAGGGAGTAGAGCTGGTTGCCGGTCAGCGGCTTGCCCTCGTGGACGGACTTGATGAAGTCGTAGACACCGACGTCGACGTTCTTGACCATCGAGGTCAGGATCGAGTTCTTGAACTTGGCCAGACCCGGGATGTTGTACTGGTCCGAGTCCACGCCGATGGCCCAGGCGCCCTTGACGCCGGAGACGGCCTCGATCGAGCCGTTGCCGGAGGAGCCGGCCGCGGCGTAGATCACGTCGGCGCCGTTGTCGAGCATGCCGGACGCGGCCTCCTTGCCCTTGGCGGGGTCGGCGAAGCCGGAGAAGTCCGAGCCGTGGGTCAGGTACTGGACGTCGACCTTGACCTTGGGGTTGGTGTCCTTGACGCCCTGGGCGTAGCCCGCCTCGAACTTCTTGATCAGCGGGGTGTCCACGCCGCCGATGAAGCCGACGTGGTCCTTCTTGGTCTTCAGCGCCGCGGCGACACCGGCCAGGTAGGAGCCCTGCTCCTCGGTGAACGTGATGCTGTCGACGTTCGGGGACTTCGCGACCGAGTCGATGAGGCCGAAGTTGACCTTCGGGTACTTGGGGGCGACCTTGTCGACCGAGGTGGCGTAGGAGAAGCCGACGGCAACGATCGGGTTGTAGCCGGCGTCCGCCAGGTCGGTCAGACGCTGCTCACGGTCGGCCTCGGTGTCGGAGCTCTTGGCGGTCAGCTCCTTGATGGAGCCGCCGAACTCCTTCGCCGCCTTGTCGGCACCGCGCGCGGCGGAGTCGTTGAAGGAGCGGTCACCACGGCCGCCGACGTCGTAGGCGAGACCGATCTTGATGCCGCCCTTGCCGCCGCCGGACGACGAGGAGGACGAGCTGTCGTTCTCGGAGGAGGTGCTGCCACACGCGGTGGCAGTCAGTGCGAGAGCTGCGGTGGCGATACACGCAGCAGAAAGCTTGGCTACCCGGCGCACGGGAGGCTCCTTCACCTGACCTGAGCGCCTTGTCGGCGCTTCATGTGAGCACCATGCCAGTGCTCGGGCCTGGACGCCCCTGCGGCGTCGGCTTCGCGGCATCGTAACGCGCGTAGATGTCGGAAACAGACCTCTTCCGAAGCCGTTATCGATTCGAGGCAAACAGGGTCTGAACTGAGGGTCTTCGGCCTTCGCACAGCGGGATTGCGAAGAGTGCACGATTGGCTTACGAGCATGTTGCGCCGGGCGGCGGAACGGCCCCCGAGGGGGCCGTTCGTCTGCGTCGGGGCGGGATCGGCGGGCGGCGTCGAGCAGGGCGGACCGTTGTCCGGCCACCGGGCCGGGTCAGCTCGCGGCGTCGAGCAGGGCCGCCGCCGTGAACATCTCCACGCCCACGGTGATCGCGGACTCGTCGGCGTCGAAGTCGCCCTGGTGGAGGTCGCGCACGGTCCGCTCCCCCGGCGTCCGCACGCCGAGGCGGGCCATGGCGCCCGGCACCTGCTGGAGGTACCAGGAGAAGTCCTCGCCACCCAGGCTCTGCTCGGTGCTCTCGACGGAGTCGGCTCCGCGCCGGGCCGTCATGGCCGCACGGATCAGCCCGGTCACCTCGGCGTCGTTGACCACGGGCGGGACACCGCGCACGTAGTTGATCTCGGACTTGGCCCCGTGCAGATTGGCGACCTCGTCGATCGCGGCCACGACGACGTCCGGGGCCTGCCGCCAGGTGTCCAGGTCGAGGCAGCGCACGGTCCCGGAGAGCTCGGCGTGCTGCGGGATGACGTTCGGGGCGTGCCCCGACTCGATCCGGCCCCAGGTCACGGCGAGCCCGGCCCGGGTGTCGACGCGCCGGCCGACGATCGCGGGCACGTCGGTGACGACACGGGCGGCGGCGGTGACGAGGTCGGTGGTGAGGTGCGGCCGGGCGGTGTGCCCGCCGGGGCCGTTCAGCGCGATCTCCAGCCGGTCGCAGGCGGAGGTGATGGCACCGGTCCGCAGCCCGATCTTCCCGGCGTCGACGCGGGGGTCGCAGTGCACCGCGATGATCTTCCCGACGCCTTCCAGCACCCCGCAGTCGATGGCGTCGGCGGCGCCGCCGGGCAGCACTTCCTCGGCGGGCTGGAAGAGCAGTCGTACGGGCCGGGGCAGCAGCCCCTTCCTGTCCAGCTCGGCGAGGACGAGACCGGCGCCCAGTACGACGGTCGTATGAACGTCATGCCCACAGGCGTGCGCGCGATCCGGCACCGTCGAACGGTACGAGCACTCGGTCTTCGTGTCCGGGATGGGCAGGCCGTCGATGTCGGCACGCAGCGCGAGCATGGGCCTCTGCCCGTCCCACTCGCCGATGTCACAGACGAGCCCGGTCCCCATGGCGAGCACACGGGGCTTCAGCCCTGCCCGCTCCAGCCGCTCCTTGATCGCCGCGGTGGTGCGGAACTCCTGGTTGCCGAGCTCCGGGTGCATGTGCAGGTCACGACGGAAGTGGACGAGTTCGGCGTGCAGCGCGTCACTCAGCACGCCGGGAAGCACGGCTTCCCCGGGCAGATCGACCTCGGACTCCAGTGACATCAGTTGCTTCACCCTCTAAAGGGTAGGACGCCGGGGCGACCGACCGACCCGAGATCAACAAAACTTCAACCCTCACCGGGAAGAAAATGTGGCCGCGCGACGCATGGATACGTTTTGAGGTGGGTAGGAACCTCTTTTCCCACACATACCATGCTGCGCATACCCCCGGTGGTTCTGTTCATCTGTCGAAACGGGATCGGAACGGAGTGGGGGCGAGGCGGGGACGGCGTGCCGGAACGGTCACGACCGGTTGTGGGGAGCGATGTCGCAGGTGGGCGGTGGAGTGGGTGGGGGATCCCCGACTTCGACGGCCCCCCTCTGTCGACTACGTCACTCCGGACGGCGCTCGGCAGAGCTCTGACCGAACAGTTGGATTCACCTGCCCGGCTGAGCCCCCGCGACCGCGCACCCCACCCCGGCCCACGACCCGACCGGCCCAAGCATCAGCCCACCCGGGCCCCCACCCCTCCCCGGCCGCCCGCTCGCTTCTCCCCCGTGCTGGAGTGAGCCGAGTCAAGGGTGGCCCGGAGGGCCATCGCCGAAGGCGACGCGCGAGCGCCCGTTACTCGGCTCACGGAGGCACGACACTGCCGAGGAAGCGGGCGGTCCGACGGCCACGTCTAGGCCGCGGCCAGCTCGCACCACACGTACTTGCCCCGGTTGCCGTGTCTGGCCAACGGCTGCCACCCCCACAGATCCGCACACGCCGCGACCAATGCCAGCCCCCTCCCCTCCTCCCCCAGCACCTCCAACTCCCCCGGCGGCGGCGGAGGTTCGGGATCCGCGTCCCACGCCCCGATCCGCAACACCCCCGCCGCCCACCGCACCCGCAGCGCGGCCGGACCCTTCGTGTGCCGTACGGCATTGGAGACCAACTCCGCCGCGAGCAGCTCCGCGGTGTCCACCAGGCGGATCAGGCCGTGCATCGTCAGGACGAGACGGAGGGTTCTGCGGGCGACTGTGACGGCTCGGAGGTCGTTGGGGATGTACAGGGTGTACTCCCAGGGGTCGGCTGAGGACATGGGTCAACTCCGGACCGGTGAGCGGGGGTTGGGTGCGGTGGCGGTGCCGCGGCCGTCATGGCAGGACGGAGCGGTGCACTTCCGCAGAGTGTGCGTTACGTGACTGACAGTAGACCTGCAATTCCAGGTCTAGCAATCAGATCGCGTAGTCTGAACCCGAAAGAGTCGCGCCCGCAGGCGTGTTGATTCCGAGGAGCACTCCATGGCGGGACTGAGGCAGGAACCCACCGCACGGCAGATGCGACTGGGATCCGAGCTCCGTAGGCTTCGAGAGGAGGCCGGCCTCAGCGGAAGGGAAGCAGCAGCCCTGCTCGGGGTCAGCTCCGGCCAGATCAGCCAGATCGAATTCGCCCAGACCGGGGTGAGCGAGAAGCGCCTGCGCAGTATGGCGGCGAACTACGCCTGCTCCGACGAGGAGTTGATTGCAGCCCTGGTACGGATGGCCACCGACCGGACACGTGGCTGGTGGGAGGAGTACCGGGAGCAGTTGCCCACGCCGTTCCTGGACCTCGCCGAGCTGGAACACAACGCCACCTTCCGATGGGACGTGGACCTGCTGCACGTATCGGGCCTCCTGCAGACCGAGGACTACGCACGGGCACTCTTCTCAACCCGCATCCCAGAACTCCCGACTGAAGAAAGAGAGTTGCGCGTACGGCATCGCAGGCAGCGTCAAGCAATCCTCGAAGGGCCAACACCGACCCCATACCAGGCGGTGATCCACGAGGCAGCGCTACACATCAGGGTCGGCGGCCGGACCACCTCGCAAACCCAGCTCGCGAGCATCCTGGAGCTGTCCGAGGCGGAGCACATCACCGTCCGGGTCATCCCGTTCGCCCTGGAACGCTTCGACGACACCGGTAGCGCGATGATCTACGCCGGTGGCGACATCCCGAAACTGGACACGGTCGTCCGCGACGGACCCCACAGCACAGCGTTCATCGACGCCGAGGCCCAACTCGGTGTGTTCCGAACGCTCTTCCGTAGAGTAGAAGCTGCGTCACTCGACCCCGAACAGTCACGCGACCTGATCCACAATCTGGCCAAGGAACTGTGAGGAACCTGATGAGCACTCTCGAGCACTGGCGGAAGTCCTCCTACTCCGGCGGCGGCGACGGCAACGCCTGCGTAGAGATCGCCACCCGCCCCACGCGGATAGCCGTCCGCGACTCCAAGAACCCGGCCGGAGCAGTCCTCACGTTCCCCCCGACCCCCTTCACCGCCTTCCTCGAAGCTCTGAAGTCTGGGCGCCCCGCCCCTCAATGACGCCGCCGATTTCGTGGAAGAAGTCGTCCTACTCAGGCGGAGGCGAGGGCAACGACTGCATGGAGATAGCGGACCTGTGCTCCCGCGTAGCCGTCCGTGACTCGAAAGCCCCCACCAGGGCCACCCTCACCTTCCCGGCCGGGACTTTCGCCGCCTTCCTCGACGCCCTGAAGTCCCCACACCCGACCCCCCGATGACCGTCAGGGAAACTCCACCCGCCGCTCCGAGACGCCCCGCTAGGGTCGGCCCGTGACCGCCGAGACTCCCGACTTCATACGGGCCACCCGCACCGCGTACGACACGATCGCCGAGCCCTACACGGAGCAGTTCTCCGACTGGGCCGGTATCCCCACGCTGGACAGAGCGCAGATCACCGGCTTCGCGGAGTTGGTGAAGGAGCAGGGGAAGGGCCCGGTGGCCGACGTCGGAAGCGGCCCGGGTCACGTGACCGCGGCGCTCCACGCCCTCGGTGTCCCGGTCTTCGGCGTGGACGTCTCCCCGAGGATGGTGGAGCTGGCCCGCCGGGCTCACCCGGACCTCCGCTTCCACGTGGGTTCGATGACGTCGCTGGACCTGCCGGCGGAGACGCTCGGCGGCATCACGGCCCTCTACTCGATCATCCACGTCCCCGACGACCACCTCCCGACGGCCTTCGCCGAGTTCCACCGCGTCCTCGCCCCCGGCGCCCACGCCCTGATCGGCTTCCAGTACGAGCCCGGCGGCACCCACATGCACCTCGACGAACGCTTCGGCCACAAGATCTCCCTGGACTACTGGCTGCGCGCGCCGGAGACGGTGGCAGCGCCGCTGGCCAAGGCGGGTTTCCAGGTCATCCTCCGAGTGCTCAGGGAGCCCCTTGGCGAGGAGAAGTTGTCTCGGGCGTACTTGGTGGCGCGGAAACCGGCATAGGACGGCATCGGCACGACCCGTGGTCGACGACCGGACGATCTGGTACGCCATGACAGCACCGGTGGAGGCGCTACCGGAAGGGAATGTTGAGCCAAGGGCTGCCCGGGTCCGAGGCAAGGATTTTGTGGACCGTGACCATTTCCTGATACCAACTGCCGAACTTCTCGTCGTCGAAGTGCAGACAGCGGCCCAGGATGAACCCCCTGGAGAAGTCCTCCCAGGATTCGTAGCAATGGGCCGCTCGGCGTCCGGCCTCGACAACGGCTGCCTCTGCCTCCGGCAGGTCGCAGTAACGGGTACTCAGGCCCCAGCGGGCCATGCAGGAGGCCCGCCCGAGGTCCCAGGCGTCCGCAGAGCGAATGTACTGGTCCTCCCGAAGGATGCCGTCGGCTCGCATGCGGTCCTCGTAGCGGGTGATACGGCCGATGAGTTGCTGGATCTCCTTGATGCGGGTCTCGGCTTCAGCGAAGGGTGCGGGAACAGCCCCGCCCTCCGCTCGGCGGTACAGGACGCGGCCGGCGGCATCGCACCAGTCGCCGGTCTCGACATGTCCGCCGGACTCGCGGGCGATGGCGCGGCGGAGACCGAGTGCGAACTCCCAGTCCGGGCGCGCGCCTTCAGTGGCCAGCAGGGCACGCTGCTGGGCCTGCCATTCCTGGTGGCTGGTGATGCCCCACCCGGAGCGCAGCATCCGGCGATCAGCGCGGTATCCGTGGCCGTGGTACGCCAAGGCGTTCCAGAACCGGCCCTGGTGGACGATGAGATGGGCACCGCAGGCCAGGCCGCCGTGAGCCACGGGTCCCACCAGCGGGGCACCGACCCGCAGGGTCCGCAGCTCCGCCTCGTCCGAGGGGCCGTCGTTCTCCTTGGCGTACCGGATCCACGCCCAGGAATGGGGTGGCGCGGTCGGCAGGAATGCCTCGCACGGAGTGTCCGGGTTCACGACGATGGTCGCCGGATAACTGGAGTTCAGGTCCTGTGCGATCCACTTGAGCTTTTTCCAGTCAAAGACGCGGTCCGGTTCGGGCGCGGGCAGCACACCCTCGGTGTAGACCGGCCAGACCCACCCTCCGACGACCCGGGGATCCCGCCTGAACGGCACGAGACCACGAGTGAACCTGGCGTCCTCCTCCTTCCTGCCCACCTCGAAGTACAGCCGGTTCCGCGCGAGGGTTTCGAAGTAAGCAGGCCAGTCCTCACGCGACTTGGCGTCCAGCAGCGCTTGCTCGACTCCCGAGGGGGGACTCCAGGTTGGGGGTGGCGGGCCGAAACCTGCAGGAGGAGGACCGATCGGCATACGCTGTGAATACCTCGAAAGTAGTTCGATCGACTAGGGCAGTCTCTGCTCACAGAAATCACCAGGAGTAGTAAACCGGTACCCCAGATTTTTCATCCGAGAAGGGGATCCCACTGCCCCCTGGAGAGAAGACATAACGGGAATTCTCTGCGTCGTATTCGATGTTTATATCTGCAGCCGCCAAGCCGAACTCTTCCCGCACCCAGCCCTCCATGGCCAGGGCAGCCACTTCGGGAACGTAGTCACTGAGCGGAAAGGAGAACGAGTGCACCTTTACGACGAGCCCCTGCGGATGCATTTCATTCAACCGCTCCGAATGCAGAGACAAACCGTACGCCATCCAGGCGACATCACGCCAGTGCAGCGGCGACCCAGGTAGTTCCAGCCAGATCTTCGCTTGGATTTGGATGGACGACCGCGGCTCCATAACAGAGGTTTCGACCTCTGCGGTGATGTCGGCAAGCAGCCCGCCGATCGGGCTCCGTTTTCTGTAGCGGAACGTCTTCACTGCCAGACCCCTCTCAGTTCAAAAACTCCAGCAGGTGGAACACTCTCCGGCTGAAAAAGTGCTCGTCTCCCATGCCGGTATGGCCACGTATGTAATCGTACCCATGAGGTTCCCCGGCACCATACAGTCGGCTGTGCCGGTCCACGAAAGCCTCGGCATCACCCGGGGACATGCCGACAATGTCGGCTCTACGCATTCCTTCGAAATCGGTGCCTGACACTCTGAATTTCAGGATCTCCACATCGGCCCCTCGCCCGCGGAGGCGTTCAGCGTAGGCCAACGCCTCCGCCTCGGAGCCCCACGAGTAGACGCCTTCCCCGTACTGCCCCCTGATGTCTTCCGCCGGCCAGGGTTCCCCACCATTCCGGAGCCTTTCAGCGTCCGCTCGACTTTGCACGGTGTGGAATTCTTGACACGGCGTCAGCCCGAGGGGATCACTCCAGGAATGTGGATTATGGACGTAGGTGACGGGGTTCGGAGAGGGCGTGAGCCCGAGGGGGTCAGGAGTGGCATATCGGGCCGACTCCGGGTCGTAATGGCGGAAGTAGTTGTAGTGCAGCCCCGTTTCGGGGTCGTAGTACTGGCCCGGGAAGCGCAGCGGGGTGTAGGCCGTGCTGTCCGTGGCCCAGGCCGTTGTGCCCCACAGGGTGCTGCGAGTGCGCCAAGCGATCTCGCCCTGCTCGTCGATGAGTTCCGTGGGCGTGCCGACCAGGTCTGTGACGATCGCGAAGAAGCGCGAGTCGATCTCCTGTTGCGGGGCCTCGGCGGAGGTAAGGCGTTCCGTCTGGGACAAGGGGTGCAGACCCTGGTGGTCCCAAGTCAGGGTTACCGGGTGGGGAGCGGACGGGGACCTCGTCGTCTGTTCGCAGAGCGTTGTGCCGTCCCACGTGAAGTCCACTTGTTCCAGGACCGATTCGCCGTCCGGAGCCAGGCGTTGCTTCGCGATGCGGCGGCCCAGCGGGTCGTAGCGGTAGCGCCAGCGCGTGCCGTCCGGGGTGGTCACCGACGTCAGGCGGTCCTCCGCGTCCCACTCGTAGCGCCACGTGTCCGGCTTGCGCGAGAGGCGGGTTTTCTGGCGGAGGGTGACGCGGCCCGCTTCGTCGTGTTCGTAGCGGACGGAGCCGGCTCGGGTGATGCGGGTGCCCACGTACTCCCGGGTGCCGGTCGACTCGCTGCCCGGGTGTTCCGTCGGCCAGGAGGCTGCGGTCTGGTTGCCCGCGTCGTCGTACGCGTACGTCTCCGTCCAGTTCGCCGCGTGGACCGCCGTCACACGGCCAACGACATCGACGTCGAACCGGCGTGTGCCGTTGAGGGCGTCGTCGACGGCCGTGAGGTTGCCGTCGGGGCGGTAGGTGTACGTGCGGTGCTGGAGGCGGGTGCCGGCCCGCCCCACCAGGTCCTGTTTCGTCAGGCGGCCCAGAGGGTCGAAGGACTGGGTCAGGGTCACCGACTCACCTATGTGGCGGGCCAGTTCGCGGCCCGCCTCGTCGTGCGTGAAGGTGAGGGTGCGGCCCGACACCACCATGTCGGTGCGGTTGCCCGACGCGTCGTACGACCAGGCGGTGGTGGCACCCGTCGGAGTGCGTCGGCCGATGCGTCGCCCCAGGTCGTCGTAGGCGTAGGTGATCACGCGATCGTTGACCGATTCCGCCAGGACGCGGCCCGCTTCGTCCCGTTGGAGGGTCAGCGTCGCGTCCGGGCCTGTCGCCTCGGTCAGGGCGCCGGTCAGGTCGTACGCGTATGTCGTGACCGCTCCGGCCGCGTCCTTGCGGAGCACCTGGCCGAGGACGTCCCTCGTGAAGTGGATCGAATCGCCGGAGGCCGTGGTGCTGGAGGTCAGTTGGCCTGCCGCGTCGTGGGTGTACGTCAGCATGCGGTCGTCGAAGTCCGTCTCCGCGACCAGGCGGCCTGCCGCGTCGTAGGCGTAACTCCACTTCAGGCCCTGTGGGTTCGTCACCTGCGTCAGGCGCAGTTCCGTGTCGTGGGTGAACTCGTAGCGGACACCGTCCGGGCCCGTGCGGGCCGCCAGCAGGTCGAAGTGGGTGTACTCGTAGCGGGAGACCGCGCCCGACGCGTCCGTGTGGGCTGTGCAGTTGCCCTCTCCGTCGTACGTCCAGGATTCCGTGGTGCCGTCCGCGGCCGTACGGCGGGACAGGCGGCCCTCCACCGTCCATTCCAGGGTCGTCACCGCGCCCGTGGGGTCGGTGATCCTCACCGGGCGGCCGAAGGCGTCGCGTGAGTAGCGGGTCACGGCGCCCAGGGGGTCGGTGATCTCCAGGGGGAGGCCCGCCGCGTCGCAGCTCACACGCGACACGTTCCCGAGGGCGTTGGTGACGGATGCCAGGTGGCCCCGGTCGTCGTACGTGAAGCGGGTCGTCGCGCCCGAACTGTCCGTCACCGCCGTGCGGTTGCCGAACTCGTCGAATTCCTGGACGACATGGGTGCCGTCCACGCCGGTCACCGCGATCGGCAGGCCCTGGTCGTCGTAGGCGATGCTCGTGTAGTGGCCGTCGGGTCGGATCGCCAGGACCGTGCGGCCCGCCCCGTCGTAGGCGTAGCTCACCGTGCGGCCCAGCGGGTCGGTGACCGTGAGGGGGCGGTGGGCGCGGTCGTGGGTGGTGCGGGTCGTGGCGCCGTCCGGGGTGGTCACCGAGGTCACCTGTACGTCGCTGTTGATCTCGTACAGCGTGCTGTGGCCCAGGGAGTCGACCGCGGTGACGGTTCGGTGGCCCGTCGTCGGGTCCAGGTCGCCGTAGGTGTACCGGTAGCTCAGGTGGCCTGCCTCGCCGCCCTGGGAGACGCAGCGGTCCTCGTCGTCGTAGACGTAGTGGTACGAGGAGTTGTTCGTGTCCGTCCAGGCCGTGACGCGGCCGGTCGCGTCGTTGGTGAAGCGGGTGGGGAGGCCGGAGGACTTCGTCACCGACGACAGGTGGCCCCCGTCGTCGTAGCCGAAGCGGACCAGTTCGATGTCCTCGGACGAGGCCAGACGGAGGGACGTGATGCGGCCGCCCTCGGTCGTGATCCGCACGTGGTGGCCCGCCGAGTGCGCGATCCCCGTCGGGGCGCCCTCGCCGTCGTACTCGAAGGTCAGCCACTGGCTGCCCGAACGGTCGATGACCTGGGAGAGCAGGGCGATGCCGTTGCCGTCGCCGCCCGGACCCGCGAAGTCCCACACCTGCCCGGTGGCCGGGTCGGTGACCATGTAGTCGCCGTACTCGTCGACCGTCAGGGGGTGGCCCGCGCCCGCCAGGGGCAGGGTCGGGACTCCCGGGGCCGGGTGCGGGTACGCCAGCAGGGAGCCGTCCTCGCGGACGAAGACGACTCCCTCGGCGTCGATCTCCAGCCGCTGGTCGGCCGTCGACGTCCAGCACGGGCCGAACCAGCGGCCCGCCCGGTACGACGACTCGAACTGGCGGGAGAAGACCAGCGGGAGACGGGCGGGGAGCGACACGTCCGTCTGGGGCAGGGACATCCGGCCGGTGGCCATGTCGATCGGGTCGCTGCCGAAGATCTTGCACTTGAGTTCCCGGGCGACGTCCATCAGGCCCCGGCGCGTGCCGTTGCGCGCCGCTCCGGTGGCCGCGTCCTTGGCCACCCCGCGCAGAGCATCCCGCGCAGCCGCCCGGCCCACACCCCCCGCGCCCTTCCCGCCGATCAAGTTCGACGCCAGGTAGCCCATCGCGTCCCCGGGGTCGCTCGACCACCCCGTCCCCAGGATCGACATCGGCAGGCGCTCGGGGTGGGCCGCCGTGCCCACCAGGCCCGCCAGCAGCATCGAGGAGTTCTTCGACCACTCGCCGGGGTGGGTGAGGTTGTAGGGGTCCAGCGGGTTCACCGTGCGGGCCAGTTTCAGGACGTCCGTGCCGCCCCGCACCAAACCGCCCAGGACGTGGACCGAGTTGATCTGGGTGCCTACGAACAGGTCCGCCGCGTCCGCGCCCATGCGGTCGGTGAACTCCGGCTTCGGTGGGGCGGATTCCAGGGCGGCGGCCATCTTGCGGCGGGCCTCGTCGGCGGCTTCCCCGCGCCGGTTGCGGGCGTGCGTCAGGATCTCCTGCGCCTCCTCCCGGCCCGCCGTGCCCGGGTCGACGTACTCGCCCGGGTCGGTCGGTCTGACCCCCGGGTCCTGGCCCGCCGACGCCTTCGCGTTGTACTGCTCCGCCGCTCGCGTGTACGCCTTCGCCTCGGCGTCGTACGCCTCCTGTGCCTTGCGGCTGGTCTCCTGCGCCCGGCGGTACGTCTCGATCGCCGTCTGCGCCTGCCCCTGCGCCCAGGTCACCATCTCGGCGTACGAGTCCAGCGCCCCCGCCGCCGCCGTGCAGGCGTCCGCCGCCGTCAGCCACTGCTTGGGCTGGACGTCGAACTTCGCGCGGAACGCGTCCGCCGCCTTGCCGCGCCATTCGCCCGGGTCGAGGGAGCGCATGCCCTGGCCGACGTTCTCGAAGGCCGTCGCGAACTTCCGCAGGTGGCCTGCCCGTTCGCGGAGCGCGCCCACGCTGCCGTGGATCAGTTCCCTCGGGTCCTCGGTCTCGCCCAGGGCGCGTTCCGCGACCGTGCCGCCCAGGCGGTTGTTGACGCTCTCGCCCACGTCGCGGACCTTCTCGGCCGCGCCGTCCGCGCCCACGTCCGACAGGAGCCCCGCCGCCTTGTCCGTACCCCAGTTGACCGCCTCGCCGACGCCCTTGTTCAGGCCGTCGGCCGCGCTCTCCAGACCGTCGCCGAAGTCGTCGACCAGGTCCCCGAAGCCCATCAGTCCTCACCCTCGGCGGAGTCGGGCGGTCCGCTCCACTGCCAGTCCGTCCGCGGGTCGAGGAACGCGTCCGGTGTCACCGTCGAGGTCGACACGTCCTCCGCCGCCTGCGACCAGGCCGCCTTGACCTCGTCCTGGCCGGCCGTGAACGACTCCGCGCTGTAGTCCGCGTGCGCCGCCTGGGAGAGGGGGTTGTCCTTCAGCGTCTCCGACCAGGAACGTTCCTTCACCTCGTCCGGGGAGAGGTACGGGTTGCCCGTGCCCGCCGTCCACACCGTCTTCAGGGTGTCGGCGACGTACTGCTCCTGCTCGTGGTAAATCCCCGCCGACAGGCCCAGCCGGCCCGCGAACTCGTTCGCGTCCTGCATCAGGGAGCGCACGCCCCAGCCCCAGCGGTCGCAGAAGTCCCCGAAGACCTGCTGGAGGCCGTCGTCGCCGGCTTCCAGGCCGGTCATGGACAAGCCGTCGAAGCCGCGGCCCAGGTTCGCCTCGATGTCGAAGCCGAACTCCTTCAGCTCCGCCATGGCCTGGTTGATGCCACGGGTGATCCGTTCCATCGCCTCCGGATCGACCTGATAGCCGTCGCTCACGCCGCCCCAGCTCCTTCCGGAACAGAGTCCACGGCCACCGCGTCCGGCACGATCCCCGTCACCGGCGGCAGGACGAAGCCCGCCTCGCTGCCCGCGTCCACCGCGACACCGGTCGGGCCGTCCACCCTCGGGATCACCTGGTCCAGCAGGCGGGCACCGAACACCGGCACCCATGCGGGCACGTCCTCGGCCCTCGCCTCGGCGAACCGTTCCAAGGCGGTGACGTCCGTGAACGCAAACAGCCAGCGGATGCCGCCCGCGTCCGCCGACAGCAGCGCGCCGTCGACCACCGGCACCAGGAGCTCCCTGCGTCGGAACTCCCCCACGAGCTCCCGCGGTTCGTCCACTCCAGCCACCCCGTCGCATCTCTCATCGAAGATCGCACAAGCGAACGACGATGCTAGACGATCCGACTGAGAGCCGCCCTCGGGGTTTCAGACAACCGGTGGCGGTCAGACACCCGGTGGCGGTTCAGACAACCGGTGGCGGTTCAGACAACCGGTGGCGGTTCAGACAACCGGTGGCGGTTCAAACGACCGGTGCCACCGACACCGCCGACAGCCGGTGCACATCCCTCGCCGATCCCGTGACCCCCGACAGGAACCCCTGCGCCCGGGGGGACGCCGTCTCCGTCAGCCAGTCCGGGTCGATGTCGCAGACCGAGACGCGGACCTCCGTGCCGGCCAGGGCGAGGGGGAGGGTGTGGACGACCGTGGACGGGAAGCTGAGGATCGTACGGCCGATGGGGCCCCGGCGGGCGATCAGTTCGAGGGGGAGGTCGGGGCGGACGATCTCCAGGCCCGTCTCCACGGCCAGCCGGTGGAGCTTGTCGGTCGCCTCGCGGCGGTGGGCGAAGTACCGGGTGGCGCCGTGGGTCTTGGCGAGGCCGGTCACCGCCTCCAGGTAGCGGTCGGCGTCGACCACGCCGGTCTCCACCAGGGACGTGCCCACCATGTCGGCACCCTTGGTGATGCGGGGCGGGCCGAAGCGGGCGCGGGTCCAGGCGAAGGCGTTGACCGACACGGTCACTCCCGCCGGCGTCTCCGTCATGGGCATCGAGGAGAAGATCCCGACTCCCCGGCCCTCCCCCGGCGTCAGGCGTCTGCGGGCCGCCGCCGAGATCGGGGCGAAGGCGAGGTCGCGGGGGCTCGGGCGGCCGCCCTTGCGGTGCCAGCGCACCAGGCGTTCACCGCGGGCCAGTTGGGCGACGAACTCCATCGTCGCCGTGCCGTCGTCGACGACGACCAGGTCGGGGGCGCGGGTGATGGTCAGGAGGAGCTGTACGTAGCGGGAGAAGGGGTCGCCCAGGACGACACGGTCGGCCCTGCGGAGCATCCCCGCCAGGCCGCCGATGGTCTGGAAGGGGGCCCCGGGGCCGCCCCTCGCCTCCTCCCAGCGGACCTCGTGGCCCTCCTCGCGGGCGAGTTCGGCCATCCGGCGCAGCTGGCCGCGGGTCATGGGGTCGGTCGGGGACAGCACGACGAGGGTGAGTTCGGCGCCGGGCGCGTGGGCGTGCGCCCACTCCAGCACGTTCAGGAGCTGTACCGGGCTCTCGACGAACGCGAGGGTGCGGGGGCCGGTGTTGCCGGCGCGGGGGCTCATCGACGTACGACCGTCCCGTCGTAGGGCGCTCATGTGGGGCGCGTCAGCAGGAGAGGCGCCGGGTCCCCAGGCGAACGACGCCTGAGGACCCGGCACTTGGTGGATCAGACCGAGACCGGCTCGCCCGCCGCCGCGGCGATCTCCGCCTCGGCGACGACGCCCGACACGCGGCGCAGCTTCTTCATCGGGCCGAGCTCGGAGTCGTAGACCTTCTTGACGCCGTCGCCCAGGGAGGCCTCGATGGTGCGGATGTCGCGGACCAGGCGCTGAAGGCCCTGCGGCTCGACGGAGGCGGCCTGGTCGGAGCCCCACATCGCGCGGTCCAGGGTGATGTGGCGCTCGACGAAGGTGGCGCCCAGGGCGACCGCGGCGAGGGTGGTCTGGAGGCCCGTCTCGTGGCCGGAGTAGCCGATCGGGACGTTGGGGTACTCCTCCTGGAGCGTGTTGATCACGCGCAGGTTGAGCTCCTCGGCCTTGGCCGGGTAGGTCGAAGTGGCGTGGCAGAGAAGGATGTTGTCCGAGCCGAGGACCTCGACCGCGTGGCGGATCTGCTTCGGCGTCGACATGCCGGAGGACAGGATGATCGTACGGCCGGTCGCGCGCAGGGCGCGGAGCAGCTCGTCGTCGGTCAGGGAGGCGGAGGCCACCTTGTGGGCCGGGACGTCGAACTTCTCCAGGAAGGCGACGGCCTCGGTGTCCCACGGGGAGGCGAACCAGGCGATCCCCTTCTCCTTGCAGTACTCGTCGATCTGGCGGTACTCGTCCTCACCGAACTCCACGCGGTGGCGGTAGTCGATGTAGGTCATGCGGCCCCAGGGGGTGTCGCGCTCGATGTCCCACTGGTCGCGCGGGGTGCAGATCTCGGGGGTGCGCTTCTGGAACTTCACGGCGTCGCAGCCGGCCTCGGCGGCCACGTCGATGAGCTTGAAGGCGTTCTCCAGCTCGCCGTTGTGGTTGATGCCGATCTCGCCGCAGATGTAGACGGGCTGGCCGGGGCCTGCGATGCGCTCGGTGCCGAAGGTGCGCAGACGGGAGTTGACAGACATGGCGGGTGATTTCCTTACTTGGTGAGGGAGTCGAGAGAGGGGCCGAGGATCCAGCTGGCGATCTCTCGGATCGCGCCGTCGCCACCGGGGACGGTGGTGACCGCACGGGCGGCGCCGCGTACCACGTCGTGGGCGCTCGCGACCGCCACGGGCCAGCCCACGAGGGCGAAGCACGGGAGGTCGTTGACGTCGTTGCCGACGTAGAGCACGCGCTCGGGCGCGATGCCCTGCTCCTCGCACCACTGCTTGAGGGCGAGGTCCTTCCGGTCGATGCCGTGCAGCACGGGGATCCTGAGCTTCCGTGCGCGGGCGGCGACGACCGGGTTCTGCTCCGTGGAGAGGATCAGCATCTTCAGGCCCGACTTGCGCAGGGCGGCGATGCCGAGTCCGTCGCCGCGGTGCACGGAGACGAACTCCTTTCCATCGGCGTCGATCAGCACCCGGTCGTCGGTCTGGGTGCCGTCGAAGTCCAGGACGACCGCGTCGACGTCCTCGAAGGACGGGAGCGCGCCGGGGCGGTCCGCGTCGAAGAGGGGGGCCAGCGCGCGGGCGCGGGCCAGGTCGTGCGGGTCGTCGATCTCCAGCACGCGCGCGGGGTCGGTGCGCACGAGTTCGGTGCGGCCGAAGAAGCGGTGCTGGTGCTTGCGGAAGCCGGACGCGTCCATCGCGTAGGCGGCGCCGGTCTCCAGGAGGTCCTGGGGGCGGTCCTGGCGGCGGGGGCGGAAGGACTTGTCGTGGTTGACGCCGTAGCCGCCGGGCTCTTGCGTGGGGTCGACCTCGTCGCGCCAGACGAAGCCGTGGAAGGGGGCCACGGTGACGGCCGTGTCGGCGCCGTTCTCGACGATCGCGGAGGCCACGCCGTCGATGTCCTCACGGACGATGAAGGGGCTGGTGCACTGCACGAACACCACCACGTCGACGGCGGAGCCGTGCAGGGCCTCGTGGGTGTCCATGGCATGCAGGACGGCGGCCTCGGAGGTGGCGGTGTCCCCGGCGATGGCGGCGGGGCGCAGCACGACCTCGGCGCCGGCCGAGCGGGCGGCGGCGGCGATGGCCTGGTCGTCGGTGGAGACGACCACGTCGGTCACCAGGCGGGTGGCACGGCACTCGCGCACGGCCCGGGCCACCAGCGGGACTCCGCCGACGGACGCGAGGTTCTTCGCGGGCACGCCCTTGGAGCCGCCCCGCGCGGGGATCACGGCGAGCACCCGGCGCACGGCGTGCGGGTGGGACATGAGGTCTACTCCTTGATACGGGGTCACAGCTCCCCCATGCGGATACGTGGTCACAGCTCCCCCATCCGCCGGATCACCGGAGCCACCCGCTGCACCCCGTGCCGGTACGCGCCGCGGGCCGCCCGGCGGACGATCTGCCGTACCGGGCCGGGGTCCTTGTCGGCGGCGGGGGCGCCCGGCAGCGGTGTGCCGTCGGGGCCGAGGTGGTGGCGGGCGAGGATGCCGGGCAGGTAGCCGGGGGCCGTGACGGGTGTGTAGTACGGGGTCAGCGGAGGCAGTTCGGGGGAGGCCAGCAGCTTGGTGATGCGTTCGCGGGCCGCGTCGAAGGCGTGCGCGTACGTCCCGTCGGCGACGACGCCCTGCCGGGCCACCCACTCCTCGTCGGGCACCGGCCGGTGTCCGGCGTCGAGCTGGTCCCAGGAGGCGAGGCAGCCGGAGCCCACGAAGTGGTGGTTGCCGAGCACCTCGCGCACACCGAGGTCGGTCAGGACGACCGTCGGGATACGCCGGTGCAGGGACTCCAGGGCGGCGGTGGAGCTGATGGTGACCAGCAGGTCGGTGTGGTCGAGGACCTGGCCCATGTTCCCGTACACGAGACGGAAGTTGGCCGGCGGATCGAGCCGCTGGACCAGCTTCTGGTACGGCAACTCCTCGATGTGGGTGGTGTGTTCGCCCGGCCTGGAGCGGAGCTTGAGCAGCACCTCGCGCTCGGGGTGCAGCCGTGCGTGCCGTACCAGCCGCTCCAGCAGGTAGGTGCGGTCCCTGCGGTTGTCGGGCACCGAGGGCTGCACCGCGAACACCACGGTGTACGGGGTGTGTTCGCCTTCGTAGGCCGTCCCGCCGAGGAACGGCAGGGCCACCTCGGTCACCGCGGAGGCGTCGGCGCCCACCCCCTCGTACACCGCGCGGAAACGCTCGGCGTCCTGGCGGGAGTTGGCGAGGACGAGGTCGGCTCCGTGCCGCAGGAGCAGGCCGTCGGCGAGCTTCTCGTAGACGACGCCGACATAGCCGGTGACGACGACGGGCCGCTTCCCAGGACCGAACCCGTTCTCCAGGCCGTCCCAGACCCGCGCGAGGCCGTGCAGCATCGCCTGGACGCCGCCGCCGACCAGGGCCAGCACGACGATGTCGTACGACGTCTCGGCCATGGCGCGCAGGAACTCGACGGCGGTGACCTCCCGCAGCGAGTCCGCGCGCACGCCCACCTCGTCGAGCTGACGCGCGGTGGGGGTGGCCCGGCCGCGCAGCAGGAATCCGTCCAGCGTGAAGCCGGCTTGCGCCCCGCCGCGCGAGGCGGCTTCCATGGACGAACCGGGGGCGATGCGGTCGGCGGTCAGCGCACCCCATTTCCAGCGGGTGTCGGAGTCCGCGAGGACGGCGATACGAAGGGACTTCGGAGAACTTGGCGGCACGACGAAGACGCTAGGAATCAATTCCAAGGTCCGGCCCAACCGCGAATCAACGAAAAGTTAACAACACCCCACCGAGAGCCGAACTGGCCCGCCGGAACCCCGGAAGTACACGGGATGCACCGATCCGACACATCGAGTTCACCCGAAGTACCCTTTCCGTAAAGTTCAGCTGCCGGACCGCCTTCTAGCGTTTCTCGGGTGCCTAAGCTCTCCGTCATCGTGCCGTTCTACAACGTGCAGCAATACGCCCCTGACACGCTCCGAAGTCTCCGTCTGAATGCCCGCCGGGATTTCGAGTTCGTGCTGGTGAACGACAAATCCAAGGACGAAACCCCGGCCATTCTCGACCGCGCGGCCGAGGAACTGTCGGACGTCGCCCAGGTGCAGGTGCTGCACCACGGGACGAACGGCGGGCTCGCCACCGCGCGCAACACCGGCCTGGACGCGGCCCGGGGCGAGTACCTGACCTTCCTGGACGGTGACGACTGGCTCGCGCCGGGCTACCTCACCGAACTGGTCACCGCCATCGAGGAGTTGGGCTGCGACTTCGTCCGCACCGACCATGTGCAGACGGTGGCGCGCGCCCGGACCGTGCACCGGGTGCCGATCGGGCGGCGGAACGAGGTGCTGAACCCGCGGGAGGCGATCCTGCCCGCCGACCGCTCGACCTCCGTGGACTACGCGTACGCGTGGGCCGGCGCCTACCACCGCCGGCTGCTCGACCGGGGTCTGCTGCACTTCACCGACGGACTGCGCACGGCCGAGGACCGGCCGTGGATCTGGAAGCTGCACCGCGAGGCGGAGTCGTTCGCCGTGCTGAGCCTGCTCGGCGTGTTCTACCGGCGCGGGGTGGCCTCCTCCCTCACCCAGATCGGCGACGCCCGACAGCTCGACTTCATCCGCGCCTTCGACCAGGTCATCGAGGAGACGGCGGCGGACCCGGACGCCGACCGGCTGCTGCCGAAGGCGGTGCGCACGTACTGCGCGATCATCGCCCACCACCTCTCCGACGAGTCCAAGTGGGAGCCCTCCGTGGCCCGGCAGCTGCGGACCCTCAGCGCGGCGGCCGTCAAGCGGATGCCGCAGGACATGCTCGGTGACGTGCTCGACACCATGGACCTGGACCGCTCCGCCAAGCTGCGGCGGCTGCGGCGGCGGGTCACCACGACTAAGGCGGTCGCGTGATGTCCCCGTCCGTTTCCCCCACCACACAGATCTTCTGTGCCTCGACGCTCTACGGCGCCGTCACCCTGGCCGCCGCGATCGACTCGGACCTCTTCGACGAGGCCGAGCGGCGGGTGCTGCTGGTGTTCAACAACACCGCGACACCGGAGATCTCGACCCCGCTGGACGAGATGCCGGGCTTCGCGCCCCTGCGGGACCACTTCGACGAGGTGCTGTCCTGGAACGAGGCCATCCGCCCCTTCCACCCGGGTTCCTGGGCTCCGCGCCCCGACGACATCCCCCTCTTCGAGCGCTATCTGCGGCTGCTGTGGGGCCTCGGCGAGGACCGGGTCGAACTGGTCCTGGAGTCCATCCAGGTCGCCCCGGCCCTCACCGTCGCCCAGATCTTCACCGGCGCCACCGTCGACGTGTACGCGGACGGCCTGATGAGCTACGGCCCCACCCGCAACAAGCTCGACCCGCTGGTCGGGACGCGGGTGCGCCGGCTGCTGCACCTGGACCTGATCCCGGGCCTCACGCCGATGCTGCTGACCGAGTTCGACGTGCCGCCGGTCGTGGTGCCGACGTCCGCGTTCCTCAAGGCCATGGGTGAAGTGACCGCGTCGGTCGAGGAGTTGCCCCGGGTCCCGGACGAGACGGCCCTGCTGCTCGGGCAGTACCTCTCCGCGCTGGACATCCTCTCCCCCGAGGAGGAGGAGGACCTGCACGTACGGATGCTGAAGGGCGCGGTCGCCAAGGGGCACCGCTCGGTCGTCTTCAAGCCGCACCCGAGCGCACCGGCCCGCTTCAGCCGCGCCCTGGAGACCGAGGCGGAGCGGCTGGGCGTCGAACTCACCGTCCTGGACGTGCCGGTGCTCGCCGAGGTGCTGTTCGAGAAGGCGCGGCCGGCGCTGGTCGTGGGCTGCTTCTCCACCGCGCTGTTCACGGCCTCGGCCCTCTACGACCTGCCGGCCGCGCGGATCGGCACCGAGCTGCTCCTCCAGCGGCTGACGCCGTACCAGAACAGCAACCGCGTCCCGGTGGTGCTGGCCGACGCGGTGCTGCCGGACCTGGAGGGCCGCCGCGGCGAGGAGGCGATGCCGGTGGACTCGCTCAACGAGCTCATCCCCGCGCTGAGTTACACCCTTCAGCCGAAGATCTACCCGCCGCTGCGCCCGGTCGCGGAGCGCTATCTCTCGCAGCACTTCGGCCCGCGCACCCGTCGCTACTTCCGCAAGAAGCGGCTCACCGCGCTCGGTCTGCCCGGCGGCATTCCCGGACGGCTGGCCTTCCTGCCCCGCAACGCGACCGCCCGCCGGGTGGTGCGCCGGGCACGGGCGCTGAAGAAGTCCGTGAAGCGGTAGGGGTTGCTCCCCGAGCGGCCGAGGTTGCTCCGGGGGGCCGGGAACAGTGCGGGAATCCTGCCCGTCGCCCCGGTGAACCCTTGGAGAGAGCTGGGCGAAGAGCGATCTCGTCGAACAGAAGTACTCAAGCGTGGTGCCTAACCTGCTGGTGGACGCCACTTCTCCCTGCTAGGGGTTACCACCGTGACCGAGACGGTCGTGAGCACCACCCAGCCGCAGCCCGTCCCGGCCGCGCCCGTTCAGGTCGCGCCCGTGAAACGCTCCGGGGGCCGCCTGCGGGCGCTGGACGGGCTGCGGCTGATCGCCGCGCTGATGGTGGCGCTGTACCACTACGGGGGGCGTGGCGGCGAGGTCACCAAGGCCTGGGGCAGCCCGGCCGACCAGCAGTTCCCCACCCTGCACACGCCGTTCGCCTACGGCTGTCTCGGCGTCCAGATCTTCTTCGTCATCAGCGGCTTCGTGATCTGCATGAGCGGCTGGGGCCGCCCGCTGCGCTCGTTCTTCGCCTCCCGGGTGTCCCGGCTGATGCCGGCGTACTGGGCGGCCGTGCTCCTGGTGGCCGGAGTGTTCGCGCTGCCGTGGGTGGCCTACAGGACGGTCTCGCCGAGCGACGCGCTGGTGAACCTCACCCTGCTCCAGCAGCCGCTGGGCGTGGACCGGGTGCTGGGCGTGGACTGGACGCTGTGGGCGGAGATCCGCTTCTACGCCCTGTTCGCGCTGGTGGTCGTCCTGCCGGGGGCGACCCGGCGCCGGGTCGTGATGTTCTGCGCCTGCTGGACGCTGGCGGCGGCGATCGCGCAGGGCGCGAGGATGCCGCTGCTGGACATCGTGCTGATGCCGGAGTACGCGCCGTTCTTCATAGGCGGGATGGGGCTCTACCTCGTCCACCGCGACCGCAGGGACGCCACCGCGTGGGGCATCGTCGCCGTCAGCTTCCTGGTCGGCCAGCACTACGCGGTGCGTGACCTGTGGAACGTCTCGGACCCGAACGCCTTCGCGCACCGGACGTCGTACGGGATCATCCTGGTCGTCGCCTTCGGGTTCCTGGCGGTCGCCGCGATCGCGCTCGGCTGGCTGGACCGGGCGAACTGGCGCTGGCTGACGGTGGCCGGGGCGCTGACGTACCCCTTCTACCTGGTGCACGAACACCTGGGCTGGGTGGTCATCCGCGTCCTGCACCGCGACCTTGGCCTCCCGTCCGCGGTGACCTTCGCCCTGACGATCGCCTCGATGCTGACCCTGGCCTGGCTCCTGACCCGCTTCGTCGAGGACCGCCTGACGCCACGCCTGCGGACAGCGCTCACCAGGGCACGCTGAGACAAGGCGTGCGGAGCTGTTCATCCGGCGTTCGCTTCTCCGCCCGCGGAGCCCTCGTCGGCCGAGCAGACTGGTCCCATGGGCGACGCACAGCAGACGCACACGTATCCCGGTGAACTCGGTGACGTACCCGGGTGGTTCCCGGCGCTCGACCAGACGCTGTTCACCTGGTTCCTGGAACGCCAGGCGGAACCGGGTGACCTGCTGGAGCTGGGCGTGTACATGGGCAAGAGCGCGATCCTGCTGGGTCGGCACCTGCGGGACGGCGAGCGGTTCACGGTGTGCGACCTGTTCGGGGGCGAGGCACCGGACGGCGCCAACCGCGCGGAGGCGACGAAGTCGTACGCCTCCCTCACCCGGCAGGCCTTCGAGCGGAACTACCTCTCCTTCCACGACGTCCTGCCGAAGGTGATCGAGGGCCCCACCTCGGTCGTCCCGGGCGAAGTGGCTGCGGGCACCTGCCGGTTCGTGCACATCGACGCCTCGCACCTCTACGAGCACGTGCACGGCGACATCGGCGCCGCCCGCGAGATCCTGCGCCCGGAGGGGATCGTCGTCCTGGACGACTTCCGCTCCGAGCACACCCCGGGCGTCTCGGTCGCCGTGTGGGAGGCAGTGCTGAACCGCGGTCTGCGACCGATCTGCCTCAGCACCCAGAAGCTGTACGCCACCTGGGGCGATCCGGAGCCCGTCCAGGAGGAGCTGCTGGCGATGCTGCGCGGTCGGACCGACGTGGGCCTGAGCGTGCAGGAGGCCGCCGGTCACCGGCTGGTGCGGGCGCGGGCCCAGAAGATGCAGCCGCCGCCGTTCCCGCGCTCCCGGCACTACGTGCCCCCCGCTGCCGCCCCCGGCCCCGCCCCGAGGCCACGGCGTTCCCCGGCCCGCCGTATCGCCGTGGACCTGCTGCCGCCCGTGGTCACCCGCGCGGTACGGAAGGCCCTCGCCCGGTAGCCGAACAGCAGTCCCGCCCTGTCCGGCGGCCGATCACGCGCTGGCCAGCGACAGCTTCACCGCGAACCCCAGGAACAGCGCTCCCGCGGCGGACGTCGCCCCGGCGGACAGCAGCCGCCTGCGCCGGAAGGCCTCCGCCAGCCTCGTCCCGCTGAATATCAGCACGGTGAGGTACAGGAAGCTGGCCACCTGGGCGAACGCCCCGAGCACCACGAAGGAGACGGCCGGATACGCGTACGCCGGGTCCACGAACTGCACGAAGAAGGCGATGAAGAACAGGATCGCCTTGGGGTTGAACAGGCTGATCACGAGGGCCTTGCGGTACGGCCGTTCCGCGGGACCTGCCGGGGCCACCTCCGCGTCGGCCACCGGCGAGCGCCGGCTCCGCCACATCCCCCACGCGGCCCGCAGCATCCCGACCGCGAGCCAGGTCAGATACCCGGCCCCGGCGTACTTCACGATCCCGAACAGCACGGCGTTGGCCTGGAGCAGCGAGGCCACCCCGGCCGCGGACAGTGTCATCAGCACGGTGTCCCCGCACCACACCCCGGCCGCGGCGGTGTAGCCGGCCCGCACGCCCCGCCGCGCGGCGACGGAGACGACATAGAGCGAGTTGGGCCCGGGCAGCAGCACGATCAGGACAAGGCCTGCCAGGTAGGTGGGGAGGTCGATGACACCGAACATGCAGACGAGTGTCGCATTCAGAACGCGTCCGAAGGAACGTACGTGCCCCACACCTCGCGCAGGGCACCGCACACCTCGCCGACCGTCGCCCGGGCCCTGAGGGCGTTCTTCATGGGGTACAGGACGTTGTCCTCGCCCTCGGCGGCCTTCTTGAGGGCGGCCAGGGCCGCGTCCACGGCGGCGCCGTCGCGTTCGGCGCGGAGCCGGGCGAGGCGTTCGGTCTGCTGGGACTCGATGGCGGGGTCGACCCGGAGGGGCTCGTACGGCTCCTCCAGGTCGAGCTGGAACCGGTTGACGCCGACCACGACCCGCTCGCCCGCGTCGGTCTCCTGGGCGATGCGGTAGGCGTTGCGCTCGATCTCGTTCTTCTGGAAGCCGTGCTCGATCGCGGCGACCGCGCCACCGAGGTCCTCGACCTTCCGCATCAGGTCCAGCGCGGCCGCCTCCACGTCGTCGGTCAATCGCTCGATGACGTACGACCCGGCGAAGGGGTCGACCGTCGCGGTCACGTCCGTCTCGTAGGCCAGCACCTGCTGGGTGCGCAGGGCCAGGCGGGCGGACTTGTCCGTCGGCAGGGCGATCGCCTCGTCGAAGGAGTTGGTGTGCAGGGACTGGGTGCCGCCGAGGACGGCCGCGAGGCCCTGGACGGCCACCCGGACCAGGTTCACCTCCGGCTGCTGCGCGGTCAGCTGGACGCCGGCGGTCTGTGTGTGGAAACGCAGCATCAGCGACTTCGGGTTCTTCGCGCCGAACTCCTCGCGCATCACCCGCGCCCAGATGCGGCGGGCGGCACGGAACTTGGCCACCTCCTCCAGGAGCGTTGTGCGGGCGACGAAGAAGAACGACAGGCGGGGTGCGAAGTCGTCGACGTCCATGCCGGCCGCGACGGCCGTACGCACGTACTCGATGCCGTCGGCGAGGGTGAAGGCGATCTCCTGCGCGGGCGAGGCACCCGCCTCCGCCATGTGGTAGCCGGAGATCGAGATCGTGTTCCACCTCGGGATCTCGGTCCCGCAGTACTTGAAGATGTCCGCGGTCAGACGCAGGGAGGGCTTGGGCGGGAAGATGTACGTGCCGCGCGCGATGTACTCCTTCAGCACGTCGTTCTGGATCGTGCCGGTGAGCTTCTCGGCCGGGACGCCCTGTTCCTCCGCGACCAGTTGGTACAGGAGCAGGAGGAGGGCGGCGGGGGCGTTGATCGTCATCGACGTCGACACCTGGTCCAGCGGGATCCCCTCGAACAGCACCCGCATGTCGTCGACGGAGTCGATCGCCACGCCCACCTTGCCGACCTCGCCGTGCGCGATCGGGGCGTCGGAGTCGTGGCCCATCTGGGTGGGCAGGTCGAAGGCGACGGACAGGCCCGTGGTGCCGTGGGCGATCAGCTGCCGGTAGCGGGCGTTGGACTCCACGGCCGTGCCGAAACCGGCGTACTGGCGCATGGTCCAGGGTCGGCCGGTGTACATGGACGGGTACACGCCCCGCGTGAAGGGGTACGCGCCCGGCGCACCGAGCTTCTCGGCGGGATCCCAGCCCTGAAGGGCCTCGGGACCGTAGACGGGTTCGATGGGCAGTCCGGACTCCGACTCACGCGTCATGTCCACCACGGTATTGCGGTGTCGCGGGGAGCGCCGCCGGGTGGTCGGCGAGCGGGGGAAACGGGCCGGGTCGTTCGTCGGCGGGCGAGTGGGTCGTTCGTCGGCGGGCGAGTGGGGGGAGACATCGAGGGGATGTCGGTGAGACGGCTGGGGGTCCGGATGCGTACTACGGGCATGGGGCGAGGGTTCGCGGCACTGCTGGTCCTGGCGCTGGCCTGCGGCTGCACGGTGCAGGGCACCGGCGAGGACGGCGACGGCAAGCGGCACCTCCCCGTGCGGATCGAGGTGCCGAAGCGCAGTACCCCGCCGGCGCGGGACCCCGGCCCCGGCGCGACGCCGTCGGCACAGGACCCCAAGTCCGGCACGACAGCGCCGAGCGCCTCCGCCGTGCTGTGGTCGCGCGGCGACACCGGGCCCGGCGTGCGGGAGCTCCAGGCCCGGCTGCGGCAGGTCGCATGGCTGTACGACGGCCCGACGGGGTCGTACGACGATCTCACCGAGCGGGCGGTGAAGGGGTTCCAGGGCAAGCGCGGGCTGCCGAGGACCGGGCGGACCGACACGGTCACCTGGAAGCGGCTGAAGGCCATGACGCACGAGCCGGGCCAGTGGGAGCTGTACCTGATGGGCGGACAGCCGGCCGACGCCCCGGACCCGCGCTGTCTGACCGGGCGGGTGCTGTGCATCAGCAAGACGAGCCGGACCCTGCGCTGGATGATCGACGGCCGCACGCTGACGACTGTGTCGGTCCGTTTCGGCTCGGTGGGCACCCCGACCCGGGAGGGTGTGTTCAGCGTCTACTGGAAGTCACGGCACCATGTGTCAACGCTCTACGACTCCCCCATGCCGTACGCGATGTTCTTCAGCGGGGGCCAGGCGGTGCACTACTCGGCCGACTTCGCGGCCCACGGCTACGCGGGCGCCTCGCACGGTTGCGTCAACGTGCGGGACGAGGGGGCGATCGCGAGCCTGTTCGCCCAGGTGCGGAACGGCGACAAGGTCGTCGTCCACTGGTGAGCGCGGGAAGTTCGGGAAGCTAAGGGGCGCGGACGGGACCGGGGGAACGTGTCCCGCCCGCGCCAGGTGCACGAGCCGTAGGTACGGGGGGAACCCCGGCTCTGTGCGACGGCCGATGACCAGTCGGCTCACTCATTACTGCGCCATGGCGTCCGAAAACGTCACACCCACCGGGACGGGAGCTGTCGCGGGCGCGAAAGATGCAGGTCAGCGGGTTGGGAAGGGTCAGAGCGCGCTGTACGACGGGCTCGGCTCCGGGTCCGGGCCGGGGCTCGGTGACATCGTTTCCCCGCTCGGGCCGGGCGTCGGGGCGAGGGAGGCGGGGTGGGTGGCGCCGCCGTGGGGTCCGGGGCGGTCGTCGTGGGGGGCGGAGCGGTCCTGGGGGGCCATGAACTGGCTGTTGTGCCGGCCGTCCTTGTCTCCCTGATCGCCCTGATCGCCCTGGTCGCCTTGTCCGTTGCCGCCGCCGTCGCGGTCGCGGTCGCGGTCGCGGTCGTCGCGGCCCTTCCCGCCGCCCCGGCCGTTCCCGTCCTTGTCGTCGTTCTTGCCGCCGTGCCCGCCCCGGCCGCCGCCCTTGCGGTCGTCGCCTTTGCGGTCGTCGCCCTTGTGGTCGTCGGAGCCGGCGTGGGCGCCGCCCTCGGACAGGACGCCCTTGCAGAACGTCCACACCCTCGGCGAGCCGCCCGCCGCGCCCTCCAGCGAGCGCCTGCGGTTCGGGGTCAGTCCCTTGCCCTCGTGCAGGTCACGGCAGGACGAGAGCGCGGATCTCCAGTCGCCCCCGGGACGGACGCCGAGCCCCTCGGAGGCCGAGCCGCGGGCGGTGTCGCGCGAACCGGCCTCGCCCGACGGGGACCCCCCGGGCGAGGGCGAGGCCTCGGGGACCCGGGGCGAAGAGGACCCGGGCGGACGGGTCGGGGAGACGTCCGCGGACACCGACGCGCCGGGCTCCGGTTCGTCGTTGCCGGACGGCGCCAGGGCTCCGGTTCCGGCCACGACCGCGGCTCCGCCCACCACCCCGGCGGCCAGGACGGCGGCCAGGCCGAAGTGCGCGGAGCGGCGCCGGCGGGCAGACGCGGCCTTCGGACCAGGGGCGCCGATGCGTACGAGACCGGCGTCGGCGGGGTCGGCGGAGTCGCGTCCGCTGCCCTGGGGCAGGCCGGGCACGGGAGGGCTCTCCCAGTCGTCCGCACGGTCCGCGCGCGCCTTGCGGAAGGCGGCCAACGCGGCCTCCTCGCCGGGCAGTTCGGTGCTGGTCGGCGGGGGTTCCGCGGTCAGTGCGGCGAGGGTCCGCGCGAGGAGTTCGACCTGGTCGCGGGTGGTCGCGTCGACAGCTTCCAGTGACTCGCCGCGCAGCAACCGCTCCGCTGTCTCGAGGTCCAGCCACCTGTAGCTCTCGTCGGCCATCACATGTCCTTCTGCGTCCGCGGACGCATATGCGTCACAGTCGCGGACGTCACCGCACGGTCCTGCGGTTCTCGCTGGGGCGGCAGGGCATCGAGCGCGCCGGTGGATTCCGGATCCGCGTCGAGGAGTTCGGCGAGCCGTTTCAGTCCCCGGTGCGCGGCGGTCCGTACGGCGCCCGGACGCTTGCCCAGGGTCTCGGCGGCGGTCTTGGCGTCCAGGCCGACCACCACCCGCAGCACCACGGCCTCGGCCTGGTCCTGGGGCAGCCGGGCGATGAGCGAGAGGGTGGTACCGGTGGTGAGCGCCTCGATGGCCTCGCCCGCGGTGTCCGACTCGGCGGGCTTGCCGGTCAGCTCGGTCTCGTCACCGCCGATGGCGGGGCGGCGGCCGCGCATCCGTATGTGGTCCAGGGCGCGGTTGCGGGCTATCCGGGCGGCCCAGCCGCGGAAGCGGTCCGCGTCGCCGTCGAAGCGGTCCAGGTCACGGGCTATCTGGAGCCAGGCCTCGGAGGCCACGTCCTCGGCGTCCGGATCGCCGACCAGTGTCCGGACGTATCCGAGCAGCCGCGGGTGCACGGTGCGGTACACAGTACGGAACGCGGTCTCGTCCCCGTCCTGTGCCGCAAGCACCGCGGCAGTCAGCTCCGCGTCGTCCCCCAGCACCCGTGAATCCTCAATACGTGGTCGCGATCGATGGTCGTCGCTTCGAGCCGTCGAGGGTGGTGGTGATCGTTCGTGAGTCGCGTTTGATCATTCAACATCCGCGCCCGGCGCGAAAGGCACGTTACGACCTGAAACCGCTGCTCGTCCATGTCCGTACAAAAAGCGGCCGGGTCGTGATCAGGGGGCGGGGTGTGACACAAACCGCACCCGCGGCGCTGTAGAGAGTACGGGCCGCCGCGCGGCCCGTGCCGCGCGACGGCCGGGGCCTCTCCTGTGGGGGGTGGCGGCCTCGGCCGTCTCCCGGGCCATCGGCTCTGCGCCGTGGTGATGCGCCCGTGGGAGTTGTCTGGGACCTTCCTGGGACCTCCAGCCGCATCACCCAGTGCGAGCGCGAAACAACCGAAAAGGCATTCATACAGATATCTGACAGTTCCCTGAAGGACTGCCGCAGCACCGAGAGAGGTGCGGCGGCAGTCCCGGCGCTCCGCTGCGGTCAGGCGGCCGGGGGAAAGGCCGTGCTGATGGCGTGGGTGTCCTCGTACATGTGGTAGCCCACGATTCGGCCGTCGGCCACGGTGATGTGCAGGGCGAAGTCGTTGGTGAACGTCCTGCCTGTGACCCGCACCCCGAAGCGGCTGCGGCCCAGAACCACCGCGTGCCGGTCGTCGGCGACCGTGGTGTGGAGGGTGAACTCCTCGGCCGGGGTCAGCTCCTTGGTGAGGACGGCGAAGAAGTCTGCTATCTCCGACCGGGTGGAGCGGCTCCCGGCCCAGGGCACGTTGGCAGCGCCGCCGACCTCGAAGTCGACCCGCTCGGCGAACAGGTCGAGGGCGCCAGGGAGGTCTCCGCTGCCGAAGCGGTCGAAGAAGGCGTTGACCACCGCGCGAGCGGTCGGTGCAGCCGTGGTCATGGCCGTGCTCCCTTCAGGACTGGACCGACGGCGCCGGCTTGATGTTCTGGTTCACCCGGAACACGTTGTTCGGGTCGTACTTCGCCTTCAGCTGCGACAGCCGCTTGTAGTGACCGGCGCCGTAGGCCGAGATGATCCGCCGTTCACCCTCGTCGAGAAGTTCGTTGACGTACACGCCGCCGGACGTGAACCGCTGCATGCGGTCGTACGCCTCCCGGCACCAGGCGGTGTTGACGTCGTCGTCCTTCTCGTCGGTCCAGCCGCCGAGCAGGGTCACCAGGAAGCCGTCCTCGCGGTGCGGGAAGGCCGTCGCCTCCGGCGCGACACGAGACACCTGTCCGCCCAGCAGCATCATGCCCACCTGGGTCAGCGGCGACCTACGGTCCTGGAACCCCTCGAGCAGCGTGCCGAGGGCGTCGGCGGTGATGGTGGGAATCATGAAGGACCGGGTGTAGTAGCGGCGGTGGTGCACCATGTCCGCGTCGCTGAGCTGCTGGACCTTCGGGTAGGTCATCGTCTCGGAGGTCCGCAGGAACGGCTCGGGGCCGAATCCGGCGAGAGCTTCGACGAGCTGGTCCGTGTCCTCGGCGGGCGCCGTGTCGACGTAGCGGATGGCGATGCCCGGCTCGCCGTCCTCCAGGTCGAGGCAGCCCAGGGCGAGCCCCAGCCGGTCGGGAGCGGTCCGGGCAAAATCGGACACGCCCTCGGCGACGGCGCGGTGGTCGGCGCCCCGGTAGACCACGACGCCGGTGCGGCACGCGCCCTGGGGGTGCAGCTTGTACTCGAACGACGTCACGATGCCGAAGTTGCCGCCGCCGCCCCGGATCGCCCAGAAGAGGTCGGCGTCGTCGTCCGCACTGGCCCGTCGCACCTCGCCATTCGCGAGCACGACGTCGGCGGCGATGAGGTTGTCGACGGTGAGGCCCTGCGCCCGGCACAGCCATCCGATGCCACCGCCGAGGGTGAGACCGGCGATGCCGGTGTGCGAGACCTGGCCGCCGGTCACGGCGAGTCCGAACCGGTAGGTCTCATCGTCGAGGTCGGCCAGCAGCAGACCGGGCTCGGCGATCGCCACGCCCTGCTGCAGGTCGACCCGGATGCCCTTCATCCGGGTCAGGTCGACGACCAGGCCGTCGTCGATCGTCGAGTGCCCCGGATAGCTGTGCCCGCCACTGCGTACGGCCAGCGACACGTCGTGCCGGGTGGCGAAGCGCACGGCCTCGACCACGTCGGCCGCTCCCGCGCAGCGCACGATCAGCCCCGGGTTGCGGTTGAAATATCCGTTCCACACCAGTCGGGCCTGGGCGTACCCGTCGTCCTGCTGTCCGAGGACATCACCGCGTACGGCGGTGCGCAGCGCGTCGATGTCGGCCGCCGCGACGGGCTGTCCGGAACGGTTCTTCAGCGTCATGGTGTCTCCTGCGTGGCTCGTCGGTGCGGCAACTGCGGCCGACGGAAGAAGGTTTGGGTGGGAGGTGGAACGGCCCGCAGGTCACGCGGCCCGGCTGCCGGCGGTGATCAGCGCGACAATGCCGTCGACGCTCCCCGCCTCCAGAAGCTCGTCTTCGGGTATGCGCAGCCCGTGGTCGCGCTCGATGATGACCGAGAGCTCGAGCATGACCAGCGAGTCCAGTTCGAGGCCGGAGAACGCAGTGGCGGGGGTGATGTCGTCTTCGACGGCGAACTTCTCCACAAGAATGTTCACGATGCGGTCGGCGATGGCGTCCATGACTGCCTTTCACGAGTGGGTCGGACCGCCCAACGGTGGGTGGTCGTCGAGGGAGTGGGCCGGGCTGTGCGGCGGGCGCCTGCCCGTCAGGCGCGGGAGGTCGGCGCGAGGGCCTTGACGTCGGGCCAGCGCAGGGCGGTTGAACCCCAGCTCAGGCCGCCTCCGAAGGACGTCAGCAGGACGTTCTGTCCCGGCTTGAGGTCTCCGCCGGCCGCCGCGTCGGCCAGCGCCAGGGGGATGGAGGCGGCGGAGGTGTTCCCGACCCGGTCGAGGTGGACCAGGACGCGGGAGCGGTCGACGTGCATCACGTCGGCCACGGTGTTCAAGATGCGCGCGTTGGCCTGGTGGCCGACGAACCAGTCGACGTCGTCTGTGCTCCAGCCGATCCGCCGGAGCAAGGCCGCGGAGGAGCCGGACATCCGGTCCACGGCGTGGGTGAAGATCTCCTTGCCGCGCATGGACAGGTAGTTGTCCGCCTCGCGCAGCGGCTCCCGTCGGGACCGCTGCCGCGATCCGCCGGCCGGCAGGACGGCCAGGTCCTTGTGGGCGCCGTCGCTGCCCAGGTCGAACCCGGCGAGCGCGCCGGGCTCGCTTGCGTCCCCGGCACGCAGGACGGCGGCGCCCGCACCGTCACCGAAGATGATGGCGGTCGCGCGGTCCTGCGGATCGAGCCGGGTGGACCAGATGTCCGCGCCGATCACGAGGACCCGTTCACAGTTGCCGGAGGCGATCGCTCCGGTCGCCGAGTGGAGTCCGTAGATGAATCCCGCGCAGGCCGCCGAGAGGTCGTAGCCGGGAGTGCCGTCCAGGCCCAGGTCGGACGCGACACGCGGGGCCGTGGCCGGCATGGGCTGGTCCGGGGTGCTGGTCGCCAGGACCACCAGGTCGACCGAGTCGACGCCCGCTGACTCCAGGGCCCGCCGGGCCGCCTCGACCGCGAGGTCGCCGGTGCTGACGCCCGCGTCGGCCCAGTGGCGGCTGCCTATGCCCGTTCTGGTGCGGATCCACTGGTCGTTGGTGTCGACCAGGGTGGAGATCTCGTCGTTGTCCACCACCCGCTCCGGAACCATGGCTCCGATGCCGGCGAGGACGGCGGCACGGTTCATGACCGGCCCCGGCGTAGGTGGGAACGGTGGTCGCCGTTCATTCTTGTGTTCCTTCCATGTCGGGCGCTACGGCAGCCGGTGAGCGGCCGAGCAGGTGACGGACATGTGCTGGAGCTCCCCGGCGATCTCCACGGACCGCCAGGTGTCTCCCTCACGTGTGGTGAGGAGCTGGGGTTCGGCCAGCCGAACGGAGAGCGGGGCGGGCGAGGTCACCGGCCGCGCTGTGTCCGCGATCGTGAGGACGGACTGGCGCATCCACAGCGTGTTGCTCTCGGAGCGCGGTACGCCGTCGAGTTCGTAGAGCAGGATCTGCCCGAGCTGGATGGCGCAGACGAAGACATCGAGGATCGAGGTGGCCGGGTGGCTGTAGCTCTCGAGTCCCTGCACGGTGAGCGCAGCCGGGGCCGAACTCCGGGAACCCACCGTCGCCCGGGCGCTCAGCTCCCCGAGATCCACCCGAAGGTCCTGGATGAGCTGGCTCTTGGTCTTGTGCGCGGCCCGGAACGGCCGGAGTTCGGCGGGGCCCAGAAGGTCGTCCGGACCGTGGTACCCGCCGGTGCCCGGTCGTACGGTGCCGGCCGGGTGCTCGATCTCGCACCGGACCCGCAGCGCGCCCACCTGGCAGTCGGCCACGGAGACCCGCCGTGCTGTGTGCGCCTGCGGCGGCAGCGAGGTGATGGCGGCCCGGACTTCGAACCCGTCGAGCGCCTCCTCCACCGGGCTGGTGCCCGCCTTCATCCGGACTTTGCGCAGCCGCATCTCGCTGCGGCTGCGCGCGTCGAGGCCCAGGGCGTGCGTGAGGTACACCTCCGCGACCTCGCCTGCCAGCAACAGCACGTCGATGCTGCTCAGATGCGGTGCCTGGTTCCGCCGGCCCTTCCTGGACCAGTCCTCCGGGTAGCGCACGGACGCCCGTGCGCGCACGGATCCGGCGCCGTCGGGGCCCACGTCCAGCACGATGTCCCCGAGTGTCTGCACGGCCCGTTTGTAGCCGTCCCCGAAGAACCGTTTCTCGCCAGGACCCAGATAGTCGTCGACGGTACGGCGCACAGATTCCGGCGCGGTAGTCGTGTCGGTCATGTCGTTCCTCCCGTTGGGTGGCGCGGTGGGGCTAGTTGTGCTCGTCGACCCAGCTCATGAGCCCGCGCAACTGCTTGCCGGTGGTCTCCAGCAGGTGCTCGGAGTCCGCCGTCCGGCGCGCCTCGTACTTCTTCAGACCGCCGTGGTACTCGGCCATCCACTCACGCGCGAAGGTGCCGTCCTGGATCTCGGCGAGGACCTTCTTCATCTCGGCCTTGGTGGCGTCCGTGATGATCCGCGGGCCGGTGACGTAGTCGCCCCACTCGGCGGTCTCGGAGATCGACCAGCGCATCTTCTCCAGGCCGCCCTCGTACATGAGGTCGACGATGAGCTTCAGCTCGTGCAGGCACTCGAAGTACGCGATCTCCGGCTGGTAGCCGGCCTCGGTCAG
>NZ_KB911804.1:67960-90272 GCF_000383655.1 Streptomyces sp. 351MFTsu5.1 | reverse complement strand
CCGTCAGTCGGGTTCCAGAGTCGGACAGTTCCGTCGGCTCCGCCAGAGACGACGACCTCGCGGCCCTCGAAGCCCACGGCGGACACGGTTTGGACCCGAGGCGGATGGCCAGCCATTTCACGTATTTTTGTCCCGCCGACCGGATCCCACAGCCGCACCCAACCATCGGCGCTGCCGGCGACGAGCGCCGTCTGGCTCTGTGCGTCCAGAAAACAAATGGAATTCACGGCATCACCGAGGCCGGCTAAGACTTTGAATTTGATGCAATCGTCCAGGCGCAGCAGATGGATTTCGCCATTTGCCCCAGCTGCGGCAACAACTTCGTTTCCATGCATATTCAGGTCAGCAAGACTTCGAACACCACCAGGGCCACCGATGTCATGGGACACTCGGATTAGTTCAGCAGTGGATGGATCCCACAGGCGAACTGTGCCATCCGATCCACCGGAGACAACTACTTGCCTGCCTTCGATAGTCATCGCACAAACTGAACGCACCCAGCCGGCGTGCCCCTCAAGAACGAACTTTTCTCTGCTACTAGCGAGATCCCACACGCGGACGGTGCCGTCATCACTGGCCGAGGCAAGCGTGCTGCGCCCATCGACCTGTAGTACGCATACATCGTTAATCCAATCCAAATGCCCGTTCAGGAAGGACGTCGGTTGTCGAGTAGACGGATCCCATAGTCGAATGATGCCATCGGACCCAGCGGAGGCGATCAGATTTCGGTCTTCCATCGCAACGGCGCACAGCCCATTGACTACACCTGCGTGGCCTTGCAGCACGCCCAGGGATTGGCCGTCGGACGGATTCCAGAGGCGGATGGTGCCGTCAGTGCCGGCCGAAGCGAGTATCAAGCGATCCGCGGATGGCACCGCACAGACCGCGTTGACCAGACCCGTATGCCCCTGCAGGATCCGCAGCAGGCGTCCATCTGCCGGATCCCAGAGCCGGACTGTACTGTCAGCACCGGTTGATGCGACCACTTGACGACCGTCGAGCGGTAACGAGCAGACCGCCCGCACCCATCCAGTATGACCGCTCTCGAAATCCTCGGGAGTCGGAGTGGGTGTTGCCGACCACTTGGCCTTGTACGGCAGTACGCTCGGCCAATTCATAAAGGTCGAGCCAAGATCTTCGAGCGCCTCTCGAACACTGAACAGCGAACCGCGCTCCGCAGCGTCTGCATCCCAAGCTTTAGGAGTCAGACGAAGCAGGCGCGACCGAAGAACTCCATCCTGGGTTGTGGCTCGTCCAGCCACGGCCACGAGGCGCCGAAGGTCACTGTATAGTAAATATTCGTCATCGCGGAGAAGGGTATCGATTCGGTCGGCGCGGTCAGCGTGACTAGGCAGAGACCGACGAAGGTATTCCACCGTACGACTCCAGCCCTGTTCATGCCCCAGGCGGGAAAATTCGTTCAATAGGGCATCTTCGTCACTTTTGGCGACGACCGTCGCGGCTCGCTCTTGCGTAAGCGTATCGTTCAATGCTTGATGAAAGAGCCGGTAGACGCGGTCCTCTCCTGACGTCCCGCTCTCAATCAAGAAATTCGCCGCAGAAGTATTGGCAAAAGCAGCCAACTCCGTGTTTCTGACGGTGCGGCCTAACAACGCACGGAGACCGGCACGCCAGAGATCCAATGTTAAGCCAGGTGCTTCGGCGTAGGCAAGGGGGAGAAGTAGTTGCTCCGAAGTGATACCTCGAACTCCTTTGAGATGGCTGAGAGATGCCTCCAAGACCGGATAGACGGCATCGGGAAAATAGATGTCTGCGCGATCCACCGGTGTTTCATCGTATAAACCGTGAAGTCGAGCCACCAATGCAGCCAGCAGGAAGTTCCCCGCGGCCAGTTCTGCAATTCTTTGCGCCACCGGTGCTGCAATTCCGGCATCGCGATATGGACTGTCATCGCGCTCTTGGCCGGTGAGCTGAAGCGTGGCTTGCGCGTATGCGCTGAGTTCGTCCACTGAGAAATAGTGCGGTAGATCAAGGTCGATGACGCTGGCAGATGGGCCGAATAGTCTGAGTAGATTGCCTCCGTGGTCGAAATGGCGGGTTCCGACAACCACGCGCACTCCGACGTCGGAACATGTCTGCGCAATAGGAAGTATCAGATCTCTGACGATTGCCCTCGCCTCGATGGGACTGGCGGCTTCGTCGAGTGCGTCAATAATAAGTGAGAATGCACTCCGGCTGCCTGCGTCACGCCTGGAGGCCAGAGCGGCCTGTAGGAGCCGCGGTAGCTCCTCCACCCTGAGGGGTAGGGCAGCGGAAGCTGCCCTTGCGATCTCGGATGCGACTTCGAAGGCGGATTTGCCCTTGGCGTGGATGGCGCACGACACCGAACCGATCGGTGCACGTATATTTTGGTCATCTGCAGGTAATGCTGCGATCGCCTTGCTGTCTGACGTAACAACAATACGTCCTAGAACAGCGGATTTCCCTGCGCCGGGGGCCCCGGTGACGACTAGGACTTTTCGATCTCGGGTTTCGTTTCCGATCCAGGAGACGATCTCGCTCAGCGCGTTGCGGCGTCCCTGGAAGCGGAAACCACTCTCAGAGCTCAGTGCTACGCCTCGCGACCGCGGTTCCCAATGTGAAGCTGTCTCTTCGTCACTCGACAGACTCCATCCCCAGGCGGAAAGTGCACCCTCGTCGGGCACCTGAAGCGTTCGTTCCGTCAGATCCCGCAGTCGCTCCCTTGGCATGCACCGGATTGCTTCATGTATGGTAAATGCGCGGCCGTCCCCTTCTGGATTGGACTGCCCAACGATACCGACAACCGCCTGATAATCTGGCGACCATAAACCGCCGCCACTGAATCCAGCCGTCACGAGATACCGTGACGTTGTATCGAGCCGCACCCACCCGTATCCCTGAGCTTCTCCCACCTGCCCTGCCGCCGAGTTGCCAATGAAATCCCGATCCGGGAATCCGAATGCCCACCAGGACTTCCCGATCAGGTGCAGCCCTTTCGGCTGGCGCAGCGGAGCTGGCGAGACGCCCATCGGGATAGGCTCCGCCAGCTCAAGGACGGCGAGGTCTGCCAGTGGCGACTCGCAGATACGAATGCTCTCGACAAGTCGACGTCTTCCAATGGGGGCGCCGCCTTTGGGAAAAGCAACCCAAAGTGGTGTCCCATTCGACGTGCTGGCGTAGAGGTCGGAGGGAAGTATGTGCGCAGATGTTAGGAGTCTCTTAGAATCTATTACCAGTGCGGCACCAAGCGGATAGGGATCCTGGGAGGATCTGTGGACAGCGGCGACCCAGGAATCTGTTGCCGGCCGCATGGAATTGCGCGAATGCCCAATCATTGTGCAACCATGGAATGAATCCAAAAGTTGGAAGCCGCGAATCGGCCATTGTTCCGACGCGTGCACGCTACTGAGCCCACGCAAGAAGTGTACGCACCACATCCCCTGCTGCACCAGCGATGTGCAGGCCACCGATCCCGCGGAGAACTCGCCGTCATCGGCAGTTGGGGACGTAATCGTTGCCGCGGGCTATCGCATGATCAGGCTTCGGCCCATTGGGTGTGACCATGGGTCGTAAAGGATCAGTTCGCTTCCGATATGGAACGTAGTGGGGGCATGCTGCCGGTGATCGTATGGACGCCGAATCCAGTGAGCGTTTTCCAACATCCCGATGCTGACCGCAAGTTGGACGCTCCTGCGCGACGTCGAAGCTCCTGGTAGACGGGTTCTCGACCAAGATCACCCGCATCTGCCAGGAGCTTCACGTGCTTGTCTACCCAGCCTCGATCGATCTGTCCAGCCGAACCCTGCGGTTCCTTACCCGTCAACTGACCGCGTGGCAGGCGAAGATCGGTACACGATGGCGACGCCTGCCCGTCGGCCGCCAGGCTCTGCTGGCCCTCGCGCACCTACGGTGCGGTGATACCTACGCCCGGCTCGCTGCCGGATTCGGTATCGGGATCGCCACGGTCTACCGCCAGCTCGACGCTCCCCCGGCCGACCTCTAGGTGCCGGCTTCCCGGATGAGGCAAAGACACATGGAGGACCGAGGTGTCGACGCTGAGACGGCCCAGGGGCCGTGAGGCGCGAATGGGGCCGACGGTCGCGGACCGTCGGCCCCATTCGCCGAATCAGCGGGAAACTCGCTCCGACCTGCGGTTACAGCACCGGCAGGTTCTTCCGCAGCTCGAAGGCCGTGACCTCCGAGCGGTACTCCTCCCACTCCTGCCGCTTGTTGCGGAGGAAGAAGTCGAAGACGTGTTCGCCGAGGGTTTCCGCGACCAGGTCGCTGCGTTCCATCAGGGTGAGGGCCTCGCCCAGGTTCTGCGGGAGGGGCTCGATGCCCATCGCGCGGCGCTCCGCGTCCGAGAGGGCCCAGACGTCGTCCTCGGCGCCCGGCGGGAGCTCGTAGCCCTCCTCGATGCCCTTGAGGCCGGCGGCCAACAGGACGGCGTAGGCCAGGTACGGGTTGGCGCCGGAGTCGATCGAGCGGACCTCGATCCTCGCCGAGCCGGTCTTGCCGGGCTTGTACATCGGGACGCGGACCAGGGCCGAGCGGTTGTTGTGGCCCCAGCAGATGTAGGAGGGGGCCTCGCCGCCGGCGCCCGCGGTGCGCTCGGTGCCGCCCCAGATGCGCTTGTAGGAGTTGACCCACTGGTTGGTGACCGCGGAGATCTCCGCCGCGTGCTTGAGCAGGCCCGCGATGAAGGAGCGGCCGACCTTGGAGAGCTGGTACTCCGAGCCGGACTCGTAGAACGCGTTGCGGTCGCCCTCGAAGAGGGACAGGTGCGTGTGCATGCCCGAGCCCGGGTGCTCCGAGAACGGCTTCGGCATGAACGTCGCCTGGACGCCCTGCTCCAGCGCCACCTGCTTCATGACCAGGCGGAACGTCATGATGTTGTCCGCCGTCGAGAGCGCGTCGGCGTAGCGGAGGTCGATCTCCTGCTGGCCCGGGGCGCCCTCGTGGTGGGAGAACTCGACCGAGATGCCCATCGACTCCAGCATGGTGATCGCCTGGCGGCGGAAGTCCATGCCGATGTTCTGGGGGGTGTGGTCGAAGTAGCCGGAGTTGTCGGCCGGGGTGGGGCGCGAGCCGTCCAGCGGGCGGTCCTTCAGCAGGAAGAACTCGATCTCCGGGTGGGTGTAGAAGGTGAAGCCCAGGTCGGAGGTGCGGGCCAGGGCGCGCTTCAGCACATACCTGGGGTCCGCGAAGGACGGGGAGCCGTCGGGCATGAGGATGTCGCAGAACATCCGGGCGGTGCCCGGGGCCTCCGCGCGCCAGGGCAGGACCTGGAAGGTCGACGGGTCCGGCTTGGCGATCATGTCGGACTCGTACACGCGGGCGAAGCCCTCGATCGCGGAGCCGTCGAAGCCGATGCCCTCGTCGAAGGCCTGTTCCAGCTCCGCCGGGGCCACGGCGACGGACTTGAGGAAGCCCAGCACGTCCGTGAACCACAGGCGTACGAACCGGATGTCGCGTTCCTCCAGGGTCCGGAGCACGAACTCCTGCTGCTTGTCCATTGTCGACTTCCCCATCCTTGCTGGTCAGGCCGCCTGTCTCCGTGTCCCGCAGGAGGCGGTCGGGCACCTGAGCATCACACCACAACGGAGTTTCGTGCGCGTTGCCGACCTTGATCGCCCCGGCGACCCGGGAGTGAACGCCTCACGTCCGGTGGATGTACTGCTCTGCCGCCCATCTTGCCTGCTCGGACTGACATACGTAATGCCCGGCCCGCCCCGTCTCACCCGGCGCCCCGGGTTTCCTGCGGGCTCCCTACGAGAAGCCGCCCCCGCCCCACTACGATCAGCGGACCGATCGTCACCGTCCGCCCCACCCCTTTCCCCCAGAAGGGCACACCTCATGGGTTCCGCCAAGAAGAGCACCACCGCGGCACGCAAGGCGCGCATAGAGGAGATGCGGCGCGCCGAACAGGCCCGTGCGCGCCGCAACCGGATCCTCGTGATCACCGCCAGCGTGCTCGCCGTGGCCGGTCTGACCGCCGGGACCGTCGCGCTCGTCCAGTCGCAGTCCGACGACAGCACGGCGGCCGACGGCAAGGGCACGGGACACTTCGTGACGGGCTCGGACGGCGTGAAGACCTGGAAGGGCACGCTGGGCCGCACGCATGTCGTCAAGACCGTGAACTACCCGATGGAGCCCCCGGTCGGCGGCGACCACAACCAGGTGTGGATGAACTGCAACGGCGACGTCTACACCAAGGCGATCGGCAACATGAACGCCGTGCACTCGCTGGAGCACGGCGCGGTCTGGGTGACGTACACCAGCAAGGCGAAGAAGGCCGACGTCGACGCGCTCGCGGCCAAGGTGAAGAAGACGCCGTACACGCTGATGAGCCCGGACGACAAGCAGAAGGAACCGATCATGCTGTCGGCGTGGGGCCACCAGCGGACGGTGACGGGCGCGACCGACCCGAACGTCGACAAGTTCTTCGCGAAGTTCGTGCAGGGCGAGCAGACGCCCGAGCCGGGCGCGGCGTGCACGGGCGGTCTGGGGCAGTGAGGTTCGCGGGAGTGGCCGTGGCCGTGGCGGGGGTGCTCGTCGCGGCCGGGGCGATCACCTACGCCGTCGCGGAGGACGGCTCGGGCGACACGCCCACGGCCGAGTCGGCGGACGCGGGTTTCGCGCGCGACATGGCCGTACACCACCAGCAGGCGGTCGAGATGTCGTACATCGTGCGGGACCGCACCAAGGACGTCGAAGTGCGGCGGCTCGCCTACGACATCGCGCAGACGCAGGCCAACCAGCGCGGGATGCTGCTGGGCTGGCTGGATCTGTGGGGATTGCCGAAGGTGTCGGCGGATCCGCCGATGACGTGGATGGGCATGGGCGACATGCCCTCGGCCGGCGAGGGTTCGCTGATGCCGGGCATGGCGACCGACAGCGAGATGAAGAAGCTGGGCACACTCAACGGCAAGCAGGCCGAGATCTACTACCTCCGGTTGATGACGGAGCATCACCGGGGCGGCATCCACATGGCGAAGGGCTGTGTGGACAAGTGCACGGTCGGGGTGGAGAAGCGGCTCGCCCAGGGAATGGTCGACGCACAGCAGTCGGAGATCGACCTGATGGCGGGAATGCTGAAGGAGCGGGGCGCGAAGCCGGGATCATAGAGGGTTAACCCTCTAACCAGCCTTTTTCTTTAGGTTAGTTGGACTCTTCTTGGCATGACCATTCCCCTGGCATGAACGGTTCGTCGCAAGAGTGGCCACACCGTCGAGTGATCACTCGCCCAAGAACCGCATTCAGGGGGTTCCATGAGATCCAACCGCGCCAAACTTCGCGCCGGAGTGAGCATGGCGGCGACACTGCCGATGCTCGCGGGCGCGCTGGCGCTGGGTATACCCGCGGCCCACGCCGCGGACACCCCGGCCCGTGACACGCTGGCCGGGACCAAGCCCGCGTGGGCCACGGCCAAGGCGGACAAGGGCGCCACCTCGGACAGCGCCAAGGTCTCCGCCCGGGTCTACCTCGCCGGCAAGGACGCCGCCGGTCTCGCCGCCTACGCCAAGGCGGTGTCCGACCCGAGCTCCGCGTCGTACGGCAAGTACCTGAGCGCCGGGCAGGCGCAGGCCCGCTTCGGCGCAACCAAGGCGCAGATCGCCGCGGTCAAGTCCTGGCTGACGTCCGCCGGTCTGAAGGTCACGGGCGTCAGCGAGCACTACGTCGCCGTCAGCGGTGACGTGGCCGCCGTCGAGAAGGCCTTCGGGACCCAGCTGCACAACTACGTCAAGGGCTCGAAGACCTACCGCGCCCCGGACAAGGCCGCGTCCGCGCCGGCCGGCCTCGACGGTGCCGTGCTGACCGTCACCGGTCTGGACAACGCACCGCACAAGGCGAGCAGCAAGGACCAACTGCCGCCGCCGGACGCCGTGTTCAAGAACTCCGGGCCGTTCTCCTCGTACTACGGCTCGAACACCGCGAGCACGCTGCCCAGCGCCTACGGCACGAAGATCCCGTACGCGATCAAGGGCTACACGGGCAAGCAGCTGCGTGCCGCCTACGGCGCCGGCAAGTACACCGGCAAGGGGGTGCGGGTCGCCATCACCGACGCCTACGCCTCCCCGACCATCGCCTTCGACGCGGCCACGTACGCGAAGAAGAACGGCGACGCGGCCTACAAGACCAGCCAGCTGCGCCAGGTGCTGCCCGACAACTACACCAACACCGAGGCCTGCTCGGCGGCCGGCTGGTACGGCGAGGAGACCCTCGACGTCGAGGCCGTGCACGCGGTCGCGCCGGACGCGAACATCACGTACGTGGGTGCCGCGTCCTGCATGGACGACGACCTGCTGGACTCGCTCAGCAAGGTCGTCGACAACCACCTCGCCGACATCGTCTCCAACTCGTGGGGCGACATCGAGGCCAACCAGACGCCGGACCTCGCGGCCGCCTACGACCAGGTCTTCCAGTTCGGCGCGGTCGAGGGCATCGGCTTCTACTTCTCCTCCGGCGACAACGGCGACGAGGTCGCCAACACCGGTACGAAGCAGGTCGACACCCCGGCCAACTCGGCGTGGGTGACGGCGGTCGGCGGTACCTCGCTGGCGGTCGGCAAGGGCGACAAGTACCTGTGGGAGACCGGCTGGGGCACCGAGAAGGCCTCGCTGTCCACGGACGGCAAGAGCTGGACCAACTTCCCCGGCGCGTTCACCTCGGGTGCGGGCGGCGGCACCAGCAAGACGGTCGCCGAGCCCTTCTACCAGAAGGGTGTCGTCCCGAACGCGCTCGCCACGGCCAACAACGCCACCGGCAACCGCGTGGTCCCGGACATCTCCGCGATCGCCGACCCGAACACCGGCTTCCTGGTCGGGCAGACCCAGACCTTCCCCGACGGCTCGCAGCAGTACAGCGAGTACCGCATCGGCGGCACCTCGCTGGCCTCGCCGGTGATCGCGGCCGTGCAGGCGCTGGCGCAGCAGGCGTCCGGCGGCAAGGCGCTCGGGTTCGCCAACCCGTCGATCTACTCGAAGTACGGGTCGCGGGTGTACCACGACGTCACGGACAAGCCGACGGGCACCGACCTCGCGGTGGCGCGCGTCGACTTCGCCAACGCCTTCGACGGCTCCGAGGGTCTGCTCACCTCGGTCCGCAGCCTCGGCAAGGACAGCTCGCTGTCCGCGGTGAAGGGCTATGACGACGTGACCGGTGTGGGTACGCCCGCAAGCGGTTACGTCCAGTCGTTCAACCGGCGCTGACCGGGACGCATGTCCCAAGGGCCCGGTCCCGGAGGTGAGAACCTCGGGGCCGGGCCCTCGCGTCCGTCCGGTCCGCCGTCGTCACCTGCGCCCTCGGCGGCCGGCCATCGCGTGGACCACGAGACCCGCGACCAGCAGGAGAACCCCGACGGCCAGGAACGGGACCGGCGTGTACTCGTCGGTGCAGGCCTGCCCGCCGGAGATCGCGTGGCAGACCTCCCCGGGGCCGCCCCGGTTCAGGTACGCGAGGTAGAACGCGGGAAGGGCCAGGCCCGACACGACGCCCACCACGGCGCGTCGAGGGCCTCGGCGGGCCAGGAGCACCCCGGCCACCCCGGCGAGCACGAGGAAGGCGAGGCCCACGGTCAGGATCGCCGCGAGGCCGAGGCCGGCGCAGGCCCCGACGAGGAGCCAGCCCAGGAACCAGCCCCAGTCCGTGGCGAGGTGCGTATGCGTACGGTCGTCCCGAGTGCCGCTGATGCCGGTCATACCGCTTATTGAAGTCAAGGTCATGACAATCCGGCAATGGGCCGCGCGCGTCAGCTCCCTCACACCCCCACCAGCCATAGCGTCGCTCTGACGATTACACTGGACCCGTGCCTCAGCCGAACTTCTGGTCCATTTATCAGCACGGGTTCGCACGTGTCGCCGCGTGCACGGGTCACACCGTCATCGCGGACCCGCCCGCCAACGCCGATGCGGTTCTGCGTCACGCGCGCCGGTGCTCCGAGGAGGGGGTCGCCGTCGCGGTCTTCCCGGAGCTGGGGCTGTGCGGGTACTCCATCGAGGACCTGCTGCTCCAGGACGCGCTGCTGGACGAGGTCGAGGCGGCCCTCGCGGAGGTCGTCGCCGGGTCGGCCGAGCTGCTGCCGGTGCTGGTCGTCGGCGCCCCGCTGCGCCACCGCAACCGGGTCTACAACTGCGCGGTGATCGTGCACCGCGGCCGGGTCCTCGGGGTTGTGCCGAAGTCGTACCCGCCCAACTACCGCGAGTTCTACGAGCGTCGGCAGATCGGCGACGGCGCCGACGAGCGGGGCGGCTCGATCCGGGTCGCCGGCACCGCCGTACCGTTCGGCGTCGACCTGCTGTTCGAGGCCGGTGACGTGCCCGGCCTGGTGCTGCACGCGGAGATCTGCGAGGACATGTGGGTGCCGGTGCCGCCCAGCGCGGAGGCCGCCCTCGCCGGTGCGACCGTCCTGGTCAACCTGTCCGGCAGCCCCATCACGGTCGGCCGGGCCGAGGACCGCAAGCTGCTGTGCCGCTCGGCGTCCTCCCGCTGTCTCGCCGCCTACGTCTACGCGGCGGCCGGACTCGGTGAGTCGACCACCGACCTGTCCTGGGACGGGCAGGCCATGGTCTACGAGAACGGCGCGCTGCTGGCCGAGACCGAGCGGTTCCCGCAGGGGGACGAGTACGCGGTGGCCGACGTGGACCTCGACCTGCTGCGGCAGGAGCGGATGCGGATGGGCACCTTCGACGAGAACCGGCGCATCCACCAGGCCCGCACGAGTGACTTCCGCACGGTGTCCTTCGAGCTCGACCCGCCCTCGGGCGACCTCGGTCTCAAGCGGCGTCTGGAGCGGTTCCCGTTCGTGCCGGCCGACGCCGAGCGGCTCGCCCAGGACTGCTACGAGGCCTACAACATCCAGGTCGCCGGGCTCCAGCAGCGGCTCGCGGCGATCGGCGGCCCGAAGGTCGTCATCGGGGTGTCCGGGGGCCTCGACTCCACGCACGCGCTGATCGTGGCGGCCCGCGCGATGGACCGCGCCGGGCGCCCGCGCAGCGACATCCTGGCCTGGACGCTGCCCGGCTTCGCGACCAGCGACCACACCAAGGACAACGCCCACAAGCTGATGGCCGCGCTCGGGGTCACCGCGGCCGAGCTGGACATCACGCCGACCGCGCGGCTGATGCTCCAGGAGATGGGCCACCCGTTCGCCTCCGGCGAGCCGGTCTACGACGTCACCTTCGAGAACGTCCAGGCGGGCCTGCGCACCGACTACCTGTTCCGGCTCGCCAACCAGCGCGGCGGCATCGTGCTCGGCACCGGGGACCTCTCGGAGCTGGCGCTCGGCTGGTCCACGTACGGCGTGGGCGACCAGATGAGCCACTACAACGTCAACTCGGGCGTGCCGAAGACGTTCATCCAGCATCTGATCCGCTGGGTCATCAGCAGCGGTCAGTTCGACAAGGAGACCGGCGAGATCCTGGCCGCGATCCTCGACACCGAGATCAGCCCGGAGCTGGTGCCGGGTGAGGAGATGCAGTCCACCGAGTCGAAGATCGGGCCGTACGCGCTGCACGACTTCACGCTCTTCCATGTGCTGCGGTACGGCTTCCGGCCGTCGAAGATCGCTTTCCTGGCCTGGCACGCGTGGCACGACGTGGAGGCGGGCGCGTGGCCGCCCGGCTTCCCCGAGGACAAGCGCGGGACGTTCGACCTGCCCGAGATCCGGCGCTGGCTCGAGGTCTTCTGCCGGCGGTTCTTCGCGTTCGCCCAGTTCAAGCGGTCGGCGATGCCGAACGGGCCGAAGGTGTCGGCGGGGGGGTCGCTGTCGCCCCGCGGTGACTGGCGGGCCCCGTCGGACAGCTCGGCGAAGGCGTGGCTGCGGGATCTGGAACGGTTCGACTGAGGGGTGCGGGCCGGTGGGGGTGCGCGTCCCGGGGGCTGCGCCCCCAGACCCCCGTCGGCCCGAAGGGCCTCGTCCTCAAACTCCCCCAGAGGGGGTACCCCCAGACGGGCTGAGAGTGCCCCCAGGTGCCTTCGGAGGTCAGCCGTGATTCCTGACCGGCGCGCTTGCCCGCCCCTCACCCCGTCCCGTCATCTCCGCGTCGAACGTCTCCTGCGCCACCCGCATCGCCTCCGCGTAGACGGGCATGCTCAGCCGCCTCCACATCTCGTCCTCCGGTACGTCCTCAACGTGGGCGACCACCCACCAGATGGTGCCGAAGGGGTCCTTGATCCGGCCGCCCCGTTGGCCGAAGGCGCTGTCCGACAGGGCCGTGACCACCGTGGCGCCCGCCTTGAGGGCCTTGGCAAAGGTGGCGTCCGCGTCCTCGACGAACACCCGCAGCAGGCTCGGCATCACCGGCCAGTCGGGGCTCCGGTCGAAGGCCAGGACCACCGTGTCGCCGATCCGGATCTCCCCGTGCCCGATCGCGCCGGACTCGGTGGCGACCCTGGCGAGCTCCTCGCCCCCGAACACCTCGGTGACGAAGTCGAGAAAGGCTCCGGTGTCGTCGGTGACGACCCACGGGGCGACGGTGGTGTACCCCTCGGGTGCGGCGCTGGTCTGCTCGGACATGTCGGCCCCTTCGTCGGTGTCGGACACGGACGACGCTAGGCGGGCAGTAGGTCAGATCCTGTCCTGGACGGAGAACGCCCCGCCGACTGGGGGAAGGTCGACGGGGCGCTTGGTGCCGCAGTGGCTCTGAGGGGGCGGAGGGCCCTAGTGCACGGAGTGCTCCTCCAGCGGGAAGGTGCCGCCGACGACGTCCTCCGCGAAGGCCTTCACCGCGCCGGTCATCACCTCGCGCAGGTCGGCGTACTGCTTGACGAACTTCGGCACCCGGCCGCCGGTGAGGCCGAGCATGTCGGTCCAGACGAGGACCTGCGCGTCGGTCTCGGGACCGGCGCCGATGCCCACCGTCGGGATGTGCAGGACCCGGGTGACCTCAGCGGCGAGCTCAGCCGGGACCAGTTCCAGCACGACCGCGAACGCGCCCGCGTCCTGGACGGCCTTGGCGTCCCGCAGCAGCTGCTGGGCCGCCTCCTCGCCGCGGCCCTGGACGCGGTAGCCCATGGCGTTGACGGACTGCGGGGTCAGGCCGATGTGGGCCATGACCGGGATGCCGGACTCGACGAGCAGCCGGATCTGCTCGTGGGAGCGCTCGCCGCCCTCCAGCTTCACGGCGCCGACCCCGGCCTCCTTGACCAGCCGGGTCGCCGAGCGCAGCGCCTGCACCGGGCCCTCCTGGTAGGAGCCGAAGGGCAGGTCGCCGACGATCAGGGCGCGCGAGGTGCCCCGTACGACGGCCGCCGACAGCATGGTCATCTCGTCCATGGTGACGGGCACGGTGGTCTCGTAGCCGAGATGACAGTTGCCCGCGGAGTCGCCGACCAGCATCACGGGGATGCCGGCCTCGTCGAAGACGGCGGCGGTCGTCGCGTCGTAGGCGGTGAGCATGGGCCACTTCTCGCCGCGTTCCTTGGCGAGGGCGATGTCCCGGACAGTGATGCGGCGTGTGCCCTTGCCCCCGTACAGCGCCTTGCTGCCGTCGGAGGGCTTGGTGTGGGCAGCCGAAAGCTGCGTCATTGCAACGGCTCCTTACGTCATCTCGAGGCGCCCTGACGGCGTCCCCGGATCACCTCCATGGTGGCACCTCGTGCCAGTCAGGGCCAGGGGCGGTCGGTGTGACCGTTCCGGCACGTAAGGTCTCGGCAAAGAATTACGATACGAGACGGTGCCGTATCGGAAATCCTCTACGCTCGTCGGCATGACTACCGCAGTCCCTGACTCCCGGATCCCGGAAGCGGTGCACCGGCGCCGCTGGGCCATCCTCGGCGTGCTGATGCTCAGCCTGCTGATCGTGGTGCTCGACAACTCGATCCTGAACGTCGCGATCAAGACGATCTCGACCCCCGCGCCGACCGGCCTGGGCGCCACCCAGAGCGAGCTGGAGTGGGCGATCAACGCCTACACCCTGGTCTTCGCCGGGCTCCTGTTCACCGCGGGGCTGCTCGGTGACCGGCTCGGCCGCAAGAAGGTGCTGCTGGGCGGCCTGGTGGTGTTCGGCGCCGGTTCCGCGCTCGCCGCGTTCTCCGGCTCGCCGGGCCAGCTGATCGCCTTCCGCGCGCTGATGGGCCTCGGCGCCGCGTTCGTCATGCCGGCCACGCTCGCCGTCCTGATGAACGTCTTCGAGCGCGAGGAGCAGCCCAAGGCCATCGGCATCTGGGCGGGCGGAGTCGGCCTCGCCATCGCCATCGGCCCGATCACCGGCGGTGTCCTCCTGGACCACTTCTGGTGGGGCTCGGTCTTCCTGATCAACGTGCCGATCGTGGTGCTCGCCCTGGCGCTGATGCTGTGGCTGGTGCCGGACTCCCGGGACCCGAACCCGGGCCGGATCGACCCCGTCGGCGTGGTGCTGTCGGTCATCGGCCTGGTCCTGCTGGTCTACGGCATCATCAAGGGCGGCCAGCTCGCCGACTTCACGGACGCGACCGTGCTCGCGACCATGGGCGCCGGTCTCGCCGTGCTCGTCGCCTTCGTGGTGTTCGAGAAGCGCAGCGACCATCCGTCGATCGACATCACCTACTTCAACAACAAGGTCTTCTCGGCCGCGATCGGCGCCATAGGGCTGGTCTTCTTCGCGCTCATGGGCGTGACGTTCTTCTCGGTGTTCTACACCCAGAGCGTGCGCGGCTACTCGCCGCTCCAGACCGGTCTGCTGATGCTGCCGCTGGCCGCCGCACAGCTGATCTTCGCGCCGCGCGCCCGGCTGGTCGTCGACCGCTTCGGCAACAAGGCGACCACGACGGGCGGCATGCTGCTGATCGCCGCGATGCTGTGCGCCTTCGCCTTCCTGGAGTCGGACACCCCGATCTGGCTCCTCGAGGTGATCTTCTTCCTCATGGGCACCGGCATGGCGCACATCATGACGCCGACCAGTGTCGTGATCATGCAGGCCCTGCCGCGCGAGAAGGCCGGCTCCGCGTCCGCGCTCAGCAACACCTTCCGGCAGGTCGGCGGCGCGCTCGGCATCGCCGTCCTCGGCTCGGTGCTCTCCACGGCCTACCGGAACAGCATCGAGTCCCACCTCGCGGCCGTACCGGCGGGTGTGCGGCACACCGCGGGCGAGTCCATCGAGGCCACCCTCGGCGTCGCCGCGAAGCTCGGCCCCCGCGGTGACGCCCTGGTCGGTCCCGCCAACGACGCCTTCCTGCACGCGATGCACGTCACCGCGCTGTGCGGGGCCGGGGTGGCGGTGGTGGGCGCCCTGGTGGTGGCGCTGTTCCTGCCGGGCCGGCCGACGGAGCCTCAGCGGGGCGCGGAGGAGCAGGAGTTGGTGACCGCGAGCGAGCAGGGCGAGTAGGGACGTGTCGCGCGAGTAGGGCGTGCGGGGCGAACCGGAACGACCTGATCCGGTCCGCCCGCGCCGTCGTACCCGAGGGACAATCACCTCATCCCACAGAAAGGACCAAGCGACGTGAGCGGCCTCGCCGAGAGTCAGTCCGGGCCGGCGGCCTCGCTGCGGGGGCGCCCCCGCAGCGAGGCCGTGGAGCGGTCCATCATCGAGGCCGTCATCAAGCTCCTGGAGGACGGCCTGCCGCTGTCGGAGCTGTCCATCGAGCGGATCGCCCGGACCGCGGGCGTCGGCAAGGCCACCATCTACCGCCGTTGGAACGGCAAGGAGGAGCTCTTCGTCGACGTCGTGCGCACCGCCGAGCCGCCGGACGCGGATCTGCCCGGCACCTCGATGCGCGACGATCTCGTGGCGCTCCTCGACCAGCTGCGCCAGCGCGGGCTGATGACCCGTTCGTCGGCGCTGCTGCACAACGTCTTCGCGCAGATGAAGAGCAGCCCCAAGGTGTGGGACGCCTACCACGCCATCGTCGTCGCCCCGCGGCGCCGGCGGCAGCTCGACATCCTGCGCCGGGGGCAGGCGAACGGCGAACTCCGCGCGGACGTCGACCTGGAACTGCTCAACGACCTGTTCGTGGCGCCCATGTTGTTCCGCACGATCATGCTGCCGGGCTCGCCGCTCCCCGAGGGCCTGTCCGAACAGATCGTCGACAGCGTCCTGGAGGGGCTACGGCCCGTCAGCTCGCGCGTTCCGTAGGGCCCGTGTGCGCGTTTGGTCACAGAGGGCGCTTTCCCCGTCGGGATCCGGAACTCGGTGCACCCACTTGTACGTCATCGCCCCCGTACGGTCGTCATGGGACGACGAGACGGGAGCCGATCATCCCCTAGGGTCTTACGGGGTGTCTGACACCCTCCGGCGACGGGGTTGAACGGTGTGCACGGCAGGTAGTGAGGCGACGGTATGGCGCAGCAGGCGTACGTGACGGAGACGGCGGACGACGGCTCGGGACCCGGGCGTCAGAGAGGCCGGTTCCGGCGCCTGCTCGGCGGTACGGCGTCCGGCTGGCGCGGTGACCGGCGGATCTGGCGCCGCGGGATCGTGCTGGCCGCCCTCGCGGTGGTCGTCGCCCTGGTGATGCTGCTGCACGCGCAGATCCCGAACGCCGTGGGGAACCTGGGCAGTCTCACCGAGACCTTCCTGCCGTGGCTGGGCCTGTTCGTCCCGGTGCTGCTCCTGCTGGGCCTCCTGCGCAAGTCGGCGACCGCGCTGATCGCGGTGGTGCTGCCCGCGGCGGTCTGGCTGAACCTCTTCGGCGGGCTGCTCTCCGACAAGAACGGCACCGGCGGCGACCTGACGGTGGTCACGCACAACGTCAACGCCGACAACCCCGATCCGTCCGGCACCGCGCGGGACGTGGCGGCCTCCGGCGCCGACGTGCTGGCGCTGGAGGAACTGACCGCCTCGGCGGTGCCGGTGTACGAGAAGTCGCTGGCGTCGACGTACCGGTACCACGCGGTCGAGGGCACGGTCGGGCTGTGGAGCAAGTACCCGCTGACCGGGGTGAAGGCGGTCGACATCAAGCTGGGCTGGACCCGGGCGATGCGCGCCACGGTGACCGCGCCGGACGGGCAGGTCGCGGTGTACGTGGCGCACATGCCGTCCGTACGGGTGAAGATGGAGGCCGGGTTCACGGCCCGGCAGCGCGACACGAGCGCCGACGCGCTCGGCGAGGCCATCGCCGACGAGAAGCTCCCGCGCAAGATCCTGCTGGGTGACCTGAACGGCACGATGAACGACCGCGCGCTGAACGCGGTCACCTCCCAGATGCGCTCCACGCAGGGCGCGGCGGGCAGCGGCTTCGGGTTCAGCTGGCCGGCGTCGTTCCCGATGGCGCGGATCGACCAGATCATGGTGCAGGACGTGGAGCCGGTGAGTTCGTGGACGCTGCCCGAGACCGGCAGCGACCATCTGCCGGTGGCGGCCCGTGTGAACCTCGCCACCTCGTCGTAACCCCGGGGAAGCCTGGGAGGGGCATCCTTTGTTCCGGTAATGAACATATGCTGATCCGGAACTCCGCTCCCCCGTTCGAAAGGCTCGACCTCTTCATGCCTCTGGCCCTGCTCGCACTGGCCGTCGGCGCTTTCGGTCTCGGTACCACCGAATTCGTCATGATGGGCCTGCTGCCCGACGTCGCCGACGACCTGGGCATCTCGATCCCCACCGCCGGTCACCTCGTCTCCGCGTACGCGCTGGGCGTGGTGATCGGCGCCCCGCTGCTCGCCGCGGTCACCGCCCGGATGTCCCGCCGCAAGGTCCTCATCGGCCTGATGGGACTGTTCGTGGTCGGCAACGCGGCCTCCGCGTTCGCCCCCGGCGAGTACGCGCTGCTCGCCGCCCGCTTCGTGAGCGGCCTGCCGCACGGCGCCTTCTTCGGCGTCGGCGCGGTCGTCGCGACGGGCATGGTGGCACCGGAACGCAAGGCCCGCTCGGTCTCCCTGATGTTCCTCGGCCTGACCCTCGCCAACATCGCCGGTGTCCCCGTCGCCACGCTCATGGGCCAGCACCTGGGCTGGCGGGCCACCTTCCTCGGCGTCAGCGCGATCGGCCTGGCGGCGATCGCCTCCCTGGCCCTGCTCATCCCGCACGACCACACCCAGGCACCCCGGGTGGGCCTGCGCGGCGAGGTGGCCGCCCTGCGCTCGCTCCCGGTCTGGCTGGCCCTCGGCACCACGGTCGCCGGGTTCGGCGCGCTGTTCGCCGCGTACAGCTACATCACGCCGATGCTGACGGACGCGGCGGGCTACGCCGACTCCAGCGTGACCGTCCTGCTCGCCCTGTTCGGCGTGGGCGCGACGGCGGGCAACCTGCTCGGCGGCCGGCTCGCCGACCACTCCCTGCGCGGCACCCTGTTCGGCGGCCTGACCTCCCTGGTCGTGGTCCTCGCCCTGTTCCCGGTGCTGATGTCGACGCAGTGGAGCGCCGCGCTCGCGGTGGTCCTGCTGGGCACGGCGGCCTTCGTCACCGGCTCCCCGCTCCAGCTGATGGTCATGGAGAAGGCGTCCGCCGCCCCGTCCCTGGCCTCCTCCGCCAACCAGGCCGCCTTCAACCTCGCCAACGCCGGCGGCGCCTGGATCGGCGGCCTCGCCCTGGCCGCGGGCCTCGGCGTGACGTCCCCCGCGCTGACGGGCGCCGGCCTGGCCGTCCTGGGCCTCGGCGTCGCCGCGGTGGCGACGGCCGTGGACCGGCGGCGCGTGGCCGCCGCCCCGGCCGGCCGGGAACGCGTGATCGCGACCCATCTGCCGGAGCAGGCGGAAGCCGTCCGGCACTGAGCGGCACCGAGCAGGTGGAAGCCGTGCGGCACTGAGCGGTCGTACGGCGAGGAGGGCACCCGGTGGACACCGGGTGCCCTCCTCCTTCTGGTCTGTCGGCGGGTTGTCGGCCCCTGTCGGCGGCCTGTCGGCGGTTTGTCGGTGGCGGCTGGGAGTGTTCTCGGCATGACGCGAATCGACAAGAACCCCAAGAGCGGGGACTCCGCCGTTTCCGTGCGGGGGCTGGTCAAGCACTACGGCGAGACCAAGGCGCTGGACGGCGTCGACCTGGACGTGCGCGAGGGCACCGTGATGGGTGTGCTCGGGCCGAACGGCGCCGGCAAGACCACCCTCGTACGGATCCTGTCCACCCTGCTCACCGCCGACTCCGGCACGGCCACCGTCGCCGGGTACGACGTGGTGCGCCAGCCCCGGCAGCTGCGCAAGGTGATCGGGCTCACCGGACAGTACGCCTCGGTGGACGAGAAGCTCCCCGGCTGGGAGAACCTCTACATGATCGGGCGGCTGCTCGACCTGCCCCGCAAGGAGGCCCGCAGCCGGGCCGACGAGCTGCTGGAGCGGTTCTCGCTGACGGACGCCGCCAAGCGGCCCGCGAGCACCTACTCCGGCGGTATGCGGCGCCGCCTCGACCTCGCCGCCTCGATGATCGGGCGCCCCCAGGTGCTCTTCCTCGACGAACCCACCACCGGTCTCGACCCGCGCACCCGCAACGAGGTGTGGGACGAGGTCAAGCGGATGGTCGGCGACGGCGTGACCGTCCTGCTGACCACCCAGTACATGGAGGAGGCCGAGCAGCTCGCCTCCGAACTGACCGTCGTGGACCACGGCAAGGTCATCGCCGAGGGCGCCATCGAGGCGCTCAAGGCGAAGGTCGGCGGGCGCTCGCTGCGGGTACGGCCCGTGGACCCGGCGCAGCTGCGGCCGCTCGCCGGCTGGATCGACGAGCTCGGCATCACCGGCCTCGCCACCAGCACCGTGGACACCGACAGCGGCACCGTCATCGTGCCGATCCTCAGCGACGAGCAGCTGACCGCCGTGGTCGGCGCGGTCACCGCGCGCGGGGTCACGCTCTCCTCCATCACCACCGAACTGCCCAGCCTGGACGAGGTGTTCCTGTCCCTCACCGGCCACCGCGCCAGTGCCCCGCAGGACGCCACGCCCACCCTCGAGGAGGTCGCCGTATGAGCGCCGCCACCGCCACCACCGCTCTCGAAGCCGACGCCAGGATCCCGCTGCGCGGCCACCTGCGGCACACCGGCGCCCTCGTCCGCCGCAACCTGCTGTGGATCCGGCAGGACCCGGAGTCGATGTTCGACGCCCTGCTGATGCCAGTCGTCTTCACCCTGCTGTTCGTCTACGTCTTCGGCGGCTCGATCGGACAGGCCCTGGGCGGCGGACAGGACGGCTATGTCCAGTACGTCATCCCGGGCATGATCGCGATGATGAGCATGACGCTGTCCCAGGGCGTCGGCACCGGCTTCAGCCAGGACTTCAACTCCGGTGTCATGGACCGCTTCCGGTCCCTGCCGATCGGCCGCGGCTCGGTGCTGTTCGCGAAGATCTCCGTCGAACTGCTGCGGATGCTGTTCGCGACCACCGTCCTGATGATCGTGGCCGTCCTGGTCGGGTTCGACATCCACCACTGGGCCGGACTGTTCGCCGCTGTGGGTCTGTCCGCCGTGTTCGCCTCGTCGATCATGTGGGTGTTCCTCACCCTGGGCGTGGTCCTGAAGAACGCGCAGTCCGTGCAGGCGATGGGCTTCCTGGTGCTGTTCCCGCTCCAGTTCGGCTCGTCGATCTTCGCGCCGACGGCCTCGATGCCGGGCTGGCTCCAGCACTTCACCGACTACAACCCGCTGTCCACGCTCGCCGACGCGGCCCGCGGCCTGATGGTCGGCGGCCCGGTCGCGCACGACCTGTGGGTGACGCTCGGCTGGTCGGCGGCCATCACCGCGGTCGCGGCACCGTACGCGATCCACAAGTTCCGTACGAAGAACTGACCGGCCCGGGCGCCCAGGCGTCGGTGCGCGTCACACCAGGGCGGCGGCCTCCTCCGCGGAGAGGCCGTCGCCCTCCGCGTACGCCGACTCGTAGGCCTTGTCGCCGAGCACCGCGCGCAGCTCGCGCTCGGCGTTGCCCCGCACCGTGCGCTCGATGGTCGTCGGGGCGTGGGCGGCGGGCAGCAGGGCATCGCCGGCCCGGAGGCAGCGGGCGCCGTCCCGGGCGCGGGCACCGCCGTCGGCCGCGGCGAGGGCGAGCGCGGCGGTGTGCAGGTACATCGTGCGCATATGGGGGGCGATGGTCAGGGCCAGCGGGTCCCCGGACCTCTCCAGCGCCCGGCGCGTCAGCCTCAGGCACTCGTCGTAGCAGCCGTCCATGGCCTCCAGCCAGGCTTCCGAACCGAGGATGAAGGCGTCGAAGATGACGAAGTGGGCGATGCCGAACTGCTGGCGCAGCAGCCGCAGTTGCTCACGGGCCTCGGGAATCCGGCCGGTCATCCCCAGCCTGCCCGCGAGGAACATCCGGGACGCGGGCATCGCCTCGTTCCGGGCCCCGTCCTGGTCGGCGATCACCTCGCGCAGCAGCGACTCGCCCCGCTCGGCCGCCCCGGGCTCCCCCGTCTCCAGCAGCGCGCTGCCCAGGCGGGCGTTGAGCACGGACCGCTGCGCGCGGGCGCCGAGCTGCTCGGCCCGCTCGATCGCCCGCTCGTAGTCGTCGGCCGCCGCCCGCCACTCGCCCCTGCGCTCATGGGCCTCGGCCCGCGCGGACAGCGCCTCGGCGGTCCCCCACAGGTCACCGATCCGCTCGTAGATCGCCAGCGCCTCCTCGGCGTCCTGGATGGCGTCGCCCGCCCAGTCGGAGCGGTTCGCGAGCAGGTTGGCCCGCCACTGCAGGGCCGCCGCCAGCTCCCACTCGTATCCCGGCGTGGCCCGGCAGGTGTCGACGGTCGCCCTGATGACCTCCCGCAGCCGGTCCATGTCCCCGGTGAGCATGATGGCGAAGAACCACAGCGAACCGGGCAGCCGGCAGGTCTGCGGCATGCCGGGCTCGTAGGTCGTGGCGATGGACCGCAGCTTGGCCTGCGCGTGCTGGTTCTGCCAGGCGTCCAACTCGGTGTCCATGCAGGCGAGATGAACGAGGTGGGTACCCCGCCGGGCCTCTTCCAGGACCTCGCCGGTCCAGGGCGGCGGGGTGTCCGTGCAGCGCTCCCACACCGGCAGCGCGGGCCGGACCGGCTCGGTGAACGGGTCGGTTCCGAGCCCCTGCACCTCGCGGGACCAGTTGCGGGCCTCGATCCGCAGGTCACGCATCTGCCAGTACCAGGCGAGGGACAGCACCAGACACAGCCCCTCCTGCTCGTCCCGGGCGGCGACGGCCCGGCGCAGGGCGGTCCGCAGGTTCTCGTACTCGCGCTCCAGGCGCCGGATGGCCTCCAGTTGACGCGGTCCGCGCAGCAACGGGTCGGTGGTGCGGGCGAGTTCGCGGTAGTACGTCAGATGCGCGCGCTCGGCGTCGGCACGGACGCCGTCCCTCTCGTCGAGGCGCTCGCCGGCGTACTCGGCGACGGTCTCCAGGAGCCGGTAGCGCATCTCCCCCTCCCCGGAAGGCGCCGCCACGACCAGGGACTTGTCGACGAGCGAACCGAGCGCCTCCAGAGCACCGGGCCCGCACACGGCCTCGGCGGCGGCGAGATCACACCCGCCC
>NZ_KB911804.1:0-67860 GCF_000383655.1 Streptomyces sp. 351MFTsu5.1 | reverse complement strand
CCGCCCCCCGCCCCGAAGCCGACACCCACACCGGCACCGAAACCCCCTCCGACCCCCACCCCCACCCCCACCCCGACGCCGACTCCGCCCCCGGCTCCCCCGCCGCCACCGACCGTCTACCAGTGGAGCGAGCTGGCCTACGACGTCTCCGGCGACGGCAGCGGGCCCGAGATGCGGATCGGCGAGAGCAGCTGGGTGTGGCAGCGCTACGGCATCTCGATCGCCGGCAGCCGGTACACCCACGGCGTGAGCGTGCGCGGACGCTCCTCCGTCACGATCGATCTCAACCGCGCGTGCTCGTCCTACGACGCGATGGTCGGCGTCGACGACATGACACTGGGCCTCGGCAAGGTCCACTTCTCGGTCTACGCCGACGGGGTCCGGCTGTGGAGGTCCGGCCTGGTCGAGGGCGGGGACCCGGCCGTGCCCGTGCATGTGAACCTCGCGGGACACGACACCGTACGGCTGGTGGTCGAGCCGCACAGCCACCTCGACGACCTCATGCTCGCGGACTGGGCCGAGTCGAAGTTCAGCTGCTCCTAGCGCGCAGCGCCTCGACCGCCTCACCGAGTGCGGCCAGGACCTCGGCCGGGGTGAGGCCGGCGCCCCGGGTGTGCTCGGCCGCGTAGCGCAGGGGTCCCAGGCCGGTGCGGGCGGCGGCCTCCGTGCGCTCCACCACCGCGCGTTCGGGATGCGGCCACGGATCGCCGCCGCGCAGGCGGTCGGCGGCGGCGAGCAGCCGGGCCGCGAGCGGGAGGTCGCCGAGGTCGCGGAGCAGGCCCGCCGAGACGCACACGAGCGCGGCGAACACCGCGTCGGCACAGCGCTTGTCGACCGCCTCGCGGAGGGTGTCGGCCAGCAGGGGCAGCCCGTGCTCCGGGCCCGACTCCTCGGCCGTCACCAGCGCGTCGACCGAGTTCAGCATCACCGTGAACTGGGGCGGCGGCGCCACCTGCCCCAGCTCCGCGCGGACCTCGTCCACCAGTGCACGCGCGTGTGCGGGGTCCTTGTCGTCCAGCGCCATGTGGGCCCGCAGCAGCCGCACGAACGCCCGGGTCTCCGGGACGCCGTACCGGTGTCCCGCGTCGCTCGCCTCCTCCAAGGTGGCCAGGGCGGTCGTACGGTCGCCCGTGCGGTACGCGACCTCGGCGAGCCGGGCGATGAGGAACGGGGTCTCGGCGTACGCCCCCACCTCGTAGGCGAGCTGGAGCGCCGTCTCGTACTCCTCCTTGGCCGCGGCCGGGCGGCCCCGGGCCATGGCCGCCTCGCCGGCCGCGCTGCTGATCTGGGCGCGGAGCCAGCGGTCGCCCACGCGACGGCCGAGCGTGCGCAGCTCCGCCAGGTCGTCGTTCACGCCGACCATGCCGCCCGGGGAGTCGACGATCATGTGCGTGCGGAACATCAGGGTCACGGCCACGGACCAGTCGTCGCCGTGGGCACGGCAGTTGGCGACGGCGGCCTCCATGAGGGGGCGGATGTCCGTGTGGTCTCCGAGCATCACGCCCACCAGGGGCCAGATCATGCCGGGCAGCCGGGCCGCGTCGGGGCCGCCCGGCTCGAAGTGGTCGCGCACGACGCTGACGTAGCGGTGCAGGCGCGGGTCCAGGCGGGCGTCGATGGGCTCCGTCTCGGCGCTGAGGAAGAGGTGCAGCATGCGGAGGTTCATCCGGACGGGTGTCTCCGCGCGCGGTGCGGCGAGGAAGGCGTCGACCAGGCGCCCGCCCTCCGGGGTCGCCCCGGGGTCCAGCACCCGGGCCACCCAGGACATGCCTTCGCGGCGGTAGTTGCGCAGCCACCAGAACCAGCCCATGGCGAGGGCCAGGGCCGAGGCCTCCGCCTCCTCGCCCGCCGCGATCGCCCGGTCGAGGGCGGCGCGGATGTTGTCGAGTTCGGTCTCCAGGCGGGCGATCCAGGGAAGCTGGTCGGCGGACCGCAGCCGGGGTTCGGCCTCCTCGACCATCGCGCGCACCCACGCGCGGTGCCGTTGCTCGGCGGCGGCACGCAGCGCGGGGGACTCGGCGGCGCGCTCGACGGCGTACTCGTGGATGGTCTCCAGCAGGCGGTAGCGCATGCCGTCAGAGCCGTCCCGCTGCCACGGGACCGCCACGACCAGGGACTTGTCCACCAGCGCCCCGAGGAGCTCGGCGGCCGGCCCGCCGCACACCGCCTCCGCGGCCTCCAGGTCCCAGCCGCCCGCGAAGACGGACACCTCCCGCAGGAACGTCCGCTCCCGCTCGTCGAGCAGGTCCCAGGACCAGTCGACGACGGCCCGCAGGGTCTGCTGCCGGGGCAGGACGGTACGGCTGCCGGAGGTCAGCAGCCGGAACCGGTCGTCGAGCCGGTCCGCGATCTGGCGCGGCGTCAGCATCCGCAGCCGGGCGGCGGCGAGCTCGATACCGAGGGGCAGCCCGTCGAGCCGCCGGCAGATCTCGGCGACCGACTCCTCGTCGGCGAGCACGGCGGCCGCGTCGGGACGGACGGCGGCGGCGCGCTCGGCGAACAGACGGCCCGCCTGGTCGGGAAGGAGGGGCTCGACCGGCCGCACCGACTCACCCGGAACGCCCAGGGGCTCCCGGCTGGTGGCGAGGACGGTGAGGCCGGGGCAGCGGGTGAGGAGCATCTCCGCGAGGTGGGCGGCGGCCTCGATGACATGTTCGCAGTTGTCAAGGATCAGGAGCAGGCCGCGCGGGGCGCAGTACTCGACGAGCAGGGCGAGCGGGTCGTCCTGCGGGGCCGTCAACTCGGTGGTCATGAGCACGGTCTCGCGCAGACCGAGCGCGCTGACCACCGCGCCGGGCACCGCCTCCGGCCGGTCGAGCGGGGCGAGCTCGACCAGCCACGCCTGCGGGAGCCCGGCGGCGGCTTCCTCGGCGAGACGGGTCTTTCCGGAGCCGCCCGGTCCGGTGAGGGTGACGAGGCGGGCTCTGTGCAATTCGGAACGGATGGCGTCGAGTTCGGGTTCCCGGCCCACGAAAGAGGTAAGCCGCGGACGGATGTTGCCGACGGGTTCGGCACGAGGACGACCGGCCGGGGCCCCGAGCAACTCGGCGTACAGGGCCCGCAACTCCGGCCCCGGATCGGTCCCCAGCCCCTCGGCGAGCGCCCGCCGAGCGGCCTCGTAGACGGCGAGGGCGTCGGCACCCCGCCCACTGTCCCGCAGAGCACGGATCAACAGGCCGTACAACCGCTCGTCGTACGGGTGCGCCGCGCTCAGCTCCTTCAGCTCCGGTACGACGTCCTGGGCGCCGCCGAGCAGCAGTTCCGCCTCGATTCTGGCCCGGGTGGCCTCCAGCCGCAGTGCCTCCGGCCGGGTGGCGGCGGTGCGGTCGGAGAGGTCGGCGAGGGCGGGGCCGCGCCACAGGGCGAGGGCGTCGGTGAGCTGTTGCGCGGCGGTACGGGGGTCGCCGTGGGCCAGGGCGTCGGTGCCCTCCCGCACGAGCCGCTCGAAGACATGCAGGTCCACGTCATCGCCGCGGGCGGCCAGCAGGTAGCCCCCCGGTCCGGAAACGACCACGTCCTTACCGACGACCCGCCGAAGCCGTCCGACGAGAGCCTGGAGTGCAGCCGGAGCGTCCTGCGGCGGCTCCTCCGCCCACACCTCATCGACCAGCCCCTCCGCCCGCACGGCCCGCCCGGGCCTGAGCGCGAGTGCAGCGAGCAGTGCGCGGACTCGGGGGCCGCCGAGAGGTATCTCGGTGCCGTCGTCGTCCATCACCTGAGTAACGCCCAGAATCCTGTACCGCACGGGCTCATTGTCACCGGGTTGGTGGAGGGAGCGGGGGCGTATGGGGGTGCCGGGTTCGCTTGTCGGGCGAGTGCGGGTCCGTCGTGGCTTGTCGCGCAGTTCCCCGCGCCCCCGCTGCGCTGGGCTTGGGCCGGGCGCCTACGAGAGTGCCGGGTTCGCTTGTCGGGCGAGTGCGGGTCCGTCGTGGCTTGTCGCGCAGTTCCCCGCGCCCCCGCTGCGCTGGGCTTGGGCCGGGCGCCTACGAGAGTGCCGGGTTCGCTTGTCGGGCGATTGCGGGTCCGTCGTGGCTTGTCGCGCAGTTCCCCGCGCCCCTAGGGGGTTGCAGTCCACCTGCGCTACGACGGAACCGTCCGCCCCCACCGGACGGTTGGCCGCGTACGGCGTGAAGGGGACGGGGTGGGGGGTGTCCGCCCGCAGCGGCCGGCGTCCGGAACCGGGCCCTGGGAAAGAGACTGAGCCGCCGGACCGAGGACGGATACCCCCCACCCCGGCACCGACCCACCCACCGAACGGAACGCGCTACGCACGCCCCCACCGAAGCCGGGCGGGCCGCCGCAGGCATTCAGGGGCGCGGGGAACTGCGCAAAACGCCCGCCCCCACCGAACCCGCAGACAAAACCGGCTCAACCGCCGGAGGCCAACGCTCCGCGCGCCCCCCGAATCCCCCCCGGCACCGCCCGAGCCCGCGCCGGCGTCCCCGTCCAGCACGTCCCCCGGCGGGCCAGCAGCCGCCCCAGCCACAGCTCCAGCGAGACCAGGTCGGCCAGCCCGTCCAGCGGTAGCGGTTCGCCCTCCGCCGCCCCCCGCAGCGCCTTGCGCACCACCCGCGCCTCCACCAGCCCCGCCTGCGCCAGCAACGGCGTCCCGAACAGCGACATCAGCGAGTCCGCCGCCACCCGCAGCCCCGTCCGGGTCGCCGCCGCCGAGGAGGCGTGCGAGGGCGCACCCCAACCGGGGGGAAGGTCGGAGACGCCCGCCCCCTCCAGCACCGTACGGAGGATCTCGGCCCGCGCCCCCGGCTGGACCCGCAACGCCTCGGGAAGGGCCCGGCAGGCCCGCACCACCTGGTTGTCCAGGAACGGCGCGTGCAGCCGCTGCGACCGGATCTCCGCGGCCTGCTCCAGGACCCGCAGATCCGAAGCGTGCCGCGTGAGCGCCGCACGCGCGCGGAAGTCGCCGGGATGCTGACCGGGACCGACCCCGGAGCGCTGTGTCGCCCCCTGGAGGCGAACCGATACTTCAGCGAGCGCCTCCCCCGTCAGCCACCGCGCCGCCGGCCCCGGTCTGGCCCAGGTGAGCGCGGCGAGGGACGCCCCCACCGCACCCCCGGGCTCGTCGAAACGCTGGTGCATGAGCCGGTCGGCCAGCATCTCCAGACCGACCCGGTACGGCGTACGGGCCAGCCGTCGCGCCGCGCCGTACACGCGCGCGGGGACGAACACGGAGCCGTCGGCCTTCGCCAGCGCTGCCACCGGGCGGACCAGATGGCGCCGCTTGCGGTCCATCAACAGGTCGGCCAGGCGCGCCGGATGGGCGTCCAGCACCTGCCGGGCCCCGTACCCCGTGAAGTGGTCCGCGCTGCCCGCCGCCAGCCTGGCCCGGTGCCGCGCGGCCGTGACCAGGGTCGCCCCGGGTTCGTCCGTCAGGGGCCCGTCCAGCTCGGCGTACGGGAGGGTCTCTTCGCCGCCCGTCACCACCACGTGGTGCAGCCGGGGGTTGGCCGCGAGGGTTCCCGCCCGCTGCACCTCGGCCTCCCGGCCGCCCACGGCGAGGTCGTTGAAGGTGACCGCGAGCAGCCGCTCACCGGCGCCCGTGCCGTGTCCCAGCACGGTCCCTGGCCTTCCGGGCAGCCCGGCGGCCAGCAGCGCCAGCGTCCCGGAGGCGGGTCCCCCGGACAGGTCGGCGCCGATGCCCGGCGCCGGCATCCCGCGCGCGGCACGCCGTTCGGCGGGCCCCATGCCGGGCACCGGACCGGGGTCGATGTCGGGCACGTGCCGGGGCGCGGACAGCCTGGCCCGCACCGCCTCGACGAGCGCGTCCCGTACGCCGTCGACCGCGCTGTCCGCGTCCGCGGTGGGCGCGGCGACGGCGAGGGAGGCGACGGGGTCGTACCCGGCGATCTCGCGGGCGCCGTTGCGCAGGATCAGCGCGTGCCCCGGCGGAATGCGCCGTACGCCCTCGTAGGGGGTGGAGTCGTGCAGTGCGGCCGGCACGTCGGGGGCGGCGAGCAGCGCGGCGAGGTGCCCGAAGTCGAGGTTGGCCTCGATGAGGTCGGCGAGGGGCAGGGCCGCGGTCGCGTAGGCCGTGCCGCCGGCCCAGGGGGTGTGGAACACCGGTCGCGCGCCCGCCAGATCGCCGCACACGGTGATCCGGCGGCCCACCTGGACCACCGCGGTGTACGCGCCCGGCCAGGCCGTCAGATGCCGAAGGGCCCCTCCGCGCGCGGCGAGCAGTCCCACCCGCAGCTGTTCGTCGGAGGCTCCGCAGATGCCGAAGACGGCGATCCGGGTCTGCGCGTCGACCGTCACGACGCGCACCTCGTCGGGCCGCCAGTCGCCGACCGCCCACAGCGGGTCCGGGTCGCCCCACAGGAGGTGTGACCCCACCGGGTGCACGGTCTCGCCGTCGCTTCCGGTCGCCCCCGCCGCACCGATTCCGGAGACACCCGCGGCGGTGCTGCTCCATCCCACCAACCACCGCATCGACGCCTCCACAGGCTGTGGACAACCAGTGCACCGTTCGAACCGGTCACCATGCTGCCATGAAGGACGCCTGACGGAGGGCCGGTGGAGCCGCTCGGGATACGGGGAACGCGCCCCTGTGACCACCCGCGTACGCCTGCGGGGACCCGCGCGGAGCAGGTGGTGCGCGACGTGAATGCGCCCCCGATACGCTCCCCCATCACACCTAACGCGCCCTCAACTGCCATGGTGGGAGGGCTGATAGCCCGAGAGAGCGGGGGTCGGTTTTCAGCCAAATCGGCGCCATGAGGACAGGCTCGCGCACGCTCCGTGCACAGCCCGCGCGCCGCACGACAGGCGCGCAGCCCGGGAGACGCCACTTCGCCCCCCGGGCCGTTCCGCCGCCCGCGGGGATGTAGGCGGCGGTGTCCCCCAGCCCACTGGATCCAGTACAGCGGGCCGACCCACGCAGCATCCATCGAAGCGCTCCACCCATGGCCGGAGAAGAGCGCACACACGGGCGCACGGCCACACGGCCGGAGCACGACGCAACTGCGCGTATCGGACCCGTACTTCAGTACGGACCACAATCCCGCCATCCGGAACAATGCCCCTTAACGCTTGGGATGCGGCGAACTACGCTGGGTTTACGAATGCCGCGTGGTTATGCCAGCGCGGCAGCCGTCTGTGTCGAGGGGTGGCGCATGTCCAGGGAGCAACGCGGGCCGAACGAAAAGCTCGGCGCCGTTCTCGCCCTCGCGGGAATCAGCAACGCAGGACTCGCGCGTCGCGTCAACGATCTTGGCGCTCAACGCGGGTTGACACTTCGCTACGACAAGACGTCGGTGGCGCGCTGGGTGTCGAAGGGCATGGTGCCGCAGGGCGCCGCGCCGCACCTCATCGCGGCCGCCATCGGCCAGAAGCTCGGCCGCCCGGTGCCGCTCCACGAGATCGGTCTGGCGGACGCGGATCCCGCACCCGAGGTGGGCCTCGCCTTCCCCAGGGACGTCGGACAGGCCGTCAGGTCGGCCACCGAGCTCTACCGCCTGGACCTGGCGGGCCGCCGGGCCGGCACCGGCGGCATCTGGCAGTCCCTCGCCGGTTCGTTCGCAGTGAGCGCATACGCAACGCCCGCCTCACGGTGGCTGATAACCCCGGCCGACAGTTCGGTCGCGCGGGAGACGAACCACACCGAGGGCTCCGGCGCACCGCTCAAAGTCGGCCACAGCGATGTGCAGAAGCTGCGGGAGGCCGCCGACGACGCCAGGCGCTGGGACTCCAAGTACGGAGGCGGCGACTGGCGTTCGTCCATGGTGCCGGAGTGCTTACGGGTGGAGGCGGCACCGCTGCTGCTCGGCTCGTACTCCGACGAGGTGGGCCGGGCGCTGTTCGGGGCGTCCGCCGAGCTCACCCGGCTCGCCGGCTGGATGGCCTTCGACACCGGTCAGCAAGAGGCGGCCCAGCGGTACTACATCCAGGCGCTGCGGCTGGCCCGCGCGGCGGCCGACGTACCGCTCGGCGGGTATGTGCTGGCGTCTATGTCGTTGCAGGCGACCTACCGGGGCTTCGGTGACGAGGGCGTCGATCTCGCGCAGGCCGCGCTGGAGCGGAACCGCGGACTCGCGACCGCCCGCACCATGAGCTTCTTCCGGCTCGTCGAGGCCCGGGCACACGCGCGTGCGGGGGACGCGGCGGCGGCCGGGGCGGCGCTGAAGGCGGCCGAGGGGTGGCTGGAGCGCTCCCGGGAGGGGGACAACGATCCGTCCTGGCTCGGGTTCTACTCCTACGACCGGTTCGCCGCGGACGCGGCCGAGTGCTACCGGGATCTGAAGGCGCCGCGCCAGGTACGGCGGTTCACCGAGCAGGCGCTGTCGAAGCCGACGGAGGAGTTCGTACGGTCGCACGGGCTGCGGCTGGTCGTCTCGGCGGTCGCGGAGCTGGAGTCGGGCAATCTCGACGCGGCGTGCGAGCAGGGCGTGCGGGCGGTGGAGGTGGCCGGCCGGATCTCCTCGGCGCGCACGACGGAGTACGTGAAGGATCTCCTGCACCGGCTGGAGCCCTACGGGGACGAGCCCCGGGTGGTGGAGCTGCGGGAGCGGGCCCGGCCCTTGCTGATGGCGCCCGCATAAGTCAAGGAGAGCAGCACCACGTCCCGCGTTTGAAGCGACTGTCAGTGGCGCAGTGCACTATCGAGGTGGGAGGTGGTGCAGGTGCCGTCGGGGATCGCTTACGACTGTGACGTGCTCGTGATCGGTGGGGGCATCGTCGGACTGTCGACGGCGTACGCGATCACGCGGGCCGCGCCGGGGACGCGGGTCACCGTGCTGGAGAAGGAGAGCGGGCCCGCCCGGCATCAGACCGGGCGCAACAGCGGGGTGATCCACAGCGGGATCTACTACCGCCCGGGATCGCTCAAGGCGCGGTACGCCGTGCGCGGGGCCGCCGAGATGGTCAAGTTCTGCGCCGAGTACGGCATCGCCCATGCCGTGACCGGCAAGCTGATCGTGGCGACCGAGCGCGACGAGCTGCCCAGGCTGCACGGCCTGGTCCAGCGCGGCCGGGAGAACGGCATCCCGGTGCGGGAGCTGGGCGCCGCCCAGATCGCCGACTACGAACCCGAGGTCGAGGGCCTGGCCGCCATACACGTCGGCACCACCGGGATCTGCGACTTCGTCGGGGTGGCCCGGCAGCTGGCCGAGGCCTCCGGGGCGGAGATCCGCTACGGCGCCGAGGTGCGGCGCATCGACCGGCGGCCCGAGCTCGGGGTAGCCGTGCTCACCGGCACCGGCGAGGTGGTGCGCGGGAAGGTGCTGGTGAACTGCGCCGGGCTGCACTGCGACGAGATCGCCCGGCTGACCGGGGACGACCCGCAGATGCGGATCGTGCCGTTCCGCGGCGAGTACTACACGCTGGCGCGACCCGAGCTGGTGCGGGGGCTGGTCTATCCGGTGCCGGACCCGGCGTTCCCGTTCCTCGGCGTGCATCTCACGCGCGGGATCGACGGAAGCGTCCACATCGGGCCGAACGCGGTGCCGGCGCTGGCCCGGGAGGGGTACGGCTGGGGTGTCGTACGGCCCCGGGAGCTCGGCGCGACGCTGGCGTGGCCGGGGTCGTGGCAGATAGCGCGGCGGCACTGGCGGTACGGCACGGGTGAGCTGCACAGATCGGTGTCCCGGCGGGCCTTCACCACGGCCGTACGGCGACTGCTGCCGGCGGTGAGGTCGGACGACCTGGTGCCGGCGCCCGCGGGCGTGCGGGCGCAGGCGGTGCTCCGGGACGGCACCCTGGTCGACGACTTCCTGATCCGGGAGGGGGCCCGGGCGGTGCATGTGCTGAACGCGCCCTCACCGGCGGCGACGGCCTCGCTGCCCATCGGGCGCGAGGTGGCCCGGCGGGCACTGGAGGCGTTGCGGGGAGTGTGAGGGCCGGCGCACGGGCACCGATGCGGGTCGGGGTCCGCCCCGAACCCCGTAGGACGGGATTCACGTAAAATCGGCCCCACTGTGTCTGATTCCCTCAACGCTCCCGACGCCGTCCACTCCGGCGATTCCGGCGACTCCACCCCGCACACCCCCGGTGTCTCCGTGCGCCACACCCGGGTCAAGGGGGAGCCGCGCTTTCCCGACGGTCCCAGTGCCGATCCCGCGGGGTCGCACTTCGAGCGGCGGATCCGCAGCTTCCAGCCGCGGCGCAGCCGGGTGACCGCGGGGCAGGCGGACGCGTTGCAGCGGCTGTGGCCCACGTGGGGGCTCGACATCGACGGGCAGCGCGTCCTCGACCTCGGCGAGATGTTCGGCAACGACCACCCCGTCGTGCTGGAGATCGGCTTCGGGATGGGCGAGGCCACCGCGCGGATGGCCGCCGCGGACCCCGGCACCAACATCCTCGCCGTCGACGTGCACACCCCCGGCCAGGGCCACCTCCTGGGCCTCGCCGAACAGCAGAAGCTGGCCAACGTACGGGTCGGCAACGGCGACGCGATCATCCTGCTGCGCGAGATGCTCACCAGGGACGCGCTGGACGGGCTGCGCGTCTACTTCCCGGACCCCTGGCCCAAGAAGCGGCACCACAAGCGGCGGCTGATCCAGCCGGAGTTCCTCGACCTGGCCGCGACCCGGCTTCGGCCCGGCGCGCTGCTGCACTGCGCGACCGACTGGGAGCCGTACGCCGAACAGATGCTGGACGTGCTCACCGCGCACCCCGACTTCGAGAACACCCAGCCCGACGGCGGATTCGCGCCGCGTCCCGACTTCCGGCCGCTGACCCGTTTCGAGGGCCAGGGACTGGAGAAGGGACATGTCGTGAACGACCTGCTGTTCCGTCGCGTACAGCACGGCGTCCGAACCGACCAGTCCCCCTCCGGCGCCTAGGTTCCAGCCCGGCTGCGGGCGGTGCCTCCGTCTCGTTAAGGTCGATGCCGTGGCCACCATTCCCCCGTATCCGACGTACACCGGTGAGCCCACCGGTGGTGCCCCACTGCGGCATGCGCACTGGTGGCAGCGGAAGTGGGTGCGCTACGGCGCCCTGATCACGCTTCTCGCGCTGTCCGGGCTCGTCATCCTCGCGCTGGTGCGGCAACAGACCGGCAGCGAGGGCTTCCTGGTCGGGCTGGGGCTCGCCGTCCTGCCGGTACCGCTGCTCATCGCCGCGTTCCGCTGGCTCGACCGGGTCGAGCCGGGCCCCTGGCGCAATCTGCTGTTCGCGTTCGCCTGGGGTGCCTGCGCGGCCGCGCTGATAGCGATCATCGCCAACAGCTTCGCCACGAAGTGGATAGCGACGGCGACCGCGGACCCGTCCGGCGCTGACACCCTCGGCGCGACGGTGATAGCGCCGATCGTCGAGGAGTCGGCCAAGGCGGCCGCCGTACTGCTCGTGTTCCTGTTCCGCAGACGGGACTTCACCGGGATCGTGGACGGGGTGGTGATAGCGGGGGTCACCGCGACCGGGTTCGCGTTCACCGAGAACATCCTCTACCTCGGCACCGCCTTCGGCACCGACCAGCTGACCGGCGACCGCGGCATCGCCTCCGTCACCGCCGCGACCTTCTTCGTGCGCGTGGTGATGTCACCGTTCGCGCACCCCCTGTTCACCGTCCTCACCGGCATCGGCTTCGGCATCTCCGCGCTCTCGGCGGAACACCAGCACATCCGGCGGGTGCTCTTCCCGCTGTCCGGACTGCTGCTCGCGATGGGCATGCACGCGACGTGGAACGGCTCGTCGACGTTCGGGGAGTACGGCTTCTTCGCGGTGTACGCGATGTTCATGGTGCCGGCGTTCGCGCTGCTGACCTGGCTGGTGATCTGGACGCGGCAGCGGGAGCTGAAGACCGTCCGCGAGGAGCTGCCCGCCTACGCCGCCGCCGGCTGGCTGACACCGACCGAGCCGTACGCACTCGGCTCGATGCGGGCTCGGCGGGTGGCGCGGGAGTACGCGCGCCGGCAGCTCGGCGGGCGGCCCGCGGGGCGGGCGGTCGCGCAGTACGAGGCGTACGCGACATCACTCGCTTTCCTGCGGCGGCGGGGGCGGCTCGGTCGCGCGAACGCGGACTTCGTCGTACGGGAGCGGGAGTTGCTCCAGGAGCTGTGGCGGCGCCGTGAGGTGGCCCGGCCGGCGCTCGACCATGCCGCACGGGTGACGGCCCCGCCGGTGGCCGCGCCGCCCTGGCCGGGGTACGGGGTGTACGGCGTGTACGGCTACCCACCCCAGCCGGGCAACCCCGCGCTGCCGGTGCAACCGACGATGCCGGTCCAGTCGACGATGCCGTATCCGGCGTACAACCCGTATCGCACGTAGGGCCGCGAGCTCTTACGCCGACGCCTCCGTCAAGCGCCCCAGCTCCTCCTCCGTCAGGGTCACGTCCGCCACCCCCAGCAGGGCCGGGAGTTGCTCCACCGTGCGCGCGGAGGCGATGGGGGCCGTGACCGTCGGCTGGGCCGCGAGCCAGGCGAGGGCGATCGTGGCGACCGGGGCCGCGTGGGACTCGGCGATGCCGTCGAGGGCGGCGAGGACCTTGCGGCCGCGGTCGGTGTCGAGGTGCTTGCCGGCACCCGCCGCCCGCGCCCCCTCCACCGTCGTACCGGGGCGGTACTTGCCCGTGAGGAAGCCGGACGCGAGGGCGTAGTACGGCACGGCGGCGAGGCCCGCCCGGGAGGCGACGGCCTGGAGTTCGCCCTCGTACGTGTCGCGTGAGACCAGGTTGTAGTGGGGCTGGAGGGCGACATAGCGCGCCAGGCCCTCGCGGTCGGAGAAGGCGAGGGACTCCGAGAGCCGCGCGGCGGAGATGTTGGACGCGCCGATCGCGCGCACCTTGCCCGCCTTCACCAGCTCGTCCAGCGCGCCGATGATCTCCTCGACCGGCACCTCGGTCTTGTCGAAGTGGGTGTAGTAGAGGTCGATGTGGTCGGTGCCGAGGCGCTTCAGGGAGGCGTCGGCGGCGGCCTTGATGTTGGCGGCGGTCAGCCCGGGGAAGTCGGGGTGCTGGCTGACCTTCGTGGCGATGACGACGTCGTCGCGGTTGCCGCGGGCGGCCAGCCACCTGCCGATGATCGTCTCGGACTCGCCGCCGGAGTTGCCGTCGACCCACGAGGAGTACGAGTCGGCCGTGTCGACGAAGTTGCCGCCCGCGGCGGTGTACGCGTCGAGGACGGCGAAGGACGTGGCCTCGTCGGCGGTCCAGCCGAAGACGTTGCCGCCGAGGGCGAGCGGGAAGACCTCGAGGTCGGAGGAGCCGAGCTTGCGCAGAGAAGTCATGTGATACGTCAACGCCCCTGCCCGACGGGGATCTTCCGCTACGGCCGCAAAGTCCTCGTAAACAAGCGGAATCAGCCCCTCCGGACCTCAGAGATCCTCAGGGAGCCTCAGGGGTTGAGCCCCTTGCCCTGCAGCCACGCCATCGGGTCGATCCCGGTCGCCGCACCGCCCGGGTGGACCTCCAGGTGCAGGTGCGCGCCGGTCACGTTGCCGGTGGCGCCCACGCGGCCGATGACGTCACCGGTGCCGACCTTCTGGCCCACGCTGACGCTGATCGAGGACTGGTGGCAGAACCACAGCTCGGTGCCGTCGTCGAGGGTGAGGATCGTGCGGTAGCCGTAGGAACCGGCCCAGCCGGCCTCCGTGACGGTGCCGCTGTGGATCGCCTTGATGAGCGTGCCCGTGGGGGCGGCGAAGTCGAGGCCCGTGTGGTAGCCGGAGGACCACAGCGAACCGGCCTGACCGAAGGTGCCCGTGATCGTGTACGACGAGGTCGGCAGCGTGTACTGCTTGGCGAGCTCGGCCAGACGCGCGGCCTCGGCCTTCTTCGCGGCCGCCTCCTCCGCCTTCTTCTTCGCGGCGGCGGCCTGCTGCTGGGCTTCCTTCTCCGCCTTGGCGGCGGCCGCGTCGGCCTCCTTCTGGGCGGCGTCGGCGACGGCCTGGGCGGCCTTGGTGTCGAGCTGGTCCTGCTGCGTCTCGGCCTGGGCGAGGATGCGCGAGCGCAGCGCCTCACCGGCGTCCGAGGTGCCCTTGGCGGTGTCGACGGTGGCGGTGCCGACGCTGCTGAAGGCGCTCGTGTCGTCGGCGCCGGAGTCGGAGTCGTCCGAGATGAGCGAGCCGACGTTCGGCAGGTCCGGCATCGAGATGGAGACCGGCGGCTTGCCGGTGTTGGCGCTGGCCATGCCGCCGGCGCTGACCGCGGCTATGACACCGACGCCGAGGACGGTGGAGCTGCGGGCGAATCCGCCGCCGCGCTGCTTGGCCACGCGGTGCCGGCCTCGCACCGGGGCGAGGGAGTCCGCGGTCGGGTTCCACTCGCCGAGGGGGGCCTCGTCGTCGGCGCGGTAGCCGCCGTACACGAGAGTGCTGCGCGGTACGGACGGGGCCTCGGGGGCAGGCGGGTTGGACGCCACGTGGGCGCGCTCCTTTCCTTCCTTCTCGCCTACCGGGTTAGCTGACGGGTTCGGAGCAGGAAGGTCTCCTACGCGCGTATACCCGCCGTGTGGCCACGGCGGCAGACGAGCGATTCACCCCAAGGTGGTGGTTCCCCGGTTCCCTTGCGGAATTCGGCGCGTGAGCACGGAGCCGTCTCTTGTGACGGCTGGGACGACCGCGCTGCGTTATCGAACGTTAATAGACCCGGGGGCCCGATTCCAAGCTGTTCCGCTTGATCATTAACGAAATCCCGCAGGACTTACGGCCCATGACCGGTGAAAAACGGGCGAGTTGACCGGATCGCTCACGCCAGGTGATGAGCGCGCTCCGGGAAACACTCAGGGCCGGAGTCCAGTGACTGGACTCCGGCCCTGAGCCGTGAGTAGCGGGGACAGGATTTGAACCTGCGACCTCTGGGTTATGAGCCCAGCGAGCTACCGAGCTGCTCCACCCCGCGTCGGTGAAACCAGCATACGCCATCCGGGGACCGACTCCCGCACGCATTACTGGCGAGGTGCGGCCCGGGCGCTCGGGTCACGGCCGGGGTGGTCGCAGGGCGCCGGCGATGACCGTGGTCACCATCTTGCGGACGGCGGTGGTCTGCGGCGGGGCGCTCGTCCGGTCGGCGAACAGCAGGTGCCCGGCCCCGACGAGGGTGGGGGCGAGCGTGTCGATGTCCGCGTCACCGGCCAGGCGCCCCGACTCCCGCTCGGCGGTGAGGTATGCGGCGATCATCGCGGCGCCCTGCACGGCCAGCGGGATGCCGGTCAGACCGGCCTCGCGCAGCCGGGCGCGGAGGCCGTCGCGGAAGGTGATGAGCGCGACGATCGCCACCGTGACCGGACCGAACAGGTCCTGCAGTGCGTCGGTGAGGTTGTCCACCACGCTCCCGGTCCCGGCGGCCGCGCGCAGAGTCGTGGTCCGGTCCTCGATGCCGCGGACGCGATCGAGGACCAGTTCCGCCAGGAAAGCGTCGAAGTCGGCGAAGTGCCGGTGCAGCACGCCCTTGGCGCAGTTCGCCTCCTCCGTGACGGCCCGGCTGGTCAACGCGTCGGGCCCGTCCCGCAGCAGGACGCGCTCGGCGGCTTCGAACAACTGGCCGCGCACGTTGTGGATGTGCACCCCTGACGGCATCGTCTCCCTTTCCGCGCCGCCGCGCCTTAACAAGTGGGCAACCGCCCATTAATGTGGGCGCATGCCCACTTTATCGCAGGGACAGCCGGACACGCCCGGCCCCGAGCCCCACCGCCACCGGCAGACGGCCGAGTCGTTCGGCGTGGACGCCGAACGCTACGACCGCTCCCGACCGCCGTATCCCCAGGCCCTCGTGGACAGGATCGTCGCGGCAAGCCCCGGCCGGCACGTCCTCGACGTCGGAGCCGGAACCGGCATCGAGGCCCGGCAGTTCCAGGCGGCCGGCTGCACCGTGCTCGGTGTCGAACCCGACGAGCGGATGGCCGCCCTCGCGCGACGCAGCCGCATCGAGGTCGAGGTCGCCAGGTTCGAGGACTGGCAGCCGGCCGGGCGGCAGTTCGACGCGGTCATCGCCGGCACCGCCTGGCACTGGGTGGACCCCGTCGCCGGCGCGGCCAAGGCGGCCCAGGTCCTCCGGCCCGGCGGCCGACTCGCCCCCTTCCACCACGTCCCCCAGCTCCCGGCCGAGGTGATCGACGCCCTGGCCGAAGCACTCCAACGGGTCGCCCCCGATTCCCCGTTCAACCCCGGTCTCCTCAAAGGCTCGGCCGTGGACGCCTACCAGCCGCTGTTCGCGAGAATCGCCGACGGGATCCGGCGGACCGGCAGCTTCAGCGAGCCGGAACAGTGGCGCTTCGCCTGGGAGCGCACCTACTCCCGAGAGGAGTGGCTCGACCAGCTCCCCACCTTCGGCGGCCTCACCCAACTCCCCGCAGACACCATGGCGGAGGTCCTGGACCGCGCCGGGACCGCGATCGACAAGCTCGGCGGCCACGCCACCATGCCCTACACGTCCGTCGTGATCACCGCGACCCGCTCCCCTACGGCCTGACCACGGCAAACGCCGGGTGTCGCCGAGCCTGGGGAGACGGATGAACTCGGCGACAGCGGCCGGAGAGCGGGGAGCGGGGAAAGTTCTCCGGCTCCTTGCACCGGACCTCAGCCCAACGGTCCGTCCCTGTGGGCCGGCCGCCCCCTCGGTCGGCGTAGCGTGACGGTTCTCAGATGAACCAGGAGGGGCCATGACGGCAGCCGAGGAGCGACCGGTGGAGATCGACAAGCGGGACGTCCCGCTCTCCGGGGGCCGGACCCTGCGGGTGACGGAGTTCGCCAACGGCGCCATCCGGCTTGCGGTGCACACGGGTTCGCCGTACGTGATCACGAGCCTGGAGCAGATCGACGGCGGAGCGGTGCTGAAGCTCTCGCCCGGGCGCGAGGGCTCCAACGCGCACCGGAACTGGGTCCGCGACCACAGCGAGGACAGCTCCTCTTAGTACTGTCACGCCCATGTGCCGTCTCCTGGGCGTGGTCACCCGCGCACCCCTTCCGCTTGCCACCTCCCTCGGTGAACTGACCGTGCCCTTCACGGAGTTGGGCCGGGAGCACGGTGACGGGTGGGGGATCGCCGCCTGGCCCGGGGCGGGCGGGGGCAGGCCACGGGTGGTCAAGGGGATCGCCTCGGCCGCCGGGGACTGGCTGTGGGAGCACGCTCTCGCCGGGACGCGCGCCGATGCCGCCGTGCTCCATCTGCGGATGGCGAGCCCCGGGCTGCCCGTCGTGCCGGGCAACACGCATCCGTTCACCGCGGGCGGCCTCGCCTTCGCGCACAACGGCTTCTTCTCGCCGTACGACGCCCTCGACGGGCTCATCGACCCCGGCCTGCTCGCGTCGGCGGGCGGGAGCACCGACTCCGAGCGGTTCTTCCTGCGGGTGCTGACACTGCTGCGGGACAGGGACCCGGTCGACGCGCTCGCCCGGGCCGCCGAGGACATACGGGCCCGCGCGTCCTTCGCGAGCCTGAACTGCCTGCTGCTGACGGACGAGGCGCTGTACGCGTACGCCGACGAGGACCCGGACTCCGAGGTGAGCCGCCGACGCGGGCCCGACTTCTTCCGGCTGCGGTACCGGGCGGACGGCGACCGGGTGGTCGTCGCATCGAGCGGGGTCCCCCAGCCGGACGGGGCCTGGCGGGTGCTGCCGTACCGCCAGGTGCTGGAGATCCGGCGGGACGGCCTGGGCGTACGCGTGCACGCGTGACGGGCGGACGGTGCAGCGGGCCGGTGACGTTCAGCCGACCCCGAGCTCCGTCAACTCCCCCAGCGGCAGCGTGTGCTGGGTCTGGAGGACCTTCGCGCGCAGGTAGCGGACGTTGTGGGCGGTGGTGAACACCCCTGTGGGGACACGGTCGTGGACGCCGATCCCCAGTTCCCTCAACTGGCCCGCCTTGTCGGGGTTGTTGGAGAGCAGGTCGACCTCGCCGATCCCGAGGGCGGTCAGCATCTGCGCGGCCGCCGTGTAGTCCCGGGCGTCCTCGGGCAGGCCCAGCGCGGTGTTGGCGGCGTAGGTGTCGAGACCCTGATCCTGGAGAGCGTACGCGTCGAGCTTGTTGTAGAGACCGATACCGCGGCCCTCCTGGCGGAGGTAGAGCAGCACACCGCCACGCTCGGCTATCCGCTCGACGGCCTCGCGCAGCTGGGGCCCGCAGTCGCAGCGGGCGGAGCCGAAGACGTCTCCGGTCAGGCACTCGGAGTGCAGGCGCACCAGGGGGACGGCACCGGGGGCGGGGTTCCCGAGGACGACGGCGAGGTGTTCCTGGCCGTCGGCCAGGCCGTGGAAGGTGACGAGTTCGGCGTCCACGCGGTAGCCGTCACCGAAGCGCAGCGGGACGCGGACGCGGGAGCGCTGGGTGGCGGCGGGCAGGTCGGTCATGCGGTACTCCGGTCCATAGGCATACCTGCTTCAGATTTGAAGCAGATCTACTGATCGAGACCCTACCCCATGCTTTAAATTTGAAGCAACGGGTTTATGACACGCATCACGCACGGACAGCGGCGCTCTCGGCGCTCACTCGGCCCTCGGTCGGCCCTCACCCGGCCCTCATGAACACGACGGCGACGACCGGCGCCGCCACGGCATCTCCCCGGAGGCGCCCTCCTCCCCCAGGAGCCCCTCGGTCACGCTGGTGAAGATCTCCTCCAGCTGCCGCACCTGCTCCGGGGTGAGCCGGTCGATGAGCGCGGCGCGGACCGTCTCCACATGGCCCGGCGCGGCCCGCTCCAGCACGGCCATACCCTCGTCGGTCAGCACCGCGATGCTGCCGCGCTTGTCCCACTGACAGCTCTCGCGCCGCACGAGCCCGTCCTTCTCCAGCCGGGCGACGGCGTACGTCAGCCGGGGCCGGGTGATCTTCAGCCCCTCGGCGAGATCGGTCATCCGCAGCCGCCGCTCCGGGGTCTCGGAGAGGTTGGCGAGGATGGAGTAGTACAGGTGGGGCATGCCGGCCTCCTGCTGGAGCTGCCGGTCGATGGTGTCCTCCAGGAGGAGCGAGGCGGCGATGTAGGCACGCCAGGCTCGCTGCTCGTCGGGGCTGAGCCAGCGGGTCGTCATGCCACCAGTGTAGGTTTGCTTCAAACTTGAACCAAGCCCCGCCATCCTTTTCCGAGAGGGACCGCGCCGATGCCCCACCCCCACGTCCTCCTCTCCGCCGCGGTCTCCCTCGACGGCTACCTGGACGACACCGGCCCCGACCGGCTCCTTCTCTCCAGCCCGGCCGACTTCGACCGCGTCGACGAGGTCCGCGCCTCCGTGGACGCGATCCTCATCGGCGCCGGCACGATCCGCGCCGACAACCCCCGACTGCTGGTCAACTCCGAGGCCCGCCGGGCCGCCCGGGTCGCCGCCGGGAAGCCGCCGTACCCCCTGAAGGTGACGGTCAGCGGCTCGGGCGAGCTGGACCCCGCGGCGAACTTCTGGCACACGGGCGGCGAGAAGGTCGTCTACACGACGGACAAGGGCGCGGACCGGGCCCGCGAGCTGGGCCTGGCGGCCGACGTGGTCGCCCTCGGCCCGGCGCTGGACTGGCGCCGCCTGCTGGAGCATCTGCACGCGGTGCACGGCGTCGAACGGCTCATGGTCGAGGGCGGCGGCCGCATCCACACCCAGCTCCTCCAGCAGGGCCTGGCGGACGAGGTGCAGCTCGTGCTGGCCCCGCTGTTCGTCGGCGACCCGGATGCCCCGCGGCTGTTCGGCCCGGGCGGCTACCAGGGCGGCCGGCTGCGGCTGGTGGAGACCCGCCGTATCGAGGACGTGGTCCTGATGCGCTACGAACCCACGGCACCCGGCACGGCCTCGACCCCGGCCGCCGCGGACCACTACTGGCTGGCGCTGGCCTGCGAACTCGCCGCCCAGTGCCCGCCGTCCCGCACGGCGTTCAGCGTGGGAGCGGTGGTGGTGGCCGCCGACGGCACGGAGCTGGCCCGCGGCCACTCCCGGGAGTCCGGCGACCCGGTCGTGCACGCGGAGGAGGCGGCCCTCGCGAAGATCGCCCCGGACGACCCCCGGCTGCCGTCCGCCACGGTCTACACGAGCCTGGAGCCCTGCACCCACCGCGCCTCCCGCCCGGCCCCCTGCGCCCGGCTGATCCTGGACGCGGGGGTACGGCGGGTGGTGACGGCGTGGCGGGAGCCGGACACGTTCGTGACGGGGGCGGACGGAACCGGCCTGCTCACCGGGCAGGGGGTCGACGTGGTGGTCCTGAGCGAGCACGAGGACCACGCGAAGACCCCGAACCGGCACCTGCTCTGACGGCGGGGAGCGGCGGCCGGTCCCCCGCGAAAAGCACACAGCGCCCGACCCGACCGAAGCCGACTCAGGCGCTGCACGGCAGCTCGGAGGTGTTGCCCCCGTCTGCAACCCGTAGGCCCTGTGGGACTCGAACCCACAACCAATGGATTAAAAGTCTGATGAGTGCCCATCGCGCCATGTACCGCGCTGTACCGAGTCGTGACGCTGATCGCCGTTAAGCCCAGCTCAGCCGCCTTTTCCGGGCGTCCCACGATGACTCTTCACCGTGCCTCGTACCGTCCCGTACCGCAAAGCAATGTGGCTTCCGGGCCAGCAGCGGGCCAGCAAGAAGGGCCCCCAACCCGCAGGTCGGAGGCCCTTTCTCTGTCCCTCGATTCTACGCCGCAGCGGGGGCGTTGTCAGTGCTGGCGCGTAGCGTGAAGACGTTCATCATCCGCGCTGTTGGCTGCGGCGCTGCTGCTGAAGGCCCCTACTCCGGAACAGCGTCCGGGGTGGGGGCCTTGGCTTCGCCTCGCCGAGCGCGCGGCACTGCGGCGGCCGCCTTCTCCGTCAGCTCCTGCTCGTACTCCGTGAACAGTTCGAGGTACGTGTCCGCGGTCAGGGTGATGGTCGAATGGCGCAGCTTCACCTTGGCGTCATGCACGTCTCCGCCGCCGGCCTTCACGAGCGCGGCCGCGCCGTGGCGCAGGTCCCGGAGGTTGATCGGAGGCAGGTTTGCGGCCTCGACGATCCGCTTGAACTCCTTGCTGACGACGTCGGGGTGGAGCCAGCTCCCATCCTCCGCCGCGAAGATCTTGCCGGTGTCGACCCAGTCCGCCGTCTGCTTGCCGGACGCTCGCTCCTCGGCGGCCCTGGCGTTCCAGGCGTCCCGCTCCTGTAGTTGGCGAGCACGGTGCTCCTTGAGGACCGTCACCGTCCCTCGGTCGATCATCACGGAGGACATCGAAGAGTCCGTCTTGGGCGCAGTCTCGATGACCTCCCAGCCGTCGACGACGAGTTCGGTCAGCACGTCAAGGCGGGGCTGCGCAGAGTCGAGGTGAGCGTTCGCCCAGTCCGCGCCGACAGCTTCTCCGCGGCGCAGGCCGTGGTGCGAGATGACGTGAAAGGCTGCGTACAACCTGCTGCTCTCGGCCTCGTCGAGGAATGCGCCGAGCTGGACGGGCGTCCAGACCATGACGGGTGACGGCTGCTTGCCTGTCTCTCGCCATCGGGCCACTCGTTCGTCGGTCCACAGGAGGCCCTTGGGGCGGGCGCTTGAGCCGAGTTCGACGTGGGCAGCTGCGTTGAACGTGATGAGTTGTTCGGCGATCGCCTTGTTGAGGGCGGCCCGCAGGGTGCGCCGGATCGCGTGCCGCGTCGCCACGGTGTTCGTCTTCCGGTAGGGCTTCATCTCGGCGAGCTTCGCGCGCTCGGCGTCGAGCCTCGGCCGTTCCTTGGCCGGCGGTCGCCCGGGCTTCGACCACTTGCAGCGTGCTTCCTGCTCGCGTCGGGCCTCGTTCTCTGCCCGGATCACGTCGCTCTCGTCGGCGATCGCGTCGAACATCTCCTGGACGTGCCCGACGCCGAGCCGGTCCAGGCGTAGGTGTCCGATGCGCGGCTTCAGGTGCACGCGGATGTGGGAGGCATACCCGTTGTTCGTGGTGGCGCGCGTCTTCTTGTTCGACATCCAGCGGTCGAGCCATTCGGCGACCGTCGCCTTGCCGTCGAGTGGGACGCCGACGCCGAGGCGTCGTTGGACTTCTGCTGGTTCGGGGATGTCGGCGCGTCGCTTCGAAATGTCAGCGAGCAAATCCCCGACCCTGCGCTGTTCGTCTTCGTCGTCTCCGGGGAGGTCAAGGATGGCCTGTAGGCGGGAGAGGTCGCCCTGGGCCTCCGTGACACTTCCGTACCCGGTTCGCCGGAAGGTCCGGCGCTTGCCTTCGGCGTCCAGCGGGAGTTCCTGGCGGACTCCGTAGGCACCGTGGTTCTTGCGCTTCAGCTTGGGACACGCGTTCCCAAGCAGCTTGCCGTCGTCACCGCGGCACTCGCAGCGTCGGTAGATGCTCCCTGCACGGCGGGCTGACGGCATTCGGGTTACTCCTCTCGCCCCGGGTCCGGAGGCTTCTCAGTGTGGCCGAGGTGGGCCAGGCCGACCCCTAGAACAAACTCTGCGGTCTGATTCAGGCCATCGAGCATTTCCTGGGTCATCGCTCCGCGTCTGATGGCGAAGGCAAGGCCGTACGGGGTCTTGATCGGTACGATCACCTCCCCGTCCGGCAGGTCGTCACTGAAGAAATACCAAGCGGTTGGCGACTGTGGTGACTCCACGCAGCCTCCCCCATCTCCCGCACGCGCGTTCGAATTGCGGCTTGGACCAGCACCCTTCCTTCTAATGGGTGTCCGCACATGATCGCACCACGGGCCTCAGAGGTCTACAGGCTGCTCGCGCTCATCACTGACAGTGATTCATGGGGGAACGCTTGACTCATTGCTCATCACTCGAATGCGGGGGAACCAGCGTGTCAATGAGGCGCAGTAGCTTGTCCCGCTGATCCGGAGGCAGCTGATCGAGCTTCCGCACGTAAGCGACCGCCTCCCCCGTTCCGGAGCGCAGCGGATCAACGCCGTGGAACTGGGCGCCGGCCGCATCCTGGAGGCGCTCGATGGGCAATCGTGCGGCAGCAGCGAGGGCGGCGAGCTCTTCGAAAACGGGTGGCGTGATCTTTTCCCCACGCTCCAGGCGATAGATCCACCCGCGTGTCACCCTCGTGCCACTCTCGGGGTCGACGGCCCGCGGAGCGAACGTATCGAGCGACTCGCCGAGCTCGGCGCGGCGCTCGCGAATGAGGTCCCCCAGCTGGGTTCTGCGTTCAGGGCCGCTCATGTCCTCACCTGGGTTTCCATCCTTAGCCGCCATGGGGCTCATCCTGCCACTCCTGTGCTCTAAGGGATCAAGGGCTGTTCAGGATCTGTGTACGCCTTGCGGAGGTACGGGCAGGTCGATTGCGCGGTTCATTCAACTGACAGAACGGATTGTTCAGCAGGTTGAGCGATACCGCTAGGTGGCACTGAGTCATTGACTGACTACCGGCGCACCACCCTGCTCATTCAACGTGCTAGACAAACCGTTCAACCCATGGAATGCTCACAGCCACCCCATTCAACTCGTTGAATGATCTGTACTACGAGGTGAACGTGAGCATCGAAAACACTGCACCCGCGCCGACCATGTACGCGGTCGAAAGCCCTGACCGGCTCAAGCTCCTGATGGAGCGCACGGGCACCGGCAGCCCGATCACAAGCCGCGGACTCGCCGAGGCGGCCGGTGTCGCCCACGGCACCATCGGCGCGCTGATGGCGGGGACCCAGCGCGTCGTGCCGGAGCCCAAGGCCAAGGCCATCGCCGGTGTCCTCGGCATCGACCTGCTGGTGCTCTTCGTCCCGATGGAGCGCGCCGGCCGCGCCCTCATCCCCGCACAGGCGGGCACATGAGCACCGCCGCCGCACTCACTCCGGACGAGGTCCGCGCGCTCCCGGCGATGGTCGGTTCGAAGCAGGCGTTCGCCGCTCTCGCGATCGGCGAAACCCTCGGCTATGAGCTGATCGAGGCCGACGAGTTCCCCGTCAAGGTCATCCGCCTCGGCCGAACTTTCCGCTTCCGCAAGGCCGACCTGCTCGCCTTCCTCGGACTCTCCGAGACCGCTGCTGCCGAGGTCCAGTCGCCAGCAGCCCCCCAGAACGACGGCGCTCCCGAGGTCCAGTCGGGAGCGCCGTCCGAGCAGTCCGCACCCACCAGCGCCAGCAAGTAGAGAACGGGGTCCGCTCATGGCTGAGCTTCCCACGGCCACCGCGCCGTCGACCACGCCCGACGTCACCCGCGCCCTCCGCCAGATCGAGGCCGCGAAGCTGGGCGTCACCGAGGACGTCGCCGAGTGCCTCGACGCCATCGGGGACCTGATCCGTATCACCGGAGCTCCGGCCAGCATCCTCGCCTGGGCTCACCACACGCTGAGCCGCGAGACCCTCCGGCAGTACGCCGCGCAGCAGCACATCAAGCTGCACGAGTCGCGCGCCACCGACGAGGAACAGCTGGCCCGAGTGGTCGTCATCTGGGCGGCCGACAGCGATGGCCTCGCCATCCTCCCCGGCGGTCAGAACCCTGCGACTTCCCTCCTCCAGCTTCGTGAGGAGGTCGCTCAGCGCCAGGAAGACCAGCAGCGGGCGGCCGACTTCCAGGCATCGGTCGCGGCCGGTCACGTCGAGGACGTCGACAGCTGGCACGCGCGCGTCGCCCAGGCGGCACAGTGACCGCCGGCCTGGCGCGGGCCCGGGACACCCCGGGCCGCGCGCCCTCCCCCCAGCCGTTCGACGGCCTGCTGGTCGCCGACACCGAGAACGTCCGCGCTCGCTACGAGTGCTACCGCCCCGGCTGCCCCCAGCGCCGCGAAGGACCGGTCTTTGGATCGGCCGCTGTGCAGGCGTTCGTCGCCGAGATCAAGAGCCAGCACCTGGCCGCGTACCACGGGGAGAAGCGTTGACCGACTCACAGACCCCGGATCTCCGGGCGGCAGCCAGAGAGCTGCACGACGCAGGCCTGTGCGTGCTGCCGGTTCGAGCCGACGGCACAAAGGCGCCGGACGTCCGCAGCTGGATCCAGTACAAGGTCAATCGCTCCACCCCTGAAGAGCACGACCGGTGGTTCGGCGACGGCCAGCGCAGCGGCATCGGTGTCGTAACCGGGGCCGTCTCCGGGAACGTCGAGCTCATCGAGTTCGAGGGCCTCGCGGTCAAGGAGGGGATCCTCGACGCCGTCACCGAGCTCGCCAACGACAGTGGTCTCGGAGACCTCTGGCGGGCCGTCACGACCGGATGGGCCGACCAGTCACCTTCCGGTGGCGTGCACTACAAGGTGGTCGTCAAGGGCAGGCCCGCTGCTGCGAACAAGAAGCTGGCTCGGCGCCTCGCCCGCGAAGACGAGTACACAGCGGCAGAGCGGCAACGCGTCGCCGAGAAGCCTGGCACGAAGATCGTGCGGGTTCTGATCGAGACGCGGGGCGAGGGCGGATTCGTCGTCATCGCTCCGTCGCACGGGTCCACACACTCCAGCGGCAAGCCGTACGTCCGGCTCGCAGGTGGCCCTACGACCATGGCCGTCGTCGAGCCGGAGGACCTCGATGCGGTCTACGCCCTGTGCCAGGCATTCGACGCGATGCCCCTGGAAGAGGCCCCGAAGACGGCACCGCGGCCCGCGCCGGCCCGCCCCGACGGTTCCCTCCGTCCGGGTGACGACTTCGAGGCCCGAGCAGACTGGGCGGACATCCTGCGGAGTGTCTTCCGGCCCCTGAACACCCGGGGCAGCGAGACCTACTGGGGGTGGGCCGACGGCGTCGGTGGCGTGAAGGCGACGACCGGGAAGGACGAGCACGACCGACTCTTCGTCTTCGCCACCGGCAGTGAGTTCCAGAGCGAGGTCCCCTACTCGAAGTTCGGCGCGTACGCGCTGCTCAACCACGGCGGCGACCACAAGGCCGCTGCACGAGAGCTGGCCCGCCAGGGCTACGGCAGCCGCCGCCTCGCCCCACTCGGTGCGCCCCTCGCCGCGCCCGCCCCGGGCCCGGCCCCGACGCCTGAGCCCGAGCCCGCCGAGGACGAGCACGCCAGGGCACACGACGAGCGGACGCGCCAGGAGGACGCGCCCAGCGACTCGGAGGGCTTCGACTACGCCGACACGTTCGGCCTCCCGCCCACCGTCCGCACGCCGTACGACTACCGGGTCACGAACCGCGGTGTCGAGGTGCTCAGCACCAGCGGCGAGAACTGGCTGCGCGTGACGTTCGCTCCCCTCGTCATCACCGCGACCTTCGAGGACCCCGAGGGCGACCAGTACGTAGAACTGAGCTGGATCGACCGCAGCCTCGGGCGGCCACGCCTGATCTCCCGCATCGTCTCCCGCGAGACCGCGAAGCGCGGCCGGAAGTTGATCGAGACGCTCGGCAGTGCCGGACTCCCGGCCGTGGAGGGGGACGCGCGCGCTGTCGAGAAGTGGCTCGCCGAGTTCGAGGCCCGCAACGTCGGTCGCATCCCGTCCGAGCAGCTGGCCCGGTGGCTGGGCTGGCAGGACGACGGCACGTTCGTCTCCTCCCCCGAGGACGGCATCAAGGTCGACGTGCCGTTCGAGGAGCAGCGCGGCCCGGCCCGCGCGCACGCCAGGAAAGGGACTCTGGAGGACTGGCAGGCGACCGTCGCCCACCTGGCCGGCTTCCCCGTGCCGCGCATCGCCGTCGCTGCCGCGCTCGCCGCGCCGCTGCTGAAGCCCCTGGGCCTGAACTCCTTCACCCTCGACATCAGCAGCCGGTCCACCAAGGGCAAGACCACCGCGCTCCAGTGCGCGCTGTCGGTGTGGGCCGACCCCTCCGAGCACGCCTCGGCGATGAGCAACTGGCGCACCACGCTGTACGCGATCGAGAAGCGGCTCAACCTGGTGCGCGGCATTGTCACCGTCTTCGACGAGACGATGGCGGTCACGGACGACACCCTCATTGACGAGGTGCTGTACCAGCTCCCGATGAACCACGGGAAGGCCAGGTCCGGCGGGGCGTTCGGCAACATGCTGCCCTGGGAGACCATCCTCCTGTCCTCCGGCGAGCGGCCGGCGCTTTCCTTCACGACCAGCCAGGGCGCGGCGGCCCGCATCCTCGGGACGACGGTCGCCCCGTTCGGCGACAACGGTGGCCCGGCAGCTGCGGCGGCCCGCGACGGCGTCCTCGCCAACCACGGGCACGCGGGCCCCGAGTTCATCCAGTACATCCTCAGCGGCCTCGCCCAGCCGAACGGGCGGGAGGCCCTGAAGCAACGTCACCGCGCGCTCGTGGACGAGTTCCGCGGCGCCAGCGACATGACGAACCGCCGAGCGCCCATGGTCGCCGCACTCGTGCTCGCCGAGACGCTGGCGTGCGGCATCGGGCTCCTGCCGTACGAGCCTCTTCCGCACGACACCTGGCGCGGCCTGTTCACTGCCCACAACCCCACCGACAACCGCCCAGAGATGGCCCTGGACGTGCTGCGCGAGTACATCGCGGGCCACTCCCATGAGCTGTTCACCGCGACGCGTGCGGCCATGAACGAGAAGCCTCCGTACTCCGGTTGGCTCGGCGCCCTCACCACCAAGGACGGCGTGACCGAGGTGGCGCTGCTGCCCGAGCGCGTCCGCAAGATCCTGGCGGAGGCCGACTACTCGCTGGACGCCGTCGTGGGCAGCTGGGTGGACGCCGGCTACCTGAAGACGCTGAAGAGCCAGCGTCCGGCGCACCTCGTGCCGCGTCGCTTCGACGGCACGCGCGCGAAGTGCCTCGCCTTCACCCCCGAAGGCATCCCGTACGGGGACGCGGACGAGGCGGCATGAGCGCCGTCACGAAGGTGGTACGCACGATGTGCGTACCACCCGGCCGCCCCTATATCCGCAGGTCAGGCGCCCTTCAGAGTCGCCTCGCGGGCCGGTACGCAGCCGCCCGGAAATGGCACCCCTCGGGGGTGTGCGTGTGTGCGCGTGCCCGCGTGTGTGCGTGCGTGCGGGCGCACACACGTGGACCCCTATGTGTTTCTGCGTACCTGCGTACCTCTTGCTCTAGAGAGAGACATAAGAGCAGGTCAGAGCAGCTTTTTGCCCGGTACGCAGCCGGTACGCAGCCGGTACGCACCGCGTACCGCCCCTCTCCCTCCACCACCGAATCGAGGTGACCCATGTCCTTCACCCCCCGCCCCTACCAGGTCGAGGCCATCGAGGCTCTGCACAAGGGATGGAGCTCCGGCCAGAACCGCCTTGCCGTCGTCCTGCCGACCGGCGCCGGTAAGACCGTGGTTTTCTCCCACCTGGCCCACGGCATGCTCGAGAGTCTCGGCGGCCGCCGCGCGCTCGTCATCGCCCACCGCGAAGAGCTGATCGAGCAGGCCGCTTCCAAGCTGCTCGCCGTCGACCCCATGCTGCGGGTCGGCATCGTCAAGGCTCAGCGCGACGACCACCACGACGCCGACGTGATCGTGGCCAGCATCCAGACCCTGGCCGTCCCGAAGCGCCGCGAGGCCATCCGCGACATCGGCCTGATCATCGTGGACGAGTGCCACCACGCCGCCGCCCGCACCTATATGGAGGTCCTCCAGCACTTCGGGGCCTGGGACGGCGTACCGACGGCCGGCTTCACCGCGACCATGACCCGCACCGACGGCGGCCTGGCCGAGGTGTGGCAGGACGTCGTCTTCCGCCTCGACATCCTCGACATGATCAGCGACGGCTACCTGTGCGACGTTCGAGGCAAGGCCATCACCGTCGACACCCTCGACCTCAACAAGGTGCGCACCCGCGGCGGCGACCTCGTCGAGGGCCAGCTCGGCAAGGCGCTGGAGGACTCCGGCGCGCTGGACGCCATCGCCAAGGCGTACGTCGACCACGCGGGCGACCGCCCGGGCGTCGTCTTCACGCCGACCGTGGCGACTGCTCAGGGCGCTGCCGCCTCACTGCGTGCCGTCGGCATCAAGGCAGCCCCGGTCTGGGGCGACATGGGACGTGACGAGCGCCGTGCGACGCTCGCCCAGTACGTGGCGGGTGAGGTCCAGGTGCTCACCAACTGCATGGTGCTCACCGAGGGGTTCGACGCCCCGCACACCTCCTGCATCGTCGTTGCCCGGCCAACGAAGAGCCCGGGCCTGTACGTGCAGATGGTCGGCCGTGGCCTGCGTCCGGCCCCCGGGAAGCGGGACGCCCTGCTGCTTGACGTCATGGGCGCGGCGAGCCGTCACAAGCTCGCGAGCATGGTCGACCTCACCGAGCGGGAGATCGGCGAGGCCTCGGAAGGCAAGAGCCTGCGGGAGGTCGCCGAGGAGCACGTGGCCTCCGAGAAGCGCCGCGCCCTGGCCGCCCAGGTGCAGGCGGAGGAGATCAGCCTGTTCGGCGGCTCGTCCATCTGCTGGCTGCGGACGCCGGCGGGGACCTGGTTCATCCGGGTCTCGAACTCGATGACGCTGTTCCTCGCGCGGGACCCGGGGACGCGGCTGTACCGGATGCGCCGCTGGACGGCGCAGGACGGCGTGCAGCCGCCCCGTGAGGACGTCGCCCGCCCGCTCGACGAGGCCCTGGCCTGGCTGGAGCAGCAGGCCCGGCAGCTGGCGCCGGGGGCGTTCGTCGACCGACGAGCGCGCTGGCGAGCAGGCAAGCCGAGCCCGAAGCAGCTGGGCCTCTGCCGCCGCCGAGGCATCGCGATCCCTCGGCAGGCCACTGCGGGCGAGGTCGCCGACCTGATCGACATCGCGCACGTGACGTCGGTCCTCGACTCCCTGCTTCCCGCCGCTGCGTAGCGGCCTGGGCCTGTCGCTATCAGGCCTGGGTCTCCACCCAACCCCACCACGGAGGAATCGTGACCTCTCTCAAGCCCAAGCCCTCGACGGAGGCCGAGCGCATCGAGACTGCGCTGCGCTTGTTGGAAGCCGTCCACCGGTGCCGAGGCCTCGGCTGGCGCACCGTCACCGTCGACCGCCTCGTCCGCGTCGCGAACGGCGACGACAAGGCCATGCCGCCGGACCCGGCCACCGCCCCGAGGTCTGCGCGCGGCACCTACCACGCGTGACGGTCCGGGCCTGTCGCTATCAGGCCCGGACCTCCACCCATCACATCACGGAGGAATCTATGAATGACCAGCCCACCCCCGCCGAGCAGCTCGGACACCACAGCATCGCGGAGACCAGTGCGGCCTACGAGCTGCGCGACACCGACCGGCAGTTCCTGACCTACGCGCTCGAACTGGCCGCCGAGCAGATGGCTTCGCGCGGCAACGAGTTCGGCGACGACGACACCGCAGCACTCGAGAAGCTTCGACGCCTGGCCGCCAAGGCGCAGCCTCGGCCCGAGCGCGGAGAACTCTGGTCGCTCCTCGACTGGACGTTCTGGGGCAGCGGCATGGGCGACGTCTTCCGCGAGCCTCTCGCTGACACCATGCTCGCCGCCATCACCCCTGAGCAGCGCGAGCAGGCCGAGCAACTCATGGAGGCCTGGCACGCCAGCGGCCGGAAGCCCCTCGGGCGTCGCCGGTACGAGGAACTGTCCGCCGAGCTGAAAGAGGCCCGTGACGAACTCGCGGAGGTGAAAGCCAGCCACGACCCGCGCCTGCGCTGCCTGCTCGTCAAGCCCGACCGTGACAAGGACATGTACGTGGGCTGGTCGAACGTGTGCGAGATGCCTGCCGGTGTCTGGTCGCGTGAGACAGCCATCGAGTACGGATTCCCCACCTCCCGCCTCGACCGGGCCGACAAGAACGGCAGTAGTGACCTCAGCTGTGGCGACGGCCACTGGGACGACCCAGGGTTCGTCGCCGAACAGCTCGGCTGGCTGCGGCGGGATCGCCTCGCTGACTACGCGGTGGAGTACCTGAGCGGCGACCGCCAGGCCGCGTACGCGCTGCTGGAACCGTTCGAGGGCGAGACCGAAGTACGTCGACCTGGGGACACGGGATGACCGCCGTCGAGTGGCTTCTCTGGGGCGCCCTTGCCGGCCTCGTCTTCTGGGCTTACCAGGCCTTCGACCTCGCCCGGCTCGTCGCCCGCGAGCGGCAGAAGCCGAAGCCCACTCCCACCCCGCCGCACTGGGCCCGTACGGGCCACCTCCCGCCCGCCCCGAAGCACGGGCGCCACGCCCGCCGCTGACCCCAACCCGACACCACCACCGGAGGAACCCATGAGCTACCCGAAGCTCTTCACCACGCCCGGCCTCGGCGCTCTCGCTGAGGAGATCGACGCCGAGCGACAGGCGCAGCTGGCCAAGTGGGGCGTCCAGCTCCACCCGATCATCGACCCGCGCGACATCCCCGAAGCGACGCACCCGTACTACGCCGGCCGAGCCGACATCTGGCGGGAGGTCAACGCCGAGCGCGCCACCCCGAGTCGGGCCGTGGGCCGCTGCACCGGCCACCCCGACGGCGACCACACCCACACCGCATGGGACGGGATCTTGCTGGAGGAGGTCTACGAGGCGCTCGCCGAGTCCGACCCGGCCAAGCGACGTGTCGAGCTGGTGCAGGTGATGGCCGTGTGCGCGGCGATCATCGCGGCCGACGAGGCACAGCAGGGCCAGGAGCAGCAGGCCGCCGAATCCTGCGGGAAGTGCCGGACGCCCTTCGACCCCGCCGACACCCGCTTCGACGGGCACGCCCGCTACGCCGAGACGCCGTACTGCCGCCGCTGCGTCGACTTCTGCCACGACACGGAGATCGCTGACCACCGGTGCGTGATCTGCGCGTGAGCAGCAGGACGGCCGCCCCGGGACCTAGCCGGGGCGGCCTCCCACCCATCACACCACGGGAGGACTCATGACCCGCTTCGCCAAGGTGCTGTGCGTCATCTACGGCGCCACCGCTCTCTTCCTCGCCTGGGCCGCCGTTCAGTCCGGCATGGCCAACTCGCCTTGGATCGCGGTGCTGTTCGCCGCCGCCTCGATCGTCCCGATCATCGCCTGGCTGCGCGAAGCCGAGTTTGTCGACAAAGAGGCGGAGGCCCTCGCGAGCTCGGAGCGCGCTGCACGCGTACGCGAGAACGAGGAACGGCGAGCCATCAGGGAGGCCGCCGACGCTCTACAGCACGTGTGCTGTGAGCGCTGGTGGACCAGCCTCGGCATCGACCACGACCCGACCTGTGCGAAGCAGCGGAGGTCCGCATGACGAGCCGACGACACACCGCCGACAGCATCACCGACGACGACCTGGACGCCCTGTACGAGAACGCGAACAAGGGCTGGCGCCGCGGGGACGAGTGGAAGGAGCGGGCCCTGGCCGCCGAGGCCGCCGTCGAGCGGGCCAGCCGGCTCGCCCGCAGATGGGCCATCCTCCGCGCCTACGGAGGCGCCGCGGTCGAGCTGCGCAAGGCCCTCGCCGAGCCCAAGGAGAGCACGAACAAGTGACCTGCGAACTGTGCGGCAACGCAGCCAGCGGCTACCTGTGCAACCGGCACCGGGAGCAGCTGGCCGCGCGGCTGCTCGAACTCCCCGCCCTGTACCGCGAGGTCGGCGAGTGCCTCGTGCCGCGCCGGACCGGGTGGGGCGACATCGTCGCGACCAAAGCCTCGGCCGGCCCGCGCTCCCCCGTCGACGAGGACGTGATCGACACGGTGAACTGGGCCCGGGCGACAGAGGTGATCCACAGGTGGCGGGCGGACGTCCGACGGCTGCGCTGGCCCCACCGCGGGGCCGTGCCGCCCGCCCGGCTGGACGCCGACTGCCGATGGCTCGCCCAGGAACTGGACTGGATCGTCGCGCAGTACCCGGCGGCCGGCGACCTCGCCCGCGAGGTGGCTGACCTGAACAGCCAGGTCCGCTCGATCGTCGGGGACCCGGAGCCGCGGCTACAGCGGATCGGCTACTGCGTCGCGCTGGTCGGCGAGGGCGTGGTGTGCGGGGCGGTGATCTGGCGGCTGCCGGGTGAGACGCGGCTGATGTGCCGGTGGTGCGGGTCGGCGTACGGGCCGGAGGACTACCTGATGCTGCACCACTTCCAACCTGCTGATTCGCGATGATGCGCGCGCATCGCATTCAATAGCTTGAACAAATCGTTCAGTGTGTGGAATGCTGGAGTACGACGAAAGGCCGGGCAGCAGCTCGGGGGTTGCAGCCCCCGGCGCGCGCACCGCCCGGCCCTTCACCGAACACCTGATCAGACCAGGAGTCGGCATGACCGATCATTTCGCGCGCCCCCGTCGGGCCGCAACTTCCGCCCAGGCAGCTCGCATTGCCGAGCTGCACGCCCTCTGCGACCAGGACTACGCCAAGGGCGAGCTTCAGCGAGCCGCCGCCCAGCTCTCGCCCTACGTTCCGTCCGCCCCGTTCTGGCCCGCCCCCGAGCCGAGCGACCTCGCCGTCGCCATCCGGGTCGCCCAGCAGATGCTCGTCAGCGACGACGTCCTGAAGGTGCGCGAGGCCCTGCGCCTCCTGCTCCGCTCCCTCGACGCCGAGCCGATCAGTGAGGAAGAGGCCGTCCGCCGCTCCGTCGACCGCGCCTTCCCCGTAGTGGCCGCGTTCCTCGCCACCGAACGGGGTGCGGACCAGTGACCGCGACGCCTCTGCGCACGTACGACTACGGCGACCCGACCCCGCTCGACATGGCCACCGAACTCCGCATGGCCGCCGAGACCCTGGCCGAGACCGCGACCGCCGACATCCACGACGACTCGGACATGATCAGGTCCGCGGTGGCCCTGCGGATGCGTCTGCGCAGCCTCGCCGCCGCCGTGGAAGCCCAGCGAGGTGGCCAGTGAGCACCCGCGAACTCACCACGGGGCAGACCGCCGTACTCGCCACCGCCGCCGTCGCCATGACGGTCGTCGGAGGCGTCGGCGCCTGGGGCACCTACACCAACGCCGTCTCCGAGTTCCACCGCCAGGCCACCGCCGCCGGCGTCGTCGCCGCCGGAGAGGGCCTGACCCTCATCCTCGCCCTGATCATGCTGGGCAGGACCATGCTCGGGCAGTCCTCCCCGGCCGTCGTCCGCGCCGGCATGTGGATCGCCCCCGTCTCCGCCAGCGGCATCGGCCTGGCGATCGCCACCAGCGCCCGCGAGGCCGCGGTGTACGCGGTCACCCCACTCGCCATGTCCGGTGCAGCCGAGGGCCTCGGATTCATCGCTCGGTCCGTCGTCGTCTACACCACCGGCCGGGACGCCGAGGCCGACCGCCGCAACGCCCACACCGTGCAGCAACTCGCCTTCCAGCAGGCACTGTCCACCGGCCACCCGGACGACGACAAGAAGGAGGCAGCGGTCCGGAAGGCGTGGAAGCTGATCGGGAAGGTCGGCGTCGGCGACCAGCAGCTCGGCGGTGACCTGGTCGACGTGTCCCGCGAGAAGCTCACCCTCGGCGCCAGCCACGCGCTCGGGCAGATGCTCGCCCTCCCGCAGGCTGATGCGCGACCCGCAGCACCCGCCCCCCGGTCGGCATCCGCGACCGACGTACTCCGAGCCCGGTTCGCCACCATGGACCCGGCCGCCGCGATCCGCCTCGCTCACGAGGCGCGACCTGATGCGCCGCCCGCCGAGATCGCCACCATGCTCGGGACGTACGGCGTACCGGTGGACCCCGTAGCGGTCGCTCTCGTCCTTGGCACCCGCCCCGCAGAGTACGAGGTGCATCGCGGTGATACGGGTGATGCGCCGCAGGTCAACGCGCTTCCCGCCGTGAACTTGCAGGGCGCCGTCGAGGAAGCCGCATCGATCCTCGGGCCGGACGCCAAGGCCAAGGAGATCGCCGAGCACCTGGCCCGCCGCCGCCGTCTCTTGGTCGACGAGCCCTACATCCGCGCCGCCCTGTCCCGGGCCGCGAAGAAGGCACCGCCCGCCCCGCAGCCGCAGCCTGATGCGCTGGCGAAGCGCGACGAGGGCAACGGAGGCTACGCATGATCACGCGCATCCTCTTCGGTGCCGCCCTCGGCCTGTTCCTGCTCGCCTTCCCGGCCGCGCCGTCCGTCGTGCTCGCTGGGACGGTCGCGCTGATGTCCCAGCCCCCCGCCCTGGTCGCCGCGGCCGGCATCATCCTGTGGCCGCGCATCAGCCGCCGCGTCCGGAGGTGGGCCCGATGAGCGACGCCCTCGACAAGGCGGAGGCCGCCGTCACCGAGGCCTCGGCGAACACCGCCGCCGTACAGATCGCGCTCGCCGCCGTCGAGCTGGCCAAGACCGCCCAGAACCAGCAGCCCCCGGCGCCCGCTCCCGTGCCCGCCCGGCGACCCGTCGGCCTGTACGTGGCCGCCGGGATCGGCGGAGCGGTCGCGCTGACCTTCCTCGCCATGGCGGCAGCCCTGCTGGCCGTGGCCGTCGCGGTCGGCGGGACCTGCGCCACCGTCTGCCTGCTCGTCCTGCGGTCCATGTGGGCCGACTTCCAGAAGGGCCGCTGACCAGCCCTTCCGTCCCCCGCGACACCGTGCGTGGGGGCGCGGTGGGGCTGGATAGCCCGGCCCGCAACCAGGAGGAACACTTCATGCCGTTGACCCGCGCACAGGCCCTGACCGAGGCCCAGCAGGCCGCCGCCAAGGCCAAGCGCCTCGCCGAGTACGCCGAAGGCGCCGCCCACAGCGGCGAACCCGTCAACCACACCAAGACCCAGCGGTTCGCCCAGGCCGGCGCGCTGTGGGCCGACACGTCCCGCGCCTACGCCTCGCTCGCGCAGGCCCTTCCCGAGCTGCCCGCCGACCACGAGAACACGGAGGCCTGACCCATGGCCGAGACGAACCCGGAGACCGGCAGCGAGATCGAGATGGAGGACGACGGCGACTTCACCGTCACCTTCTCCATGGCCCTGCCCGACAACGACAAGACCAAGGAGTCCTGACCGTGGCCAAGGACATCAGCTTCCGCGACTTCACCACCGGCGAGAAGGTCCGCGTCGTCGCCCTCGTCGCCCGCATGGGCAAGCGCGGCCTCGCCGACGACGGCACCGGCAACGTCGACCTGAGCGACCTCAAGAAGCGCGTCGAGCGCATCGAGAAGGCGGCCGAGCGCCGCAAGAACGGCAAGTAGCCCCGCCCCGGGGGCGGCCCCAACCGCCAAGTCAACGGCCGCCCCCGGGCCTCCGTACCCCTGCAAGGAGCAAGGAAGGCACCAGCATGGCCGACAACGTCGTACAGCTCCACAAGGAGCTCCCTGACACCCTGTCCGAGACCGTCATCGACGTCGTCGCGTCCGCCGAGCCGCGGCCCGTCGACCCCCCCGAGCAGACGCCGCCGGACGGCACGTGGCTCGCGGAGAAGCAGGCCTACCTCGCCGACGCCCCGCCCGTCGTCCCCCCCGCGCTGCGCCGCTGGGACCTCTTCAAGGACCACGTCCGCTGGGCCGCCTCGTACTACGGGCACGTAACCGGCTTCCACTCGCTCCGCGCCCCCGTCTACCTGGGACGTCTGCTGCTGCGCTCCCCGCGCGGCACCGGCCGCCTCCTCATCCGCTGGGGCAAGTGGGTTGCCGACACCGAGGCCCGCCCCGTCGAGGCCAAGGCCGCCGCCTCCGCGGACATCGAGGCGTGGCTGGCGCTGTCCCGCGAGCACTCCCGCCGCGTCCGGCCGCGCCGCATCGCCTCCGTCGTCGTCGCGACCACCACCGGCATCACCACGCTGGTCAGCTCGTTCCTCGTACCCGGCTGGACGCTCGCCTCCGCCATCGGCGCCCTGGCGCTCGCTGGCGTCGCAGGGAGGAAGAACGACAAGCCCCTCATCACCCGCTACGTCGCCACCAACGTCCTGCGCCGCCTCGACTCCACCGAGGTCTTCGACGCCCTCGCCGCGATCGGCATCGAGGGCAAGAAGGGCCGCCGCGGTGTCGAGTTCGCCGCCGAGGTCATGCGCGACGGCCCCGGCTGGCGCGCCGAAGTCGACCTCCCGCCCGGCATCGAAGCCACCGCCGTCCTGGAGAAGCGGGCTGCCCTCGCCGCCGCCATGCGACGCCCCATCAGCACGGTGTGGCCGGAGGCCGACCGCACCGCCCACCCCGGCCGCCTCGTCCTGTGGGTCGCCAGCCGCGACCCCGCGAAGGCCGGCCGCAAGATCTGGCCGCTGATGAAGGACGGCCAGGCCGACGTCTACCAGCCCCTGCCCTACGGTTTCGACCCGCGCGGCAACCTCATCGAGATCACCCTCATGTACTCGAACCTGCTGGTCGGAGGCATCCCCGGCTCCGGCAAGACGTCCTGCGCGCTCGCCATCGTCCTCGGCGTCGCCCTCGACCCCACCGCCGAACTGTGGATCTACGAGCTCAAGGGCTCCGGCGACCTCGACTCCGTCAAGCCCATCTGCCACCGCTACGTGTCCGGCGACGAGGACGAGGACCTGGAGGCCGCCCTCGCCGGCATGCGCTCCGGGATCGCCGAGTACCAGCGCCGCGCCGCGTTCATCCGCTCCCTGCCCGCCAGCGAGGTCCCCGAGGGCCGCAAGGTCACCCGCGCGCTCGCCGAGAAGTACCCCGAGCAGAACCTGGGCCCGCGAGTCATCGTCATCGACGAGGTTCAGGAGCTGTTCACCCACGACGACTACAAGGAAGAGGCGGCCGCCCTGGCCACCCGCCTGATCAAGAAGGCCCGCGCCTACGGCATCATCCTCATCCTGCTGACCCAGAACCCCGACGCCCCGAGCCTGCCCAGCAGCGTCTCCAGCTCGGTCGGTACCCGCCTGTGCCTCGCGGTCATGGACTGGCGGGCCAACAACAACGTGCTCGGCACCGGCGCCTACGATCGCGGCCTGCGCGCCACCGACATCAGCATCGACGAGCAGGGAACCGGCATCCTCGCCCGCGGCCGCGAAGGAATCACGGTCCGCGCCGCGTTCATCAAGCAGACCGAAGCCGAGGACATCGCCAAGCGCGCCCTGGCCCTGCGCACCGCTGCCGGCACCCTCACCGGACAGTCCGTCGGCGCCGTCGTCGAGGAACTCGACGACGAGACCGTCGTCGACCACCTCCGCGCCATCTGGCCCGACGGCACCGAGTCGGTGCACTCCCACCGCCTCGTCGAAGCCCTCGCCCGCTACCGCGCCGACCTGTACGGCCCGTGGACCGAGATGGAGGCGGCCGCCGCTTCGACGGCCCTGTCCGCCGCCCTGAAGCCCTTCAAGGTCTCCACCCGGCAGATCACCATCAGGGAGTGCTGCGGCGGGGCCAAGGGGCTGCGCTGGGTGGACATCGCACCCGCCGAGGACGGCGAGTAGACCCCCGGAAGCCGGTTTCGGATCAAGCCAGCGGTTTCACCTTGATCCGAAACCGGTTTCGCCCCTGATATCGCTCCTGAGCTGCGAAGTTTCGAGTTTCGGGCTCCCGCACCGAGGCCCGGAATCGGGGGGAAACCCGCGCCGTGGATACCCCGCACGCCCGATACCGCTGGCGCATCATGGGGCCATGGAGTCGCAGAACCTACGGCCCGGCCACCTCACCGCCGCACAGACCCGACAGGTCCTCGGCATCACATCCGGCGCCCTCCGCAACCTGGTCTACCGAGGCCAGCTCACCCGCTCCGGCGGCACAGACCGCTACCCGTACTTCGCCGTCGAGGCAGTCACGGCACTCGCCGCCAAGCGGGCCGCACGCAAGGTTGCTTGACCGCAGGTCAGACGCTGTGTGACGATCTCGGTGCAGAGCTGTGCCCACAGAGGCACCACACAACTCACGACGAAGCCCCCCGGTGACCTGAACCCGGGGGGCTTCGTCGTGCCAGGGAGCCGCCATGCTCGCCCCACCCAACCCAGCCGCCGAAGCAGCGCATCAGCTCGCCCGCGAAGGCCGCCACGTCCACCTCGTCTCCGACGGGCACAGCACCTGCCTCAAAGGCTGCTGCGCCCCAGTCCCGCTCGAACTGCCAACCGCCACCCGGGAGCGAGCACACGCCATCCGGCTCTCCCTCGACATCGGCATCCGGCGACTCTGAGCGGCACATAGCCCGTCTAGCGACGAAGACGCCTCGCACCCTCCATCACCAGCACGCCCAGAATCAGGGCCGCACCCACGATCACCCCCGGCCACCACACGATGATGCGGCAACCGATCATCAGCACCAGGCCAGCAACTACGATCCCCAGCCGAACGTCCGGCTTCTCCACGTTCACCACCCCCAAGTCGCGACACCGTACCGATCGGGGGACCTCGTGCCCAAGTCCCAGCGCTGGCGCGTCTGCTCCGAACCCCGCTGCCCCACGTACACCCAGCACAGCAAGTGCGACGAACACCGCCGTCAGGCAGAGCAGACCCGAGGCAGCGCACGAGAGCGCGGCTACGACCGAAACCACGAGCGCCTCTTCCGACGGCCCGTCCTCCAGCGTGACCCCACGTGCGTGTGCACCAACGAGAGCCACGGGCACCGCGGACCATGCGGCCAGCCGTCCCGGCATGCCGACCACCACCCCCACTCCCGCCGTGAGCTCCAGGCCCTCGGCCTCGACCCCAACGATCCGGAGCACGGGCGCGGCCTGTGCGGTCCCTGCCACAGCAGCGAGACAGCACGGCACCAGCCAGGAGGGTGGAACCAGTGAGCACCGACGCCGTCCGCGTCGTCCTCGTCAAGCCGGGCGACGTCCTCCTCATCGGCAACGTGGGAGAGCTGACGCCCGAGGACGCTGAAGCAGCCGGCCGCATCGCCACCCAACTCCGCGCCTCGCTCGGACTGGCTCACGTCGTGCTGTTCCACGAGGACATCGACCTTGCCGTGACCACACCGAGCAGCACGGAGGCTGAGCATGACCAGCAGGACCAAGACCAAGGCAGCTGAGGGCAGCGACAGCACCGCCGAGGACACGGCAGCAGAGGACACCGTGAAGGCGGAGGCGGAACCGGCCTGCGGCGCCGTCCACACCCTCCCCCTGCTCGTCCACATCACCTGCCAGCGGCCGGCCCACCACACCGACGAGCAGCCGCAAGGCGCTGACCAGGTCAAACACCGAGCCCGGGTCGACGGCGCCCTGTACCTCTGGTGACCTCCACCACCGCCCCGAGCCTCTGACCTGCTGAAACGTTCGTCACGCACGGTCATGATCCACCCGGGGGGATGCCCCAACCAAGATCATCCGAAGGACCGCCGGGGAGGGAGCTCTCTGTCCGTACGGGTCTGGGAGGCCCTCCGGCAGCGTCCGACAGCACGCACTGTAACCACGGCTGGCCGCAAGGGCCGGCCATCTGATGTGCCGCAACGGCACTCTGGGGGTGATCGGCATGGCCGGTATGGGCCCTGCCCCGAAGCCGAATGCCCGGCGGCGCAACGCCACCGTGGCAATGACCGAACTGCCCGCCAACGGCCGAGAGGGAGCCCCTCCGGCGTGGCCCCTGCTGCCCGACATCGCGCTGACGACTCAGCGCGACTCGGCGCAGCGCACAGCCGACGAGCTCGAACTGTCGCTGGCTGAGCCGAACCTGACTGGACGCCAACGGAGTACCGCTCAGCGCAAGGCTGACGCTGCTCGCGAGGCTGCCGCCATCCTCACCGCTCAACTCACCGCCCAGGAGCGAGTCGAAGCGGAGCTGTGGGCGGCCCTGTGGGCGCTCCCCCAGGCCGTGGAGTGGGAGCGGGCGGGCTGGGTGCGGGAAGTTGCGCAGTACGTCCGTTGGAAGGCACGGGCAGAGCAGGGAGATCTGGACGCGTCCAAGGAGGCCCGCCAGCTTGGCGATCGGCTCGGCCTCACACCGCTGGCCCTGCTTCGGCTGCGCTGGAAGGTGGCTGCGCACGATGAGGAGAGCGTCCCCCGTTCCCGGCGCCGCCCGTCGACAGGCCGGCGGCCCGACGATCCGCGGGCCGCGCTGCACGTAGTGGAGTGAGCCGTGGGCGTCCTGATGGTCCCGCCGCCGGACGACAAGCCGTGGCCGACGCTGGGACCTCAGGTGTGCGACCTCATCGAGGAACGGGCCGTGCACGGTCCGGGCGCCCTGCGAGGGCGCCCCTACGTGCTCGACCCGGAGAAGCGCGCGCTGATCTACCGCTGGTACGAGGTGTACCCGCAGGGCCACCCGCGCGCGGGCAAGAGGCGCTTTAAGCGGGTCGGGCTGAGCGTCCGCAAGGGCACAGCGAAGACGGAGCTGGCGGCCGCGGTGGCGTTCGCCGAGCTGCACCCGGACGGACCGGTCCGGTGCGACGGGTTCGACGCTGACGGTGAACCCGTCGGCGTACCGGTGTCGGACCCGTACATCCCGATGGTGGCCTACACCGAGGAACAGACCGAGGAGCTGGCCTACGCAGCTCTCTACGTGATGATCACGGAGGGGCCGGACGGGGACCTGTTCGATCCGGGCCTGGACCGCATCATGCGCTGGGGCGGCTCGGGCAAGGCCGTGCCGCTCGCGTCCTCGCCGGACAGCCGCGACGGCGCACGTACCACCTTCCAGCACTTCGACGAGACGCACCGCTTCACGCTGCCTCGTCACCGGGACGCTCACCAGACGATGCTGGCGAACATCCCGAAGATCATGCTGTTCGACCCGTGGTCGCTGGAGACCACGACCACCTACACCCCGGGCGAGGACTCGGTAGCCCAGGGCACGCACGAGTTCGCCGAGCTCGTCGCGTCGGGCAAGTCGAAGGACCGGACGCTCTTCTTCTTCCACCGCGAGGCCGCCCCGCGGCCGGACGAGGACCTCACCGACGACGAGCAGATCCGCGCCGCGGTCCGCGAGGCGTCGGGCCCGTCCATCGCGGCATGGCCAGACTTCGAGGGCCAGGTCGACGCGATCGTCTCGCTGTACAACGCGCCGGACACCGACCGCTCTTACTGGGAGCGCGTGTGGCTCAACCGGCGTGTGCAGGCGGGCCGTCAGGCGTTCTCCGTCGAGCGGTGGAAGGAACTGGCCCGACCGGACCAGCCGCTGCCGCCGAAGGGCGACAAGATCGTGGTCGGGTTCGACGGCGCCCAGTTCCGGGACGCCACCGCCCTGATCGCGACTCACCTGGCCACCGGGTTCCAATGGCCGCTGGGCATCTGGGAGTGCCCGCCCGGCGCCAACGACCCCGGCGGCCCGGGCTGGAAGTGCCCGGAGGACGAGGTCGACGCCGTCCTGGTGCAGGCATTCGCCACCTGGGACGTGGTCCGCCTGTACGCCGACCCTCCGTACTGGGAGGGAATGATCAGCGTCTGGAAGGGCCGATGGGGCGACAAGCGCGTCACCGAGTGGTGGACGAACCGGCTCAAGGCCATGGCGTACTCGCTGAAGGCATACAAGGGCGCCATGCAGTCCGGCACCCTGACCCACTCGGGTGACGCCACCTTCGCCAAGCACGTGGCCAACGCCCGCCGGAAGGTCCTCAAGATGCTCGACGAGCAAGGCCAGCCGCTGTGGGTGATCGAGAAGGAACGGCACCAGTCGCCCCTGTCGATGGACGGCTCCATGGCCGGGTGTCTCTCCTGGGAGGCCTACCTGGACGCCGTCGCCGCAGGCCAGAACAAGCCGAAGAAGAAGTCCACCGTCATCGTCCTGTGAAGGGGGTGCACCGTGGAGGCCAAGGACCGCACCCCCGCCGACTGGGTCGCCTATCTCGCCCGAGTCCATGAGTCTCTCCAGTCGGGCCTGGAGGACCTCAACCGGTACTACGAGGGCAAGCAGGACCTGTCCTACCTCAATCCGGAGCTGCTGGAGGAGCTCGGCGACCAGATCCGGCAGGTGGTCATCAACTGGCCCTCCCTGGTCGTCGACTCGCTGGAGGAGCGCCTGGACGTCGAGGGCTTCCGGTACGCCGACGATGAGGCCGCCGCCGATGACCTGTGGCAGGTCTGGCAGGCCAACGGCATGGACGAGAAGTCGCAGCAGGCGCACGTGGATGCGCTGGTCATGCGGCGGTCGTTCCTGGTGGTCGGAACGAACGAGAAGGACGCCTCGACGCCGCTGGTGACCGTCGAGTCGCCGTTGCAGATGCAGGTGGACCGGGACCCCCGGACCCGGCAGGTGCGGGCCGCGCTGAAGCGGTGGCACGAGCAGGACCCGATCACGGACGCGGTCATCGACAGGTACGCGGCCCTGTACCTGCCGGACGAGACGGTCTACTACAAGCAGACCTCGGTGACGTCCTGGCAGGAGACGGACCGCGACGAGCACAAGATGGGCGAAGTCCCCGTGGTTCCGCTGGTCAACCGCGGCCGCATCATGAAGCCCAACGGCGTCTCCGAGATCGCCCGCGTACTGCCCCTGTCGGATGCCGCCTGCAAGATCGCCACCGACATGATGGTCAGCGCCGAGTTCCACGCCGTCCCCAGGCGTGTGGCGTTCGGCGTGGACGAGGAAGACTTCGTCGACCAGAACGGCGCCCAGATCTCGAAGTGGTCCCGGATCGCCGGCCGCATCTGGGCCATGTCGAAGAAGCGGGGCGGCGACGAAGGCGCGGACGTCGTCCAGTTCCCCGAGGCGCAGCTGTCCAACTTCCACTCCACCATCGAGCTGCTGGCCCGCCTCGTGGGCGGCCTGTCCGGACTGCCGCCGAACTTCCTGGGCCTGGACACCAACAACCCGCCGAGCGCGGACGCCATCCGGTCCGCCGAGACCCGCCTGGTCAAGCGCGCCGAGCGGCGCCAACGCACCTTCGGCGGCTCCTACGAGCAGATGAACCGGCTGATCCTGCGCATCCGCGACGGCGACTGGGACCCGCGCGCCCTCAACCTGGAGACGCTGTGGCGGGACGCGTCGACGCCGACGTTCGCGCAGAAGGCCGACGCCATCGTGAAGCTGGTCCAGGCGAAGATCCTGCCCGTCGAGCAGGGCCGCGAGGACCTCGGCTACACGGCCGTGCAGCGCCAGCGGATGCGGCAGATGGACGAGGACGCCGTCAACCAGGTCCTGAACGGCAACCTCGCCGCCGGGTACGGGCCGAAGCCGGGCGACGGCCTCCCGGGCGACGTGCCGGCGGAGGCGTAGGCCGTGGCAGTCGACACCGAGCTGCGGGGGATCGCCCTCGACCAGTACCGGCGCCAGCAGCTCATCGTCCGCGCGGCCGCGAACCGGGTGCAGGCCGTGTGGAGGCAGATCAACCGGGCCGACATCAGCGCCTCTTGGGAGCAGCTGTCACCGCTGCTGGTCGCCGCGGTGACCACCGCGCAGACGGAGGCGGCCAAGCTGGCGGATCCGTACCTGGATGACGTCATCGCCGCGGAGGGCGCCGAGTCGGCGGCGGCCGGCCGCGTCGTCCCCGGCTCCCTGGCCGGGATCGCGTCGGACGGTCGCCCGCTGCTGTCCCTGCTGTACCAGCCGGTGGTCGACTGGAAGGTGCGGATGCTCGCTGGGCAGTCCATGGAGGACGCGTTCCGCAGCTCTCTGGCGTCCGCGCTGCGCATCACCGCGACCCAGGTCGCCGATGCGGGGCGCGGGGCGACCGGTGTGGCGATGGCCTCGCGGCGCACCATTCAGGGCTACGTGCGGGTGGTGCAGCCGCCCGCCTGCTCGAGGTGCGTCATCTTGGCGGGCAAGGAGTTCGGCTGGAACAAGGGCTTCCAGCGGCACCCGCGGTGCGACTGCATCCACCTGCCGACCACGCTGATCGCCCGCAACCAGAACCGCGGCCGCCGTGACGACGACCTCGGCGGCGCCGGGTTCATCAACCCCCGGTCGTACTTCAACGGCCTGTCCAGGGCTGAGCAGGACCGCGTGTTCGGCGAGGCTGGCGCCCGGGCCATCCGCGAGGGCGCCGACATGGCCCAGGTCGTCAACGCCCGCCGCGGCATGCAGACCATGACCGCCTACGGCCGCCAGGTCCTCGCGACCACCGAGGGCACAACGAGACGCGGGGCCTTCTACCGCGCCGAACGCGACCGCACGGAGGCCCGCACGGGCACCCGCTTCGCGCGCGACCGCATCGAGGCCCGGCGCGGCCTGCCTCGCTTCGAGCTGCGCACGCCCCGCCTGATGCCCGAGGAAATCTTCCGGCTCGCCGAGAGCCGGGAGGACGCCCTGCGCATGCTGCGCCGCTTCGGCTACCTGACCTGACCCCGGCGCAACGCCGACGGTCCCAACCTCCTGCAACGGGAGCACAGATGAGCACACCCACCCCCACCGAGCCGATCACGGACCCGGGCGCGGGCAATCCGCCGCCTGCGGGCACCGACCCGGCCACCCCTCCGCCGCCTGCGGACGCCGACCCCGGCACGCCACCAGAGGGCGGCGACGGCGACGCTCCTCTCGGGCCTGCCGGCGAGAAGGCCCTGGCGGCATGGAAGCAGCGCGCCAAGGAGGCCGAAGACCGGGCCAAGGACCAGGCCGCCAAGCTCAAGAAGTACGAGGACGCCGAGAAGACCGAGGCGGAGCGGCAGGCGGACGCCCTCGCGGCGGCCACCGAACGCGCCGAGAAGGCGACTCGGCTGGCGGTCAGCTCCCAAGTCGAGGCGCTCGCTGCGGGCCGCTTCCAGGACCCGCAGGACGCCGTCGACGCCCTCCAGAGCGGCAGCTTCCTCACCGACGACGGCAACGTCGACCGGACGGCCATCACGGCCGCCCTGGACGAGCTGCTGACCCGCAAGCCGCACTGGGCGGCGGGCGAACCCGGTCCTCGCACACCGCGGCCGGATCCGGCGCAGGGCGCCCGCCCCGGGACCCCGCCGAACCTCTCGCAGCGCATCGCCGAAGCAGAGCAGGCCGGCAACACCAAGCTGGCGCTGGCTCTGAAGACGCAGCAGCTCCGGGAGATCAAGCCATCAGGAAAGTAGGGCAGGCCGTAAGCCGGGCCCTCACCCACAGGAAGGAACCCACCCATGGGTGCAGTCAGCGGGCAGGGCACGACCTACAACCTGCCGAACTACCACGGTCAGCTCTACTCGGTCACCCCGACCGAGACGCCGTTCCTCGCGGCGATCGGTGGCCTGTCCGGCGGCAAGCGGACCAAGTCCGTCGAGTTCGAGTGGCAGACCGTCGACCGCCGCGCGTCGACCACGAACAACAGCGTCGTCGAGGGTGCCACCGCCCCGACCGGCGTGGCCCGTTCGCGGTCGGCGATCTCCAACGTCGTCGAGATCCACCAGTCCGCCGTCGAGGTCTCCTACACCCGACAGGCCGCGACCGGCATGTACTCCGGCATCAACATCGGCATGGACGACAACCCCATCGACGACGAGCTCACCGCGCAGATCAGCGCCGAGCTGGAGTCGATGGCCGTGGACGTCGAGCTGTCGTTCCTGTCCGGCGCCTACCAGAAGCCGGCCAACAACTCGACGGCCCGCCGCACCCGCGGCCTCCTCACGGCGATCACGACCAACGTGAACGCCAACGGCGGCACCCCCCGCGCCCTGTCCAAGGCCATCGTCGACGCCACCCTGTCCACGATGTTCGCCAACGGTGCCAAGCTGCCCCAGGAGTCCACCGTCTTCATGACGGGCCCGGGACAGAAGGTCGCCCTGTCGAACCTGTACGGCACGGGTTCGCTGAACCAGCCGACGATGACCCGCAACATCGGTGGCGTCGCCGTCGACACGCTGGTCACCGACTTCGGCACCTTCGGCGTCATGCTCAACCGCTGGATGCCGACCGGTCAGATCGCCGTCGTCGACCTCTCGGTCTGCGCCCCGGTGTGGCTGGAGATCCCCGGCAAGGGCCTGCTGTTCGCCGAGCCCCTCGCCAAGACCGGCGCCTCCGAGAAGTGGCAGCTCTACGGCGAGGTCGGCCTGGAGTACGGCGCCGAGTCCTACCACGGAATCGTCAAGGACCTCTCGTAAGGAGACCGCCGACATGGCGACTTTCAAGAGCACCCGCTACCCGCACCTGACCTTGCAGGACGAGAAGGGGGTCTGGGCACAGTTCAAGGGCGGCGAGTTCGAGACCTCGGACGCGAGCGTCGTCAAGCGGCTGCGGGCCCTGCCGGAGGAGGAGGGCATCGTCGAGGCGAAGTCCTCCGGCAAGGACAGCGAGCCGAAGGCGCCGGCCAAGTCCGCGTCCAAGGACGACTGGGTGGCCTGGGCCGTGTCCTGCGGCGCCGACCCCGACGAGGCTGCGGCGGCCACCCGGGACGACCTCGCCGCGAAGTACGCAGACGCCAGCCCTCAGCAGTAGGAGGATCCGGTGGACCTGGCAACCCTCACCGACCTCGCGGACCGCCTGGGCCGCGATCTGACGGCCACAGAGGAACGCCAGGCCACCGCCTGGCTCAAGGACGCGTCCGCGCTGATCCTGGACCGGTTCCCGCAGTACGCCACGGCGCCCACGGACATCTCCCTGAAGGTCTGCTGCGCCATGGTCCTGCGGAAGCTGGACAACCCCAACGGCAAGCGGCAGGAGTCCATCGACGACTACTCGTACACGATCGACTCATCGCGTTCGCGCGGCGAGATCTATCTGTCCGAGGAGGAAGCCGACGAACTCCGGGGCGTCCGGGGCGGCGCCTTCAGCATCGTGCAGGGGGCGACGTGAACGTCGACGGCGTCCTCGCCGCCGGCCGGGCCGCGGCCAAGGCCCGCATGCGCGACACCGTGCGCCTCTACTCGCAGGCCGACGACACCTTCGACCGCACGACCGGCAACACGGTGCCCGGCGCCCAGACCACGCGCTACACCGGCGTGGGCCGGGTCAAATCCGTGGCGCAGGCCTCCGGCGAGGACGTCCAGGCCTCGGACCGCGAAGTGCGCCTGCTGGAGTACGTGGTCGAACTCCCGTGGGACGCGCCCCTGCCCGACGGGGTGAGGGTGCTGCCCGGCATGTGCATCGAGGTCACCGACTCCCAGGACGCCCGCATGGTCGGCCTCGTCCTGTACGTGACCGGGGCCCAGTTCGGCGACCAGGCCACGGCCTGGCGGATCAAAACGGAGGACAGATCCTGATGGACAACAGGTTCGACATGTCCGACGTCCGGCGCCTGGAGCGGCACCTGGCCCGCAGCATCCCCCGGGCCCGGAGGGACGCCCGCGCGGTCACCATGCGCGGCGCCGTGAACATCAAGCGGGACTGGCGGAAGAACGCCCGCCAGTCCTCCGGGCGACACGCCCCGCTGTACCCGAACAGCGTGGGCTTCGACATCGCCAACTACGGGCCGGACATCGTCATGGCGACGATCGGGCCCGACAAGGGAGCCGCTCAGGGCGCCCTGGGCAACATCCTGGAGTACGGGTCGGTGAAGAACCCTCCCCACAACGACGGCGGCCGCGCCTTGGCCACGGAACTCCCGCGGTTCGAGGCGCAGATGGCCCTGGTCATGGAACGCGGCCTCGCCTGGGGGATGTGACCGATGGCCACCACCCCCGAGGTACTGCCGCACCTGGACGCCGTCCAGGCCGCCCTGGAAGACGCCGACCTGGTCGTCTACGTGGGCGGCACCCCCACGTCCGCAGGGTGGTCGGCGCCCGACAAGTTCGCGGTCCTCTACCCGGACCCGGGCATGGCCGTGCGCGAGTCCCTCGCCGACGAGCGCACCGACTTCGACACGACCATGCAGATCACCTGTGTCGGCGGCGACCCGGTACGCACCCTGTGGGTCGCCGACAAGGTCCGCAAGGCCCTGGCCGCCCCGCTGGCCGTAGAGGGCCGCTCCTGCTGGCCCCCCGAGGACCTGGGCGGCCCCCCACTGGCACGGGACGACGACGTCACCCCGCCCCTGTGGTTCCTGCCCGTCCAGTACCGCATCTGTTCGACACCTGCCTGATGGAGGGCACCCCATGGCAACACTCGGAACCCAGGTCATCGCCCTGGCCGGCCTCGGCCCCACCTACGCGGCCGCGGCCGGCGGAGGCGACAAGTGCGAGGTCGGCGACCGCGTCTTCCTGCACGTCAAGAACGGCTCGGGCAGCCCGATCACGGTGACGCTCACCTCGGTCGCCGCCTTCCGCGGCCAGGCCGTCTCCAACGTCACCGTCTCCGTCCCCGCCACGGGCGAGCGGATGATCGGCCCGCTCAGCCCGGACCTGCTCCAGAACGCCTCCGACGGCCTGTGCGCCATCGGCTACAGCGGCGTCACCACGGTCACCGTGGCCGCGCTGCGCATCTGACCCCGCCCCACCACACACCCTTCGAGCCCTGAGCCACCTGGCCGGGGCCTTTTGTTTGCCCTGGAGGGCCGAATGTCTGACCTCATCAGCGACGGCAAGACCCGCGTGGCGTGGCTGTCCACCGTCGCGAACATCAACGCGCCGACCGTGGCGGAGCTGACCGCCGGCGCCGACTACACCAAGCGCATCACCCCGGACGGACTCAAGGTCGACCCGTCCACGGCGGACGTCGACACGTCGTCGCTCGCGTCGACTTTTGACACGAAGACCGCAGGTCGAGTGGGCTTCGACACCGAGCTGACCTTCAAGCGCGGTGACACCGTCGGCGACGACGCCCCGTACACGACCCTGAAGTACGGCGTGTCCGGCTTCCTGGTCATCCGCCGCGGTGTCGCCTACAGCACCGCGTGGACGGTCGGCCAGAAGGTCGAGGTCTACCCGATCACCTGCGGCGAGCCGCAGAACTCCAGCCCGGCCGCGAACGAGGTCATGAAGTTCGTGTCGCCGATGAAGGTGACGGACGCCCCGGCGACGTCCGCGACGGTCGCCTGATGGGGCGCAGCATCCAGGAGATCCTGGCGCAGGCCAAGCCCCGGGAGCGCACCGTCACGGTGTGCCTCCGGGGCGACTTGGCGGGTGAGGTGGAGCGCCTCACCGATGAGATCAGCAAGGTCTCCGAAGAGTGGGAGCCCGCCGACCTCACGGACGAACACCCGGGCCGGGCGCTCTCCGAGCAGCTCCATGAGGCGAGGAAGCAGGCCAAGGCCGCCGAGGAGCCGTTCACGTTCCGGTACATCGGCGACAAGGCCTACAGCGACCTGCTCGCCGCGCACCCGTCCGAGAACGAGAACGAGCTGTTCGACTCGGTCACCTTCGGCAGGGCCCTGGTGTCCGCCTCGTGCATCGCCCCGGTGATGACCGAGGACGAGGTCACCGAGCTGTTCGAGGTCATCAACGAGGGCGAGATCAAGAAGCTGTTCGACGCCGCCTGGGACGTCCACAACGCCGCGGACGTCATCCCTTTCTCGTTGGCCGCCTCCGCGCTCCTGGCGGGCCTCACCGGCGGGAAGTAGAGGCGGCACGCGCCTGGGGGGTCCCCCGGAGCGTGTTCATGGGGCGCGTCGTCCAGGACGGCGAGCCGCTCTGGCTCGAAGAAGACCGGGCCTGGGCGCTCGCCCTCCTGGAGGCGGAGAAGAACGCCTGCCCCGAGTGTGGCCAGCCCTGGGACATCGCCACCGACCCCAAGAACGAGTTCGCCTTCACCGCCGAACTCATCCGCTGCCACCCGTGCACCACATCAGCCAAGGCCGTGAAGGCCCACCAGGACAGGAACAAGGGCTCGTCCGAGGGCCTGCATGTTCACCTCGACTACCGCAGACCAGACGGGGGGTGAACCGTGGCCACCCGTACCGTCACCGTCCGGCTGCGCGCGGACATCAACCAGTACACCCGCGGCATGCGGCAGGCCGCCGACTCCACCTCCCGGCTCGCCGGGGCCGGCGCCGCGGTGGGCACCGCGATGGTCACCGGGTTCGCGATCGCCGCCGCGGCCGCCGCGCGGTTCGACAAGGCCCTGTCCAACGTCCGCGCGGTCACCCAGGCCAACGCTCAGCAGATGAAGCAACTGCGGGCGGCAGCACTGGAGGCGGGCAAGACCACGTCGTTCACGGCGACCCAGGCCGCGGACGCCGAGGCGGAGCTGGCACGCGCGGGCGTGAAGGTGTCGGACATCACCGGGGGCGCCCTCAAGGGCACCCTGGCGCTGGCCGCATCCGGACAGATGGGCCTCGCCGACAGCGCCGTGATCGCGGCCCAGGCGATGAACACCTTCGGTCTGAAGGGCAAGGACGTCTCTCACATCGCCGACGTCATGTCCGCGGCCGCGAACAAGAGCGCCGCCGACATGAACGGCCTCGGCATGTCGCTGCGCCAAGGCGGCCTGCTCGCCAAGCAGACCGGCCTGAGCCTGGAAGACACCGTCGGCACCCTCGCAGCCTTCGCGGACCACGCTCTCATCGGTTCCGACGCGGGCACCTCGCTGAAGGTCATGCTCCAGCGGCTGACCCCGCAGTCCAAAGAGGCGCAGGCCATGATGGACAAGCTGGGCTTCACGGCCTACGACTCGCAGGGCAAGTTCGTGGGCCTGACGAAGCTGGCGGGCAACCTCCAGAACAGCTTCAAGGGCCTCACGCCCGAGGCCCGCAACGCCGCCTTCGCGACGATCTTCGGTAGCGACGCGGTGCGGTCGGCGACGATCCTGTACGAGCTCGGCGCTGACGGCATCGCCAAGTACACCCGGGCGGTCAATGACCAGGGCGCCGCTGGCCGCATGGCCGCCACGCAGACCGACAACCTGGTCGGCGACCTGGAGCGGTTGCGCGGTGCGATCGAGGTTGCCCTGATCGAGGGCGGTTCCTCGGCGAATGGTGCCCTGCGCACGATGACCCAGTGGATCACCCGGCTGGTCAACGCGTACAACGACCTGCCGCCCGGCCTTCAGCACGCCGTCACTCTCCTCACGGGCGTGGGTGGCGCCGCGACTCTCGCGGTCACCGGATTCGTGCTGCTGCTGCCGCGGATCGCCGCCACGCGAGCGGCGCTGTCCTCCATGGGCCTGACCGCCGCTCGTGCGCGGGTCATCCTGGGCACCCTCGGCCAGGTGGGCGCAGTCGTGGCGGGCCTGGAACTGATCTCCTACGCGAGTCAGTCCGTGCGCGATCAGTTCAAGGACGCTCCGCCGTCGGTGTCGAAGATGGCCGCGAGCCTTGTCGACCTCGGCAAGACGGGCAAGGTCGGCGGCGAGGCGCTCGACAAGCTGGGCAAGGGCCTCGACGGCTTCGGTGAGGCAGTCAAGCGTGTCGCGCACCCGGACTGGAAGGCCCGCAGCACCGACATCGTCAACAGCATCACCCTGAACATCACCAAGGGTATGGGCGAGGCCCAGATCCCCTTGGACGAGGCCCACGACAAGATCAAGTCTGTTGATGAGGCGCTCGCCCAGCTGGCCCAGTCGGGCAACGCGCAGCTGGCTGCCGACGCTTTCAACCGGCTCGCCGGCGCTGCGGCCGCGGATGGCACGAGCAAGGAGAAGCTGCTCACGCTCATGCCGCAGTACACCGACGCGCTGGCGCAGGTGGACGTGCAGAGCAAGACGTCCGCGACGTCTCAGGCAGAGCTGGCCAAGCAGCTCGGTGTGACGGCCGACCAGCTCCAGGACCAGCGGAGCGAGGCGGAGAAGCTCGTCGATGCCCTCAACGCGCTCAACGGCGTGAACATCGGGGCGGCGGAGAAGGAGATCAGCTTCCGCCAGTCCTTGGCCGACCTGAGTGAGGCGGTCAAGGACAACGGCCACAGCCTGGACATCACCACCGAGAAGGGCCGCAAGGTCAAGACCGCGTTCCTGGAGGCGGCACAGGCCGCCATGGACCACGCCCAGGCCGTCGCCCAGCAGAAGGACAGCCAGCAGGCTGGCCAGGCCGCCCTGGAGACGGACATCGGCCTGCTGAAGAAGCAGATGGAGGCGGCCGGGTTCTCGAAGGAAGCGATCGAGCAACTGACCGCCACCTATGCGCAGCTTCCGGTGTCGGTCGCGACGAAGGTCGACGCGAAGACCGAGGGCGCACTGGCCGACCTGGAGGCGGTCAAGGCCAAGGTCGCCGGCATGAAGGGCAGGACCCTCACCATGGCGGCGCCGACCGCAGAGGCGCGTGCGCAACTGGAGGCCCTGGGCTTCAAGATCAAGAACACCAAGGGCAAGCAGGTCATCATCACGATCCCGACCGGCCCGCCCAAGGCCGCAGCCTCCGACATCCAGCGGGCCATCAACAACATCACAGGCAAGAGCGTCGGTGTCGGTGTCTACACCACCGAGTACTACAAGAAGGTCCAGTCCGGCGACAACGTGCCCCCCATGCTGCGCAAGCGGGCGCGTGGCGGCATCGTCGGGTACGCCGACGGTGGCATGCCGCAGTTCATCCCCTTCGGGGGCGCTGTGCGCGGCCCGGGCACCAGCACCTCGGACAGCATCCCGGCGCTGCTGTCCAACGGCGAGTACGTCGTCAAGGCCGCGTCCGTCGCGAAGTATGGCGTGGCCATGTTCGACCGCCTCAACGCCGGCCGGTACGCCTCCGGCGGCCTGCTGGGCGGCTTCACTTACACCCCGACCGGCATGCCGGTGCTCGGCGGGCCGTCGGACGCGAAGTCCCGCTACGACCAGGAGATCGCGGACCTGAAGAAGGCCTGGGACGACCTGAACAAGGCGCTCAAGGACCAGAAGAAGGCCGCAGACAGCCTGCGGTCGGCGGAGAAGAACCTCGCCGCGGTGCGCAAGGGCCACCACACTGCGGCTCAGCTGCGGTCGGCGGAAGAGCGGGTCAGCAAGGCCCGGTCGGCGAAGCGGTCCGCGGACTCGACGGTCGCGAAGGAGCGCAAGGACGTCTACGCGGCGGACGCCGAGCTGGGGCTGAAGAAGGGAGCGAAGACCCCGCGCGCCTTCAACCTGAAGGCGTATGAGACGCAGCTCGACGAGTCGGTGGCCGCCACCCAGAAGTGGCGCGCGAGCCTGACGAAGATCGGTCAGCGCGGGGGCGCCGAGCTGAAGGCGATGCTGGAGGGGATGGGCGAGGACGGCTACGCCCTCGTCAACGCCCTCGCCGGGGCATCGGACAAGCAGTTCAAGTCGATCGTGGCGAAGCTGGAGAAGACGGGCGACATCGCCAAGGCGACCCTGGCTGACTTCACCAAGCAGCTCGGAGCGTCGACCAAGGAGAGCCAGCAGTTCGCCACGGACCTCCAGAAATTGGCCGCGGCCGGGTTCGGCGACCTCGCCCAGGCGCTCGCCGCCCAGGGCGACTCCTCCGCGATGGCCCTTGCCCATCAGGCGGCAGGCGACAGCAAGGCAGCCTCGGCCGCGAACAAGGCCGTCGGCACCGCCCAGGGCACCCTGTCCGGCGAGGACCTGACCAACGCGCTGACCTTGCTTTCGACGCTCAGGGGCGCCCCCGGGCGCGGGTTCGCCGACCTCATCGCGGCGGGCCTGGACGTGGCCACCATTCGCGCCCTGGTTCCCAAGATGACCGCCCAGATCAAGGCGCTGCCCGCGGCGAACAAGGACACGTTCGTGCGGCAGTGGAACCAGCAGGGCGGCGTCGCGATGGCCGCGGGCGGCATCCTCACCCGGCCCACGGTGGTTCTCGGCGGCGAGGCCGGGGACGTCGAGTCGTGGATCCCGTGGAACGGCTCGGCCCGCTCGCGGGCCCTGCTGGCCAAGACGGCCTCGGCGATGGGCTATCAGCTCGTGCCCGCCGGGCGGTACGGGTCGGCGCCCTCGACGGCCGCGGTGGCGCGCGAGGCGGCCAGGCAGATCACGGTCAACCTCTACGCCGCCAAACAGACGGCCGCTGAGCAGGCGCACGACATCGCCCGCGTCATTTCGTTCACGGGCTGAGAAGGGGGCGGGTATGCCGTACACGCCAGGCGCCACCCTGGACGGCCTCCAGGCCACCCTTGGCGCGGTGGCCCTCGGGGCTGTCGACGCTCAGGGGGTGGCCTGGTATCTCCAGACGCTGGAGGGCTGGGACTCGCCCGACGTGCGCAGCGAGTTCACCGAACGCGAGGGCGACCATGGGGCCTGGGCATCCCCGGTCTACCTCGGATCCCGCCCCATCACCCTGGCCGGCACCATCGTTGCCCCGTCGCAGCCGCTCCTGGAGCAGGCGATGGACCAGCTGAGTGCGGCGGCCGCCCTCGACGACACCACGCTCACCGTGTGGCAGAGCGTCCCGAAGCAGGCCACCGTGCGGCGCTCGGGCAAACCGCTCATGCAGTACGTCACCGAGACGGTGGCCAGCTACTCCGTGATGGTGACGGCCGCCGACCCGCGCCGCTACGAGACGATCCTCCAGTCCGGCTCGACCGGTCTGCCGGTCACCACGGGCGGCCTGACCCTGGCGGCCACGATGCCGTGGACGCTGAGCGCGACCACGGTGGCCGGCCAGATCGTCGCCACCAACGCGGGGACGTTCGATACGCGGCCCGTCCTCGTCCTCGACGGGCCGGTCACCGCCCCGAGAATCCTGGCGCAACTCCCGGACGGGAGCGTCCAGCTCCTGACCTACAGCCAGGACCTCGCCAGCGGGGAGCAGCTGGTCATCGACACGGACGCCCACACGGTGATCCTCAACGGGCAGGCCTCGCGGCGCCGATTCCTGACCATCTCCAACGGCTGGCCGACGATCCCCGCAAAGTCCACGGTCACCTTCCAGTTCCGCGCCAGCACCTACAACTCATCCGCCCTGCTGACTGCCCGCTGGCGTTCGGCCTGGATCTGAGAGGCCCTCCATGCCCGACACTCCCATGTTCCAGAACACCATCTCCTACAGCGGGCAGAACCTGCGGGACGCGCTGCGAGTGGTGTCCATGGCGACCGGTTCCCTGTTCGGGGCGCGCGCCGGGGTCCGGCCCGGCGACCCGGGCCTGACGACGACTCTGTCCGGCTCCACCATCAACGTCAGCCCGGGCACCGCGATCCTCCCCGACCACGGCGTCTACATCGGCGTCCTCACCTCGACCTGGTCCGGCACGCTGAATGCCGCGCACGCCACCCTCGACCGCATCGACCTGGTGTATCTGAGGATCTGGGACACCGACTTCGACGCCAGCGGCCTGCGCAAGACGGACGTCGTCTACCTCGCGGGTACTCCCTCGTCGACGCCGGTCGCCCCCTCGCCGGGCGGCACGGAGGTCGCCCTGCCGCTCGCCACGATCACCGTCCCGCACACCGGGGCCGGGTCGCCCTCGGTGTCCACCGCGGTCCGGCCGGTCACCGTGGCCCCGGGCGGCATCCTGCCCTCATCCAGCGCGCCGAGCAGCCCGTATGTCGGCCAGTACTACGACAGCGGCACCGGCCTGCTGCGCTGGAACGGCTCAGCGTGGCGGCAGGTCAACCCGTACACCCCGCAGACCAGCGCACAGGTCAGCCAGCCCGGAAGCTTCACGGCCGGTTCCTTCACCGACTTCCCCGGGGCGAACTGGCCGGCGCTGACGTTCACCGTGCCGCCGAGCGGCCTGGTGTGGATCAGCATCGGCGGCGCGGTCATGAACACCAACACGACCACCGCGTCGGGGTGGATGGCCTGGCGGGCCTCCGGCGGTGTCACCGAGGCGGCCTCGGAGGCGAACGGCCTCTCGACGGTCGGCGCCCGCACCTACGCCACCCGCCGCGTCCTGCGCTCGTGGACGCCGGGTGCGAGCGTGACGCTGACCCCGCAGTACCTGTTCAGCTCGGTCGGCACCCTGACCACCGTCACCCGCGCCGACAACGGCCTGCTGGCCGTCGAGCCGGTCGCCGCCGCATGACCGGCGCGGTCCGGCTGGCCTGGTACGGCTGCGACTTGCGGACCGGTGGCATCGTCGAGGACCTGCCCTCCCTCACACCGTCCGGAGCCCTGTCGCGCAAGCTCGGCGCCCAGACCACGCTCCAGCTCGACCTGGCCCTCGCCGGGGCGCGAGCCGAATGGGATGCGGCGACGGCCCCGGGCCGCTCGCTCCTGGTCGCCGTCGACACCGCCACCGACACCCCGCTGTGGGCCGGGGCGGTCCTGACCCGGGAGGGCGGCAGCGCTGGAACCGTGCAGCTCGGCGCGGCCACCCTGGAGGCCTACCTGGACGCCCGCTACCCCGGTACCCAGACCCTCCTGGCCACCGACCAGGCGTCGGTCATCACAGCCCTGGCCACCCCGGCGCTCACCAGCGGGCCACCGCTCGTCATCGACGCGGTGGCCACCGGAACGACGATGGACTACCTGAGCAGCGACGGCGACGACAAGACGATCCTGTCGTGCCTGCAAGAGGTGATGGGCCTGGAAGGCGGCCCCGAGTGGACCATCGACGTCGCCTGGAACGCGCCCCACGACGGCTTCCAGTTCCCGCTGCGCGTGCGCGCGGCGATCGGCGTCCAGGCCGCCGCCCCCGAGGCCGTCTTCGACTACCCGGGCTGCGTCGCCGACTACACCCTCAGCGAGTCCTACGAGCAGGGCAAGGGCGCCACCCGCGTCATCGCCCGCGGCGAGGGCGAGGGCTCCTCACGGCTCACCTCCTCCGTGCAGCAGGCCACCGCGCTCATCGCGGGCGGCTGGCCCGTGTGGGACTACCGCTACACCCCGGCCACCGGCATCACCGACCCGGACCAGCTCACTGCGCACGCTGCGGCGTCGGTGGCCCTCATGGCGCAGGGCGCCCAGGTGTGGACGGTCCAGGGCGTCGCCTCCAAATCGCCCCGCCTCGGCACCGACTTCGCGCTGGGCGACTCGGTCGGCATCAGCGTCCAGAAATCCCGGCGACACCCCACTGGCGCCACGACCGTCGCCCGCTGCTGGGCGTGGGAGCTCGACGCCGGCGCGGACCGGATCCGCCCGATCCTTGTGGAGGACTGATGCCCAAGCAGCTCGACCAGTTGCCGTCCGACCCGACCACGCTGGCGCGAAGGGTCAGGGACCTTGAGCGGCAGATGACCGAGCTGCGGGCGGCCCGCCGTATGGGCTCCGCCAGCGTCGGACGACTCCGCATCTACACCGAGGACGGGCAGACCCTCCTCGCCGAACTCGGCCCCACCGACGACCTCGGGGGCGGCCTGACCACCTACGGCAACCTGGGTGTCGACGAGATCCCCATCGCCGCGTCCCTGACGTCCGGCGAACTCAACTTCCAGCCCACCCAGCCCCAGATCGCGGACGTGAAGGCCCGCGTCTCCTACGACACGATCCCCGAGGGCGGCAGCACCCTCCAGTTCTCGTCTGGGTCCGTCAAGGAGACCGACTGGGCCGCCGTGATGGACCTCAGCTCGGTCTTCGGCGGCCGGGCGGCCTTCCTGCTGAACGGCTTCCGGGAACTCGACGGCGTGGGCGAGAGCGGCCCGTGCGACCTGGACCTGACCGGGATCCTGACCGCCGCCAACTGGGCCTACGGCACGGTCACCATCACCCCCTCCGCGGCCAACACGCCGACCTCGCAGGTCGTGTCCGGGCTGGACTTGCAGGGCTCCACCTTCTTCGCGTTCGCCACCCCGCAGACCGCAGCCCCGGGCAGCAACGTGACCGGCGTCGGCACCACGGCCGTCACCAAGAACGGCCTGACCGTGTGGGTGACCCGCACCAACACCACCGCAACCGTCGTCAACTGGCAGGTGATCGGCGTATGAGCGCCAGCGACATCACGACCTTCTTGCCCGGCATGTACTACGAGGTCACGGCCCGGGACAACAACGAGGCGTGCCGCAACTTCGGCGAGACGTTCACCGTCGCGGAGTTCTACTCCAACGCGGGAACGAACTGCTACGTGCAGTGCGGCATCTGCCGACAGCACATGGAGATCCTCACGGCGGTCCTGCTCGACCCGCAGCCCGAGGTCTCCTGACCTTCGCTCCCTGATCCGCCCCGTGCCGACCGGCCGGGGCTTTCTCTATGCCCGGGAGGGCCTCGTGAAGCCATCGATCGGACGCATCGTCCACTACACCCTCAGCCAGCAGGACGCCGACGAGATCAACCGGCGCCGCGCGGACACGTCGCAGAGCGGCAACCACGCCCGGGAGGGCGACGTCTACTCGGCGATGATCGTCCGAATCTTCGGCGAGACGCCTGAGTCGGCGGTCAACCTCCAGGTGTTCCTCGACGGGACCGACACCTTCTGGGCGACCTCCCGCACGCTCGGCGAAGGCGCGTACCACTGGGCATGGCCGGAGCGCGTCTGATGCCTGAGCGACTGCCTCGTATTGGCGAGACCGTGCACTACGTCTCCCACGGCACCCCGTTCCAAGCTGACGGAAGCCAGGCGTACACCTCCCGGTGTCGCGCGGCGATCGTCACCGAACAGACTGCCGACCCTGACCACCCGGCGCAGGTCGGTCTGGCGGTCCTCAACCCGACCGGCAACTTCTTCCACCGCACCGTGCCGTACCACGACGGCAACGCGACGGAGGGCGCCGAGGACTGCCCGAACAGAAGGAGCCACGGCAACCCGTTCCGCTACTGCGCCTGCGGCTGGGTCGAAGCATCCTTCGCCGCCGGGTCCTGGCACACCCTGGAGGACTGCGATGCCTGAGCTGTGGATGCCGGGCGCGACCCGGCTCGACATAGGCGACCACGCCCCCACCGACGGCGGCCCCGCCAAGGCGATCGGGCACATCACCTGGGACCGTAACGCCACCGCCGCGAAGCCGCAGGACCTCGTGCCCTACGAGGACCTCCGCAGCTACTTCGCGGGCGGCGGCCGGGCGGTCGCCCCGCACATCCTGTGGGACCCGTTCACCGGAAGGGTCACCCAGTTCGTCCCGGCGAACTCCCGCTCCAAGTCCCTCGCAGACGCCCCGGGCGGGACCCGCACCAACCGCGCGGGCAGCGTGGTCATCCAGGTCGAAGCGCTCTTCTTCCCGTACTGCCGCGTTGGGAAGGCGGTGTTCGCGAGGCTCGTCGACACCCCGTGTAAGGGGTGGGCGGAGCTCCAAGCCTGGGTGCACTCCTGGGGCGTGCCGAACACCTGGCCCATGGGCCGACCGACCGACTTCACCTCCCACCGGTCAGCGTCCACGTGGGCGGCGAAGGGCGGTTGGTACGGGCACAGCCAGGTCCCCGAGAACGACCACCAGGACCCCGGCTCGTGGCCCCAGTTCGTCGGCACCCCGGCCGCACCGAGCGCTCCGGCCAAGCCCCGGGTCAGCCTCGCGCACGTCGTGTACGCGGCCCGGCACGACCCGGCCGCCGCTCAGGGTCACACCACCTACAAGGCCGAAGTGCTGGTCGTCGAGAAGGCGCTGAAGGCCGAGGGCCTGCTCGCCTCCACCTACGTCGACGGCAGCTTCGGCACCAAGACCGTCGCGGCCTACGCCCGCTGGCAGCGCTCTCCGGCTGGCGGCGGCTACACCGGCGACGACGCCGACGGCATCCCCGGCAAGGCGTCTCTGCGCCTGCTCGCCGCACGGCACGGCTTCACCGTCACCGACTGACCGAGAGGAACCAACTCCCCATGAGAATCTCCAGCATCGCCAAGTCCATCACCGCGGGCGTCGCGGCCGGCGCCACGGCCGCGGTCACTGCGATCCAGGACGGCGTCCTCGACACGGGCGAGGGCGTGACCATCGTGCTCGCCGTCCTGGGCGCCTGGGGCATCACCTGGGCCGTGCCCAACAAGCAGGCCAGCCGCGACCTGTAGGGAGCACCACCTTGGACGCCGCCACCATCGGCGCGGTACTCGCGCTCGCTGGAGTGCTGTCCGGCTCGGTGGTGGCGTACCTCGGTAAGCGGGGCGAGAACGCGACCACCCGCATGAACAGCGAGATAGACCAGATCCAGGAGGAACGGGACGGGCTACGAAGCCAGCTCGCCGAGCGGGACAGCCGGATCGCCCAGTTGCTCAAGCAGCAGGGCGAGGACTACGTGACGATCGCCCGCCTCCGTGCCCACATCATCAACATGGGAGGCGATCCACCGTGACCCGTGCCGAACGGGCGCTTGCCGAGCGCTGGCGGTGGATCGCCGTCGTCTGCTGGCTTCTGGCCCTGTCCGGGCTGGCCGTCATCGGCTACTCCTGGTACAGCCAACTCGCCAACGAGGCCGACAAGCGGGGCGTGGCCGTAAGCACCCTCGCAGGTGACGTGCGTGTCCTGCGCGCGCAGGTCCAGGCGGCAGGCGAGACACCGAAGGCACCCGACCCGAGCAAGGCCGTCGAGGATCTGGAGGACCGCACCCGAGTACCCGTGCCCATACCGGGGCCGCGCGGACCCCAGGGCGACCCTGGACAGCCAGGGCCGTCAGGTTCGCCCGGCCAGAACGGTGCGGACGGGACGACCGGGACCCCGGGTGATGCTGGCGCGACCGGACCTGTGGGCCCGGCTGGTCCCGCTGGTCCGCCCGGCCCCCAGGGAGACCCGGGACCTGCTGGCCCGCAGGGCGAGCAGGGAGCCACGGGTGAGCGCGGCCCGGCTGGTCCGTCCTGCCCGGACGGCTACAGCCTCCAGGCGCCCGCCGATGACCCGGACGCTCTGGTGTGCCGACGCGACGGCGCCCCGGCCCCGCAGCCGACCGACAATGGTGGTGGCCTGCTGTCCATGGGCCTCGACCCGACCCGACGCCAATACCCGTAACGAATGCGGCCCCACTCTCCCACTGGGAGGGCGGGGCCGCATTCGTGCGTTCGGGGTCAGCGCCGCTGCGCTGCAACAGCGCCGGTGTAGGTCTCGCGGGTCAGATCCTCGGGGGCGATGCCCAGCTCGGCGAGCACCGCGCGGATGTCGTCGAGGGCCGCGGGCACGTCGTCCTCGTCGACGATGGTCTCGACCTCGAGGAAGGTCCCGTCGATCTCGGGGACCCGGACGAGCGTGGCGAGCATCTGCCGGCCGCAGGCGGTGAAGTCGTAGTTGCGGCACCGCTTCTCGAACGCGATCTGCACCACGTGCCCGAGGCCGCGCAGGATCGCGTGCGCCGCCTCCGCGTCAGCGACCGTCGTCTCGTGCTCCGGCTTGGACCCGGACGCCTCGTCGACCGCGGCGCCCTTGAAGGTGAGCACCGTGCGGGTGCTGTCGGGGCCATGCACAGTGCGCACCCGCAGTTCCTCGTCAGCCTTCTCCAGCGACCCGTCCGGCCGGTCGTAGTAGGTATCGCGGTACACCTCGACCCGTGCCGTCGCTCGCTCGTCCAGCTGCTGCATCACGGCCTCCGGGTCGTGGACCCGGGCCTTCAACTCGGCCTCGATCACGGCCGTCTCCCCTTCCGTCAGACGGTGCGCACGGCACCGTCGATGACCGCCTCGAACATCCTGCGAAAGCCCCGGTACAGCGGGCCGTGAGGGGTCGCCATCACCTTGTACGTAGCCGACTCGTGCCCCTCCCACCCCGAGTCGAACGCGCCGACGAACATGGTGGTGTCCGTACGGATCAGGCGCCAGGTCGGCAGCATCGCGTAACGCCACACGCCGATGTCGCAGGAATCGGCCAGCTCCCGCAGCCGCGCTTCGGCAAGCAGGACCCCGGACGCGAGGGACTCGGCGGACTCTCCGATCTCGGCCGCCCGACGGCCGAGGGCGTCGCTGTCGGGGTCAAGGAGAGCGACCCGGACCCGGAGCCCCTTGCCACCTTGGTCGCGCGGCAGGCAAGCACGGAGCAGGCTGTCGTTGAGCCCGATCAGACCGAGCCCGCGCACGGCGAGCACATCCAACTCCTCAGCTTCGCGGGCCTGCTGCTGGATCTCCTCAGCGGCGGAACTCTGCGCCGCGTACACGCGGACCACTTCGGGGAACGCGGCCAGGTCGAAGGCTGCACCACCGGAGCGCTTCTCCCGGCTCGCAGCCAGCCCAAGGAGATGGCGGGCGTCGTCGGGCATGTTCAGGCCGTCCGCAATCCGCTCGTACACATCGAGGCGGGTCACCTCGCGGCGGCCGTTGATGATCTCGTTCACGCGGGCCTGAGTCATCCCGGCCGCGGCGGCGATGCGGGCCTGGCTCGCGCCGGCGTACTGCTGCACGCGTCGGAAGACTGCGCCCATGTCCCGGGCTCTGAGGGCCTGGCGGACCTCGGCGCGCTCCCATGCCCAGTCGGGCAGTTCGATCGGCTGTAGCGCGGTCCCCATGGTTCGGCCCCCGGTATCGCGAACGGGATGGAAAGCCATCTCACAGTGAGATTACCGGTGGGGGATCGAACCGACACCATCCGTCACATGACGCTGGCCAGATCGTGTTAACCCCGGCGGCCGCGCGAACGGCCCCGGGCCTGACCGACTGGATGGAGTCGATATGCCGCACGCTACAGCTTCGGATCCCAGCACGGCAGAGGCGGAGCACCTGCCCCTCGACACGAGGGCGATGCGGGCGAGCACGCGACTCGTCCTGGCCGAGGAAGAGCCCGAGAAGCTCTTCGAGGGCGCTGAGTTGGAGAGGCTCCAGGACACGTTCCGCGAGTACCTCCAGGCGCTCATCCCTGCCGTCCGCGATCGTGCCTACGTACTGCCGCAGAGGTCCGCCGACCGCACGCGCGCACTGGCCGGCGTCAGCGAAGCCAAGGGCAGGCTGCGTCTGGGGAGCGGCGACAGCGACCTGGTCCGCGGTGCCGTCGCGGTCCGCCTGGCCTGGTCCGTGAAATGCCTCTGTGGCCACTACGAGCGGATGGCCCCGCGGTGACAGCGAGGAAGAGCCTTGCGATCCGTACGTCGGAAGCCCTCAGATCCGGAGCCCGCGCCGCTGGTTACTGCGGGCTCGTCCACCCCGACGGCATCGCGTCCTGCACCAGGCCGCCGCACGCCGACCATGAGCACATCGACTACTACAACGGGCGCCCGAGTGTCGCCGCGGTCAGCGGTACAAGGTGGACCGAACAGGCCCGTACGGACCGGCGGCGGTCACCTGTCCTGGACGAGCTCGACGAGTGAGATCCCGAGGCCGTGGGCGAGAAGGATCAGGTCCATGAGGTCCGGCCAGGTGGCCCCGGTCTCCCACCGGTGGATCGTCTTGTGGTCGCGCCCCGCCCGCTCGCCGAGCTGGATCTGAGACAGCCCGGCAGCCCGCCGGAGGTCGCGAAGGTGCTCGCCGAAGGCCCTCTGCTGGGCGACGGCCCATTCGGGGAGGGGATCAAGCGGCACCCGTACACGCTCGAATGATCATGTCGGGAAGTCTTTACCACCGGTGGTAAATCTTGCGATCTTGAACCAGTGCTGCTTGATGCAGCACGGCACAGGCCGCCGAGGCGTTGGGTGAAAACCCGGAGAGGACGCCGAGGCGGAGCCGGGCGGTCACCCCCGTGGGTGGCCGCCCGGTCTCGTTTCTGCGGTTCGGTCGTACCTTCGGGCCAGCGACGGGCCAGCGGATGATCATGTAAGTACCCGAAAACGGACACACCCCCAGCTCGAATTACCTCTGAGCTGGGGGTGAGTTGGTAGGCCCTGTGGGACTCGAACCCACAACCAATGGATTAAAAGTCCACTGCTCTGCCAATTGAGCTAAGGGCCCAGGCGATGTTGCCCCCACGAGCATAGCCGGACGTGGCCGTGTCTCCGATCGGGTATCGGGGACACGGCCGTGTCAGGGGGGCCGGGGTGAGGGAAAGGTCAGGGATCGACCGGTTCGGGGGCGTTCGCGCGGGCCGCCTCGCGGGCCTTGGTGCGCTCGTGCTCCGGGTTGAGGAACCAGTGCCGGGCCGAGGCCGCCCACCAGATCCAGGCGAAGCCGAGGACGGCCAGGACGGCGATCGGGGCGTAGTTGAAGGTCTCCCAGGTGACCGGGGAGACCTGCGGGAGCATGAAGAGGATCGTGATCACACCGACCCACCCCACCGACACCAGGCCGATCGCACGCGACCAGCGGCCCAGATGCCACGGCCCCCGGTCGAAGGCGTCGCCCTTGCGCAGCCGCAGCAGCGTCGGGATGACGTAGGCGATGTAGAGGCCGATCACGGCGACGGACGTCACCGCCGCGTAGGCCGTGTAGTTGATCAGGTACGGCAGGCCCAGCAGCAGCGCCCCGCCCGCGGCCAGCCACACCGCCGCCACCGGGGTGCGGGTGCGCGGGCTGACCGTGTGCCAGAGGCGCGAGAACGGCAGCGCGCCGTCGCGTGAGAAGGCGTAGATCATGCGGCTGTTGGCGGTCACCGACGCCATCCCGCAGAACAGCTGGGCGCCGATGACGACCAGGAGCAGGAGCTTGCCGGCCGTGGCGCCGAGCGCGTCGAGCAGGATCTGCGCCGGGGGCGCGCCCGTCGGGGAGTGCAGGGCGCCGTCGTAGGACTGGATCGCGAAGGTGAAGCCGAGCAGGAGCACGAAGCCCGCTATCCACGACGTCCAGATCGACTGGACGATGCCCTTCGGGCCCGCCGTGGACGCGTCGTGCGTCTCCTCGGTCATGTGGGCCGAGGCGTCGTAGCCGGTGAAGGTGTACTGGGCCATGAGCAGGCCCAGCAGCACCACGTACACCCCGCTCCCCCAGCCCGTGTTGTTGACGAACTCGCCGAACACGAAGGACGCCGACTGGTGGGTGTCGGGGGCGAAGGTGAGCGCGCCGACGATGACGGCCACGCCGATCACGTGCCACCACACGCTCACGCTGTTGAGGAGCGCGACGATCCGGACGCCGAAGGTGTTCAGCAGGCCGTGCAGCAGGAGGATGGCGGCGAAGAGGAGGATCGTGCGGCCGGGCGTCACCTTGAAGTCGAACTGGAGGTTCAGGTACGCCCCGAGGAAGGACGCGGCGCCGAAGTCGATGCCCGCCGTCACCGCGACCTGTCCCAGCACGTTGAACCAGCCCGTGAACCACGCCCAGGCGGCCGCCGATCTGGGTGGAGCCAGCCGGTGCGCCCAGAAGTACAGGCCCGCCGAGGTCGGGTACGCCGAGCAGATCTCGGCCATCGACAGACCGACGAACAGCGTCATCAGGCCTACGGCGACCCAGCCCCAGGTGATCACGGCTGGGCCGCCGGTGTTCATGCCGAACATGTACAACGTCAGACATCCCGACAGCACCGAGATGATGGTGAAGGAGACCGCGTAGTTGGAGAACGCCGACATGCGGCGGGCGAGGACCTGCGTGTAGCCGAGCTGGGCAAGCCGTTCTTCGTCGGAGAGCCCTCTCGGTATGTCGTCATCTGTCATGCCCCCAGCGATTCCCATCCCGAGGGCGTGACACACGTCACAACTTGGCCGGGAAGTGCCCCTCTAGAAAAGGCCCTTGTAGCCCTGCCAGCCGCTCGCGATCTTCACCCGCGCCCCGAACGACCCCTTGCCATTGCCGTTGTTGCGGAACAGGTTCCCGGCGGTGTCGCGCGAGACCAGGTCGTTCTTCCCGTCGCCGGTGATGTCACCGACGCCGACAACCACGTTGTAGGAGGTCCCCCAGTTGGAGAAGACCTTCACCCGCTCCTTGACCTGCCCGGTGCCGGTGCCGTCGTAGCGCCACAGCGTCCCGGCCTTGTCCTGCACCAGGACGTCCCCGAAGCCGTCGCCGTTGAGGTCACCGGCGCCGACGATCTTCTTGTAGGTGGCCCAGCTGCGGATCTTCACGCCCGGCTTCAGCTTGCTCGCCCCGTCGTTGGCGAACAGGTAGACGTCACCGGTGGACGCCTTGCGGGCCAGCAGATCGACCCGGCCGTCGCCGGTCAGGTCGCCGGGGGCGGTCAGGACGTTGTACGCGTTCCAGCCGGTGCCGAGCGAGGTGTGGCTGCTCGACGGGCTGTACGACCCCCCGCACATGCCCGCGTAGCGGCGCAGCTCGCCGCTCGGCATCCGGACCAGCATCTCGGCGCAGCGATCCGTGCCCATGTCGCCGAAGGGAACAGCGACGGTGCCGACGGGCCAGCCGGACACGCTGTCCTTGAAGTCGAAGGTGCCCTTGCCCCTGGTGTACTGGAGCGTCAGGGCACCCGAGGAGTTGAGAGTGACGAGCTCGCCGTAGCTGTAGCCGCCCTGGTCGTGGTGGCCCTGGCGGCCGCCGGTCAGCCCGAACGTCCCGCTGGTCGTGTACGTGCCCACGCCGTCGGCGGCCCTGGCGGTCAGCGTCCAGTTCTTGGGGCCGTTGTAGGCGTAGGCGCCCGAGTCCGTCTTGCCGTCCCAGGCCAGGTCGATCGCCGTACCGCTGCCCTTCAGGGTGCGGTCGGTGCGGCCCTGGGCGTCCTTGACCGTGAAGGTCCAGTCGGCGGGCTTGTTCAGCTGCCAGGTGCTGTTCCAGGTCGTGCTGCCGCCGTAGCGGCCGGCGGCGTCGAAGTCGCCGTCGTCCAGGTCCGCCTCGATCTTCCCGAGCGACTGGGCGGGCACCCCGCTCGGCACGATCCGGACCGTGCGGTCGGCGTCGACGTAGGCGACACCCCCGCCGAACTTGTCCACCGACCAGGTCAGCCGCCGCTGGTCGGCGGTGTTCCCGGCCGGCAGGTCGGCGATCGCGCGCGCGGCGGCGGCCGTACCGGAGTGGTAGTCCGTCAGCATCAGCTTGCCGGCGCTCCGGTCGTGCTGGACGAGATAGCCGTCGCCGACGAGCGCGGGGCCCGAGGGCACCGTGATGTTCTTCTTCGCCGTACGGTCGTACACGCCCGCCGCGCCCGTCGGACCGCAGTTCCAGTAGATCCAGCGGCCGACGACCTGGAGTTCCTTGACCGTGCAGGGGGCTCCGGTGGAGACGGTAGCGACCGTCTTCTTCCCCTCCAGGTCGTACTGCGTGACGACGCCGTTGCCCGAGCCCGGCGTCCACAGCGCCGAGCCCCACACGGAGGCGGCGGTGACGGAACGGGTCAGCCGGACGTCCTCCGAGCGGTACCGGTTGACGGCGTCGACGTACTGCTTGCCGGTGGAGGCCGCGTTGTAGACGAAGTAGCGCCCGGTGGCATCCACGAACCGGCCGCCGGTGACCTGCGGTTCGTCGGCGGAGTGGTAGTTCTGCTTGCTGAGCCAGATCTGAGCGCTCTCCGTGCCGTTCTCGTCGACGAAGAAGTAGCCGACGCTCTGGGCGCCGGTCGACCGCAGCGGCACGCAGCCGCCGGGGGCGTCGCACGGCACCCGCTCCGCGTGGGAGCCGTCCGCGAACGCTTCGGCGTAACCGCGGGTGCTCCGCTCCAGCACCGTCGAGCCGTCGGCGGAGAGCTGCCGGCCGATCACGTACTGGAGGCCGCTCGGCGTCTTCTCCACACTGCTCAGAAAACCACCCGCGTAGTCGATGCCCCACACGCCGTCCGTGGCGATCGGCGTCGGGGTGGTGTCCGCGGCAGCCTGGCCCGCGGACGTCAGGGTGCCGGCGCTCAGAGCGGCCAGCGAGACAAGAGTGAGTGCGATCCGGGCACGCCGGGTCAAGGGTCCCTCCCCAGGGAAGTCAGAAAAGGCGCGGCGGCAGGCCTGGTGATCCCCCTCGGCCACACTCCACTGCGCGATCCCCGGATGCTAACAACTGCCCCACAGACTCCGGTAGTCGAATGCACATACGAGAAGGGTGCATATACGAGAAGGGCCCGTACGACCGAGGTCGTACGGGCCCTTCTCACCTCACGCTGTGTCAGCCGTTGCGCTTCCAGCGCGGCTTGTCGTCGCGGCGGCCGAAGGAGCCGGTGCCGGTGCCGCTGCGGTCGTCACGACGGCCGTAGGGGCGGTCGTGGCTCGGACGGTCGTGGCTCGGGCGGTCGTGGCCACCGGAGCGGAAGCCCGGGCGGTCGCCCTGACGGTCACGGTTGAACGGGCGGTCGCTGCCCCGGTGGCCGCCACGCTCGTCACGACGCTCGAAGGAACGGCCGGCCGGACGCTCGTTGTCGCGGCGGAAGCCACCACGGTCGTTGTCCCGACGGTCACGGTTGAAGCCACCGCGGTCGTCACGACGCTCGAACGAACGACCACCACGGTCGTCCCGACG
>NZ_KB911803.1:0-95466 GCF_000383655.1 Streptomyces sp. 351MFTsu5.1 | reverse complement strand
CACCGGAATAAGGCGGTCACTCACAGCGTCCTCGCTGTGTTTATTTCAAAGGAACCTCGTCCCAGCCGAATGACCGGAGACGGGGTATCAACATATCTGGCGTTGATTTTTGGCACGCTGTTGAGTTCTCAAGGAACGGACGCTTCCTTTGTACTCACCCTCTCGGGCTTTCCTCCGGGCTTTTCCCTTCGGTCTTGCGTTTCCGACTCTATCAGACCGTTTCCGGTTCCGATTTCCTCGGTGCTTTCCAGGTTCCCGCTTCCGCGTTTCCCTTTCCGGCGGTTCCGACTCTATCAGATCCTTTCTGGCCTGATCCCCGGTCAGCGGGGCTTGTCTTCCCGGCTGTTGGGCCGTTCCGACGAGTGAGACTTTAGCGGATTCCCGGCTCCCGACGCTAATCGGGGCCGCCGTCCTTTCGAACGTGGATTCCCCATTTCGCGAATACACACGCCAATACGGCGACGGCAGACAGAGCGACTGTCGTCGTTGTGTTGGCTGGTACTTGCGGAATGGCTGTCCGGGGACCGACCGGGGTCGGCGCTCACGTCGGACAACTCGGAGAACACTACGTACGGGGCTGGGCAGTGTCAACTCAGGTACGGAGCGGGGCCCGCAGGCGTACGCTGGCAGACATGACTACGCGTACGTGCACCCAGCAGTGGTGGGCCGCCTGACGGCGGCCGTAAGCACGTATGCACTCAACGGCCGCCTCCTCGGCGGCCGTTCGCGTATCTCCCTCCAGGGCTCCTGAGGGTCGGCCGGCCGGGGACGGCGGCCTCGACCAGGAGGTGGAGAGATGACGCGGGTCTTCAGCGGGGTCAAGCCGACGGGGCATCTGACGCTGGGGAACTACCTGGGAGCCATGCGGCAGTGGGCCACGGTCGACCAGCACCGGGCGGAGTCGCTGTTCTGCATCGTCGACCTGCACGCACTCACCGTCGACCACGATCCGGCGCGGGTGCGTCGGCTGAGTCGGCAGGCGGCGACGTTGTTGCTCGCGGTGGGGCTGGATCCCGAGCTGTGCACCGTGTTCGTACAGAGTCATGTGGACGAGCACGCGCGGTTGTCGTACGTGCTGGAGTGCGTGGCCACGGACGGCGAGATGCGGCGGATGATCCAGTACAAGGAGAAGGCCGCCCGGGAGCGGGCGCGGGGCGGGAGTGTGCGGCTGTCGTTGCTGACGTATCCCGTGCTGATGGCGGCGGACATCCTGGCGTACGGGGCCGACGAGGTGCCGGTCGGGGACGACCAGGCTCAGCATGTGGAGCTGACGCGGGATCTGGCGGTGCGGTTCAACCAGCGGTACGGCTACACGTTCGTGGTGCCGCGGGCGACCTCGCCCAAGGTGGGTGCGCGGGTCATGAACCTTCAGGAACCGACGTCGAAGATGGGGAAGTCCGACGACTCGGGGCCGGGGATCGTCTATCTGCTCGACGAGCCGGAGGTCGTGCGGAGGAAGGTCATGCGGGCCGTGACCGACAGCGGGCGGGACGTCGTGTACGACCCGGCGGCCCGGCCGGGCCTGGCGAACCTGCTGGAGATCCTCGCGTCCTGCACGGGTCGGAACCCGTCCGAGCTGAGCGGTGTGTACGAGTCGTACGGCGCCTTGAAGAAGGACACCGCCGAGGCCGTGGTGGAGGTTTTGAGGCCCGTGCAGGAGAGGCACAAGGAGTTGTGCGCGGATCCTGGCCATGTGGAGGGGGTGCTGCGGGACGGCGCGGAGAGGGCTCGGGCGATGGCGCGGCCGACCGTGGATGCCGCCTATCGCGCGATCGGGCTGTTGCCGGCGGCGAGTGATGTCGGGGTGAGTGCGGCGGCGGCCGGGTAGCCGGGCGGTCGTGCGGTGCCCTCGTGCCGCCCCGCGTGGCAGGGGCGGCAGTGAGGGTGTCGGTCAGCTGTTGTTGCCGGAGGCCAGCTGGCGGCTGCGGTCGCGTGCGGCTTCGAGGGCTGCGATGAGTGCGGCTCGTACGCCGTGGTTCTCGAGTTCGCGGATGGCGTTGATGGTGGTGCCCGCGGGGGAGGTGACGTTCTCGCGGAGCTTCACCGGGTGTTCGCCGCTGTCGCGGAGCATCGTCGCGGCGCCGATGGCGGACTGGACGATCAGGTCGTGGGCCTTGTCGCGGGGCAGGCCGAGCAGGATGCCGGCGTCCGTCATGGCTTCGACCAGGTAGAAGAAGTACGCCGGGCCGGAGCCGGAGAGGGCGGTGCAGGCGTCCTGCTGGGATTCGGGGACGCGGAGCGTCTTGCCGACGGCGCCGAAGATCTCCTCGGTGTGGGCGAGGTGGTCGGCGGTGGCGTGGGTGCCGGCGGAGATGACGGACATGGCCTCGTCGACGAGGGCGGGCGTGTTGGTCATGACGCGGACGACCGGGGTGCCGGTGGCGAGGCGCTCCTCGAAGAAGGAGGTGGGGATACCGGCGGCGCCGCTGATGATCAGGCGGTCGGCGGGGACATGCGGGGCGAGTTCGTCGAGGAGGGTGCCCATGTCCTGCGGTTTGACCGTGAGGATCAGGGTGTCGGCGGTCTTGGCGGCTTCCGGGTTGGTGACCGGGGTGACTCCGTAGCGCGCGTGGAGTTCTTCGGCCCGCTCCTGGCGGCGGGCGGTGACCAGGAGGTCGGCCGGGGCCCAGCCGGCGCGGATCATTCCGCTGAGCAGGGCTTCGCCGATCTTGCCGGTGCCGAGGACTGCGACTTTCTGGCTCATGCGGTTCAGTCTGGCACCGGGTGGAGGGGGGCAGGGTCGGCTGTCCGGTGGGCGGGACGTGGGCTCGCGGGTGTCACTCCGGTCGGCGCTAGGCGGTCCTGCGCCTGAGGGTGGCCGCTCCCAGGCACAGGACCAGCAGGGCGCAGCCGGCCACGATCAGCGCGTCCCGTACGAAGGTCGCCGTCATGTCGGTGTGCCTGAGGACCTCGTTCATGCCGTCGACGGCGTAGGACATCGGCAGGACGTCGGAGATGGCCTCCAGGACGGGGTGCATGGCGTCGCGGGGAGTGAAGAGGCCGCAGAGGAGGAGCTGGGGGAAGATCACGGCCGGCATGAACTGGACGGCCTGGAACTCGGAGGCCGCGAACGCCGAGACGAACAGACCGAGGGCGGTGCCGAGCAGGGCGTCGAGGAGGGCGACGAGCAGCAGGAGCCAGGGGCTGCCGATGACGTCGAGGCCGAGGAACCAGACTGCGAGGCCGGTGGCGAGGGCGGACTGGATGATCGCGAGGGCGCCGAAGGCTAGGGCGTAGCCGGCGATGAGGTCGCCTTTGCCCAGCGGCATGGCGAGGAGGCGTTCGAGGGTGCCGGAGGTGCGTTCGCGCAGGGTGGCGATGGAGGTCACCAGGAACATCGTGATCAGCGGGAAGATCCCGAGGAGGGAGGCGCCGATGCTGTCGAACGTGTGTGGGCTGCCGTCGAAGACGTAGCGCAGCAGGAGCAGCATCACGCAGGGGATGAGGATCATCATCGCGATGGTGCGCGGGTCGTGGCGGAGCTGGCGCAGGACCCGGGCCGCGGTGGCGGTGGTGCGGGAGAGGTTGAGGGCGCTGCTGGGGGCGGGCGCGCGACCCGGGGTGGGTGTGGTGGTCGTGGTCATCGCGTGTGCTCCTTGGTGCGGCTTGCCTCGACGGCCTGGTCGACCAGGTGGAGGAAGGCGGCCTCGACGGTGTCGGAGTTCGTTCGGGTGCGGAGTGCTTCGGGGGTGTCGTCGGCGAGGATCTCGCCCTGGCGCATGAGGAGGAGGCGGTGGCAGCGCTCGGCCTCGTCCATGACGTGGGAGGAGACGAGGAGGGTGGCGCCGCGGCGGGCGGTGATGTCGTGGAAGAGCTCCCAGAGGTCGCGGCGCAGGACGGGGTCGAGGCCGACGGTGGGTTCGTCGAGGACGAGGAGTTCCGGGGTGCCGAGGAGGGCGACGGCCAGGGAGACGCGGCTGCGCTGGCCGCCGGAGAGGTTGCCGGCCAGGGAGTCGGCGTGGGTGGTGAGGTCGACGTCGGTGATGGCCTGGGTGACGTCGGAGTGGCGGCGGTCGGCGGCGGCGCGGCCGGGGGCGAGGATCGCGGCGAAGTAGTCGAGGTTCTGGCGGACGGTGAGGTCGTCGTAGACGGAGGGGGCCTGGGTGACGTAGCCGATGCGGGTGCGCAGGGTGGGGTGGCCGGCGGGTCGGCCGAGGACGTCGAGGGTGCCGGTGACCTTGGCCTGGGTGCCGACGATCGAGCGCATCAGGGTGGACTTGCCGCAGCCGGAGGGGCCGAGGAGGCCGGTGATCTGGCCGCGGGGGACGTCGAAGGCGAGGTTGTGCAGGACGGTGCGGGGTCCTCGGACGACGGTGAGGCCGTCGGCGTGGACGGCGGTGTGGACGGCGGGATTCGGCGGTGTGTGGCCCGGGTGGTCCGGGGGGCGCGGGTGGTCGTCGGAGGGACCGGACGCTTTATTCATCATGCGATGAATAATGCTCTCGCCGCTCCGACCCGTCAAGCGGCGTGCGTACGGCGGCGCAGGCGCGCGCCGGCGTGATCGGAGGCTGGTGATCCGGTTGGAGGTGCGGGTACGGGTGCGGTGGTCGGAGGCGGGGGCGGCGCGGCGGCTCCGGAGGGGGGCCGCCGCGCGCGGGGTCAGGCGGCTGTGGCGACCAGCAGTTCGACGTCGTAGGTCTCCTCCACGGTGCCGTCCGGGAAGACCTCCTGGAGGATCCGACGCTCCTCGGTGAGGAACACGCCGGTGTGTTCCTCACCGGCCACCAGGAAGATCGAGTGGCTGGCGATGTTGGCGAGGTGGGCGTCCAGCGGCAGACGGCGGCTCCAGCGGACCACGCGGTGGGCGAAGTCGAGCCGGCCGGTGGGGTCCGCGAGGAGGGAGCGGGGTCGGGCGTCCTTCACCTCCGCGGTCGGCCTGGCGCCGTAGTCCTTGAAGTGCTCGGCGATCCGGCCGACCTGGTCGGCGATCCACGGGATGTCGAGGGCGTGGGTGTTCCACCACAGCACCAGCGATCCGCCGGGGCGCAGCACCCGCAGGGCTTCCGGGACCGCGCGGGCGGTGTCGGTCCAGTGCCAGGACTGGGCGTAGGTCACGAAGTCGACGGAGTCCGTGAGGAGGGGGAGGTCGTTGCCGTCGCCCCGGACGATCGGCAGGGCGGGGTGGACACGGCGGAACTGCTCGGCCATGCCGTCCCCGGGTTCGACCGCGAGGACCTCTGCGCCGCGGTCGTGCAGCAGCGCGGTCGCTATGCCGGTGCCGGCACCGACGTCCGCGACCCGGGCCCCGACGAGGGTCCGGCCGGAGAGTTCCTCGATCGCGTCGAAGAGGGCGGGCGGGTAGGAGGGGCGGTGCGCGGCGTACTGGGCCGCGGCGGCGTTGAAGGAGTGGGCCCGGCTGGTGTGGGAGGAGGCGGTCATCAGGCCATGGTGACCGGGGTGGGGGTCGGGAGGGGGTGAGTTTTCGGTGAGACGTGGGGAGGGCTGGGGTGGGGCCCGCCAGCGGGATCGGGGTTCTGAGGCCGGCCGGTGCGGCTGCCTGCGCGCCGGTGCGGGAGGTTGGACGCCGGTACGACTGCCCTGGACGCCGGTACGACTGCCCCGGTGAGCATGCTCAACGACCCCGACGCGGGTACGGCTCCCCCAACGCGCAAGCTCGACGACCCCGACGCCGGACGGCTCCCCCGGCAGGCCTGCTCACCGACCCCGACGCCGGTACAGCTCCAGTCGCCGCCCGTTCAGCGCGGGCGCTTCTTCTTCGAGGGGTTTCCGGTGCGGCGGGTGCTTCGCTTCTCGTGTCGGAGACGGGCCGACTCGTACTCCTGGCGGTGCAGTTTCTCGCCCGGCGCCTCGGTGAGGGAGCGGAGGAAGTAGGCCAGGAGGGATCCCACGAACCCGATGGCGAGGAGGCCGCGGAGGGAGGCCTGGCGGTCGGGGTCGGGGCGGCGGCCGAAGCCGTCCCAGGTGTTGCGGAAGGCCAGCGCGCTGCAGATGGCGAACATCGCGATGACGAGGACGGTCACGAAGCTGCCGGTGTCGGCGATCTGGAGGCCCTCGTAGGCGAAGCGGAGGATCAGGCAGGAGGCGACGGCGGCGGCGAGCGAACCCGCGGCCACGCCGGCGCGGCGGAGGGCGTAGCCCTGGTCGTGGCCCACCCAGGTCGTGCCGAAGAAGCGGATCGGCTCGGGGCGGGGGCCGCCCTCGGGGGAGCCCGCGGGGATGTCCTGGGTGCCGGATTCGTCGCTCACGGGACGATTATGGCTCCGGGAGGTGTCCAGGGACGGGGGCGGGCTCCCTCGGGGGTCAGCCGCAGCGTGAGGCGACGTAGCCGTCACTGCCGGTGTGGACGTTGGTGTCCGAGACGAACTCGCCGTTGGCGATGTTGTCCCAGATGTTCGACGTGCCGTAGTAGCCGGTCACCGTCTCGCCCGGGGTCTGGCAGTAGATCGCCACCTTCGCGCCCTCGGGGAGCACCCGGACGATGCCGTACTGCGTCCCGGGACCGCGGCGGACGTTGAGGCGCTGTCCCGGCGCGGTGTCGAAATAGTGGACGGCCGCCTCGGCGTGGGCCGCGCCCACCATGAGGAAGGCGCAGGCCAGGCCCGCCAGCGCGACGGATCTGCGTTTCAGGGATGTCATGAGGATTCCCCCGGTGAGGCTCAGGAGCAGCGGTCGGCGACGTAGCCGTCGCTGCCGGTGAGGATGTAGGCGTCGGAGACGTACTGGCCGTTGCTGACGTTGTCCCAGATGTTGCTCGTGCCGTAGGGGCCGGACACCGAAGTGCCCGGGGTCTGGCAGTAGATCGGCACCTTGGCGCCTTCGGGCAGCACCCGCACGACGCTGTAGCCCGTGCCGGGACCGCTGCGGACGTTGAGCCGGACTCCGGGTGCGACCGAGTAGTAGCGGACGGAAGCCGTGGCCGTCCGGGCCTCGGCCGTCTCCACGCCGGCTTCTTCGACGCGCTCAACAGACATGCGATTCCTCCCCCGTTGGTCCCCATGAGTGCCATGGGGTCCCGTTGATTCCCCTGAATTGCGCCATGAAACACATGTGCGCAACTCGCACGCGGACACTAGCAAGCCGCCTCTGTCTCGAACGGGACATCGACTAGGCTCCGTGCGTCGCGCGCGCGGACGATCAGCACGGGGGTGGTTCCATGGCGCCACAGGGCAACACCGGAGCGGGCGCGGAAGCGGAACTTCCCGAGTACGCCGGTCACTACCGGCTGGAGTCCCGCCTCGGGTCCGGCGGGATGGGTGTCGTGCACGTCGCGCAGAGCACCTCGGGGATGAAGCTCGCGGTGAAGATCGTCCATGCCGAGTTCGCCATGGACGACGAGTTCAGGGGGCGTTTTCGGCAGGAGGTGGCCGCGGCCCGGAAGGTGAGCGGGGCGTTCACCGCGTCCGTCGTCGACGCCGACCCCGATGCCGGACGGCCCTGGATGGCCACCCTGTTCATCCCCGGTCCGACGCTCTCCGACGAGGTGAAGCGGAACGGCCCCCTGGATCCCGCCCAGTTGCGGCGGCTGATGGCGGGGCTGGCCGAGGCGCTGCGTGACATCCACCGGGTCGGGGTGGTCCACCGGGATCTCAAGCCCAGCAACGTGCTGCTCGCCGAGGACGGGCCGAAGGTCATCGACTTCGGCATTTCTCGGCCAAAGGACAGCGAACTGCGGACCGAGACGGGGAAGTTGATCGGGACCCCGCCGTTCATGGCGCCCGAGCAGTTCCGGCGGCCGAGAGAGGTCGGGCCCGCCGCGGACATCTTCGCGCTGGGGTCGGTCATGGTGCACGCGGCGACCGGGCGGGGGCCGTTCGACTCCGACAGTCCGTACGTCGTCGCCTACCAGGTCGTGCACGACGAGCCGGACCTCACCGGCGTACCGGCGAACCTCGCGCCGCTCATCGTGCGGTGTCTCGCCAAGGAGCCCGAGGACCGGCCGACTCCGGACGAGTTGATGCGGGAGCTGCGGTCGGTGGCGGCCTCGTACGACACGCAGGCGTTCATACCGGCGCAGCGCGGGGTGGAGTTGCCCGAACCCCGGCCGAAGAAGCAGACGGTACGGCCCAAAAGACGGCTCTCCGGAAAGGCGGCCTTGGTGGCCGGCGCGGTCGTGCTCGTCATCACCGGCGTCCTCGCCTCCGTCCAGTGGCTCGGCGACGGTGCCGGTGCCGTGGCCAAGAGCGGGGACAAGCCCACGGACACCGCCTCCGCGTTCGCCGGCTGGGCGAGGAATCCGGTACCGAAGGCCACGGGCTCGGCGCAGTGCTCGTACGGCGCCACGCAGGTGCTCTGTGCGCAGCCGGGTGTGGTCTTCGCCCTGGATCCGGCCGACGGGGCCGTGCTGTGGCGGCACTCCGTCGCCGAGTCGAAGCCGAGCAAACCACCGGCCGTCGTGAGCGGTCTGGTGCAGCCCATGGTCGACGAGGGGCGGCGACTCGAAGCGCTCGACCCCGCCTCGGGCAAGGCACGCTGGCGACGCGCCCTGCCCGCGCACCACGGCATGCAGCTTGCGGGAGGAACGCTCCTGCTGACACTCCTCGACGGCACGGTCACCGGTGTGGACACCGCGACGGGCGACACCAGGTGGAGCAGGCGGGTACCGGAGCAGCCCATGCCGACCTTCGTCTCGTTCGCCGGGGACCCGCTGGCGTACGCCACCAACCTCTCCGCCGACGCCTCGACCACCCGGGTCACGGCGGTGGACCCGGTCACGGGAGCCGTGCGCTGGGAGGCACGGCTCAGCGGAAACGTGACACCGGTGGGCGTGCACGACGGGTCCGTCTTCTTCCTCTCCACGAACGAGGTGTACGGCGACACGGACGCCGTGGTGCGCTACACCCCGGCGACCAGGTCCACGCGCCGGGTGAAGCTCCCGGTGGCACGGCCCGACGCCCAGGCCACCGTGCACGGGACCACGGTCTACGTGCTGGCGACGAGCGGTGCACTGGACGCCGTCGACATGGAGGCGGGCAAGCGGCTGTGGAACCTCGAGACCTCCGTGAGCCGGGGTTCGGTACCGGTTGCCGACGGCCGCCGTGTGTACTTCACCACGGCTGACGGACGGCTGTTCGCCGTCGAGGCCGACGACGGCCGGCTCGTCGGGCAGACCCCGGCGCGGCTCGGCTCGAACTCGGGCACGGTCGCCGCGGCGCTGCCCCGCCCCGTCCTCGCCGACCACCACATCTACGCCACCGCCCCCGACGGCACCGTGTTCGCCGTGGACGCCGGGGACCCGTCGGCCTGGTGACACGTCGGCCTGGTGACGCGTCGGGTCATGCGAAAGGGCCGCCCCCGAAGGGGCGGCCCTGTTCGAGAAGCGGGTCAGCCCAGCTTCGACACGTCCCGCACCGCGCCCTTGTCGGCGCTCGTGGCCATCGCCGCGTAGGCGCGCAGGGCCGCCGAGACCTTGCGCTCGCGGTTCTTCGGGGCGTAGACGCCGCCGAGAGCCGCGTCGCGCCGGGCCAGTTCCTCGTCGTCGACGAGGAGCTCGATCGTGCGGGCCGGGATGTCGATGCGGATGCGGTCACCGTCCTCGACGAGGGCGATGGTGCCGCCGGCCGCGGCCTCCGGGGAGGCGTGGCCGATGGAGAGGCCGGACGTGCCGCCGGAGAAGCGTCCGTCGGTGACCAGGGCGCAGGCCTTGCCGAGGCCGCGGCCCTTCAGGTACGAGGTCGGGTAGAGCATCTCCTGCATGCCGGGGCCGCCCTTGGGGCCCTCGTAGCGGATGACGACGACGTCGCCCTCCTTGATCTCCTTCAGCAGGATCTTCTGGACGGCCTCCTCCTGGGACTCGCAGACCACCGCGGGGCCCTCGAAGCGCCAGATCGACTCGTCCACGCCGGCCGTCTTCACGACACAGCCGTCGACGGCGAGGTTGCCCTTGAGGACCGCGAGGCCGCCGTCCTTGGAGTAGGCGTGCTCGGCCGAGCGGATGCAGCCCTCGGCCGCGTCCTCGTCCAGCGCCTCCCAGCGCTCGGACTGGGAGAAGGCCTCCGCCGAGCGGACACAGCCGGGGGCCGCGTGCCACAGCTCGACGGCCTTCGGGGACGGGGAGCCGCCGCGGACGTCCCAGGTCTTCAGCCAGTCCGCGAGGGAGGGGCTGTGGACCGAGTGCACGTCCTCGTTGAGCAGGCCCGCGCGGTGCAGTTCGCCGAGGAGGGCGGGGATGCCGCCGGCGCGGTGCACGTCCTCCATGTAGTACGTGCGGTTCTTCGCCACGTTCGGGGCGACCTTCGCGAGGCAGGGGACCCGGCGCGAGACCTCGTTGATCTCCTCCAGGCCGAAGGGCACTCCCGCCTCCTGGGCCGCGGCCAGCAGGTGCAGGATCGTGTTGGTGGAGCCGCCCATGGCGATGTCGAGCGCCATGGCGTTCTCGAACGCCGCGAAGGTGGCGACGTTGCGCGGCAGGACCGTCTCGTCGTCCTGCTCGTAGTAGCGGCGCGTGATGTCCATGACGGTGTTGGCGGCGTCGACGTACAGCTGCCTGCGGGCCGTGTGCGTGGCGAGGACCGAGCCGTTGCCGGGCAGGGAGAGGCCGATGGCCTCGGTCAGGCAGTTCATCGAGTTGGCGGTGAACATGCCGGAACAGCTGCCGCAGGTCGGACAGGCGTTCTCCTCGATACGGAGGATGTCCTCGTCGGAGATCTTGTCGTTGACGGCGTCGGAGATCGCGTCGACCAGGTCGAGCGTGCGGACCGTGCCGTCGACGAGGGTCGCGCGGCCGGACTCCATCGGGCCGCCGGAGACGAAGACGGTGGGGATGTTCAGGCGCAGGGCGGCGTTGAGCATGCCCGGAGTGATCTTGTCGCAGTTGGAGATGCAGATCAGGGCGTCGGCGCAGTGGGCCTCGACCATGTACTCCACCGAGTCCGCGATCAGGTCGCGGGAGGGGAGGGAGTACAGCATGCCGCCGTGGCCCATCGCGATGCCGTCGTCGACGGCGATGGTGTTGAACTCACGCGGGATGCCGCCGGCCTCGACGATCGCCTCGGAGACGATCCGGCCGACCGGCTGGAGGTGGGTGTGGCCGGGCACGAACTCCGTGAAGGAGTTGGCGACCGCGATGATCGGCTTGCGGCCGATGTCCGCACCGGGTACACCGGAGGCGCGCATAAGGGCGCGGGCGCCCGCCATGTTGCGGCCGTGGGTGACTGTGCGGGACCTCAGCTCGGGCATCGTCGCTCGCTCCTTCAGAGACGTTCGTCAGAGTCGTCGGAGACGGTCTCAAGAGATTTCTGACTGCTACCGAGCGTACGCCGGTCATCCAGGGGTCGGGACAGGGTGTCCGGAATGCGGGACGGGAGTCTCGGGAATCACGCTCCCGTCAGATGCCCCTGCACCACCGGCGCCAGCCGCGCGATGATCAGCTCCGGGTCCGCGGAGGCCAGTGGTTCCACCTTGATCACGTAGCGGAGCATCGCCGTCCCGACGAGCTGCGCGGCGGCGAGTTCGGCGCGGAGTTCCGCGTCCGGCAGGTCGACCTGGGCCACGACGCGGCGCAGCAGCTGGGAGGCGATCAGGCGGCGGAAGACGGCGGCCGCGGTCTCGTTGTTGACGGCGGAGCGGACGATCGCCAGCAGCGGGGTGCGGGTGGTCGGGTTCTCCCAGATGCCGAAGATGAAGCGGGTCAGCCGCTCGCCGACGCCGTCCAGTGGCCCGTCGGCGACCGTGTCCGACGCGTTGAGCGCGGGCGCGATGGCGACCTCGATCGAGGCCGCGAACACCTGCTCCTTGGTGCCGAAGTAGTGGTGGACCAGCGCCGGGTCGACCCCGGCGGCCTTGGCGATACCGCGCACCGACGTCTTCTCGTAGCCCCGTTCGGAGAACTCCTCGCGGGCCGCCACCAGGATCCGGTCGCGGGTGCCGGCCGCGTCCGACTCCGTACGACGGGGCCGGCCGCGCTTGCGGGCCGTGCCGTCGCTCACGGCCGGGGCGCCCTCCGGGCCGCTCATCGCCGCGGCACCTTCACCGGCGAGGCCAGATGGAGGCGGGTGAAGGCGAGGGCTTCCGCGAGGTCGGCCTCACGTTCGGCGCCGGACATCGCGCGGCGGGTGTTGACCTCGATGACGACATGGCCGTCGAAGCCGCTCAGCGCGAGGCGTTCCAGCAGCTCGGCGCAGGGCTGGCCGCCGCGTCCCGGGACTAGGTGCTCGTCCTTCGCGGAGCCCTTGCCGTCGGCGAGGTGGACGTGGCCGAGCCGGTCTCCCATCCGGTCGACCATCTGCATCGCGTCGGTCCGGGAGGTCGCCGCGTGGCTGAGGTCGATCGTGAAGTGCCGGTAGTCGTCCTTGGTGACGTCCCAGTCGGGGGCGTAGGCGAGCATCTCGCGGTCGCGGTAGCGCCAGGGGTACATGTTCTCGACGGCGAACCGTACGTCCGTCTCGTTCGCCATGCGCCAGATCCCGTCGACGAAGTCCCGGGCGTACTGGCGCTGCCAGCGGAACGGCGGATGCACGACGACGGTGCTCGCGCCGAGCTTCTCCGCGGCGGCCTGGGCGCGCTGGAGCTTGACCCAGGGGTCCGTCGACCACACCCGCTGCGTGATGAGCAGACAGGGCGCGTGCACGGCCAGGATCGGTATGCCGTGGTAGTCGGAGAGGCGGCGCAGGGCCTCGATGTCCTGGCTGACCGGGTCGGTCCACACCATGACCTCTACGCCGTCGTAGCCGAGGCGTGCGGCGATCTCGAAGGCCGTCGCCGTCGACTCCGGGTAGACGGAGGCCGTCGAGAGGGCGACCTTCGCGTCCGGGATCCGTACGACTGGTTCTGCCACGTCGGTCAGCCTACGGCGTCCGCGGGGGTGGGACGGGGCGCCTGTTCGCCGTTGTGGGGTTTGCCACGAGGGCGGCTGCGGGTACGTCGTGGCGTGCCGCGCAGTTCCCCGCGCCCCTACAAACCCGCCGCTGAGCCCATGTGGTCAAGTCGGCGCAGGATGACGCCCTCCCTGAGCGCCCATGGGCAGATCTCGACCGTTTCCACACCGAACAGGTCCATCGCCCCCTCGGCCACCAGCGCCCCCGCAAGAAGCTGGTTCGCCCTGCCCTCCGAGACGCCCGGCAGCTCCGCCCGCTGGTCCGTCGTCATGCCGGCCAGCCTCGGGACCCAGGCCTCGAGGGACTCCCGCTTCAGTTCGCGCTGGACGTAGAGGCCCTCGGTCGAGCGGGCGGCGCCCGCGAGGCGGGCCAGCTGCTTGAAGGTCTTGGACGTGGCGACGACGTGGTCGGGGGCGCCGAAGCGGGCGAACTCGCCGACCGTACGGGCGATCTGGGCGCGCACGTGCCGTCGCAGGGCCCGGACGTCGTCCGGTTCCGGGGGGTCGCCGGGGAGCCAGCCCGCGGTGAGGCGGCCCGCGCCGAGCGGCAGGGAGACCGCGGCGTCCGGTTCCTCGTCGATGCCGTAGGCGATCTCCAGCGAGCCGCCGCCGATGTCGAGGACCAGGAGCTTGCCCGCCGACCAGCCGAACCAGCGGCGGGCGGCGAGGAAGGTGAGGCGGGCCTCCTCGGCGCCGGAGAGCACCTGGAGCTCGACGCCGGTCTCGGCCTTCACGCGCGCGAGGACGTCGTCGGCGTTGCTGGCCTCGCGGACCGCGGAGGTGGCGAACGGGAGCAGGTCCTCGACGCCCTTGTCCTCGGCGGCCTGGAGCGCCTCCTTGACGACCGATACGAGTTTCTCGACGCCCTCGGGGCCGATCGCACCGGCCTCGTCGAGGAGTTGGGCAAGGCGCAGCTCCGCCTTGTGCGAGTGCGCGGGCAGGGGGCGTGCGCCGGGGTGCGCATCCACCACCAGCAGATGCACCGTGTTCGATCCCACGTCGAGGACACCGAGTCTCATGTAGGGAACGCTACTGCCAGCTGGGCGTTCGACTGTCTCCGGAGGGGCTTCCGGCGACTTACCCTGGACTCGTGCCAAAGACGAAAAAGGTGAAGGACGACAAAGCGGCCACAATTGCCGACGATTCTTCGCCGGTGAAGCCGGCAGCGCCGGCGGGGCGGTCGAAGCCGGCGAAGCTGTCGAAGAAGGCCAGGCAGGCTCTGGCGGCCGACGAGAAGGGGCTCGACTTCGCGCGCGCGTGGGTGGAGTTCCCGGATCCGGCGGACGACGAGCAGGTCTTCCGCTGCGATCTGACATGGCTGACCTCTCGTTGGAACTGCATCTTCGGCAGCGGCTGCCAGGGCATCCAGGCGGGGCGCGCGGACGACGGGTGCTGCACGCTGGGTGCCCACTTCTCCGACGAGGACGACGAGAATCGGGTCGCCGAGCATGTGGCGCGACTCACTCCGGACATCTGGCAGCACCACGACGAGGGCACGGCGAACGGCTGGGTCTCGGAGGACGAGGACGGCGACCGTCAGACCCGCCCCTTCCAGGGCTCCTGCATCTTCCAGAACCGGCCGGGCTTCGCGGGCGGCCAGGGCTGCTCCCTGCACATCCTGGCCCTCAAGGAGGGCCGCGAGCCGCTGGAGACCAAGCCGGACGTCTGCTGGCAGCTGCCGGTGCGGCGCACGTACGACTGGATCGACCGGCCCGACGACACCCGGGTGCTCCAGGTGTCGATCGGCGAGTACGACCGGCGCGGCTGGGGCCCGGGCGGCCATGACCTGCACTGGTGGTGCACCTCGGCGACCTCGGCGCACGGCGCGGGCGACCCGGTGTACGTGTCCTACCGGCCCGAGCTGATCGAGCTGATGGGCAAGGCGGGCTACGACCGTCTCGTCGAGCTGTGCGAGGAGCGGCTGGCGTCGCAGCTGCCGCTGCTGGCTCCGCATCCGGCGGATCCCGCGGGTCCGACGAGTCCGGCGGGTCCTGCGGCCTGAGGAGCCGCCTCCCGGTCCTGCCGGGCCGCCTGCCGGTCCGGTGCCGAACATGCCCACCCGGCAGCCCCAGCCCTGACCCCAGCTCCAGCCCCAAGACGACGGATATGCCCACCCCCGCCGCCCTACGACGTCGAAGGGCTCGGCTCGCCGTCCTCGCTGGGCGGCGGGGTCGAGTCCGGCGGGGTCGGCTGGGACGGGTCCGTGGACGCGGTGGGGGTCGGGTCCGGTGACGGCGGGGGCTCGCTGCCGTCCGGCGGGGACGTGGGGCCGGTGGGGCTCGGGTCCGGGTCGGACGAGCCCGGGGGATCGCTCGGCGGCGTGGGGCGCGGGCCGGGGCCGGTCGGGGTGGGCGCGGTGCCGTAGCCGTGGATGGTGACGACGGCGCCGGCCGGTGCGATCGCCACGCGCGCGCTCCAGGGGCCTGACGGCTCGCGCAGATGGTCGACGTACACCTTGATCGTCGAGGACTGGCCGGGTTTCAGGGTTCCCGAGGAGTGGTCGAGGTAGAGCCAGGAAGCGCCGGTGGTGGCCGACCAGCGGACCGAGGCGGCGCCCTTCGCGGTGAGGGTGACCAGGGTGGTGTCGCCGTCGTTGGCGGCGGCCACCTCCAGCTGTCCGGCGCCCTTCCGGCCGGCGCCGGTGACGCTCACGACCTCCACGGAGACGTCGGGGCGGCCGTCCTTGGTGAAGCGGGGGCCGGGTTTCACGGACGCGTTGCCCGCGTTCTGGTAGCCGCCGCTCGCGCTCGCGCCGTCCAGGCTGCCGGGGCCGTGCGCCTCGCCGGCGCTGGCGGAGTGACCGTCGGCGCCCTCGCCGGGGCCTCCCCGGTACGCGGCCCACAGGGCGAGCACGGGGGCGGCGACCACGGTCGCGACGACGGTCGTGGTGACGGCACGCGCGCGCAGGCGGTCGCGGCGGGCGGCGCGGTCCTTGGGGTCCATCGGGAAGCCGCGCCGGTCGAAACGGGGCACGCCGGCGCCACGCGCGCGTGGCGGGTGCGCGAGCGTCATGTGCAGGGCCGCGCGTGGCGCCTCCAGGACGGGCAGTTCGGCGGGCGTGGTCATGGCGCCGGGCCAGCGGCCGGGGATCGCCCGTTCGGCGCTGCGGCGGCAGCGCGGGCAGTCGTCGACATGGCGGACGAGTTCGCGGCGCAGGGCGGAGCTGAGCACGAACTGGTTGTCGCCGGTGAGCCGGGCCACGCTCGGGCAGTCGCCGGTCTCGACGACGGCGAGGGCCGCGCGCGTGCGCTCGACCTCGCAGGCGGCGGAGGCCAGCAGTTCACGGGCGCCGGCGTGGTCCATGCCGAGGACGGCGGCGACCTCGTGGGCGGCGAGGTGGTGCCGTACGGCGAGTTCGAGCGCCTCGCGCTGCTCGGGGGTGGTGCCGGCCGCCTCCGGCCAGGCCAGCTGGGCGAGTTCGCGGCGCCGCTCCGCCAGGACGTCCTCGGCGACCGGGGGTTCGGCGGCCTTCGTGGCGGCTCCGTGGCGCCCGGCCGCGTGGGTGGCCTGACGTTTCTGCTTGGCCTCGGCCAGCTTGCGCAGACAGGCCCAGCGGGCCAGTGCGTACAGCCAGGCCCGGCGGTCGCCGGCCGCGTCGGGGCCGCCGCGCTTCTCGGCCAGCGCGAGGACGTCACCGAGGGCGGCGGTGGCCTCGTCGTGCTCGCACAGCACCGACAGGCAGTAGGTGAACAGGCCGTCCAGATAGGGCTCGTAGCGCCCGGGCGGCCGCTGCGCCAGCGTGCGCGCGGCACCGCGGTCGCGCTCCTCCCGTTGCGCCCGGTGCGCGCCGGTGGTGCGGGTCGAGGTCTCCGGAGTGCTGCTCATCATCCGTGGACCGTAGGACGCTGAAGATGGCCCCTTCCTGCACCTCGAGGAGTTTTACTCCGTACGGGTGAAACGATCCCTCAATAGGGGACAGGAACCCCGGATTCCGTGGCTCGTTCCCGGCGTGACGTGGCCGGTTCCCGTACCGAGGCGCAGGTCGGCGGTCGGGCGAACGAGGTGCTGTCAGTGGTGGCCGTTACGGTTCGTGCATGGCCACCCGTACGAAGTCCGCCAAGGAGCGTCCGTCCTACCGCTGCACCGAGTGCGGCTGGCAGACGGCCAAATGGCTCGGCCGCTGCCCCGAGTGCCAGGCCTGGGGCACGATCGAGGAGTACGGCGCGCCCGCGGTCCGTACGACGACACCCGGCCGTGTCACCACCTCCGCCGTGCCCATCGGCCAGGTGGACGGCCGCCAGGCCACCGCCCGCTCCACCGGCGTGCCCGAGCTGGACCGGGTGCTCGGCGGCGGACTGGTGCCCGGCGCGGTGGTGCTGCTCGCGGGCGAGCCCGGCGTCGGCAAGTCCACGCTGCTGCTGGACGTGGCGGCCAAGGCGGCGAGCGACGAGCACCGCACGCTCTACGTGACCGGCGAGGAGTCCGCGAGCCAGGTCCGGCTGCGCGCCGACCGCATCGGCGCGATCGACGACCACCTGTATCTCGCCGCCGAGACCGACCTGTCCGCGGTGCTCGGGCATCTGGACGCGGTGAAGCCGTCGCTGCTGATCCTCGACTCGGTGCAGACCGTGGCCTCGCCGGAGATCGACGGCGCCCCCGGCGGCATGGCCCAGGTGCGCGAGGTGGCCGGGGCGCTGATCCGGGCCTCCAAGGAGCGCGGGATGTCCACCCTCCTGGTGGGCCATGTCACCAAGGACGGCGCGATCGCCGGACCGCGGCTCCTGGAGCACCTCGTGGACGTGGTCCTGAGCTTCGAGGGCGACCGGCACGCGCGCCTCAGGCTCGTACGGGGCGTCAAGAACCGCTACGGCGCCACCGACGAGGTCGGCTGCTTCGAGCTGCACGACGAGGGCATCACGGGCCTCGCCGACCCAAGCGGACTTTTCCTGACACGTCGTGACGAACCGGTCCCCGGCACCTGTCTCACCGTCACCCTGGAGGGCCGCCGCCCCCTGGTGGCCGAAGTGCAGGCGCTCACCGTCGACTCGCAGATCCCTTCCCCCCGGCGCACGACTTCGGGCCTGGAGACCTCGCGGGTCTCGATGATGCTCGCCGTCCTGGAGCAGCGCGGCCGGATCAGCGCACTCGGCAAGCGGGACATCTACTCGGCCACGGTCGGCGGGGTAAAGCTTTCGGAACCCGCCGCCGACCTGGCGGTCGCTCTCGCCCTGGCCTCCGCGGCCAGCGACACCCCGCTGCCCAAGAACCTCGTCGCGATCGGCGAAGTGGGCCTCGCGGGCGAGGTCAGGCGGGTCACCGGCGTCCAGCGCAGGCTCTCCGAGGCACACCGTCTGGGCTTCACGCACGCGCTCGTCCCGGGCGATCCGGGCAAGGTGCCGGCCGGCATGAAGGTCCTGGAAGTCGCGGACATAGGGGACGCCCTGAGGGTCCTTCCGCGCTCGCGTCGGCGAGAGGCCCCACGGGACGCGGAGGACCGCCGGTAGACTTTGCCCTGGTCTCGCCCGTCCGTACGAACTCCATGTGCGACACGGGAGCGCCCCAGACCCCGCGACCGGAGGAGAGCAGTGGCAGCCAACGACCGGGCAGCAGCTCCCGGAAAGTCCGGTGGGAGTGCCGGTTCCGATGGCCTGATGCGCGCCTCCCTGAGCGCCGTGGCCCCCGGCACCGCCCTGCGCGACGGCCTCGAGCGGGTGCTGCGCGGCAACACCGGCGGACTCATCGTGCTGGGCTTCGACAAGACGGTCGAGACGATGTGCACGGGCGGTTTCGTCCTGGACGTCGAGTTCGCCGCCACGCGCCTGCGTGAGCTGTGCAAGCTGGACGGCGGGATCGTGCTCTCGTCGGACCTGTCGAAGATCCTGCGGGCCGGTGTGCAGTTCGTGCCCGACGCCACCATCCCGACGGAGGAGACCGGCACCCGGCACCGCACCGCGGACCGGGTGAGCAAGCAGGTCGGCTTCCCGGTGGTCTCCGTCTCCCAGTCGATGCGCCTGATCGCCCTGTACGTCGACGGCCAGCGCCGGGTCCTGGAGGACTCGGCGGCGATCCTGTCCCGCGCGAACCAGGCGCTGGCGACCCTGGAGCGCTACAAGCTGCGCCTGGACGAGGTCGCCGGCACCCTCTCCGCGCTGGAGATCGAGGACCTGGTGACGGTCCGGGACGTCTCGGCGGTGGCCCAGCGCCTGGAGATGGTCCGCCGTATCGCCACCGAGATCGCCGAGTACGTCGTCGAACTCGGCACCGACGGCCGCCTCCTGGCCCTCCAGCTCGACGAGCTGATCGCGGGCGTCGAGCCGGAGCGCGAACTGGTCGTGCGGGACTACGTCCCCGAACCCACCGCGAAGCGCTCCCGCACGGTCGACGAGGCCCTGTACGAACTGAACGTGCTGTCCCACGCGGAGCTGCTCGAACTCACCACGGTGGCCCGCGCCCTCGGCTACACCGGCTCCCCCGAGTCCCTGGACTCGGCGGTCTCCCCCCGCGGCTTCCGCCTGCTGGCGAAGGTCCCCCGCCTGCCCGGGGCGATCATCGACCGCCTGGTGGAGCACTTCGGCGGCCTCCAGAAGCTCCTCGCGGCCAGCGTGGACGACCTCCAGACGGTCGACGGAGTGGGCGAGGCCAGGGCGAGGAGCGTCCGCGAGGGTCTGTCGCGGCTCGCGGAGAGCTCGATCCTGGAGCGGTACGTGTAAAGGCCCGCCAAAAAGTTGCAGCACGCCGGTACCTCGTACAACCCTCGGGCCCCACCGGATGTCTCCTGATCGCCAACCAGCCGTGTCCCAGAGGACAACACCCGGCAAACACGGACGGTTCGCGCCCCATCGACGCGGATGCCCGCCAGGCGTCCCCCGCATGCCGCAGGAGAATCCCGCATGCACCAGAAGTACCACTCGCACCTGCGACTCGCCCTCGCGACGGCCGCCGCGGCCGCGCTGACGGGCGGTCTGCTCACCGTCTCGGTGACGACGGCCACCGCCGCCGACTCCTTCAGGGTCGCCAAGGCCGACTTCAACGGCGACGGCATCGGCGACGAGGTGGCCTCGGCCCCCGGCGCCTCCGTCAGCGGCCACGCCGACGCCGGCCAGGTCATCGCCCTCTACGGCAGCAAGGGCAACGGCATCACCTCCGCCAAGCGCTCGGTCCTCAGCCAGAACTCCGGCACCGTGCCCGGCAGCGCCGAGTCGGGCGACATGTTCGGCGGCGCGACGGCGTACGCCGACTTCAACGGCGACGGATACGACGACCTCGCCGTGGCCTCGCCGTACGAGAAGGTCGGCACCGACACCGACGGCGGCGCCCTCGCGATCCTGTGGGGATCGGCGAGCGGCCTCACCGGCAAGGCGAGCGATGTGCCGGACCCGGCGCCCTCCTCGCACGACGACTGGGGCCTGGCCCTGGCCGCGGGCGACTTCGACGGCGACGGCAAGGCCGACCTGGCCGTCGGCAGCACGTCCGCCACCCTCTACGTCTACAAGGGCGGCTTCAGCAGCTCCACCGGTCAGCCCGGCGGCCGCTACACCGTCAAGCCCCCGATCATGCCCGGTTCGTCCGGCTTCCCGTACGGCCCGGAGCACCTCACCGCCGGCGACGTGAACGGCGACGGCCGCACCGACCTGGTGGTCGACGGCTACGAGACGCAGACCCAGAACGGCTGGAACACCAACTACTACCTGCCCGGCACCGCGAGCGGCCTCAGCGTCACCGGCGTCAAGACCCTCAAGCCGGGCATCGTCACCGGCATCGGCGACATCAACGGCGACGGCTACGGCGACATCGTGACCGGCGCCGACTGGGACGCCACCACCGGCGACGGCCAGACCATCCCGGACTCCGCGAACGGCGGCAAGGTCAGCATCACCTACGGCTCCGCGTCCGGTCCCGCCTCCACCACCGGCATCACCCAGAACACCGGCAACGTGCCCGGCAGTTCGGAGAAGGGCGACGGCTTCGGCTGGGACCTGGACCTGGGCGACGTCAACGGTGACGGCTACCAGGACCTGGTCGTCTCCACCCCGAACGAGGACCTCGGCAGCGTCAGCAACGCCGGCATGGTCACCGTGCTGTACGGCTCGGCGAGCGGCGTCAACACCTCCACCGGCCTCCAGTCGTTCGAGCAGAACACGACGGGCGTCCCCGGCACCTCCGAGAAGAGCGACCTGTTCGGCGCCGACGTCAAGCTCGACGACGTCAACGGCGACGGCAAGGCCGACCTGGTCATCGGGTCGTACGAGGACGGCGGCGACGGAGCGGTGACCTACCTGCCCTCCACCGGCACGAAGATCGGTACGACCGGCTCCCGGGCCCTGTCCGTGACCTCGGTGGGCGTCTCCACCGCGGGCACCCCGCAGTTCGGCGCGCTCTTCGCCGACTAGGCCCGCCGTACGCCGTGACGGAGACTCCCCGCGGGATTCCCGGGGGGTCTCAGTCGTTCTCCAGCACGAACGAGGCCTGAACGGTGGGGTATCCGGGCTTCTTCACCTCGACCAGGTACGTCCCGGCACCGGCGGAACCGGCCGGAGGGGTCGCGCAGTGCGGGGCGCTCGGCTTGCGGTCCCACTTCACGGTGTAGGTGATGCTGCTGCCCGCGGGCGCCCGGAAGACGAGGTTGCCCGCGGTCCTCGGGCAGTCGGCGGACGACCAGTACGTGTCGTCGGAGTCGGCCTGAGTGATCGTCAGCACCGCGTTCTTCGGGCCGAGATCGACCTTGCAGTCGCTGCCGGAGGAGTTGGTCGCGGTGAGCAGCAGCGTGGGCGTCTGGCCGGGCTCGTAGGCGTTGCGCTGGCTGCGGACTGCCAACTTCAGCGAGCCGACGGTGCAGTTGGGGAGCGAGGATCCGGCCGGGAGGGTGTCGCCCTGGCCCACCCCGGAGCCCGCGGCGCCGCCCCCGGCGGCTCCCGCCCCGTCCGTACCGCCGGAACCGCCCGCACCGGAGCCGCCCGCGCCGCCGGAGCCTGCGTCGCCCACGTCGGAGCCGTCACCGGCGCCGCCGCCGCTTCCCGCGCCGCCGGAGGTGTCACCGCCGGTCGTCGACTCGTCGCGGCCGCCCGGGGCTTGACTGATCGCGGGCCCGGAGCCGGACGGCCCGGGGCTGATCGTCGAGGGGGTGGGATTCTTGCCGTTGGACCCGTCGGCGCCGTTCTTGTCGCCCCCGCCCCCGCCGCCGAAGCTGACGATCCACGCGATCAGCAGCGCCAGCACGGCGAGCACGGACAGCATGACGGCCCTCCGTCGCCAGTAGATGGAGGAGGGAAGCGGCCCGACCGGATTGCGCAGAGATCCCACGGCGCAAACTGTACGAGAGATCGGTGGGTTCGCCGCTCTCACCCGCCGCCCCACGCCACAACTTTTCCGGATCATCATTCCGGCAACTCCCGTTCCGGGGGCGGCTTTCGCCAGGCGTGACACGTTTCGACGGCGGAGTGTGACCGAACGGACCTCCTGCCTACGGTGCGTGACCGCACAGGTCCCCCCGCGCGGGTGACGGTCCGGGGTCGGGACGTGGACGGACGGCGTGTTCGCGATCGTGTCCCTTGCACCTCTGGCCATGGCTGCTCCCCCGTACCGGATCCGTCCGACCCGGCCCCGAAGAACACCCGTCCGCCCGCTCCGGCATGGCAGGATCGGAAGGCCATGACTGCGCCCACGAAGCCCTCGCCCAGCCGCCCCGCCGCCGCCGCCGACAGCACCGGAACCCCTCTCGCCGCCACCGCAGGCGCTCCTCGCGGAGAGGACCTGCACCCCCCCGTCATCGACTGGTTCGACGAGCACGCCCGGGATCTGCCCTGGCGGCGCCCGGAGGCCGGCCCCTGGGGTGTGATGGTCAGCGAGTTCATGCTCCAGCAGACGCCGGTGAGCCGGGTGCTGCCCGTCTACGAGCAGTGGCTGGCCCGCTGGCCCCGCCCCGCCGACCTGGCCCAGGAGGCGCCCGGCGAGGCCGTGCGCGCCTGGGGACGGCTCGGCTATCCGCGCCGGGCGCTGCGGCTGCACGGCGCCGCGGTCGCCATAACGGAACGGCACGGCGGGGACGTGCCGACGGACCACGCGCAACTGCTGGCGCTGCCCGGGATCGGCGAGTACACGGCCGCCGCCGTCGCCTCCTTCGCGTACGGGCAGCGGCACGCGGTGCTGGACACCAATGTGCGGCGGGTGTTCGCCCGGGCGGTGACCGGCGTGCAGTACCCGCCGAACGCGACCACCGCCGCCGAGCGCAAGCTCGCCCGCGCGCTGCTGCCGCAGGACGAGGCCACGGCCGCTCGCTGGGCCGCCGCATCCATGGAGCTGGGCGCGCTCGTGTGCACGGCCAAGAACGAGACCTGTCAGCGCTGCCCCATCGCCGCGCAGTGCGCCTGGCGGCTCGCGGGCAAGCCCGCGCACGACGGGCCGGCGCGGCGCGGACAGACGTACGCCGGTACCGACCGCCAGGTGCGCGGCAAGCTGCTCGCCGTGCTGCGGGAGGCCCACGCGCCCGTCCCGCAGACGGTCCTCGACCGGGTCTGGCACGAGCCGGTGCAGCGGGCACGGGCACTGGACGGACTGGTCGCCGATGGGCTCGTGGAGCCCCTCGTAGGTGGTTTGTATCGGCTGCCGTTGACATAGACCGACGGCGGAAGACCGGCATAACGGGGTGAACCGGCGCAATCGACCGCGCCGGTTTACCCCTTTTCGGCTTCCGTTACACAACCGACGGACAGCCGATTGCCAGCCGCGCGCTGCTTCGCACAGCCCCGTGACAACCGCTCCGTAGCTTCATCTGCGTGGCCCGGCGAAACCGGGCCGCAGACCACGAGGGACACACGGGGAAAGCAGGAGGCGGTCGACATGGCGCAGGGCGAGGTGCTCGAGTTCGAGGAGTACGTCCGCACCCGGCAGGACGCGCTGCTGCGCAGCGCACGCCGGCTGGTCCCGGACCCGGTCGACGCGCAGGACCTGCTCCAGACGGCGCTCGTGCGGACGTACGGCCGCTGGGAGACCATCGAGGACAAGCGGCTCGCGGACGCCTATCTGCGCCGGGTGATGATCAACACCCGCACGGAGTGGTGGCGGGCGCGCAAGCTGGACGAGGTGCCCACCGAGCAGCTCCCCGACGCCTCGGTCGACGACTCCACCGAGCAGCACGCGGACCGCGCCCTGCTGATGGACGTCATGAAGGTGCTCGCCCCCAAGCAGCGCAGTGTCGTCGTGCTGCGACACTGGGAGCAGATGTCAACGGAGGAGACGGCCGCCGCCCTCGGCATGTCGGTGGGAACGGTCAAGAGCACGCTGCACCGGGCGCTCGCCCGGCTCCGCGAGGAGCTGGAGGCCCGCGACCTGGACGCACGCGCGCTGGAGCGTGAGGAGCGGGAGCGTTGCGCGGCGGCCTGACCGAACCCGGGCCCCCCGGACCGGACCCCGCTCCGGTCCGGGGGATTCTCCAGGCGGCGAGCACGGCAGTGGCCGTGCTCGCCGCCCTCGCCCTTTTCGTCTCCGCCTGCGCCACCGGCGGCACCGGCACCCGTGACGAGGGCCCGGCGCACGCGGTCGCGGGGACCGGCAGCCGGTCCTCGGCCGTGCCGTCCCTCGTGTCCTCGCCGCGCCTGGACCGCACCTCCGCGGTCGCCCTCCTCAAGTCGGACCCGAAGGTCTCCGACGCGGTCAAGCGCGACCTGAAGCCGTGTGTCGCCGACGAGTACCCGGTCGACCTCTCCTACGGCGACCTGACCGGCGGCTCGGCCGACGACGTCGTCGTCAACGTCGTGACCTGTGCCGATCTGGTGGGTGTCGGCTCGTACGTGTACCGCGAGGAAGACGGTTCGTACCAGAATGTCTTCCAGGCCGAGGAACCCCCGGTCTACGCCGAGATCGACCGCGGCGACCTGGTGGTGACCAAGCAGGTGTACGAGAAGGGCGACCCGGTGTCGGCCCCGTCCGGCGAGAACGTGATCACCTACCGCTGGGCCGCCGGGAAGTTCGCCACGGTGTACAAGACGCACAGCGACTACAGCGGCGTGGCCGGCACGGACCCGACGCCGACGCCGGACAACTGAGTCCCGCACAGGTGAACCGATCGGACCTCCCGGAACGATTACTCAGTGACCGTCACGACCCCGAGGAGTGAGAGCACCCGGATGGCAGACCAGACCCACGTGCTGTTCGTCGAGGACGACGACGTCATCCGCGAGGCCACCCAGCTCGCCCTGGAGCGGGACGGCTTCGCGGTCACCGCCATGCCCGACGGACTGTCCGGCCTGGAGGCGTTCCGGGCCGACCGCCCCGACATCGCCCTGCTGGACGTCATGGTCCCGGGTCTGGACGGGGTCAGCCTGTGCCGTCGTATCCGCGACGAGTCCACCGTGCCGGTGATCATGCTGTCGGCGCGGGCCGACTCCATCGACGTGGTGCTGGGCCTGGAGGCGGGCGCCGACGACTACGTGACCAAGCCGTTCGACGGCGCCGTCCTGGTCGCCCGGATCCGCGCGGTGCTGCGCCGCTTCGGGCACGCCGGCGGCGCCGACCGGGGCGAGGAGAGCGCGGCCCCCGACGCCGGGGGCGTGCTGACCTTCGGCGAGCTGGAGATCGACACCGAGGGCATGGAGGTGCGCAAGGGCGGACAGCCGGTGGGCCTCACGCCGACCGAGATGCGGCTGCTCCTGGAGTTCTCCTCCGCGCCCGGCACCGTGCTCTCCCGCGACAAGCTCCTGGAGCGGGTGTGGGACTACGGCTGGGGCGGCGACACCCGGGTCGTCGACGTCCATGTGCAGCGGCTGCGGACGAAGATCGGCCAGGACCGGATCGAGACGGTCCGCGGCTTCGGCTACAAGTTGAAGGCCTGAGCGGGGGCCTGGGCATGCGGGGGATCTTCCGGAGCCCGGTGACGGAGCGCGTGGTGATGCGGACAGGGCTGCGATGGAAGCTCAGTGCGGCCATCGCGCTGGTCGGCGCGCTGGTTGCGGTCGCGCTCAGCCTGGTCGTGCACAACGCGGCGCGGGTCTCGATGCTGGACAACGCCCGCGACCTGGCCGACGAGCGGATCCGGATCGCCCAGCGCAACTACGAGCTGACCGGCAAGCCGAACTTCCCCAGCATCGCGGTCGACGACCGGCATCTGCCGCCGCCGCTGCGCAGGAAGGTCGAGGAGGGCCGCCGGGCGACCTTCGTCTCCGACCGGTCCGACCGGGGGCCCGACATCTGGGCGGCCGTCCCGGTCAAGGGCGGGCATGTGCTGTCCCTGCACACCGGGTTCACCGACCGCAGCACCGACATCCTGAACGACCTCGACCAGGCCCTGGTGATCGGCTCCATCGCGGTGGTCCTCGGCGGCAGCGCGCTCGGCGTGCTCATCGGCGGGCAGCTGTCCCGGCGGCTGCGGAAGGCGGCGGCCGCCGCGAACCAGATGGCCAAGGGCGAGACCGACGTACGGGTCCGGGACGCGATCGGCGGGGTCGTCCAGGACGAGACCGACGACCTCGCGAGCGCGGTGGACGCCATGGCGGACGCGCTCCAGCAGCGGCTGGAGGCGGAGCGCCGGGTCACCGCGGACATCGCGCACGAGCTGCGGACTCCGGTGACGGGCCTGCTGACGGCGGCGGAACTGCTGCCGCCCGGCCGGCCGACCGAGCTGGTCCTGGACCGGGCGAAGGCCATGCGCACCCTGGTGGAGGACGTCCTGGAGGTGGCCCGCCTCGACGGCGCCTCCGAGCGCGCCGAGCTCCAGGACATCCTGCTTGGCGAGTTCGTCGCCCGGCGGGTGGCGGCGAAGGACCCGGAGATCGAGGTCCGGGTGGTGCACGAGTCGGAGGTCACCACGGACCCGCGCCGCCTGGAACGCGTCCTGTTCAACCTCCTCGCCAACGCAGCACGGCACGGCAAGCCGCCGATCCAGGTCACCGTAGAGGGCCGCGTGATCCGTGTCCGCGACCATGGCCCGGGCTTCCCCGAGGACCTCCTCGCCGACGGCCCGAGCCGCTTCCGCACGGGCAGCGCAGACCGGGCGGGCCACGGCCACGGGCTGGGTCTGACCATCGCGGCGGGCCAGGCCCGGGTGCTCGGCGCCCGCCTGACCTTCCGCAACGTCCGCCCCGCCGGGGCACCGGACGGAATCCCCTCGGAGGGCGCGGTGGCGGTCCTGTGGCTGCCGGAGCACGCGCCCACGGCGACGGGGAGCCATCCGCTGCTGCCGTGAGCTGCGGGGCTTTTCTCTCGGTGAGTGGGGCGCGTTGCGGGGCCGGGCACAGTGAAGGCCCCCGGGGCGGACACCATCCGGGGGCCTTCGGTTCAAGAGGGTCGGGCTGTGCGGGTCAGTGTGGGGCCGTGCGGGTCAGACCTCGACCAGCGGGGCCGGTGCCGCGTCCTCGGTCGGCTTCTGCGGGCCCGCGCCCTTCAGCGGGACCTCCTTGACGAACACCGCCGCCACCAGCGCGAGCACGGCCACGATCGAGCCGAGCAGGAACGCCGAGTGGGTGCCCGAGGAGACGGCGTACTGGTACGCCTCCCGCGCCGCCGCCGGCAGCTTCGCCAGGCTCGCCGCGTCGAGCTGCGCGGACTGCTCGGTCACCTTGGAGCCCAGCGCGCCCGCCCGCTCGGACATGACGTCCTGGACCCGGTTGTTGAACAGCGCGCCCATGATGGCGACACCGAAGGACGAGCCGAGCGTACGGAACAGGGTGGTGGAGGAGGACGCGACGCCCATGTCCTTCATCTCCACGCTGTTCTGCGCGACCAGCATGGTGATCTGCATCAGGCAGCCCATGCCGAACCCGACCACGGCCATGAACACACCGGAGGTGAACCGCGAGGTCCCGGTGTCCATCGTGGACAGCAGGTACAGCCCGACGACCATCAGGACACTGCCGACCACCGGGAAGACGTAGTAGCGCCCGGTGCTGGTGGTGACCCGGCCCGCGACCATCGAGGTCACCAGCATCGCGCCGAGCATCGGCAGGAGCAGCAGCCCGGAGTTGGTCGCGGAGGCCCCCTGCACCGACTGCTGGTACAGCGGCAGGAAGAGGGTCGCGCCGAACATCACGAAGCCGGTGATGAAGCCGATGAGCGACATCAGCGTGAAGTTGCGGCTGCGGAAGATGTGCAGCGGCACGATCGGCTCGGCCGCCTTGGTCTGCCAGAACACGAACCCGATGAGCGCGGCGACGCCGATGCCGATCAGCTCCATGATCCGCGCGGAGCTCCAGGCGTACTCCGTGCCGCCCCAGGTAGTGACGAGCACGATGGAGGTGATGCCGACGGTCAGCAGGACCACGCCGAGGTAGTCGATGCCCGCCTTGGCCCGCTTCTTCGGCAGGTGCAGCACCACGCTGATGAGGCCGAGGGACACCACGCCGAGCGGCAGGTTGATGTAGAAGGACCAGCGCCAGCCCCAGTTGTCGGTGATGGTGCCGCCGACGAGCGGGCCGCCGATCATCGCGAGCGCCATGACGCCGGCCATCATGCCCTGGTACTTGCCCCGCTCCCGGGGCGGGATCAGGTCGCCGATGATCGCCATGACACCGACCATCAGACCGCCGGCGCCGAGGCCCTGCACGGCCCGGAACCCGATGAGCTGACCCATGTCCTGGGCCATGCCGCTGAGCGCGGAGCCGATCAGGAAGATCACGATCGACGTCATGAAGGTGGCCTTGCGGCCGTACATGTCACCGAGCTTGCCCCAGATCGGGGTCGCGGCGGCCGTCGCGAGCGTGTACGCCGTCACCACCCAGGACAGGTGCTCGAGGCCGCCGAGCTCGCCCACGATCGTCGGCATCGCGGTGCCCACGATCATGTTGTCGAGCATCGCGAGCATCATGGTGATCATCAGCGCGAGCAGGACGACCCGTACGCTGCGCTGCTTGGCCGGTTCCTTGTCCGGTTCCGTCTCGACCGTCTGTGTGTCCGCCATCGTTTCCACTCCCCTGAAGCTTCTGCGCACTTCCCCCGCCGGGGCACTTACTTGCCGCCCGGCTAGTTGTCTACACTGGGGAAGGTAGACGCCTTACTAGCCGGGCGTCAAGTAAGTTTCATGGAAAGCCGAGAGGCATGAGGATGGGCGGCACGATGGACCGCACGAAGCAGCAGCGCCGCGGCAACACGCGCCAGCGCATCCAGGACGTGGCCCTCGAACTCTTCGCCGAGCAGGGGTACGAGAAGACGTCCCTGCGGGAGATCGCCGAGCACCTGGACGTCACCAAGGCGGCGCTGTACTACCACTTCAAGACCAAGGAAGAGATCCTCGTCAGCATCTTCGACGACCTGACGCAGCCGATCCTCGACCTGATCGAGTGGGGCAGGCAGCAGCCCCACACGCTGGAGACCAAGCAGGAGATCATCCGGCGCTACAGCGACACGCTGGCCGGGGCGACTCCGCTGTTCCGCTTCATGCAGGAGAACCAGGCCACGGTCCGGGAACTGCGCATCGGTGACACCTTCAAGGAGCGCATGCAGGGGCTGCGCGAGATCGTCGTCGACCCGGACGCCGACCTGGTCGCCCAGGTCCGTTCCGTCAGCGCGATCTTCACCCTGCACGCGGGAATGTTCCTCCTCCAGGACCTGGACGGCGACCAGGAGTCCAAGCGCAAGGCGGTCCTGGAGGTGGCCACGGACCTGATCACCCAGGCCCACGGGAGCGGCGGGAACGCGTAGCCCCGGGGCAGGTGGAACGCCCCTGGACGCGGGAGCCGCTCACGCGAGCCGTACCAAAGGGACGCAGTTCACCGGCACATGCCGCGCGGCGGGCCGACGTCCGGCACCCCTGCCCTCTCCGGCCTCCGACCTCAGACCTTGACGCCCTTGGCCCGAAGGAACGCGACCGGGTTTATCGCCGAGCCGTAGTTCGCCGTCGTGCGGATCTCGAAGTGCAGGTGCGGGCCGCTGGAGTTGCCGGTGTTGCCGGACAGGGCGATCCGCTGGCCGGTCTTGACGACCTGGCCGACCTTGACGTTGATCCGCGAGAGGTGGGCGTACTGCGAGTACGTCCGGTTGCCGTGCTTGATCACGATGGCGTTGCCGTAGGCGGACCCGTCACCGGCGCCGCCGGGGCCCGCCTTCACGACGGTCCCGCCGTGCGCGGCGACGACCTTCGTCCCGCTCGGCACCGCGAAGTCCTGCCCGCTGTGGGTGGACTGCCACATGCCGCCGGCCTGCGCGAAGCTCGCGCTGAGCTTGTACTTCTTGACCGGGTCGACCCAGGAGGGCTTGGCCGCGGCCGAGGCGACTCCGGCTCCGAGCACGGCCGACGCACCCACGGACGCGGCCAGGACGGCCACCCGGGCACGGAGCAGGGTCGTACGGGAGGAGCGGGGGGAGACGCGCTGGAACATCAGGAACCTCGGGGGGTCGGGGAAAACGGAAAGGCATTGGTAACCCCGAGGCCCGCGCGCCCCAAAACCAGCTATCTACGATGGTTCGTAGTAATAAGTCACGACATTGGCGATTGATACGCCCTGCTCCCGCACCTCTCGCCACTAATCCGCCTAGTAACGGACAAATCGCCTGTGCGTCATGTCACCGGAGACGCCGTTTTAAACACCTCCCGATGTGACCCCCGTCTCTGGCTACTTACCGCTGGTAACCCTACGGTTCCCCTCGCGTCACCCTCGCCCCGCACCATGCACCGGACAACGGCTTACGGACGTGAGAGGACCCCCACCGATATGAGCAGCAGACGCCCCTGGGCTCGCCCCACAGCTGTCGGCGCCGTCGCCGCGGCTGCCCTGGTCGCCCTGGCCGTACCCGCCGAGGCCGCCACGACGCCAACCACGACGTCGGCCACGAGCCAGAGCGCCTCCACGACCGCCACGGCCACCGCCGCCCAGGTCGACTACGCCACCTGGCAGGCCGACTGCCAGGCCGTGATGGACCAGGCCCTGCCGTACCTGAAGACCCGCATCGCCGCGACGAAGCCCGGTGAGAAGCAGGCGATCGTCCTCGACATCGACAACACCGCCCTGGAGACCGACTTCGGCTTCAGCTACCCCTCGCCGGCCAACAAGCCCGTCCTGAACGTCGCGAAGTACGCCCAGGAGCACGGCGTCTCCCTGTTCTTCGTGACCGCCCGCCCCGACATCATCGGCCCGGCGACCGACTACAACCTCAAGCAGGTCGGCTACCAGGTGAGCGGCCTCTACGTCCGCAACTTCATCGACCTCTTCAAGGACGTCGCCACCTACAAGACGGACAAGCGCGTCGCGATCGAGAACCAGGGCTACACGATCATCGCGAACATCGGCAACAGCGCCACCGACCTGTCGGGCGGCCACGCCGAGAAGACCTACAAACTCCCGGACTACGACGGCCAGTTGTCCTGACCTGCCGCTGCCCGGTTAGGCTCCGTCCGCGCACACGCACACACGGGGGTGGCGGATGGAGCCCGCGGTACTCGGCAGCAAGCTGGCGTCCGCTCTGGTCGGTCAACTGGTACGGAAACTCTTCCGGCCCGACGGCCCGGGCGCCGGCCTGGTCGACAGACCGGTCCGGCTCTCGGCCCTGGTCTCCTTCCGGGGCGAGAAGCGCACCCTGGGCGAGAAGGAGGTCCGCGCCCTCGCCACCGGTCTGGTCCGCGCGGCCACCGACTCCCCCGGCGAGGCCCCCTTCCCCGCGGACGAGGAAACCGCCGTGGCCGACGCCCTCACCCGCCAACTGCTCGCCCTCGGCGACCTGGACATGGACGACGTGCAAGCCGTCCGCCTCGGCCACCGCGAACTCGCCGGAAAGCTGCGCCGACAGGCGCCCCCGGACCCCGGACTCTCCGCCGACGCCTGCCACTTCCTCGACAGCGCGATCGAATGGTCCTGCCTCCAGATCCTGGAGTTCTTCACCCGCAGGTCCACCTTCGTGGCCCGCACCCTCGTCGAGCAGACCCGGGCCCAGGCCGAACTCATCGCGAGAACGGACGAGTTGCTCGCCCGCACCCCCCGCCCCGGCGCCGCGGACCGCGACTTCGAACGCCGCTACCTCCCCTACGTCGCCGATCGCCAGCGCCACATCACCATCTACGGCATCGACCTGCGCGACTCCCCCGACCGCTGGCCCCTCGAAGTGGCGTACCTCAGCCTGGAGGCGACCACGGCGGAGGAGAGCCCCCTCACCGAGGAACACCCCGGAGGCCCGCTGACACTGCGCCTCCGCGCCGAGGAAGCCCTGCTCGCCCACGACCGGGTGCTGCTGCGCGGCGACGCGGGCTCCGGCAAGACCACCCTGGTGCAGTGGCTGGCGGTCACCGCGGCCCGCGACGGCAGCGGAGTGCCGTACGTCCTCCCCCTGCGCACCCTGATCCGCGCGGGGTCCCTCCCCTCCCCCGCCGGCTTCCTGACCGCCGTGAGCTGCCCCCTGACCCCGCCCGAGGGCTGGACGGAACGCGTCCTGACGGCGGGCCGGGGCCTGGTCCTCGTCGACGGCCTGGACGAGATCCCCGCCGCCGACCGCCACCGCACCCGCGACTGGCTCCTGTCCCTCATCCGCGCCTACCCGGGCAACCGCTGGCTCCTCACCTCCCGCCCCACCGCCGTCCGCCCCGACTGGCTGGCCGCCGAGGGCTTCGGCGAGCTCACCCTGGCCCCGATGCGCCGGCCGGACGTGGCGACCTTCGTCCACCGCTGGCACACCGCGGCCGGGGCCCCCGAGTACGCGACCCCGCTCCTTGACTCGCTGCGCACCAAACGCGACCTGGCCCGCCTGGCCACCAACCCCCTGATGTGCGGCCTGATCTGCGCCCTGCACCGCGAACGGCGGGGCTATCTCCCCACGGGCCGCAAGGAGTTGTACGACGCCGCCCTCACCATGCTGCTCGCGCGCCGCGACCGGGAGCGGGGCCTGGAGCTGGAACTGGGCGAGGAGACCCAGCTGGAGCTGATCCAACGCCTGGCGTACGCGCTGGTGCTGAGCGGCCGTACCGAGATGGAGGTGGAGACCGCCGAGTCGATCGTGGACCGCTGCCTCCCCGCCGTCGGCCTGCGCGGCCCCGCCACCGCGGTCCTGCACGACCTGCTCCTGCGCAGCGGCCTGCTCCGCCAACCCGCCGACGGCGTCGTGGACTTCGTCCACCGCACCTTCCAGGACTACCTGGGCGCCCGCTACGCCGTGGAGGAGGGCCACCTGGACGTCCTCGCCGGCCGCGCGGACGACACCCAGTGGGAGGACGTCATCCGCATGGCGGTGGCCCACGCCCGCCCCCGCGAACGGGCTTCTCTGATACGGCAACTGCTCGCCAGGGACGTCCCCCGGCTGACGTTGCTCGCGCTGGCCTGTCTGGAGCACGCGCCGGCGCTGGACGCGGCGGTGCGGGCGGAGGTGGAGCAGCGGGCGGCGGCCCTGATCCCGCCGGCCTCGAAGGAGGACGCGAGGGCCCTTGCGGAGGCCGGTCCACTGGTGCTGGAGCTGCTTCCTGGGCCGCAGGGTCTGTCGGCCGAGCAGGCCCGGGACGTCACGATCACCGCCTCGCTGCTCGCCGCCGAGGAGCCCGCGGGCGCCCTCGCGGTCCTTCGGCGGTTCCGCGAGCACCCGGACATCGGGGTCCGCCGACAGCTCGCGGGAACCTGGAGCCGCTTCGACACCGCCGAGTACGCCTCGGAGGTGCTGGACCACCTGCCCCGTCCCGGCCTCTACCTCGGCTGCGAGTCCCCCGGCCAGCGAGCCGCGCTCGCCGGCATGCGGCCCTGGGCCGGCCTCGCCTTCATCGGCGAGCACGCACCGGAGGCGATCCTCGCCGCCGTGCCGCAGCCCTCGGACGTGACCCTCCTCGACCTGCGCGACAACCCCCTGGTCACGGACCTGGGCGCACTGCTGCCCTTCGGGTCCCTGCGCAACCTGCTGCTGGCCCGCTGCACGCAGGCGCGCGGCCTGGACCGCCTCGCGGAGCTGCCGCTCACCGAGCTCATCTGCGGCCGGATCGACGACCTCACCGGCCTCGCGTCCCTGCGCTCACTGCGACGGCTCACCCTGGAACAGGAACTCCCGGGCCACAGCCTCACCGAGGTCCTGCCCGTGGACGCGCACCTGACCTACCTCTTCCTCGGCCGGCACACCACGAACCGGACCGGCCTGCGCGGCCTGGAGCACTGGCATGAGCTCGTCGACCTCAGCATCGGATCGCTGACGACAGAGCTGACGCGGGCCGACTGGCGGTCGGTCGCCGCGCTGCCGCAGCTCAGGCAACTGCATCTGCACGCACGCCTTCTGCGCGAACTCCCGGACTCCATCGACCACATGCCCGAGCTGCCGACCGTCAAGGTGCTGCGTCTGACGGGGCTGCTCGGCACCGAGGACCTCGCCGTCCTGGCATCCCGCTTCCCGCAGTTGCACTCCGTGGCGCTCCAGAACATGCCGGGGCACACCTTCCCGCTGTCCCGCTACTCCGGGGTGTTCCCTCCCGGAGTGGACGTCAGGCTGCTGGAGCGATAGCCCCTACGGCTGTGGGCACGCGAAAGGGGCCGGTACCCGAAGGCACCGGCCCCTTTCTGGGCGTCTCCCCGAAGGGCTACGCCTCCTTGCTCAGGTTCGGTCCGGCACCGCCGGCCGCCTGCTCGATCGGCGGGACGTCCGGCAGGGCCGACTTCTCCTCGCCGCGGAAGGTGAAGGTCTTGGTCTCACCCTCGCCCTCGGTGTCCACGACCACGATGTGACCGGGACGCAGCTCGCCGAAGAGGATCTTCTCCGACAGCGTGTCCTCGATCTCGCGCTGGATCGTGCGACGCAGCGGACGCGCGCCCAGCACCTGGTCGTAGCCCTTGGTCGACAGCAGCTCCTTGGCGGACTGGGAGAGCTCGATGCCCATGTCCCGGTCCCTGAGGCGCTCGTCCACCTTGGCGATCATCAGGTCGACGATCGCGAGGATGTCCTCCTGCGTGAGCTGCGGGAAGACGACCACGTCGTCGACGCGGTTGAGGAACTCGGGCCGGAAGTGCTGCTTGAGCTCGTCCGAGACCTTGTTCTTCATGCGCTCGTAGTTGGTCTTCTTGTCGCCCGAGGCCGCGAAGCCCAGGTTGAAGCCCTTGGAGATGTCCCGGGTGCCGAGGTTGGTCGTCATGATGATGACCGTGTTCTTGAAGTCCACGACCCGGCCCTGGGAGTCGGTCAGACGACCGTCCTCCAGGATCTGCAGCAGCGAGTTGAAGATGTCCGGGTGGGCCTTCTCGACCTCGTCGAAGAGGACCACGGAGAACGGCTTGCGGCGGACCTTCTCGGTCAGCTGGCCGCCCTCTTCGTAGCCCACGTAGCCGGGGGGCGAACCGAAGAGCCGCGAGACCGTGTGCTTCTCGCTGAACTCCGACATGTCGAGGGAGATCAGCGCGTCCTCGTCACCGAAGAGGAACTCGGCGAGCGCCTTGGACAGCTCGGTCTTACCGACACCGGACGGGCCGGCGAAGATGAACGAACCACCGGGCCGCTTCGGGTCCTTGAGGCCCGCGCGCGTACGACGGATCGCCTTCGACAGCGCCTTGACGGCGTCGACCTGGCCGATGACCCGCTTGTGGAGCTCGTCCTCCATGCGCAGCAAACGCGAGGACTCCTCCTCGGTCAGCTTGAAGACCGGGATGCCGGTGGCGGTCGCGAGGACCTCGGCGATCAGCTCGCCGTCGACCTCGGCGACGACGTCCATGTCGCCGGCCTTCCACTCCTTCTCCCGCTTGGCCTTGGCGGCCAGGAGCTGCTTCTCCTTGTCGCGCAGGGAGGCGGCCTTCTCGAAGTCCTGCGAGTCGATCGCGGACTCCTTGTCCCGGCGGACACCGGCGATCTTCTCGTCGAACTCGCGCAGGTCCGGCGGCGCGGTCATCCGGCGGATGCGCATCCGGGAACCGGCCTCGTCGATCAGGTCGATCGCCTTGTCCGGCAGGAAGCGGTCCGAGATGTACCGGTCGGCCAGGGTCGCGGCCTGGACGAGGGCCTCGTCGGTGATGGAGACCCGGTGGTGGGCCTCGTACCGGTCGCGCAGACCCTTGAGGATCTCGATGGTGTGCGGGAGCGAGGGCTCGGCGACCTGGATGGGCTGGAAGCGGCGCTCGAGGGCCGCGTCCTTCTCCAGGTGCTTGCGGTACTCGTCCAGCGTGGTGGCACCGATGGTCTGGAGCTCACCGCGGGCCAGCATCGGCTTCAGGATCGAAGCGGCGTCGATGGCGCCCTCGGCGGCACCCGCACCGACCAGCGTGTGCAGCTCGTCGATGAACAGGATGATGTCGCCGCGGGTGCGGATCTCCTTGAGGACCTTCTTCAGGCGCTCCTCGAAGTCACCGCGGTAGCGGGAGCCGGCGACCAGCGCGCCGAGGTCCAGGGTGTAGAGGTGCTTGTCCTTGAGGGTCTCGGGCACCTCGCCCTTGACGATGGCCTGGGCGAGGCCCTCGACGACGGCGGTCTTGCCGACGCCGGGCTCACCGATCAGGACCGGGTTGTTCTTGGTACGGCGGGACAGCACCTGCATGACCCGCTCGATCTCCTTCTCGCGCCCGATGACCGGGTCGAGCTTGGACTCACGAGCGGCCTGGGTGAGGTTCCGGCCGAACTGGTCGAGGACCAGGGACGTCGAGGGGGTGCCCTCGGCAGGCCCGCCTGCGGTGGCGGTCTCCTTGCCCTGGTAGCCGGAGAGCAGCTGGATGACCTGCTGCCGCACCCGGTTGAGATCGGCACCCAGCTTGACCAGGACCTGGGCGGCGACACCCTCGCCCTCGCGGATCAGGCCGAGCAGGATGTGCTCCGTGCCGATGTAGTTGTGCCCGAGCTGGAGGGCCTCGCGGAGCGACAGCTCCAGGACCTTCTTGGCACGGGGGGTGAAGGGGATGTGCCCGGACGGGGCCTGCTGGCCCTGACCGATGATCTCCTCCACCTGCTGGCGGACCGCCTCGAGCGAAATCCCGAGGCTCTCAAGGGCCTTGGCGGCGACACCCTCACCCTCGTGGATCAGGCCCAGGAGGATGTGCTCGGTGCCGATGTAGTTGTGGTTGAGCATCCGGGCTTCTTCCTGAGCCAGGACGACAACCCGCCGCGCGCGGTCGGTGAACCTCTCGAACATCGTTAATCGCTCCTCAGAGCGGTCAGGCAGTGGGGGGAACTTCCCCTCCCTGTCCTTCCGCAGCTTAGTCCCGCAAGCGGGGACCGCTCATTCCAACTGCCGACACCGTCGATGGCCTCCTGACCCCGCTAACGCCGACATCTGCTCCAACCCGATGGTGCGAGACGATGTTCCCGCAGGCCAGGCAGTTACCCCACTCGCCAGTACGCCGTTGGCGAACGTGAGACAGCCCGTACTGCGTGTCGCCCCCTCCCACTAGGGATGTCTTACCCGCTCGCACTGACACTCCATGCCAGGCGCCCCCCGTCCCTCCGCTATGGGCGAACAACTTCGCGCCGTACCGCACCCCCGCACGCCCCCTGGGCGAACACTCTGTGCACACATAGATGTACCCAGCGTAACTCGCGGGCAGTCGAGACGGTTGCACTTGGCATGGTCGGCCACCTCCCGTTCACCGCGGACCTCACCACGGTCCCGTCTCCCCGTCGGCCGCCCGACGCGACCGCCTCCGGCGACGATCCGGTACGCCGCTGGTACGAGAACGAACTCGGCTGGCCGACGGTGCCCGAGAAGTCCCCGGGCTCTTGTGTACGGATCAGAGTGGGCCTGCGTTTCGATGTGCTGGACATCCCGGCCGCCGCCGGGCACGCGGCCCTGCGTCACCTGACCGCCGGCTCGCCCGTGGCCGTACGGGGCGACCGGCTCCTCCTGCTGGTGGCCGCGGGCAGTGCGGAGGAACTGCCGGGCATCCTGGAGTGGCTGGAGTGGGGCGCTCTCCCGCTCGACCTGCGCGCGCTGGGCCCGGGCGACGCCATGGAGGCACCGGCGCCGCCGTGGCCGCCGGCCAGGCCCGACCGGAGCCTCCTGCCGGAGGCGGGACGGGACACCACGCTGGGCGCGATCGGCTGCGGGACAGCGGACCGGGAACACGATTCCGGACCGGACGGGCGCTCGGAGGGGCCGTCGCCCCGGAAGGCAGCTGGGGACGCGACCGGGCCGGACCGGCTCATGGCCGCGGAGTTCTCCGGCGCGGGCTCCGGCGCCGGGGTGCGGCCTCTCGTCCTGGGCCGCCCGGGCGCCCTGCAGGGGGCCGCCGTGTGGCTGCGGCCCCCCGAGCCGGGGTGCGAGGTCGAGGCCTCGCTGCCGACGATGTCGGCGCTGGGGGGCGTCGGTGGCCCCCCGGATCTCGTGCGCGTCGTGCACACCGTGGCAACGCAGTGCCACCGTTTGCGGCTGCGCGCGCGGCCATAAGCCTTCGCAGGCCTTGGCCCGCGTAGACCTTTCGATCAGGCGTTGGCCTTCTCGTAAGCCTCGCGAATGCTTGCCGGAACACGGCCGCGGTCATTGACCTCCATGCCGTTCTCCTTTGCCCAGGCACGGATCTGCGCGGTGTCCTGGCTGCCACCGGAAGCGGCTCGCGCCTTTCCGCGCCCACCCGAAGCACGGCCCCCGGTACGACGACCACCCTTCACGTACGGGTCGAGAAGACCGCGGAGCTTGTCCGCATTGGCGGTCGTGAGATCGATCTCGTACGTCTTGCCGTCCAACGCGAACGTGACAGTCTCGTCCGCCTCGCCGCCGTCGATGTCGTCGACAAGAAGGACCTGAACCTTCTGTGCCACCGGATTTCCTTTCATCCAATACTTGAGGGCCGGGGGTCTGCGGCGTCCGCCGTTTCGCCGTCCCCTGTTATATGCAGTACTGCACTACGTCGGAAAGCAAACCGCTTTTGACTGGAAAACACAAACCCCTGGGAGAGACCAACGGGGACCCCTCGTCCGGAAACATGCGCGTTTCGGACATAGGGAACCCGGGCAGGGCGGATCGCCGGAATCCTTGGCGATCACAGATGCAGAAGCATCCGGCTGTTGCCCAAGGTGTTCGGTTTCACTCGTTCGAGACCGAGGAACTCCGCCACGCCTTCGTCATAGGAACGCAGGAGCTCCGCGTAGACATCGGTGTCGACGGGTGTCTCACCGATCTCGACGAAGCCGTGCTTGCCGAAGAAGTCCACTTCGAAGGTGAGACAGAAAACGCGACGAACGCCGAGCCAGCGGGCCGTCTGCAACAACTTCTCCAGCAACTGATGCCCGACACCGGCGCCCTGCAGGCCGGGCTTCACCGCGAGAGTGCGCACTTCCGCGAGGTCTTCCCACATGACGTGCAGGGCACCGAAGCCGACCAGCTCGGCGTTGTCGTCGCGCTCGGCGACCCAGAACTCCTGGATGTCCTCGTAAAGCGTGACCGTCGCTTTGTCGAGCAGGATGCGGTCGCGGACGTAGGAGTCGAGGAGCCGACGGATGCCGGCGACATCGCTGGTGCGGGCCCGGCGGACGGTGATGGCTTTTGCGGTGACTTCGGGGTTCTCGGCGGAGGGGGTCTTCGCGGACATGAGCGGACGCTATCGCCCGCCGTCCCGCGATGCCGAGTCGGGGTTCTCCACGGTCGGTCCCTGCACGATGCGCACGGCGTCCTGGAGTGCCTGTCGCTGTTCCTCGCTCATCATGCCGAAGAAGGCGACGAGAGCGGCCGCGGGGTTGTCACTCTGCGACCAGGCGTCGTTCATCAGTGCGGCGGCGTAGGCGGCCCGTGTGGAGACCGCCTCATATCGATAGGCCCGGCCTTCCGCCTCACGACGCACCCAGCCCTTCTGATGGAGATTGTCCAAAACGGTCATCACGGTGGTGTACGCGATGGACCGTTCCTGCTGAAGGTCTTCCAGGACTTCCCGAACGGTGACCGGGCGGTTCCACTTCCACACCCGCGTCATGACCGCGTCTTCGAGTTCTCCCAATGGGCGAGGCACAGCTCAGCACAATAGTGGGAGATCCGGCTATCGGCGTGACGGACGTGCTCTTTCGACGTCAAACGGCAACAAAAAGGGCGTACGACGCCGAAAGCACGGTGCTTCGGGGAGTCGTACGCCGATGCGGGCGCGGCCGGTCAGTCGGCCTGCCTGGTCGCCTCCGCGCGCGCGAGGGCGGCGTCGACGGCCGCGTCCTCCTTGGCCTTGTTGGCCCCGCCCTGGGTCTTCACGATCACTCGGATCAGGCCGATGAAGAACGCGGCCATGACGACCGGGGGCACGAGCGCGGCAACGTAGTCCATGCGTCCAGAGTAGCCACGGACAGTCGGACAACTCGGGCGGGGTCCGCCTGGAACGCCTGCGCGGCGGACCCCGCCCGGAGGCTCAGCCGGCGGCCAGCTGCTGCGGCGGGTTCGCCGAGGGCGGGGTCGGCTTGCGGCGCGGGAAGACCTCGCCCGGGGTGGGGATGGGGCGGGAGGGCTTCGGGGCGGCGGGGGCGGGTTTCTCCGCCGGCTTCACCGGGGGCTTGGCCGGGTCCTTGCCCGGCTCCCGCCGCGGCTCCTTGGCGTCCTGCTCGGCGAGACCGCTCCGGACGGCTCCGGCGGGAGCACCGGCAAGCACTCCGGAGCCGCCCCGGGAAAGGCCTCCGGGGAGCGCGAGGAGGCGGGTGCGGGAGGCGGGGACCACGGGAGCCGCCGGGGCACGCCGGGCGGCCGTGGCGCCCGCCGCGCCCGCGAGACGGGCCCTTACGTCCCGTTCGGCCAGCACCTGGCAGCGGCTCAGCAGCGCCGCCGCGACCGGGCTGCCGCGCAGCGCGCGGAGGGCGGCGAGATCGTCGGGCCCTGGCCGGTAGCCGGCGCCCAGCGCCTCCTCCAGGAGCGCGAGATAGCCGGCCGCGGTGCCGGGCAGCGCGGCGCGGTACCGGCCGAGGTCGGCGACCAGGAAGGCGCGCAGCCGGGCACCCTCGTGCACGGCCTCGTCGAGGGACTCGGCGAGGCGGTGGCAGTCCTTGATGTCCTCGGCCGAGGCGGGGGCGGGGTGAAGGGCGAGGGCGAGAGCACGGCGGAGCACACGCAGCTCCTCCGCGCCGAACGCCATGCCGCCGCGGGATCCGTATGGCGTGGGCATGCGGCGACAGTACGCGCTAATCAGACAAATTCGACATAGGGGATGGGTGTGGCGCGGCCGGGCCACCCCAATGCCGGTCCGCTCGGCGTCGTCGCCCCGCCGCTCACATCCGCGAGACGTTCCGTTCGTACACCAGTCGGAGTCCCACCAGGGTCAGCCACGGCTCGTGCTCGTCGATCACCGAGGACTCGCCCAGCACCATCGGTGCCAGGCCGCCCGTGGCGATCACCGTCACGTCGTCCGGGTCGTCCGCGAGCTCCCGGGCCATCCGGCTCACCACGCCGTCGACCTGTCCGGCGAAGCCGTAGATGATGCCGGACTGCATCGCCTCGACGGTGTTCTTGCCGATGACGCTGCGCGGCCGGGCCACTTCGATCTTCCGCAGCTGCGCGCCCCGGACACCGAGGGCCTCGACGGAGATCTCGATGCCGGGCGCGATGACCCCGCCGACGTACTCCCCGCGCGCGGACACCGCGTCGAAGGTGGTGGCCGTGCCGAAGTCCACGACGATCGCGGGCCCGCCGTACAGCTCCACCGCCGCCACCGAGTTGATGATCCGGTCGGCGCCGACCTCCTTGGGGTGGTCGGTGAGGATCGGCACCCCCGTCTTCACCCCGGGCTCGACCAGGACGGCCGGCACGTCTCCGTAGTACCGGCGCGTCACCTCACGCAGCTCGTGCAGCACCGAGGGCACGGTCGCGCAGATCGCGATGCCGTCGATGCCGTCGCCCAGCTCGTCCCCGAGGAGGGGGTGCATGCCCATGAGGCCCTGGAGCAGCACCGCCAGCTCGTCCGCCGTCCGGCGCGCGTCCGTGGAGATCCGCCAGTGCTCGACGATGTCCTCGCCGTCGAACAGGCCGAGGACGGTGTGCGTGTTGCCCACGTCGATGGTGAGGAGCATGGCGACTACTCCGCCTCGCGCAGGTCGAGACCGATGTCCAGGATCGGCGAGGAGTGCGTGAGCGCCCCCACCGCGAGATAGTCGACGCCGGTGTCGGCGTACGCGCGCGCGTTGGCCAGCGTCAGCCGGCCGGAGGCCTCCAGCGCGGCCCGCCCGTGCACGAGCGCGACCGCTTCCTCGCACTCCCCGGGCGTGAAGTTGTCCAGCAGGATCAGGTCGGCGCCCGCGTCCACGACCTCGCGCAGCTGGTGCAGGGTGTCGACCTCGACCTCGATCGGCACGTCCGGGAAGGCCTCCCGTACGGCCTTGAAGGCCTGTGCGACGCCGCCGGCGGCGACCACGTGGTTGTCCTTGACGAGGGCCGCGTCGGAGAGCGACATGCGGTGGTTGACCCCGCCCCCGCAGCGGACCGCGAACTTCTCCAGCGACCTGAGCCCGGGGGTCGTCTTGCGGGTGTCCCGCACGCGGGCCTTGGTGCCCTCCAGGGCGTCCGCCCACGCGCGTGTGGCGGTCGCGATGCCGGACAGCCGGCACAGCAGGTTCAGCGCGCTGCGCTCGGCGGTGAGCAGGTCACGGGTGCGCGTGGTGACCGACAGCAGCTTCTGCCCGGCCTCGACCCGCTCGCCGTCCTCGACGTGCCGCTCCACCTCGAACTCGGCCTCGCACACCACCGAGAAGACCGCTTCGGCGACCCGGAGGCCGGCCACGACGCCCGCCTCGCGCGCGACGAAGTCGGCGGTGGCGACGGCCTCCTCGGAGATGGTCGCGACGGTCGTCACGTCCACGCCGTGGTCGAGGTCCTCCTGGATGGCGACATTGGCGATGTCCTCGACCTCGACGGGGTCGAGCCCGGCGTCGGCCAGGAGCTGGGCGAGCGCGGGGTCGAGCCCGCACTCCAGGTACTCCGCGTCGCCGTCGGCGCCGCAGGCGCAGCCGTCGCCGCAGCCGCCGGAGGAGGCGAGGGGAAGGTCGTCGGTGCTCACTGGTGTCACTGCTCCTGAAGGTGCTGCCGGGTCGGGGGGAAGTCTGCGGTATCGGTGGTGCGCAGGGCGAGGGTCCGGTCGGGATTGAGCCGTACGACGATGTGGCGGCGCCATGCCGTGTCGTCGCGGTCGGGCCGGTCCTCGCGCCAGTGGCAGCCCCGGGTCTCGTCCCGCTGGAGGGCTGCGGCGACCAGGACGCGGGCCACGCACAGGAGGTTGGTGGCCTCCCAGGTGTCGACGCCGGGCTCGGCCGTCTTGCCGTTCTCGGCGAGGGCGTCGCGGGCGTCGGTGTGCAGCTGCTGCAACCGGTCGGCGGCCTTCGCGAGGGAGTCCGCGGAGCGCAGCACACCCGCGCCCTGGGTCATGATCCGCTGGATCGCGAACCGGGCCTCGGGCGCGAGCAGCGGGTGCGCGGGTCGCTCGGGCTGCTCGACGGGGGCGGGCACGCGCGCGTGGAGGCCGTCGTCACCGCGGGCCGCCAGGATGTCGGTGACGATGCGCTCGGCGTAGACCAGTCCCTCCAGGAGGGAGTTGGAGGCGAGCCGGTTCGCGCCGTGCACGCCGGTGCAGGCGACCTCTCCGCACGCGTACAGGCCGGGGACGGTCGTACGGCCCCGGGAGTCGGTGCGCACGCCGCCGGAGGCGTAGTGGGCGGCCGGTGCGATCGGGATGGGCTCGGCGACCGGGTCGATGCCGTGGGCGCGGCAGGCGGCGAGGATCGTCGGGAAGCGGTGCTCCCACATGTCGGCGCCGAAGTGCCGGGCGTCGAGGAACATGTGCTCGGTGTCCCGCTCCTGCATACGGCGGGTGATGCCCTTGGCGACGATGTCCCGGGGCGCGAGCTCGGCCAGTTCGTGCTGCCCGACCATGAAGCGCACCCCGTCGGCGTCGACCAGGTGGGCGCCCTCACCGCGCACGGCCTCGGAGACGAGCGGCTGCTGGCCCTCCGCGTCCGCGCCGAGGAACAGCACGGTGGGGTGGAACTGCACGAACTCCAGGTCGCTGACCTCGGCGCCCGCGCGCAGGGCGAGCGCCACGCCGTCGCCGGTGGACACGGACGGGTTGGTGGTGGCGGAGAAGACCTGGCCCATGCCGCCGGTCGCGAGGACCACCGTGGGGGCGTGCACGGCACCCACGCCGTCGTGCTGGCCCTCGCCCATCACGTGCAGGGTGACGCCCGCCGTGCGGCCCTCGGCGTCGGTCAGCAGGTCGAGCACGAGCGCGTTCTCGATGGTGCGCAGGCCACGCGCGCGTACCGCCTCGACGAGCGCCCGGGAGATCTCCGCGCCGGTGGCGTCACCGCCCGCGTGCGCGATCCGGCGCCGGTGGTGGCCGCCCTCGCGGGTGAGCTCTAGGTCGCCGGCCTCGGACTCGTCGAAGTGGGCGCCGGTCGCGATGAGCCGTCGTACGGCGTCGGGGCCCTCGGTGACGAGAATCCGCACGGCCTCCTCGTCGCACAGGCCCGCGCCCGCGACCAGGGTGTCGTCCAGGTGCTGTTCGGGGGTGTCGCCCTCGCCGAGGGCCGCGGCGATGCCGCCCTGCGCCCAGCGGGTGGAGCCGTCGTCGAGGCGGGCCTTGGTGACGACGACGGTCCTCAGCCCCGCGGCCTCGCAGCGCAGGGCCGCGGTGAGACCGGCGACGCCGGAGCCGACGACCACGACGTCCGCGTCGATGGACCACCCCGGGGCGGGTGCGTGCAGTCGTATGCCTGTGCTGGTCACGAGGCGGCTCCGAAGGTCAGGGGGATGTTGTCGATCAACCGGGTGGTCCCTACCCGGGCGGCGACGGCGAGGACGGCCTCGCCGGTGAAGTCGTCGTCGATCTCGCCGAAGTCGGACGGGTCGACGAGCGCGAGGTAGTCCAGGGCGAGCGGCGGGTCCTGGCGGGCGGCGTCGTCGAGGACCAGCCGGGCCGCCGCGCGGACGGCCGAGGGGGCGCCGGGGAGGGCCTTGGCGACGGCGTGCGCGTCGGCGGCCGCGCGGGACTCGCCGAGGGCGCTCAGGGCCTCGGCACGCGCGTGCGTGGCGGGCACCTCGCGGGCCCGCGCGCGCAGCGCCTCCTGGGCCGCGTGCCGGTCGCGGCCCGCGAACAGGGCCCGGGACAGCGCGAGCGCGGTGCGGCGCTGCTGCGGGGTGAGGTAGCGGTTGCGGCTGGACATGGCCAGGCCGTCGTCCTCGCGCACGGTGGGCACGCCGACGATGTCGACACCGAAGTTCAGGTCGCGCACCATCCTGCGGATGAGGGCGAGCTGCTGGGCGTCCTTCTGGCCGTACAGGGCGATGTCGGGGCGGGTGAGATGCAGCAGCTTGGCGACGACGGTGAGCATGCCGTCGAAGTGGCCGGGGCGCGAGGCTCCCTCCAGGCGCTCCCCCATGGGGCCCGCGCTGATGCGCACCTGGGGCTCGCCGCCCGGGTAGACCTCGTCGACGGAGGGCGCGAAGACGGCGTCGGCACCGGCGGCCTCGGCGATCTTGACGTCGGCGTCCAGGGTGCGCGGATAGCGGTCGAGGTCCTCGCCCGCGCCGAACTGGAGGGGGTTCACGAAGACGGTCACGACGACCTCGCCCTCCGGCCCCGCGATCTCGCGCGCGGTGCGGATCAGGGTGGCGTGGCCCTCGTGCAGGGCGCCCATGGTCATCACGACGGCCCGGCGGCCCGCACGCGCGCGGGCGTGCAGTTCGTCGGCGGTGCGCAGCACGGCGATGCTCATCGGGCGTCTCCCTCCGGCCCGGGGGCCCCGTCGGCGCCGTCGGCCTGGCCGGCGAGTACCCCGAGCAGGTCCTCGGCGAGCTCCGGCTTCAGCAGTCCGTGGGCGAGCGCGCGGTCGGCGGTCGCGCGGGCCATCGCCAGATAGCCGGAGACGGTCTGCGGGGCGTGCTTGCGCAACTCGGTGACATGGGCGGCGACGGTGCCGGCGTCCCCGCGCGCGACGGGGCCGGTGAGGGCCGCGTCGCCGGAGCGCAGGGCGTTGTCGAGGGCGGCGCCGAGCAGCGGGCCGAGCATCCGGTCCGGTGCCTCGACACCGGCCGAGCGCAGCAGCTCCATGGACTGCGCGACGAGGGTGACCAGGTGGTTGGCGCCGAGGGCGAGGGCCGCGTGGTAGAGCGGCCGCTTCGCCTCCTCGATCCACTCGGGCTCGCCGCCCATCTCGATGACGAGGGCCTCGGCGGCCAGCCGCAGCTCCTCGGGGGCGGTGACGCCGAACGAGCAGCCGGCGAGGCGCTGGACGTCCACCGGGGTGCCGGTGAAGGTCATCGCCGGGTGCAGGGCCAGCGGCAGGGCGCCCGCGCGCAGGGCGGGGTCCAGGACCTTGGCGCCGTACCGCCCCGAGGTGTGCACGAGCAACTGTCCCGGCCGCACCGCCCCGGTCTCGGCCAGGCCCTCCACGAGGCCGGGCAGGGTGTCGTCGGGGACGGTCAGCAGGACCAGGTCGGAGCGCTGGAGGACGTCCGCGGGGGAGACGAGCGGAACGTCCGGGAGCATCAGCTCGGCCCGCCGCCGGGAGGCCTCGGAGACCCCGGAGACGGCCACCGGGCGGTGCCCGGCGAGCTGGAGGGACGCGGCGAGCGCGGGACCCACCCGGCCGGCGCCGACGACGCCCACGGTGAGCCGCGCAGGGCGGTCCTTGCTGTCTGGCTGTTGGGCTGTACTCACTCGACGGCGGCCTTCCCGTTCCAGTCCGCATCTGGGTACCGGACGATTTCTCGTCATGTTAACGCTATCGGTTCCGGGGGCGTCCGGTTGTCCACAGGCTGTGGGTTGCCGCGGGGTGGTGGAGCAGGAGGACCGGTGTCTTGCGAGAGCCGGGAAATCCGGTGTCCTCCGCCGGGGCGGCGGGAGATGATCCGGGCATGCATGACACAGCGCAGCACAGCGCCGGGCAGCCGGCGGACGGGGAACAGCCGGAACCGCTCACGGAGGAGGAACGGCTGCTGCGCCGCCGCACCCGGCGCATCGACGCGTACCGGAAGGCGGAGCGCACCCTGGCGCGCCTGGAGATGCTCGCCCCCCTGCGCGAGCGCCTCGCCCTGCTCGACGGGGTCGAGGAGTTCTACGACCTGGACGAGCCGGGCGACCTCTACGGGAACGGCGTCGTCGAGGCCCTGGAGGAGAAGGTCGCGGCTCTCCTCGGCAAGGAGGCCGCCGCGTTCTTCCCGACCGGCACGATGGCCCAGCAGGTGGCCCTGCGGTGCTGGGCGGGCCGCACCGGCAACCCCACCGTCGCCCTGCACGCCCTGGCCCACCCCGAGGTGTACGAGCGCGACGCCTTCCGTGAGGTCTCCGGTCTGCGTCCCGTCCAGGTGACGAGCGAGCCCCGGATGCCGAGCGCCGACGAGGTCCGCGGCTTCCCGGAGCCCTTCGGGGCGCTGATGCTGGAACTGCCCCTCAGGGACGCCGGGTACGTGCTGCCCACCTGGGAGGAGCTCACCGAGCTCGTGGCGGCGGCGCGCGAGCGCGACGCGGTCGTGCACTTCGACGGCGCCCGGCTGTGGGACACCACCGTCCACTTCGGCCACCCCCTGGACGAGATAGCGGACCTCGCGGACAGCGTCTACGTGTCGTTCTACAAGTCGCTCCAGGCCTTCGGCGGGGCCGCGCTCGCCGGCCCGAAGACCCTGGTCGAGGAGGCGAAGACCTGGCGGCACCGGTACGGAGGAGCGGTCTTCCAGCAGTTCCCGACCGTCCTGTCGGCGCTGGCCGGCCTGGAGCGGGAACTGCCCCGGCTGCCCGAGTACGTCACCCACGCGCGCGCGGTGGCCGCCGCGCTGCGCGAGGGGTTCGCGCAGGCCGGGTTGGCGTGGGCGCGGGTGTTCCCCGAGGTGCCGCACACCTTCGACTTCCAGGTCTGGCTGCCGTACGGCGTCGACGAGGTCTCCGAGGCGGCGATCCGGCAGTCCGAGGAGACCGGGAGGGCCCTGTTCACCAACCCCTGGGACGAGAAGGGCCCGGGCCTGTCCATGACCGAGGTCTACGTCCGTGCCGCCGCGCTGGAATGGACGGCGGAGGACGTGCGGGCAGCGGCCGCGGACTTCGCGACCCGGCTGCCGGGGCTCGGCGGCTAGAACCTGGTTGCCGGGACCCGGCGCCTGGAGCGGGACCCTCGGCGAAGCCGGCGCCCCCCGATTGACGGTCGCCGTCAATCGGGGGGGCGTTGTCAGTGGCGGGGTGCACCATGAGGCCATGAGCGTGCGCATCGACATCGCGGGGCTGCGGCCGGAGAGGGTCGCCGTGGTGGCCTCTCCCCTGGCCGAGCTCGGCATGGCGCTGCACGCGCTGGCCGAACCGGGGCATCACCCGGGGCTCCAGGGCTGGGTGACCGGTGTGACGGCCCGCCTCGACCCGCATCTGGCCGACCGGATGTGCGAGGCGGACTTCCTGTGGCGAACGACGTTCTCGGACCTGTTCCTGCCGTTCGCCGGTGTCCCGGGCCGGACCACGCTTCCGGGGGCGACCATCGCCGAGGACCTGGACCTGCTCGACAAACTGACGGACGAGCAGTTCGTGGACGCGGCCCTGGAGTTCACCTGCGCGATGCCGTACTGCTCGCACGGCCCCAGTGCGCTCTCCGACGCCGCGCTGCACCGCCGTGCCCTGGAGCTGGCCGCCTCGCGCGGGCCGCGGCAGGTGCGGTTCGCCGAGCGGCTGCTGACCGATCCGCCCCGGACCCGGGCCTGGCTCCGGCAGTTCGTGGAGGACTGCGAGGAGGCGTTCTTCGCGGACACCTGGTCCCGGCTGCGCCACCAGCTCGCGGCCGACGCCCGCCACAAGACGGACCTGCTGCGCCGCAAGGGCCTCGCGGAGGCGCTGACCGCGGTGTCGTCGGCGGTCACCCTCGACGAGGCCGCCGACCGCATCACGGTCGACAAGCTGGGCTCGGGCCACAGTGCGACCGCGGAGGGCGGCCTGCTGCTGGTGCCCACGAGCCTGGGCTGGCCGCACCTGAGCGTCCTGCACCGGTACGGCTGGCAGCCGGTCCTGCACTACCCGGTCGGCTCCGCCGAGCTCGCCTCCCCGCCCTCGGTCGAGGAGCTGGCCCTGCGGATGACCGCGCTCTCCCACCCGGTCCGCATGCGCCTGTGCCGTCATCTGGCCCGCAGCGCCTACACCACCAGCGAGCTGGCCCAGGTGCACGGCATGACCGCCCCGGAGATATCCCGGCACCTGGGCGTCCTGAAGAAGGCGGGCCTGCTCACCACCCGCCGCCGCGGCCGGTACGTCCTGCACCAGCTGGACGTCACCGTGGTGGCGAGACTGGGCAGCGACTTCCTGGAAGGGATCCTGCGCTAGCCGCGGGCCGCACCCCCGTGACTCACCCCTGCCCGCCGCCCGCCCGCACCAGCCCGGTCTCGTAGGCGAGGACCACCACCTGCACCCGGTCCCTGAGGCCCAGCTTGGTCAGGATGCGGCCGACGTGCGTCTTCACGGTGGCCTCGGACAGGACCAGCCGGGCCGCGATCTCGCCGTTGGACAGCCCCTGTGCGACCAGGACCATGACCTCGCGCTCCCGGTCGGTGAGCCGCTCCAGCTCCTTGTACTGCGGCTCCTTGCCGCTGGTCGGCAGCATCGGCGCGAACCGGTCGAGCAGGCGCCGGGTGGTCGAGGGGGCGACCACGGCGTCGCCGCTGTGCACCGAGCGGATCGCGGTGAGCAGTTCGCCGGGCGGGACGTCCTTGAGCATGAAGCCGGAGGCGCCCGCCTTGAGCCCGGAGAAGGCGTACTCGTCGAGGTCGAAGGTGGTCAGGATCAGCACCTTCGGCGGGTCGGGCTCCGAGCAGATGCGGCGGGTGGTCTCCACGCCGTCGAGCTTCGGCATGCGGACGTCCATGAGGACCACGTCGACGGCGGTCGAGCGGAGCACCTGGAGGGCCTCCACCCCGTCCCCCGCCTCCGCGACGACATCCATGTCCGGCTGGGCGGCGAGCACCATCCGGAACCCGGTGCGCAGCAGCACCTGATCGTCGACGAGCATCACGCGGATCGTCATCGGTCCTCTTCCGTCTTCTCGGGGTCTTGAGTCGTGTCGCGGGGTCGTATGGGCGTGGGGCGTGGGGGCGTGACAGGTGTCAACAGGGGGCGTGCGTCGGCGTCAATGCGCCGGTTTGAGCGGCAGCAGCGCACTGATGCGGAATCCTCCGCCGGGCCGGGGGCCCGCGTCCAGGGTGCCCCCGACCATGCCGACCCGCTCGCGCATGCCGATCAGGCCGTGTCCCGCGCCGTCGGCACCGCCCTCCTCGTACAGCTCGTGCGGGGCGCCCTTGCCGTCGTCCTCGACGAGCAGACCGAGCCCGTCGTCGAAGTAGACCAGCCGCACGCTCGCGCCCGCGTGGGGGCCGCCGTGCTTGCGCGTGTTGGTGAGCGCCTCCTGGACGATCCGGTACGCGGTGAGCTCGACGCCACTGGGCAGCGGGCGCGGGGTGCCCTCGATCTTGAAGTCGACGGGGAGCCCGGAGCCGCGGCACTGCTCGACGAGGTCCTCGATCTGCTCGACGTCGGGCTGCGGCACGTACTCGCCGCCCTCCTGGTGCTCGCCGGTGCGCAGCACGCCCAGCAGGCGGCGCATCTCGGCGAGCGCCTGGCGGCCGGTGGAGGAGATGGTCTCCAGGGCCTTCTTGGCCTGGTCCGGTGCCGCGTCGAGGACATAGGCGGCGCCGTCGGCCTGGACCACCATGACGGACACGTTGTGCGCGACGACGTCATGGAGTTCGCGGGCGATCCGGGCGCGCTCGGCGGCGACGGCGACCTTGGCCTGCGCCTCGCGCTCCTTCTCCAGGCGGGCGTTGCGCTCCTCCAGCTGCGCGAAGTACGCGCGGCGGGTGCGGATCGAGTCCCCGAGCACCCAGGCCAGGGCGAACGGCACGGTCTGGAAGATCACGATCGCGACATTGCCGAGGGTGCTGGAGTGCTGCTCGGGCCAGCGCAGCTGCGCCAGGGGGGCGGCGCACAGGCCCGTCGTCAGGGCCAGCCGGGAGGCCCAGCGGGAGGCCGTGGCGGCCACCGTGTAAACGATCACCAGGAAGGCGAAGTCGGCGGCCGTGGTCTCCACGTCCAGCACGAGCTGCGCCACCCCGAGCCCGATGGCCAGCAGCAGCATCTTCTCCGGCATCCGCCGGCGCAACGCGATCACCAGGCACAACAGCAGGACGATCGGAATGATCGCGAACGGGGACCCGGTCCCCTGGGACCCCCCACCGGCGGTTTCGCTCGCGAGCGAAATCCCGAACAGGAAGACCGCCCAGAGGGCGTCGACACCTGTCGGATGCCTGCGGAGGAAGTCATAGAGGCGCTGCACGTAACCCAGCGTAGGGAAGCGTGCAGTGTGCGGGGGTCAACCGGAGGACCGATCCGTACCGAGCGCGCGTACTCCCCAAGGTGGAGGCCACGTTCCCCGGGCCGCCTAGCCTGGCGACGTGAGCGATGTCATGACCGATGCGACGAGGAAAGCACCCGCGGACGGCTGGACCGGCTGGCGGGCCGCCACCGAGGCCGCCCTGTACGGGCCGGACGGCTTCTACCGCGGGCCGGAAGGACCCGCCGGGCACTTCCGTACGTCCGTGCACGCCTCGCCGTTGTTCGCCGTGGCCGTGGCCGGGCTCCTGTGCCGTGTGGACGACGCGCTGGGCCGGCCCGCCCGGCTCGACTTCGTCGACATGGCCGCGGGCCGGGGGGAGTTGGCCGCAGGCGTCCTCGCCGCCCTGCCCGCCGAGGTGGCCGCCCGCACGCGCGTGTGTGCCGTCGAGATCGCCGACCGCCCCGCGGACCTCGCTCACCGCATCGAGTGGCTGCCCGAGCCCCCGAGCGGCGTCCACGGGCTGCTGTTCGCCAACGAATGGCTGGACAACGTACCCCTGGAGATCGCCGAGACGGACTCCTCGGGCGTGCCGCGCCGGGTTCTCGTACGCCGGGACGGCCGCGAGCGTCTCGGGGAACCGGTCGCCGGGGCGGAGGCCCGGTGGCTGGAGAGGTGGTGGCCGCTGCCGCCCGAGGAGGGGCTGCGGGCCGAGATCGGCCTGCCCCGGGACGAGGCGTGGACATCGGCGGTCGCGACCGTCGAGCGGGGACTCGCGGTCGCCGTCGACTACGCGCACACGTCCGGCACCCGGCCCCCTTTCGGGACGCTCACCGGCTTCCGCGAGGGCCGCGAGACGGCACCGGTGCCGGACGGGTCGTGCGATCTCACGGCGCATGTGGCGCTGGACGCCTGCACCCGGCCCGGCGGACGCGTCCTGCGCCAGCGCGACGCCCTGCGCGCCCTCGGCATCACGGGCGCACGCCCCGCGCTCGCCCTCGCCTCCACCGACCCCGCCGCGTACGTACGCGCCCTCGCGCGCGCCGGAGAGGCCGCCGAACTCACCGCGGCGGGCGGGCTCGGCGACTTCGGCTGGCTCCTCCAGCCGGTGGGAATCCCGGACTCGCCCGTCGGCCGGAGCGCCCTACTTGTCGATGTCCCCGACCACGAAGAACAGTGACCCGAGGATCGCGACCATGTCCGCCACCAGCGTCCCCGGCAGTAGTTCGACCAGCGCCTGGATGTTGTTGTACGAGGCCGAGCGCAGCTTCAGCCGGTACGGGGTCTTCTCGCCCTTGCTGACGAGGTAGTAGCCGTTGATGCCGAGCGGGTTCTCGGTCCACGCGTACGTGTGCCCCTCGGGCGCCTTCAGGACCTTCGGGAGCCGCTGGTTGATCGGGCCGGGCGGCAGGTCCGCGAGCCGGTCCAGGCAGGCGTCGGCGAGGTCGAGGGCGTTGTGCGTCTGCTCCAGCAGGATCTCGAAGCGGGCGAGGCAGTCGCCCTCCTGGCGGGTCACCACCTTCAGGGTGTCCTGGAGTTCGCCGTAGGCGAGGTAGGGCTCGTCGCGGCGCAGGTCGAAGTCGACGCCCGAGGCACGTGCGATGGGCCCGCTGACGCCGTAGGCGTGCACGGTCTCCGGGGCGAGGACACCGACGTCCCGGGTGCGCCCCCGGAAGATCTCGTTGCCGAGCACCAGGTCGTCGAAGCGGTCCATGCGCGAGCGCACGGCGGCGACGGCGGCACGCGCACGCGTGGCCCAGCCGGCCGGCAGGTCCTCCTTGAGGCCGCCGACCCGGTTGAACATGTAGTGCATGCGGCCGCCGGAGACCTCCTCCATGACGTTCTGGAGGACCTCCCGCTCCCGGAACGCGTAGAAGACCGGGGTGATCCCGCCCAGCTCCAGCGGGTACGAGCCCAGGAACATCAGGTGGTTGAGCACCCGGTTCAGCTCGGCGAGCAGCGTGCGGGTCCACACCGCGCGCGTGGGCACCTCCATGCCGAGCATGCGCTCCACACCGAGGACCACGCCCAGCTCGTTGGAGAACGCCGACAGCCAGTCGTGGCGGTTGGCGAGCATGATGATCTGGCGGTAGTCGCGGGCCTCGAACAGCTTCTCCGCGCCCCGGTGCATGTAGCCGATCACCGGCTCGGCGCTCACGATGCGCTCGCCGTCCAGGACCAGCCGCAGGCGCAGCACGCCGTGGGTGGACGGGTGCTGCGGTCCGATGTTGAGCACCATGTCGGTGCTCTCCGCGGCGCCGCCGATGCCGACCGTGGTCTCCGTCGTAGGAGTCATGAACACAGTCTGACCTACGTACGCTGACCTCATGGAGACGGGGAGCGGGCAGGACACAGGGGTCGCGGGGGCCGAGCCGGTGTGGACCGGGCTGCCGCCGGGGCTGCTGCGGATGCGCCGGATGTTGCTGGTGGTGTGGCTGGGACTGCTCGCCGTGGGTCTCGGGGTGCTGCTCGGGCTGCTGTGCGGGCCGGGGTGGGCGGCGTTCGCGCTGCTGCCGGTCGCGCTCATCGTCTGGGGCTGGGTGCTGATCGGCCGCAACTGGCGCTCCTGGCGCTACGCCGAGCGCGCGGACGACCTGCTGATCAGCCGGGGCGTGCTGTGGCGCGAGGAGACCGTGGTGCCGTACGGCCGCATGCAGCTGGTGGAGGTCACCTCCGGGCCCGTGGAGCGGCACTTCGGGCTGGCCAGCGTGCAGCTGCACACGGCGGCCGCGGCGACCGACGCCACCATCCCGGGCCTGGACCCGGCCGAGGCGGAACGGCTGCGTGACCGGCTCACCGAACTCGGCGAGGCCCGATCGGCGGGCCTGTGACGACGCCGGGCGTCGACGACGCCGTCCACGAGAAGGAGGCCGTCACCGAGCGGCGGCTGCATCCCATAACGCCGCTCAGGCGGGCGTGGGCGCCGGTGGCCGTCGTCATCGGGTGGGCGGTGCACGACCCGGACCAGGCGCAGCGCCAGCTGACCCGGCTGACGACCACGACCCTGCTGATCGTGCTCGCCGTCGTCGTCACGGCCGCCGCCCTGTACGGCTTCCTCACCTGGTGGTTCACCCACTTCGCGGTCACCGACACCGAACTGCGCATACGGACCGGGCTGTTGTTCCGGCGCACCGCGCACATCCGCCTTGAGCGCATCCAGGCGATCGACGTGACCCAGCCGCTCCTCGCGCGCGTGGCGGGGGTCGCGAAGCTGCGGCTCGATGTCGTCGGCACCGACAAGAAGGACGAACTGGCCTTCCTCGGGGAGCGCGAGGCGCGGGCGCTGCGCGCTGAACTGCTCGCGCGCGCCGCCGGGTTCGCCCCCGAGACCGCGCACGAGGTCGGCGAGGCACCCGCGCGCGAGTTGATGCGCACTCCCCCGCGCGATCTGGCGCTGTCCGTCGTGCTGACCGGCGCCACCTGGATGAGCCTGCTCGCCGCCCTCGTCGTACCGCCGTTGCTGTGGTGGGCGACCGAGAGCCTGTGGACGGTCCTGGCGACCGCCGTGCCGCTGCTCGGCGCGGCGGGCGCGAGCAGCGTGGGGCGGTTCGTCACCGAGTACGACTGGACGGTCAGCGAGTCCCCGGACGGGCTGCGCATCGACCACGGGCTGCTGGACCGCTCGCACGAGACGGTGCCGCCGGGGCGGGTGCAGACCGTGCGGATCGTGGAGCCGCTGCTGTGGCGGCGGCGCGGCTGGGTGCGGGTGGAGCTGGACGTGGCCGGTTCGTCCAACTCGGTGCTGGTGCCGGTCGCTCCGCGCGAGGTCGCCGAGGCGGTCGTCGCGCGCGTGCTGCCCGGCGTCGTGGTGCCGTCGCCGTCGGCCCTCGTGCGGCCCCCGCGGCGGGCCGGACGCTGCATGCCCGTCTGGTGGCGCGGCCACGGACTCGCCGTCACGGACGCCGTGTTCGCGTCACGGCAGGGACTGCTGCGCCGCAGCCTGGCGCTCGTCCCGCACGCGAAGGTCCAGAGCGTACGGCTCGTCCAGGGGCCCTGGGAGCGGCTGTGGCGGATCGCCGAGGTGCACGTGGACACGGGGGCCAACAAGACCGTCACGGCCCGTCTGAGGGACGCCCAGGAGGCCGCGGAGCTGCTCCGGGCGCAGGCGGAGCGGTCGCGTACGGGACGGAGAGGGGCACGGCCCGACCGGTGGATGGTCTGACCGTGCCCCTCGGACACACCTGTGCGACCGTCAGGAGACCGCGCTGCGCAGTCCCTTGAGGTTGATCTGTTCCGTCTCGTCGTGGGCGGTCAGGTCGATGACCTGGCCGATGCCCCGGGACTCCTCGTCGGCCGGCTTGAACTCCGCCTCCGACTCGGCCTTGTGCAGCGCGAGCGCCTCCTGGCCGACGACATCGGCGAGGTCCTCGTTCTGCACGGCCTCCAGGGCCTCGCTGGAGGCGCCCTTCGTGCCGAAGAAGTCGAACCCGCCCTCGACCCGCGGGCGTCGCTCGGGAGCCGTGGGCACGACGGCGACCGCGGTCGGCGCGATGAAGTGCCCGGCGGGCCGCTGCGGCGGCTGGGCCGCTCTGGCCGGGGTGGTGGCGGCCGCGTGCTCATGCCCGTCGACCGCCTCGGGCTTCCCCCGCGCCTCGTCCTCCTGCGCGGCCTCCGCCTCGGTGCCGGCGGTGTCCGCCGGGCGCGCGGTGGCCTTCACGGGCTCGGACTCGGCAGGGGAGTTCTTCGGCTCGGCCGCCGGGGGGTGCTTCGCCTCGCCCTTGGAGCCTGCCTTGCCGTCGGTTTCGGTGCCGACCTGAGCCTGTGTCTCGGCCTTGGTCCCGGTGCCGACCGCCGCTTCGGTCTCGGCGTCCGCCTCGGTCTCAGCCCCCGTCCCGGCGTCCGCCTCCGCGTCCGCCCCGGGCTCCCCGTCCCCGTCGCCGCCCTCATGGAGCCGCTTCAGCGCCGCGTTCGCCCGCAGCCACAGCCGCGACCCTTCGGGCGAGAAGACCGCGGGCCGCTCCGGCTTCTCGTCCGCCGTCCCGGATGCCTCCGCGTCCGTGGCCCCCGCCGCCTCGGTCCCGGCTTCGGCGTCCGCCTCGTCCACCCCGTCCGCCGAAGTCAGCTCACGCTCCGGCGCGGCCTCTATCTCCAGCAGCCGGCGGCCCTCAAGGGCGCTCGCCCGCTCGGTCTCCGCCGTGGCGTACCGCCGCAGCAGTGCCGCGTGTTCGTTGCGCAGCCCGGCCAGTTCCGCGCGCTTGGCCCGCAGTCGCTGCTCCAGCTTGGTGCGCAGCTCGCGCGACTCCTCGAGGTCGGTCTCGAGTTCGGCGACCCGCTCCTCGTGCCGCCACTCCTCGCTCGCCCGCGCGCGCGTGAGGTCGGCGACCTGCTTGCCCGCCTGCGCGTCCCAACGGCGCATCACGGCCGCCCCCACGATCGCGACCGCCGCGGCGAACGCGGCTATCACGCGGAGCACGGCCTGCTGGGAGAACAGCCAGGGGCCGAAGGCGCAGAGGAGGGAGACGCCTGCGATTGCCGACGGAGGCAGCAGCCTGTGCAGAGGCGGGGAATGGCGATGACGTCCACGTGGCATGGCCAGAAACTTACCGCGAGTAGGCGAAGCATGGTGCCCCGCCCCGTAAAAACGCAGCCATCCCGCGACCTTCGCACGACATCAGGAATCAGAGGAGTCGCGAATTCGGCTCATCGATCACTGAGTCGGCCACTGATCCACTCCAAGGTCGCCGGGATCTCCCGCCGCCAGGTGTTGAAGTTGTGCCCGCCGCTTTCGAGGATGATCGACGACATCTGTGTCGTTCCCTTCGCCTTCACCCGCGCTATGAACTTCAACGTGTCCTTGTAGTTCGACTCGCCCTCTTTGCTGCTGCTGACGAGCAGTGAGGTGGCGGGGGCGGGCAGGTGCTTGAGGCACCACCACAGGTTCGCGCGGTCGCGCAGCGCCTTGACGCCCTGGAAGAGGTCGCCCGTGGTGGGGTCGGTCGGCGCCTTGTAGTACGGGGACAGGCCCGCCCCCGCCGCGTAGACCCCGGGGTGGTGCATGGCTAGCTTCAGCGCGCAGTAGCCGCCCGTGGAGTCCCCGACGATCCCCCAGCTCCGCGGCCCCTTGGCCACCCTGTAATGCTCCGCCACCGCGCGCGGCAGGTCCTCGGCGAAGAAGGACTCGGTCTGCGGGCCGCCGGGGATGTCCACGCACTCGGTGTCGCGCGGCGGCGCCACCGTCGGCCGCAGCATCACCAGGATCATCGGCCGCATACGCCCGTCCTTGACGAGTTCCTGAGCCGTGCGCGGATAGTGGAGCTTGTCCACCAGAGCCCTCGCGGTGCCCGGATAACCGGTGAGGACCACGGCCGCGGGGAAGCTGCGGGCGCGATAGCGCTCCTGGAAATACTCCGGCGGCAGATAGACGTACGCCGGTGAGGCGATGTGCGTGCTGCGGCCCACTATGTCGACCTTCTGGACCTGCCCGACCGACGACGGCCGAAAGCCGACCCTCCCGGGCACCGACCCGATCTCGGTCACCCGCAAGGGAGCACCCGACCGGTCGCCCGAGGTGTGGTCGACGACCACCCCCTGGTCGGTCTCCCGGCCGAACAGGTCGGCCCAGGACGCGTAGAACCCGAAACTCTGGTTGACGAGGAGCCCCACCGACGCGAAGAGCGAGAGCTGCACCGCCAGCAGCAGCCCCACACGGCCGCTGACGGAACGCCAGCCCCGGCGGGCCAGCCGTGGCCAGAGCCACACCGTGCCGGCGAACAGCACCATGGCGGCCAGGACCGCCAGCACCAGCGTGTTGTTGCTCGTGAGACCCATTGCTTGCTTTCGCTTTCCTCGGCCTTTGAAACGGCTTTGAGGAGATGAGTGAACCTCTCCTCACGAGACACCGTCCTAGAGGGCGCAATGTCGCCGGATGCCCGAATCAGGGCTCCGGATCCAAAGTCACTCGCAGAACCACGGGATGCGATGTCTGTCAGGACAGATGAGGAAATGTCGGGCGGGGTTCCGATCCGATCAACACGGCTGCGGCGTGCACTGCACGGACCGCGCCCCGAGGCCGTCCCCGTCCTCGTCGCCAGAGCCTGCGCTCTCGTAGGACTTCTGGACATCGCCGCCGGCGTCTTCCCACGCTTCCGGCACAGCCGTATGCACACCCTGGCCGAGGTGCTGCCCGGCGCGCTCGGCCCGTTCGCGGCCGCGCTCTCGCTCAGCACCGGCGTGCTGTTGCTGCTGCTCGCCCACGGCCTCAGGCGCCGCAAGCGCCGGGCCTGGCGGGCGGCGGTGGCCCTGCTGCCGGCGGGCGCGCTGGCGCAGTTCACCTACCGCCACTCGCTGCTCGGCACGGTCATCTCGCTCGCCCTGCTCGCACCGCTGCTGCGCCACCGCGACCAGTTCAAGGCGCTGCCGGACCCGCGCAGCCGGTGGCGCGCGCTCGCCAACTTCGTCCTCATGGGCGCCGGTTCGCTGGTCCTGGGCCTGGTCATCGTCAGCGTCCACCCGAACCGCATGGTGGGCGACCCGAGCCTGGCCGACCGTCTCACCCACGTCCTGTACGGCCTGTTCGGCTTCGAGGGCCCGGTCGACTACCAGGGCGACACCTCCTGGACGGTCGGCGTCTCCCTGGGCGCACTCGGCCTGCTGACGGCCATCACGACGATCTACCTCGCCTTCCGCCCCGAGCACCCCGCCGCCCGCCTCACCGAGGAGGACGAGTCCCGCCTCAGGGCCCTGCTCGCCAAGCACGGCGGCCGTGACTCCCTCGGGCACTTCGCGCTGCGCCACGACAAGGCCGTCGTCTTCTCCCCCAGCGGCAAGGCGGCCGTCACCTACCGCGTCGTCTCCGGCGTGATGCTCGCCAGCGGCGACCCGATCGGCGACGTCGAGGCCTGGCCGGGCGCCATCGAACGCTTCATGGACGAGGCACAGGCCCACTCCTGGACGCCCGCCGTCATGGGCTGCTCGGAGACCGGCGGTGAGGTGTGGACCCGCGAGACCGGCCTGGACGCCCTCGAACTGGGCGACGAGGCGGTGGTGGACGTCGCGGATTTCTCGCTCGCCGGCCGCGCGATGCGCAACGTGCGCCAGATGGTCAAGCGCATCGAGCGCGCCGGTTACGAGACCCGGGTCCGGCGCGTCCGTGACCTCGGGGAGACCGAACTCCAGCGGATCCGGCAGGCCGCCGACGACTGGCGCGGCACCGACACCGAGCGCGGCTTCTCGATGGCGCTCGGCCGCATCGGCGACCTCGCCGACGGCGACTGCCTCATCGCCACCGCCCACAAGGCCGACGACCAGCCCGGTCCCTACGGCGACCTCAAGGCGATCCTCCACTTCGTGCCCTGGGGCACCGACGGCGCCTCCCTGGACCTGATGCGACGGGACCGCTCGGCCGACCCCGGCATGAACGAACTGCTCATCGTCGCCGCCCTCCAGGCGGCCCCGAAGTTCGGCATCACGCGCGTGTCGCTGAACTTCGCCATGTTCCGCTCGGCCCTCGCCCGCGGCGAGAAGATCGGCGCGGGCCCGGTCCTGCGCGCCTGGCGCGGCCTGCTGGTCTTCCTGTCCCGCTGGTTCCAGATCGAGTCCCTCTACAAGTTCAACGCGAAGTTCCAGCCCCGCTGGGAGCCCCGCTTCGTCGTCTACCGGGCCTCCGGTGACCTTCCGCGCATCGGCTTCGCCGCCATGCAGGCGGAGGGCTTCGTCAACCTGGCCCTGCCGCTGCCGCGCTTCCTGCGCCGCCGCTCGAGCGCCGCACGCGTGTGTGCGCACGCGGTCGCGGAGCGGGACGTACGAGCGGCCTGACCGCGCGCTCCGGGACCGGCCCGGACGGAAGCCCCGCCCCTCCTCACGCCCCGGGGGCCTCCGTCCGGGCCACGCACTCCCACCGCCCCACGCGGGGCCTAGGCTGAACGTATGAGCAAGCAGAGCGGACGCGGGCGCGTCGCCGGCCTTCCGGAATGGGACCGCTGCGCGGTCATGGGGGTCGTGAACGTCACCCCCGACTCCTTCTCCGACGGCGGCCGCTGGTTCGACACGACGGCCGCCGTCAAGCACGGCCTCACCCTCGTCGCCGAGGGCGCCGACCTCGTGGACGTCGGCGGCGAGTCCACCCGCCCCGGCGCCACCCGTGTCGACGAGGCCGAGGAGCTCCGGAGGGTCGTCCCCGTCGTCCGCGGCCTCGCCGCCGAAGGCGTCACCGTCTCCGTGGACACCATGCGCGCCCGGGTCGCCGAGGAAGCCCTCGGCGCGGGCGCGGCCCTCGTCAACGACGTCAGCGGCGGCCTCGCCGACCCCGCGATGATCCCGGTCGTCGCCGCCGCGGGCGCCCCCTTCGTCGTCATGCACTGGCGCGGCTTCCTGGAGGGCGGCAACGTCAGGGGCGTCTACGCCGACGTGGTCGCCGAGGTCGTCGACGAACTCCACGCGCGCGTGGACGCCGTCCTCAGCGGCGGCATCTCCCCCGACCGCGTCGTCGTCGACCCGGGCCTCGGCTTCTCCAAGGACGCCGAGCACGACCTGGTCCTGCTCTCCCACCTCGACCGCCTCCTCGGCCTCGGCCACCCCCTCCTCGTCGCCGCCTCCCGCAAGCGCTTCCTGGGCCGTGTCCTCGCCGGCCCCGAGGGCGCCCCGCCCCCCGCCCGCGAACGCGACGCCGCCACGGCGGCGGTCTCCGCCCTCGCGGCGCACGCCGGCGCGTGGGCCGTGCGCGTGCACGAAGTCCGCGCGACGGCGGACGCGGTACGGGTCGCCCGCGCCGTGGAAGGAGCGCGCACCGAGAGCGCGCGCACCGCGGACACCAGCGCGGAAGGAACCCGGTGAGCGCTCCCCACACCGACGTGGAACAGGTGGAGGCCGCCAACACGGCCTTCTACGAGGCACTGGAACGCGGCGACTTCGAAGTGGTCTCCTCGCTCTGGCTCACCCCCGCCGACCTCGGCGTCGACGAGGAGTACCACGACCCGGCCGACACCGGCGTGGTCTCGTGCGTGCACCCCGGCTGGCCCGTGCTGACCGGCCGCGGCGAGGTCCTCAGGTCGTATGCGCTGATCATGGCGAACACCGACTACATCCAGTTCTTCCTCACCGACGTGCACGTCTCCGTCACCGGCGACACCGCTCTGGTGACCTGCACCGAGAACATCCTCAGCGGCGGCCCCGCACCCGAGGGCGGCGAGGAACTCGGACCGCTCGTCGGCCAGCTGGTCGTCGCCACCAACGTGTTCCGCCGCACCCCCGACGGCTGGAAGATGTGGTCCCACCACGCCTCCCCGGTGCTGGCCGAGAACGACGAGGACGACGAGGACGAGACTCCCTCGTAGCCCGTCAGGACCAAGAAGTGGTTGGAATCACGAACCCCTGGGTAGGGGCGGCTACCAACCCGTGAGCCGCCGGGTTCGCCGGGGAAAACACCCGGTGAAACCCCCTGGAACCCGGTACCGGCCCGAGCCCGCACGGCCCGGCGCTGTCAGTGCCCGCGGGTAGATTCGTCCGAGGCCGGTGTGCCGCCCGCACCCGGCACGGACCGGCCGTACCGACGACTTGCAGGAGTGATTCGCGTGGATCGTGTCGCGCTGCGCGGCCTCAAGGCCCGCGGGCACCACGGGGTGTTCCCCAAGGAGCGCGAGGAGGGCCAGACCTTCATCGTGGACCTCGTCCTCGGACTGGACACCCGCCCGGCCGCCGCCGACGACGACCTGACGAAGACCGTGCACTACGGCATCGTGGCGGAGGAGGTCGTGGCCGTCGTGGAAGGCGAGCCCGTCAACCTCATCGAGACCCTCGCCGAGCGCATCGCCCAGGCCTGTCTGAAGCACCAGGGGGTAGAGGAGGTCGAGGTCAGGGTCCACAAACCCGACGCACCGATCACCGTCCCCTTCGACGACGTGACCGTCACCATCACCCGGAGCCGAGTATGACCGCGTCCTTCGCCGCGGGTCCGAGCGACCCGACCGTACAGCCGGTGCCCGCAGCGGTCGTGCAGCAGGTGGACGCCGCCGACACCACCCTGCACAACCCCAAGCGCGCCGTGATCTCCCTCGGTTCCAACCTCGGCAACCGCCTGGAGACCCTCCAGGGCGCCGTCGACGCGCTGGAGGACACCCCCGGCGTGCGGGTGAAGTCGGTCTCCCCCGTCTACGAGACCGAGCCCTGGGGTGTGGCCGCCGACAGCCAGCCGTCGTACTTCAACGCGGTCGTCGTCCTCAAGACCACCCTCCCCCCGGCCTCCCTGCTGGAGCGGGCCCACGCGGTCGAGGAGGCCTTCAACCGGGTCCGCGACGAGCGCTGGGGCCCGCGCACCCTCGATGTCGACATCGTCGCCTACGCGGACGTGGTCTCCGACGACCCGGTCCTCACCCTGCCGCACCCCCGCGCCCATGAGCGCGCCTTCGTCCTCGCCCCCTGGCACGACGTGGAGCCCGAGGCCCAGCTGCCCGGCCGCGGCCCGGTCGCGACCCTGCTCGGCACCGTCACCCGGGACGGCGTGGAAGCCCGCAAGGACCTGGAACTCCGGCTGCCCGAATAGCCGTTAAGGTCAAGACGGCCACACTTCGTGGGACGACGGGGGAGCTGAAGGAACACTGTGAAAGAGCTGCGCATCAGGCTGCTGGCCGGCGTCTTCGTCGTCGCCGGGGTCCTGTCCTGGGCGGGCGCCCGCCTGTGGAACTCGGTCGGCACCCTGCCCAGCGTCCCGCTGGCCGCGCCCGTCGTGCTGGCCCTGATCGCCGTGGTCCTGGTGGCCACGGCCCTGTCCATCCGGGCCCGCCTGAAGGCCCAGCGCGAGCGGGCCCCGGAGGCCAAGGGCGTCGACCCCCTGATGGCGGCCCGCGCGGTCGTCTTCGGCCAGGCCAGCGCCCTGGTGGCCGCCCTCGTCTCCGGCATGTACGGCGGCACCGGCGTCTTCCTCCTGGAGTCCCTCGACATCCCCGCCCGCCGCGACCAGGCCATCTACGCCGGCTTCTCGGTCCTCGCCGGCATCGCGGTCATAGCGGCCGCCCTGTTCCTGGAACGTGTCTGCAAGCTCCCCGAGGACGACGACCGCAACACGGGGGCTCCGTCGGCGGCGTGAGGCCCGCCGCCGAGCACGGGCAACGGGATCAGCGGAGGGATCAGCGCGCCATGATGAGGCTCATCGCCTCGTTGCGCGTCGCCGCGTCCCGCAGCTGGCCCCGCACGGCCGAGGTGAGCGTCTTGGCGCCGGGCTTGCGGATGCCCCGCATCGACATGCACATGTGCTCGCACTCCACGACGACGATGACCCCGCGCGGCTCCAGGATCTCCATCAGCGAGTCGGCTATCTGTGTGGTGAGTCGTTCCTGCACCTGCGGCCGGCGGGCGTAGACGTCCACCAGACGGGCCAGCTTCGACAGCCCGGTGATCTTTCCCGAGGTGGACGGGATGTACCCGACGTGAGCCACCCCCCGGAACGGGACCAGATGATGCTCACAGGTCGAGTACACCTCGATGTCCTTCACGAGCACCATCTCGTCGTGCCCCAGGTCGAACGTCGTGGTCAGCACGTCCTCGGGCTCCTGCCACAGTCCCGCGAAGATCTCCTTGTACGCCCGGGCCACCCGCCCCGGAGTCTCCCTGAGGCCCTCGCGGTCCGGGTTCTCGCCGACCGCGATCAGGAGTTCGCGGACGGCGTTCTCGGCGCGCTTCTCGTCGAACTCGCCGATGGGGCCCTCGCCGTCCAGCGTCACGGGGTCGGTCATCTGGTGCCTCGTTCCTAGAAGTCCCTCACGGCCGAAAAAAGCCGTGCCCCCCAGGCTAAAACCTGGGGGGCACGGCATCCATTCCGGGCCCGTGGGGCCGCCGGGCGAGCGTCAGCTCTCCGGGCGGTCCTCGGGTACGGCCTCCGTGGCCGGCTCCGACGCGGTGGCCTTGGCGGTGCTGATCGCCGGGGTCGCGCCGTTGGCGCCGTTCGTCAGTGCGAGCTCCTTGGGGGAGAGCACCGGCGGACGGGTGGAGGGGGTGCGCCGGGAGGAACCGGTCCAGGCCGGTCGCGCCGGGCGCTTGACGATGGCGGAGAAGATCTCGGCGATCTCCTCCTTGCCGAGCGTCTCCTTCTCGAGGAGCTGAAGCACCAGGTTGTCGAGGACGTCGCGGTTCTCGACCAGGATCTCCCAGGCCTCGTTGTGCGCGTTCTCGATGAGCTTCTTGACCTCTTCGTCCACCAGCGCGGCGACCTCTTCCGAGTAGTCGCGCTGGTGAGCCATCTCACGTCCGAGGAACGGCTCGGTGTTGTCGCCGCCGAACTTGATGGCGCCCAGGCGCTCGGTCATGCCGTACTGGGTGACCATCGCGCGGGCCGTGGCGGTGGCCTTCTCGATGTCGTTCGCGGCGCCGGTGGTCGGGTCGTGGAAGACCAGTTCCTCGGCGGCGCGCCCGCCCAGCATGTAGGCGAGCTGGTCGAGCATCTCGTTGCGCGTGGTCGAGTACTTGTCCTCGTCCGGCAGGACCATCGTGTAGCCCAGAGCACGGCCCCGCGAGAGGATCGTGATCTTGTGGACCGGGTCGGAGTTGGGGGAGGCCGCCGCGACCAGGGCGTGTCCGCCCTCGTGGTACGCGGTGATCTTCTTCTCCTTGTCCGACATGATCCGGGTCCGCTTCTGCGGTCCCGCCACGACGCGGTCGATGGCCTCGTCGAGCATGTGGTTGTCGATCAGCTTGCGGTCCGAGCGGGCGGTCAGGAGCGCCGCCTCGTTCAGCACGTTGGACAGATCGGCACCCGTGAAGCCCGGCGTACGGCGGGCGACGGCCGCGAGGTCGACGTCCGGGGCGACCGGCTTGCCCTTCTGGTGGACCTTGAGGATCTCCAGACGGCCCTGCATGTCCGGGCGGTCGACCGCGATCTGGCGGTCGAAGCGGCCGGGGCGCAGGAGGGCCGGGTCGAGGATGTCGGGCCGGTTCGTCGCGGCGATGAGGATCACGCCGCCCTTGACGTCGAAGCCGTCCATCTCGACGAGCAGCTGGTTCAGCGTCTGCTCGCGCTCGTCGTGACCGCCGCCGAGGCCGGCGCCGCGGTGGCGGCCGACCGCGTCGATCTCGTCGACGAAGACGATCGCCGGGGCGTTCGCCTTGGCCTGCTCGAACAGGTCACGGACCCGGGAGGCACCGACACCGACGAACATCTCGACGAAGTCGGAACCGGAGATCGAGTAGAAGGGGACACCGGCCTCGCCCGCGACGGCGCGCGCGAGCAGGGTCTTGCCGGTGCCGGGGGGGCCGTACAGCAGTACGCCCTTGGGGATCTTGGCCCCGACCGCCTGGAACTTCGCGGGTTCCTGGAGGAACTCCTTGATCTCCTGGAGCTCCTCGACGGCCTCGTCCGAGCCGGCGACGTCCGAGAACGTCGTCTTAGGGGTGTCCTTGGTGATGAGCTTCGCCTTGGACTTCCCGAAGTTCATGACCCGGGAGCCGCCGCCCTGCATCTGGTTCATCAGGAACAGGAAGACGACCACGATGAGGACGAAGGGGAGCAGGGAGAGCAGGATCCCGACGAAGGCGTTCTGCTTCGTCGGCGAGACGGTGTAACCGTCGGGGATCTGCTTGTCCTGGTACTTGTTCTGCAGCACATTGGCGAGGTCGCGGCCCTGGTCGCCGATGTAGCTCGCCTGGATCTTCGAGCTGCCCTCGACCTTTTCGCCGTCCTTGAGCTCGACCTTGACGGTCTGCTCGTCGCCGGTGGTCAGTTTGGCCTGCTGGACCTTGTTGTCATTGATCGCCTGGACGACCTGGCCGGTGTCCACCGTCTTGTAGCCGCCGGACGAGCCGACGACCTGCATCAACACGACCACGGCAAGGACGGCCAGCACGATCCACATGACCGGCCCACGGAAGTATCGCTTCACGTCCATCCATACGGAGCGGTGCCGCCCCGTCCCTCCTGCCATAGTGAGTTTGATAAGACAGTTCTTCTGACGGTACCCCAGCATTGTGGGCCGAAGCCGCACTGGCGGGCTTCACGAGCCGTCTGCATGCTCCAACGGCGCGAGACCGGCTGGGGTTCCCGATAGTTCCCGATCGTCTCAGCTAGCTGGGGCCATCTGGCTCAGCCGCCGTAGACGTGGGGCGCGAGCGTACCGACGAACGGGAGGTTGCGGTACTTCTCGGCGTAGTCGAGACCGTAGCCGACGACGAACTCGTTGGGGATGTCGAAACCGACCCACTCGACGTCGATGGCGACCTTGGCGGCGTCCGGCTTGCGCAGCAGGGTGCACACCTTGAGCGACTCCGGCTCGCGGGAGCCGAGGTTGGACAGCAGCCAGGACAGTGTCAGGCCGGAGTCGATGATGTCCTCGACGATCAGGACGTGGCGGCCCTTGATGTCGGTGTCGAGGTCCTTGAGGATCCGCACCACGCCGGAGGACTGGGTGCCCGCGCCGTAGGAGGACACGGCCATCCAGTCCATGGTGACGGGGGTGGACAGCGCCCGGGCGAGGTCCGCCATGACCATCACCGCGCCCTTGAGGACGCCGACGATGAGCAGGTCCTTGCCCGCGTACTCAGCATCGATCTTCGCGGCGAGCTCCACGAGCTTCGCGTCGATCTCTTCCTTGGTGATGAGTACCTCTTTGAGGTCGGCACCCATGTCTTTCGCGTCCACCCGCATCACTTTCGGTCGTCCTACCGGCCGCCCACTCTCCCCCGGAGGGGAGCCAGGGATTCAGCCTTGCCGAATCACCAGTCTGCCACCCTGCCGCTGGGCGACGACCTTGCCGGGGAGATTGATGGCTCCCTGGCCGCGCCAGCCGGTGATCAGCCGGTCGATCTCCTCGATGTGGCGGGCGAACAGCGAGCCCGCCGGGGCGCCCGCCTCGATGGCCGCCTGGCGCAGGATGCGGCGGCGTACGGCGGGCGGGAGGGCGTAGAGCTTGGCGCACTCCAGGAGGCCGGCGGCGTCGCGTACGGAGGCCTCGGCCTGGCGGGCCCAGGTGTCGAGGGCGTCGGCGTCGTCGCGGGAGAGCTGGGCGGTGCGGGCGAGTGCCTCGACGACTCCTTTGCCGAGCGCCTTCTCCAGGGCGGGCAGGCCTTCGTGGCGCAGCCGGGAGCGGGTGTAGGCGGGGTCGGCGTTGTGCGGGTCGTCCCAGACGGGCAGGGACTGGACCATGCAGGCCTTGCGGGCGGTCTGCCGGTCGAGTTCCAGGAAGGGGCGGCGGTAGCGGCGGGCGGCGCCCGGGCCTCCGGTGACGGCGGCCATGCCGGACAGGGAGCGGATGCCGGAGCCGCGGGCGAGGCCGAGCAGGACGGTTTCGGCCTGGTCGTCGCGGGTGTGGCCGAGCAGGACGGCGGTGGCGCCGTGGTGTTCGGCGGCGGCGTCGAGGGCGGCGTAGCGGGCGTCGCGGGCGGCCGCTTCGGGCCCGCCTTCGCGGCCGACGCTGACGGCGGTGGACTCGACGGGGTCCAGGCCGAGTTCGCGCAGGCGCAGGACGACTTCCTCGGCGCGCAGGTCGGAGCCGGCCTGGAGGCCGTGGTCGACGGTGACGCCGCCGGCGCGGATGCCGAGTTTGGGGGCCTCGAAGGCGAGGGCGGAGGCGAGGGCCATGGAGTCGGCCCCGCCGGAGCAGGCCACGAGCACGAGCGGCGAGGGCTGGTGCGGGGGCCGCGCCGAGGGCTCGGCGGAGGTCTGGTGTTCGTTGAGGAGGTCGTGGAGGACGCGGCGGACCGCCAGGCGTATCGCCGCGACCGCAGGATGGGGACCCATGTCCGGTTCCCTTCATGAAGTTTTCGGGGGTGAGCCCGAGGTTCGGTCACTCAGAGTGTGTAGATGGTGACAGAACCGGGCCGTTCCCCGAGCATTGCACGCCTACCCATGGCTCACGGTCCCTCGGACGGGTGATTGAAGGGGCGTTCGCCTGCCGTCGGCCGGATTCCTCTCACGTCGTGAACACCCGGCTCACGACTCGGCTTTGCGGTGCACCCGCGCGACCCAGTCCGCCGGTTTGGCGATCTCCGCTTTGGTGGGGAGGGTGTTGGGGGAGGTCCACACGCGGTTGAAGCCGTCCATGCCGACCTGGTCGACGACGGCGCTGACGAAGCGTTCGCCGTCGCGGTACTGGCGGAGCTTGGCGTCCAGGCCGAGGAGTTTGCGCAGGGCCATGTCCAGGCGGGAGGCGCCCTTGGCCCGCCGTTGCTGGAACTTCTCGCGGATCTCGGCGACGCTCGGCACGACGGCGGGGCCGACGCCGTCCATGACGAAGTCGGCGTGGCCCTCCAGCAGGGACATCACGGCGGTGAGCCGGCCGAGGATCTCCCGCTGGGCGGGGGTCTGCACGATCTCCACGAGGGAGCGGCCGCCGTCCTCGTCCTCCTCGCCGTCCGGGCGTCCGCCGGCGAGGGTCTGGGCGGCCTCCCGGATGCGTTCCAGCACGGTCATGGGGTCGACCTCGGTCTCCCCCAGGAACGACTGGATCTCGCCCTCCAGGTGGTCACGCAGCCAGGGCACGGCGGTGAACTGGGTGCGGTGGGTCTCCTCGTGGAGGCAGACCCAGAGGCGGAAGTCGTGGGGCTGGACGTCGAGTTCGCGTTCGACGTGCACGATGTTCGGGGCGACGAGGAGGAGCCGGCCGCCGCCGTTCTCCCCCGCCGGGAGTTCGCGGGTGGCCGGGGCGAAGGTCTCGTACTGGCCGAGCACGCGGGACGACAGGAACGACAGCAGCATGCCGAGTTCGACGCCGGTCACCTTGCCGCCGACGGCGCCGAGCACCGCGCCGCCGGGGCTGTTGCCGCGGCGTTCCTGCATCTTCTCCAGGAGCGGCTTGAGGATCTCCCGGAACCCGGCGACGTTCGCCCGGACCCAGCCGGGACGGTCGACGACGAGCACGGGAGTGTCGTGGACGTCCTCGGTCGCCATCCGGGTGAAGCCGCGGACGTGCTCCTCCGAGGCCTTGGCGTGCCGGCGCAGTTCCGCGACGACGGCCCGGGCCTCGTCGCGGCTCACGTCGGGGCCCGGCCGCACGAGCCGGGTCGCGGTCGCCACCGCGAGATTCCAGTCGACCAACTCGGCACCACCGATGCTCGTCATGCGTCAACCGTACGTGAGCGCTCCCGCTTGGGGCAGGCCGCGCGAGCGGACAGGACGGGCGCAGGGCCGGGCACGTGGTCGGGAGGCGGGCAGGGCGACCGGTCGGGCGGTTCGTCGGCTGCGGGCCGGGCGCGTGGCCGGGCGGCGAGTTGGGCCGCGCATCGGGCACCGGGCCGGACGCGAGTCGGACCGCGAGTCGGACGCCTGGTCCGGCAACGAGTCGGGGCGCGAGTCGGACGCATGGTCCGGCAACGAGTTGGGCCGCGAGTCGAGCGCCGGCCCCGGGCGCCCGGTCAGCCGCAGCCGCAGGCGGCCAGCGCGGTGGCCGTGCGGTCCAGGGCGCTCTGCGCGGTCGCCGGGTCGGTGGTGCCAGAGGTCAGGAACGCGAAGGCGAACAGCCGTCCGTCCCGGTCGACGACCGTCCCGGCCAGCGTGTTGACCCCGGTGAGGGTGCCCGTCTTGGCCCGTACGACGCCTGCCGCGCCGTCGGTGTAACGGCTGGTCAGGGTGCCGGTGAAGCCGGCCACGGGAAGGCCCGTGAGAACCGGGCGCAGCTCCGGGTGGGCGGGGTCGCCGGCCTTCACCAGCAGGGCGGTCAGCAGGTTCGCGGTGAGCCGGTCGGCGCGGTCGAGTCCGCTGCCGTCGTGGAACCGGGCGCCGGCGAGCGGGAGTCCGAGCTTTTTCAGCCGGTCGTGGATCGCCTCGCCGCCGCCGTCGAAGTCGGCGCGCCGCTTCGCGGCCACGGCGGTCTGGCGGGCGAGGGCCTCGGCGATGTCGTTGTCGCTGTTGGTCAGCATGCGTTCGACGAGGGCGGACAGGGGCGGTGAGGAGACCTCGGCCAGGGTCTCGGCGCGGCCGGTGGCCTTGGAGGGGCCGGGGGCCGTGGTCTGGACGCCGCGGTCCGCGAGGAACCGGGCGAACGCACGGGTCGCGTCCGTCGCCGGGTCCGTCACGCGCGGGGCCGGGCCGCTGGTCGTGGAGTCGTTGCGGGCCTCGTCCGCCATCAGGGCGCTGACGGGGGCGAGGTTGTCGTTGACCCCGATCGGGTGGATCTCGGGACCGGCGTAGAGGGTCTTGTCGTAGGAGAGCGTGACCTTGCCGATGTGCCGCTTCTTGAGGGCGGCGGCGGTCTCGTCGGCCAGCTCGCGCAGGCTCGCCCAGCCTCCCCCGGTGTCCGGGCGGGCGGTGAGCGTGGGGTCGCCGCCGCCGACGAGGACGAGCTCCTTGGTGTCGGGTTCGAGGGCCGCGCGGGTGGTGAGGCGGTGGTCGGCGCCGAGGGCCGACAGGGCGGCGACGGCGGTGGCGATCTTCGTGGTGGAGGCGGGCGTCAGCGCGGTCCCGGCGCCCGCGCCGTAGAGCCGTCTGCCGCTGGCCACGTCCACGACGACGGCGGTGTGGCGGGCGCCGAGGGCCGGGTTGCCGAGGAGCGGCCCGAGGACGCCGGCGAGGGCTTTTCCGGTCGGCGCGGACTTCACGGTCACGCCCTGGGCGCCCAGGCCGACGAGGACGGACGGGGCGCTCGGGGCGGGACGCGGCCCGGCGGCGGCCGTACCGGTGTCGCCTTCGTGATCTGTGCCACCCGGTCGCTCCAGTGCGACCGCCCGGTCCCGCTCGGCCGTACGCTGACCCGAGGAGTCCCAGGGACCGGTTGCGGTCACCACGGTGGCGGCCAGCGCCAGACCGGCGCCGGCGGCACCCGCGGTGTACTGCCAGGTCTTGACGGTCTTCGGCCGGGAGAACCCGGCCAGCCGTGTGACCTGCGGTTTCACGACGGCGGCGGTGCGTGCGAGAGACGGCCGTACGGCGTCCGCGGCCCGGGTCAGTCCTGGGCGTACGGCGCCCGCGGCGCGTGCCAGACGCGGTCGTACGGCGTTCGCGACCCGCGCCACACGCGGTCTCGCGGTCCGCCAAGGCCTCAGTTCAGGCACGACCAACAGCCCCTTTCGCGATCACACACCTGCGTGAGGGACACTTAACCACCAGAACTATGTGTTGATCATGGAGGAGCCACCGGTGGAGTTCGACGTCACGATCGAGATCCCGAAGGGTTCGCGGAACAAGTACGAGGTGGACCACGAGACCGGTCGGATCCGCCTGGACCGTCGACTCTTCACCTCGACCGCCTACCCGACCGACTACGGCTTCGTCGAGAACACCCTCGGCGAGGACGGCGACCCGCTGGACGCGCTGGTCATTCTTGACGAGCCGACGTTCCCGGGCTGTCTCATCAAGTGCCGTGCGATCGGCATGTTCCGGATGACGGACGAGGCCGGCGGCGACGACAAGCTGCTGTGCGTCCCGGCGACGGACCCGCGTGTCGAGCACCTGCGCGACATCCACCACGTCTCCGAGTTCGACCGCCTGGAGATCCAGCACTTCTTCGAGGTCTACAAGGACCTGGAGCCCGGCAAGTCCGTCGAGGGCGCCGACTGGGTCGGCCGTGTCGACGCCGAGGCCGAGATCGAGCGGTCCTACAAGCGCTTCAAGGACCAGGGCGGCCACTGAGCCCTGCGCCACGGACGGGCCGCACGCGCACGCGTGCGGCCCGTTCGCGTGCCCGCGCATACTGAGGCCTACGGAATGTGTCGTTCAGGGAGCGTTACGGAGTGACGGAGGCGGAGTACCGCAAGCCGCAGTCGGACGAGGCCAGGAGTCTCTACGACTCCGAGATCACGTCCGAGTTCGCCCTTCCCGACGGGCTCGCGATGCCGAGAACCGCCGGCGGCGAGCCGGAGACGACCTCCGAGTTCGCGCTGCCCGAGGGGCTCGACGTCCCGCAGGCGCCGGCCGCGGAGCCGGAGGGGTCGGCGTTCAGCACGCCCCGCACCTACAGCGCGAAGGACGCGCCGCCCGCGTTCACCCCGCCGACCGGCATACCGGTGGTCAGCCTCACCAAGGACGTGCCCTGGCAGGACCGGATGCGCACGATGCTGCGGATGCCGGTCGCCGAGCGGCCCGCGCCGGAGCCGGCCGCCAAGTCGGAGGACGAGTCCGGTCCCGCCGTGCCGCGCGTGCTCGACCTGACCCTCAGGATCGGCGAGCTGCTGCTCGCCGGCGGTGAGGGCGCCGAGGACGTGGAGGCGGCGATGTTCGCCGTGTGCAGGTCCTTCGGCCTGGACCGCTGCGAGCCGAACGTCACCTTCACGCTGCTGTCGATCTCGTACCAGCCCTCGCTCGTGGACGACCCCGTGACGGCGTCCAGGACCGTGCGGCGGCGCGGCACCGACTACACCCGCCTCGCGGCCGTCTTCCGGCTCGTGGACGACCTCAGCGACCCCGAGGCGGCCATGACGCTGGAGGAGGCCTACCGGCGGCTCGCCGAGATCCGGCGCAACCGGCACCCGTATCCGACCTGGGTGCTCACCTCGGCGAGCGGGCTCCTTGCGGGTGCCGCCTCGGTGCTCGTCGGCGGTGACCTGGTGGTGTTCGTCGCGGCCATGCTGGGCGCGATGCTCGGCGACCGGCTGGCGTGGCTGTGCGCGGGGCGCGGGCTGCCGGAGTTCTACCAGTTCACGGTGGCCGCGATGCCGCCGGCCGCGATCGGGATCGCGCTGACCCTGGCCGACGTAGACGTGAAGGCGTCCGCGGTGATCACCGGTGGGCTGTTCGCGCTGCTGCCCGGGCGGGCGCTGGTGGCGGGCGTCCAGGACGGGCTGACCGGCTTCTACATCACCGCGTCGGCGCGTCTGCTGGAGGTCATGTACTTCTTCGTGGGCATCGTCGTGGGCGTACTGGTGATGCTCTACGTCGGGGTGCAGCTGGGGGCGCACCTGAACCCCGACGAGGCGCTGTCCACGGATCCGCGGCCGCTGTGGCAGACGGGCGCGTCGATGCTGCTGTCCCTGACCTTCGCCGTGCTGCTCCAGCAGGAACGTTCCACTGTCCTTGCGGTGACCCTGAACGGCGGCGTCGCCTGGTGTGTGTACGGCGCGATGCACTACACCGCCGATTTCTCCCCGGTCGCCTCCACGGCCGTCGCGGCGGGGCTCGTGGGGCTGTTCGGGCAGCTGCTGTCCCGGTTCCGCTTCGCCTCCGCGCTGCCGTACACGACCGCGGCGATCGGGCCGCTGCTGCCGGGTTCGGCGACGTACTTCGGGTTGCTGTCGATCGCTCAGAACCACGTCGACGAAGGGCTGGTGTCGCTGTCCAAGGCGGCGGCGCTCGCGATGGCGATCGCGATCGGGGTCAACCTGGGGTCGGAGGTCTCCCGGCTGTTCCTGCGGGTCGGCTCCGCGGGGAAGCGGAGGGCCGCGAAGCGGACGCGGGGGTTCTGACCCGGCTTTCAGTACCCCTGGTTGTAGGGATCCTGCTGGTTCTGCCCGCCGTACTGCTGCTGGTTGCCGTAGTTCTGCGGGTACTGCTGGGCGTACGGCTGCTGCGGCGGCTGCTGCTGGCCGTACGGCTGTTGCTGCTGCGGCTGCTGGCCGTAGTACTGGTCGTAGCCGTTGTGCTGCTGCTGCGGGGGCTGGGGCGGCTGCTGCTGGTCGTGGGAGGGAATGCGGCGGAGCTGGGTCGTCGCGTCGTCCATCTGGGGCTGGTACGGCTGCTGGGCGGGGGTCGTCGGGCCCTGGGCCGCCGCCCGCTTCTTCTTTCCGCGCTCGCGCAGGTACTCGATGAGGATCGGGACCACCGAGACCAGGACGATCAGGACGAGGATCGCCTCGACGTTCTTCTTGATGACGTCGATCTGGCCGAGCCAGTACCCGGCGAGGGTGACGCCCGTGCCCCAGGCCACGCCGCCGATGACGTTGTACGTCAGGAAGGTGCGGTACTTCATGCGGCCCGCGCCCGCCACGATAGGGGCGAAGGTGCGCACGATCGGGACGAAGCGGGCCAGCACGATGGCCTTGGGGCCGAACTTCTCCATGAACTCGTGGGCCTTGTCGAGGTTCTCCTGCTTGAAGAGCTTGGAGTTGGGGCGGCTGAAGAGCCTGGGCCCGAAGAACTTGCCGATCATGTAGCCGACCTGGTCGCCGAGGACGGCGGCACCCACGATGAGCGCGCAGACCAGCCACAGGGGCTGGCTGATGTACTGCCCCTGCGCCACGAACAGACCCGCCGTGAACAGCAGGGAGTCACCCGGCAGGAACGCGAACAGGCCCGACTCGGCGAAGACGATCAGCAGGATGCCGGGCAGGCTGAAGGTCTGGATCAGATAATCGGGACTGATCCACTCGGGGCCGAGCGCGAGCGTGGTCACGGGATTGTGGCTCCTGCTGGTGGGGCGGGCGGGGCTGGCTGCCCAAACGTATCAACGCAGCCGTGGTGACCCAGGTTCCATGGGGCACCCCAGGATGCACTGTGGGCCGTCCGGGACAAAGCTGTGAGCCATGGGAATTGACGAATACGGCGGCGGCCAGGGGCCCCAGCCCGAAGTGCTCGTGGTGACCACCAACGACGTGCCCGGCCACCGGGTCCAGGAGGTGCTGGGCGAGGTGTTCGGGCTGACCGTGCGGTCCCGGCACCTCGGCAGCCAGATCGGCGCGGGGCTCAAGTCGATGATCGGCGGTGAGCTCAGGGGGCTCACGAAGACGCTGGTGCAGACCCGCAACCAGGCGATGGAACGGCTCGTGGAGCAGGCACGCGCGCGTGGCGCGAACGCGGTGCTCGCCTTCCGGTTCGACGTCACGGAGGCGGCGGACGTGGGGACGGAGGTGTGCGCCTACGGCACGGCGGTGATCCTGGCCCGGGAGTAGCCCCGGGCCAGGGCCCCTAGGAGGTGCGCCGGGCCGCGTTGGCCGTGATCGCGTCCCTCAGGTGCTCGGCGAGGCCGGGACGCATGGAGTCGTAGAACGCCTTGAAGCGTTCGTCGGCGACGTACATCTCGGCCAGGCCGAGGTGCATCTCGTACGGGCAGTCGTAGAACCATCCGCAGATGTGCTGCCGGTGTTCCTCGGCCATGTCCATGGCCGCCCGCGAGGTCGGCGGGTCACCGGCGGCCATCAGGGCGTCGTAGCGCTCGCCCCAGTCCCTGACCTCGTCCTGCATGCGTTTCCAGTCGTCCTTGGTGTAGCGCGCGGTGCGGCGCTGGGACTCGGCGTAGGCCTCGGTGCCGCCCCAGCGCTGTTCGGCCTCCTCGGCGTACCGCTCGGGGTCCTTGTCGCCGAACACCTCGAACCTCTCCTCAGGCGTCAGGTTGATGCCCATCGTGCGTGCCTCCATGGCGTGTTCCACGGCCGCCGCCATCTTCCGGAGCTTCTCGATCCGGGCGGTCAGCAGTTCGTGCTGCCGGCGCAGGTGTGCGCGCGGGTCCGCTTCCGGGTCGTCGAGCAGGGCGGCGACCTCGTCGAGCGGGAAGCCGAGCTCGCGGTAGAACAGGATCTGCTGAAGCCGGTCGAGGTCCTCGTCGCCGTAGCGCCGGTGGCCCGCGTGGCTGCGCTCGCCGGGCACGAGCAGGCCGATGTCGTCGTAGTGGTGCAGGGTGCGCACCGTCACGCCGGCGAAGCCCGCGACCTGTCCCACCGAGTAGCCCATCTCGTCCGCTCCCTTCCCGGTACGCCCTCCACGGTGGCTCCTCACGCCACGTGAGGTGCAAGCCCGGCAGGAACATCTCCAGATGTCGGGTCCGTTTTGTCCGCTTATCGTGAGCCCGTGGCCCAGGACACCGCGCGACAGGCATCCGCCGCCCCGGCGACCCCGGCGCACGCCCTGCTGCCGTTGACCCTGCCCGCCCTCGCGGTCGGCGCGGGCGCGAGCCTGCTGCTGATCGGGGTGAGCGCGGCGGCCGAGCAGCTCCAGCACGTGCTGTGGCGGAATCTGCCGGACGCGCTGGGAGTGGGCCGGTACTCCGTGCTCTGGATGCTGGTGATGCTCACGGCGACGGGGGTGGCCGTGGGGCTGGTGGTGTGGAAGGTGCCGGGACACGCCGGGCCGGACCCGGCCACCATGGGGCTGGACGCGCCCGTGCTGCCGCCCGCGGTGCTGCCGGGGCTGCTCCTGGCGACCGCGCTGATGCTCGCGGGCGGTCCGAGCCTGGGCCCGGAGAACCCGCTGATCGCGGTGAACGTGGCGCTCGCCTTCTGGGCGGGGCGCCGGCTGGTCCCGCGGATGCCGCGCGGGCTGTGGCCGGCGCTGGCGGAGGCGGGCACGATCGGCGCGCTGTTCGGGACGCCGGTGGCGGCGGCGCTGGTGATCTCCGAGGCGCTGGCCGGGCGGCAGGTCAGGGGCGCGCTGTGGGACAACGTGTTCGGGCCCCTGGTGGCGGCCACGGCCGGCGCGCTGACCACCACCCTGGTGGCCGAACCGAGTTTCGACCTGCATCTGCCCGCGTTCGGGCAGCCCGGCTGGGACGACCTGCTGGCGGTACTGGTGGTGGCGTCCGCGGCGGCGCTGCTCGGCATGGCGGCCGTGCTGGCCTTCCCGTACGTCCACGCCGCGTTCGCGCGGCTGCGGCACCCCATGCTGGCGCTCCCCGCGGGCGGGCTCGTCCTGGGGCTGCTGGCGGCCGTGGGCGGCCATCTGACGCTCTTCAAGGGGCTGGACGAGATCAGTGAGCTGGCGGCCCACCCTGAGGGCTGGTCGGCCGGGGAGTTCGCCACGATGGCGGTGGTGAAGCTGGCCGCGCTGCTCGTCGCGGCGTCCTGCGGCTTCCGCGGCGGGCGGATCTTCCCGGCCGTGTTCGTGGGGGTCGCCTTCGGCCTCGGCGCCCACGCGCTCGTGGACGCCGTCCACCCGGCCCTCGGGGTGGCCGCCGGCGTGCTCGGTGTGCTCCTCGCCGTCACCCGGCAGGCCTGGGTGAGCCTGTTCACCGCCGCCGTGCTGGTGGCCTCGCCCGCGATCCTCGCCCTGCTGTGCATCGGCTCCCTCACGGCCTGGTTGCTGGTGACCGGGCGACCGCAGATGCAGTTGCGCGCGGACGGAACCCCCGTCCGCTGACCGACGTTGATCCCATTTAGGAGGCACGACCATGCCACTGCACCAAGGGCCCGAGAAGCCCGACGAGCGTCCGATGTCCGTCAACCCCTTCTACGGCGCGGCCGATCCGGTCGGCGGGATGACCGAGGCCCCGCCCAAGCACCGGCTGCCCACCGCGCCGATGCCCCCGGCCACCGCGCACCAGCTGGTCCGCGACGAGCTGATGCTGGACGGCAACTCCCGTCTGAACCTGGCCACCTTCGTCACCACCTGGATGGAACCGCAGGCCGGGTTCCTGATGGCGGAGTGCCGCGACAAGAACATGATCGACAAGGACGAGTACCCGCGTACCGCCGAACTGGAGCGGCGCTGCGTGGCGATGCTCGCGGACCTGTGGCACGCGCCGGATCCGTCGTCCGCGGTGGGCTGTTCGACGACCGGGTCCAGCGAGGCGTGCATGCTCGCCGGGATGGCGCTGAAGCGGCGCTGGGCCCGCCGCAACGCCGATCGGTACCCCGGGGCCGCCCGGCCCAACCTGGTCATGGGGGTCAACGTCCAGGTGTGCTGGGAGAAGTTCTGCAACTTCTGGGAGGTGGAGGCCCGGCTGGTGCCCATGGAGGGCGAGCGCTTCCATCTCGACCCGCAGGCCGCCGCCGAGCTGTGCGACGAGAACACCATCGGGGTCGTGGGCATCCTCGGCTCCACCTTCGACGGCTCCTACGAGCCGATCGCGGACCTGTGCGCCGCTCTCGACGCCCTCCAGGAGCGCACCGGCCTGGACGTCCCGGTCCACGTCGACGGGGCGTCCGGCGCCATGGTCGCGCCCTTCCTCGACGAGGACCTGGTGTGGGACTTCCGGCTGCCGAGGGTTGTCTCGATCAACACCTCCGGCCACAAGTACGGGCTGGTCTACCCCGGTGTCGGCTGGGCGTTGTGGCGGGACAAGGAGGCCCTGCCCGAGGAACTCGTGTTCCGCGTGAACTACCTGGGCGGCGACATGCCCACCTTCGCGCTGAACTTCTCGCGGCCCGGGGCGCAGGTGGTCGCGCAGTACTACACGTTTCTGCGGCTGGGCCGCGAGGGGTACCGGGCCGTGCAGCAGTCCACGCGGGAGGTGGCCCGGCGGGTCGCCGACGGGGTGGAGTCGCTCGGCGACTTCCGGCTGCTGACCCGGGGCGACGAACTCCCGGTGTTCGCCTTCACCACGGCACCGGACGTCGAGGCGTACGACGTCTTCGACGTGTCCCGGCGGCTGCGTGAGCGGGGCTGGCTGGTCCCGGCGTACACCTTCCCGCCGAACCGCGAGGACCTGTCCGTCCTGAGAGTGGTCTGCCGCAACGGCTTCTCGGCCGACCTCGCCGACATGTTCGTGGACGACCTGACCCAACTCCTCCCCGAACTCCGCCGCCAGCCACACCCGTTCACGCATGACAAGGGGGCGGCGACCGGCTTCCACCACTGAGACCCTGGGTGGCGGATCGGCGTGCCGGACCCGCGGGCCTGCACCGGCGGACCGGCCCCGGTGCCCGGGGGCGGCCGCCGGCGTACGGCGCCTTGGCCTGGCCGCGGTGGGCGCGCGGGCGTCGAGCGCGTGCAGGGACGCGGCGGGCCGGGCAGGCCGCGGGATTCGTCGTGGCCGGTGTCGTGACGGCCTGTCGGTCATCCGGCCGCCCGCCCGGTCACGCGGCCCGCGGCAACGCGGCGCGAGAGCGCGGGTGGCCGCGGGCCGCCAAGCCGCCGGGGAACCGCACCCCGAGCCGGGGCCCCGCTCTTCAGTTGGCCGGTCCGCCGCGCCGGGCTAGTGGCTCAGGCGGGTGAACCTTCTTACGGCCAGGGGGAAGAAGATCGCCAGGAGAACCAGGGGCCAGGCGATGGCCGGCCAGACATGGCCCGGTTCGCCGCCTGGGCCGGCGAGCAGGTCGCGTACGGCTGTCGCCGTGTGGGAGAGGGGGTTCCAGTCGACGGCCGTGCCCAGCCAGCCGGGCATGGCGTCGGGGGTCGCGAAGGCGTTGGACAGGAAGCCGACCGGCCAGACCAGGATCTGCACGGCCTGCACCATCTCCGGCTTCCCGGCGACCATGGCCAGGTGGATGCCGATCCACAGCATCGCGAACCGGAAGAGCAGCAACAGGCCCACCGCCGCGAGGAGTCCGGTCACGCCCCCGTGGGTCCGCCAGCCGATCGCATGACCGACGCCGATCATCACGGCCAGGCTCAGCACGGACTGGAGCATGTCCGCGGCCGAACGCCCCACCAGGACAGCCCCGTTGGCCATCGGCATGGACCGGAAACGGTCGATCACCCCCTTCTCCAGGTCCTGGGTGACGGCGATCATGGTCGCCTCAAGGCCGAACGCCATGGTCAGCGCCAGCATCCCGGGGACCAGGTAGTCGACGTACTCCCCCTGCACACCCCGGCCCCCGCCGACGAGGTAGCCGAACATCACCAGCAGCATCACGGGGAAGACCAGCCCGACCACGACCCGCACCGGCTGCCGTGCCCAGTGGGCGAGTTCACGCCGGGTCATGGTCCAGGAATCGGTCAGCGCGTACGTGCTCACACGGTCTCCTTCACTCGGTGCTCGTCACCGGCGTCACCGGTGAGATGCAGGAACACCTCGTCCAGCGTGGGCCGGCGCAGGACCACGTCCTCCGCCTCGATCCCGGCCGCCTCCAGAGCCCGTACGACACCGGAGAGCGCCGCCATCCGGTCGGTGACCGGGGCGCTGAGCAGCCGGCGGTCGGCGTCGACGGACACCGTGACCGGGTCGAGCGGCAACAGGGCCACGGCCGCCCCGAGTTGACCGGCGTCGCGCAGGACGACGTCGATGCGGTCGCCGCCGGTGCGCGCCTTGAGTTCGTCCGCCGTGCCGTCGGCGACCACCCGGCCGCCGTCGACGAGGCAGATGCGGTCGGCGAGCTGGTCCGCCTCCTCCAGGTACTGGGTGGTCAGCAGGACCGTCGTGCCGGAGCCTGCCAGGGTGCGGACCGCTTCCCACACCTCGGCGCGGCCGCGCGGGTCGAGGCCGGTCGTGGGTTCGTCCAGGAACAGCACCTCGGGGTCGCGGATCAGGGAGGCGGCGAGGTCCAGTCGCCGCCGCATGCCGCCGCTGTAGGCACGGACCGGCTTGCGTCCGGTCCCGGCGAGGCCGAAGCGCTCCAGGAGCTCCTCGGCCCGTACGCGCGCGGGGCGGGCGCCCAGGTGGTGGAGGCGGCCGAACATCTCCAGGTTCTGGCGTCCGCCGAGTTCCTCGTCCAGGGCCGCGTGCTGGCCGAGCAGGCCGATGCGCAGCCGTACCTCGTAGGCCTCGCGCTCCACGTCACGGCCCGCCACCTCGGCACGGCCGCCGTCCGGACGCAGCAGTGTGGCCAGGACGCGGACCAGGGTCGTCTTGCCGGCGCCGTTCGGGCCGAGCACGCCGTGGACGCTGCCGCGCGCGACCCTCAGGTCGAGCCCGTCCAGGGCGTCCTTGTCGCCGTAGCGCTTGCGCAGGCCTTCCGTGACGATCGCGTCGGTCATCGGGCTCCCTCCGGAATCAGCCCGTAGTCAAACTTGACTACACAGCCAACGTAACGCCCGCTCCCTCTCTGGTCAAACTTGATTAATGGGTGTCCTCGGGGTGCCGCTCCCCCGTCGCGTACGGGTTCTCCTCGCCCTCGGAGAGGACGCCCACGAACGGTTCGCCCTCCCCGGCGAAGGTGTACGCCCCACCCTCGATCCGGGCGATGAGCCCCTGGGTCCACTCCGACTCGGCGTCGGCGGTGTGGATCCAGAGGTTCATGATCTCGCCGATGTGACCGAGCTGTTCAGGGCCGGCCTCGGGCACGTAGTGCTCGGTGACCGCGGCCCGCCAGTCGTCGATGCGCCGGACGCGCTCCTTGAGCAGCGACACCGCCTCCGCGCGCGGCAGGTCGACCATGAAGCCGATGGCCGCCGACTTGATGTCCATCTTCTGGTCGTAGGAGGTCAGCGCCTCGCGCAGCAGCCGCAGGAACTCCTCGGTGCCGGGGTCCGTGATCTCGTACTCGGTACGCGGCGGGCCACCGGCCGTGGAGGGTGCGATCTCGTGCGCGTGCAGCAGTCCCTGCTTCGCCATCTGCTTCAGGGCGTGGTAGATCGAGCCGGGCTTGGCGTTGGACCACTCGTGCGCGCCCCAGTACTCCAGGTCGTTGCGCACCTGGTAGCCATGGGCCCGCCCGTGCTGGCGCACGGCGCCCAGCACGAGAAGACGGATCGCTGACATGCGGTCCAGGTTATGGCCTCACTCCTGGGCGAGGGCCACCAGCTCGAACGCGGTCTTCCCGTCGAGGGACTCCCGGATGATGTCGGCGTGGCCCGCGTGCCGGGCCGTCTCGCGGATCAGGTGCAGGAGCACCCAGCGCACGGAGACCCGGCCCTCCGGCGGGAACCAGGGCTGGTCCGGCAGCGCGAAGGTCTCGTCGAGACTCGGCACCGACCGGGCGAACTCCTCCGTCGCGGCGGCGACCTTCTCCCAGTAGGCCAGTTGCGAGGCCACCGTCTCGTCACCGACCAGGGCGAAGCACTCGTGCCAGTTCGACGGATCCCGCTGCACGGCCGGCTCCTCGCCCCTGGCCCGGGCGATCCAGCTCTGCTCGACCTCGGCGGCATGCTTGACCAGCCCGGCGAGGCTGAGCTCGCTCGCGCTGGGCCTGCTCGACGCCTGCTCGTCGGTCAGACCGAGCACCGCGCGCCGGATCCCGCCGCGCTGCTCCTCCAGGAACGCCAGGAGCGCCCCGCGCTCGTCGCCGTACTCCTCCGCGGGAACGTGAGTGACCATGACCGCCGCCTTTCGCCTTCGTGGAGCCAAGGGCTTCCCCCTGGCACCGATGACGCTACGGGCCCTCTAGGACAGGTTCGGTCCTAGAGGGCCGGGCCGATGCGGTCCTCCACCTGAATGCCCGAAGGTCAGAACGGGAAGCCGCTGCGGCCGTGCTGGACCGAGATCCACTTGGTGGTGGTGAAGGAGTCCAGCATGGTGTCGCCGTTGAGCCGGCCGATTCCGGAGTGCTTCTCGCCGCCGAAGGGGACGATCGGCTCGTCGTGGACGGTGCCGTCGTTGACGTGGAACATGCCGGTCTCGATCCGCTTGGCGAAGGCGACCCCGCGCTCGATGTCCGCCGTGTGGACCGCGCCGCTGAGGCCGTAGGGGGTGTCGTTGGCCAGGCGGACGGCCTCCTCCTCGCCGTCGAAGGGGACGAGGAGGGCGACCGGGCCGAAGAGCTCCTGCTTGAGGAGGGGCGAGTTCGCGGGGAGGTCGGTCAGGACCGAGGGCTCGACCAGGTTGTCCGTGGTGCGGCCGTGCACCAGGGCCGTCGCGCCGTCGGCGATCGCGTGCTCGACGGCGGACGAGACGGCGTCCGCCTGCCGGGAGTTGATGAGCGGGCCGATGACGGTCTCGGGGTCGCGCGGGTCGCCGGTCTTCAGGCTCCTCACCTTGGCGACGAACTTCTCGGTGAACTCCTCGGCGACCGAGCGGTCGACCAGGACGCGGTTGGCGGCCATGCAGACCTGGCCCTGGTGGACGTAGCGGCTGAAGACGGCGGCGTCGACCGCGTAGTCGATGTCCGCGTCGTCGAGGACCACCAGGGCGCTGTTGCCGCCGAGTTCGAGGACCGAGCGCTTGAAGTGCGAGGCGCAGACGGTGGCCACATGGCGGCCGACCTTGTCGGAGCCGGTGAAGGAGATGACCTTCGGGACGGGGTGCTCCAGGAAGGCGTCGCCGATCTCCGCGATGTCGGTGATGACGACGTTGAGCAGACCGCCGGGCAGGCCCGCGTCCTCGAAGATCTTCGCGACCAGGGAGCCGCCGACGATCGGGGTGTCCTGGTGCGGCTTGAGCACGACCGCGTTGCCGAGCGCCAGCGCCGGGGCGACCGACTTGATCGACAGCAGGAAGGGGAAGTTGAAGGGGCTGATCACACCCACGACGCCGACCGGGACGCGGTAGACGCGGTTCTCCTTGCCGTCCACCGGCGAGGGGATGATCCGGCCCTCGGGGCGCAGCGCCAGGTTGACCGCCTCGCGCAGGAACTCCTTGGCCAGGTGGAGTTCGAAGCCGGCCTTCAGACGGGTGCCGCCGAGCTCCGCGATGATCGCCTCGGCGATCTCGGCCTCGCGCTCCTCGATCAGCCGGAGCGCCTTCTCGAACACCGCGCGGCGGGCGTAGGGGCTGGTCGCGGCCCACTTCTTCTGCGCGCGGGCGGCGGCCCGGTACGCGTCGTCGACCTCTTCGACCGTGGCTATGGTGATCGACGCCAGCTTCTCGTTGTCGTACGGGTTGAAGTCGATGATGTCCCAGGAACCGGTGCCCGGGCGCCACTCCCCGTCGATGTACTGCTGGGCCAGTTCGGAGAAGTACGACGACATGTGATCCCCAAATCACTAGCAGACACACGATCAACGTGACGGTCTGATCACACGTCATCGTACGTGCGGGACACCCCAGTTGGACACGCTGAGCGACCTTCTGGGGATAACCCTAGGAAAGCTGGAGAAGACCTCGCAGCAGATCCCGGCTCTCGCCCGGACCGGGGCTGTCCTGCTGGAGCTCCTTGAGCGCCTTCTCGTACTGCGCCACGTCCTCGCGCTTGTCCAGGTAGAGCGCGCTGGTGAGCTGCTCCAGATAGACCACGTCGGTCAGGTCGGACTCGGTGAAACTGAGGATGGTGAACGCGCCGCTCTCGCCGGAGTGGCCGCCGAAGCCGAACGGCATGATCTGCAACCGCACGTTGGGGCGCTCGGAGAGGTCGATGAGGTGCTGGAGCTGCTCCCGCATCACCGCGCGGTCGCCGTAGGGCCGGCGCAGGGACGCCTCGTCGAGCACCACGTGGAACTCGGGACCGTTCGGGTCGGCGAGATGCTTCTGCCGCTCGAGGCGCAGCGCCACGCGCTTCTCCACGTCCGCCTCGCTGGCGCCCTTCATGCCGCGCCGGACGACTGCACGTGCATACGCCTCGGTCTGCAGCAGACCGTGGATGAACTGGACCTCGTAGGCACGGATGAGGGAGGCCGCGCCCTCCAGGCCCACGTAGGTGGGGAACCAGCTCGGCAGGACGTCGGAGTAACTGTGCCACCAGCCCGCGACGTTGGCCTCGCGGGCAAGGGACAGCAGCGAGGCGCGCTCCTGCTCGTCCGTGATGCCGTAGAGCGTCAACAGGTCTTCCACGTCACGTGTTTTGAAGCTCACCCGGCCCAACTCCATCCGGCTGATCTTCGACTCGGACGCGCGGATCGAGTAACCCGCTGCTTCGCGCGTGATGTTCCGTGCCTCACGCAGCCGCCTGAGTTGCGAGCCGAGCAGCATCCGCCGCACCACCGATCCGGGCTCTCCCGCGCTCACGTTCGCCAGCCTCCCCAACGTCTTCAGGGGCCGAAGTCTGCCACTAAAACACTCCGAGCAGTACTCGTCCGATTACAGATATGGCAAGAAGCCAAAGATTCTGCATAGACCCGAGACAGGAAGAGGGGAGGAAGAGGCAAGGAACGGGAGAGAAGATGGCGGAAAAAATGGCCAACAAGCGGTACGGGAGGGTCCAATTCGGTCAGCTGCACGTGCATCTGCACCTTGCATCTGCACCGCTCTTCCGAAACCATGGTCCCGCGCAACCGCTGCATCGCAACGACCGCGAATTCCCGGGAGTGCCTCGCATGGGGACGAATGGATCGACCATGCTCGAGCCGTTACGGCAGGGCCTTCCGCCGCTGGATCCCGCGGCCGTGTCCGACGCCGCCTCCTGTTCCCTTCCCGCCCGCTACGAAGCGGTCGGTGACGCACGGAGGTTCACCCGCAGAACGCTGGACCAGTGGGAGCTGGGCGACCGCTTCGACGACGTCTGCCTGGTGGTGTCCGAACTCGTCACCAACGCGCTGCGGCACGCGATGCCGACCGGCAGTGTGAGCGCGGGCGAGCACAACCCGCCGGTGCGGCTGCACCTGATGCGCTGGACCGGGCGCCTGGTGTGCGCGGTGCGCGATCCCAGCCAGGACAGTCCGGTAGCGCGTGACTCCGAGGACTTCTCCGCGGAGTCGGGACGCGGGCTGTTCCTGGTCGACTCCTTCAGCGACAGCTGGGGCTGGCACCCGATGTCCGGGACGCTGAGCGGCAAGGTGGTCTGGGCGCTGTTCCGGCTCCAGCCGGCGACCGGACCCCAGGGCGCGAACGACTGACAGCCGCGGCGTTTTGCGACGCCGCGGTTCTACGCGCGTTACGCGAAGCGTTCGACCGATCACTCCCGGCCGTCCCCGGTCGCCCGCGGACGGCCGGGAGTCAGCCCGCTATCAGGTGGTCGAACTCGCCGTCCTTGATGCCCAGGAGCATCGCCTCGATCTCCGCGCGCGTGTAGACGAGCGCGGGGCCGTCGGGGAAGCGGGAGTTGCGGACCGCGACACCGCCGTCCGGCAGGCGCGCGAACTCCACGCAGGAACCCTGCGAGTTGCTGTGCCGACTCTTCTGCCAGGCCACATCGCGGAGATGTGTGGCCGCCATGCCGTTGTACACGTCGAGGTCCACAGGTCGCTCCCCGGTGGTGCGGTGGCCACGTGGCCAGTGATGCAGTGGTCAACTGGTCCGGATCATAGCTCTGTTCACGTGCAGATGCATGAGCAGATGCACGTGCACGAGGGGTGTTCCTGCGGTTACAGATGTGACGTGTGGGGCCCTCGGTATGTTCCCGCGTGTGCCCCGGGACCTTGCTCGCATGCCTCGTGCACAGGATGAGACGCATTCGGGGCCCGCGGTGTTCCCCCTTCCGCGTCACGGTCCGGTCGGCTTGCATCTGCCACTGCACCAGCAGACGGGCGGGCGGGGCGCAGGGGGGGTGACGGGGTCAGCGTGGGCCGGAACCGTACGGCAGCAGCGCCATCTCCCGGGCGTTCTTGATCGCGCGGGCGAGCAGCCGTTGCTGCTGGGCCGTCACCCGGGTGACCCGGCGGCTGCGGATCTTGCCGCGGTCGGAGAGGAACTTGCGCAGCAGGTCGGTGTCCTTGTAGTCGATGTAGGTGATACCGGCCACGTCCAGGGGGTTGGGGCGGTTCTTGGCGGGCTTGCGGTCGAGCTTGCGGGGCGGCATGGGGGTCAGACCTCCAGGAGGGTGTCGAAGGCGGGCGGGAACCGTTTCCAGGCGTCGCGGCCCGCGGCGTACTCGGCGTCGGTCAACAGGCAGGACTCCAGGAGCCGTTCGAGTCCGTCGCGGTCGAGTCCCGGCGAGGTGAAGACGAGGTGCTGGCAGCAGTCGCCGTGCTCGGGGTGCCAGTCGAGGGCGGCGGCCGCCCGGCGCACCGGCGGGACCATGTCCCACGCCGCGTCCGGCAGCGAGGCGAGCCAGGGGCCGGCGCTCTCCACGCACAGGGCGCCGCCTGCCGCGTCCCAGTGCAGCAGCACGTCCGGCCTGTCGGCGAGCCAGAACCGGCCCCGGCTGCGGGCGGCCGCGCAGGTGATGTCCTCCAGCGCTTCGTAGAGCCGCTCGGGATGGAAGGGCCGGCACCGGTGCCACACCAGCGTGGACACCCCGTGCGCATCGGCCTCGGCGGGCAGCCGGGCACACGCGGGGTGCTGGGCCGCGGCGGCGGACTCCACGTCGAATCCGGCGAGGGCGGCCCGGGCGAGCGCCGAACGCGGGGACGGTCGTACGGGATAGAGGGTGCCGGACGCGTCGGTGGGTCGTGCGGGGTGGTCGGTTTGGGCCGGATCCGTCGGCCGTGCGGGATGGTCGGTGGGGGCCGGATCCGTCGGCCGTGCGGGATGGTCAGCAACCGCCGGTTCCGTGGGCCACGCCGAGTGGTCCGGGACCGCCCGATCCGTGGGCCACGCCGAGTGGTCCGGGACCGTCGGGTCCGTGAGCCGCGGCGAGTGGTCGGTGGCCGTGGGGCGGTCGGTGGTGACCGGGACCTGGTGGGCTGTCGGGTGGAGTTGGGCGAGGAGTTCCCGGTCCTCCTCGTCGGCCTCCGGGGAGTCGAGGACGGCGAGGACGGGGGCGTACTCCAGCTGGCGGGCGAAGGTGTCGGCGACCGTGCGCTGGTCGGTGGCCGCGGCGGCGAGGCCGCGGTCGGCGAGGTCGTCGCCGTTGCCGAGGTACGGCAGCACGAGTGCCGGGTCGACCGCGGTGATCACGCCGGTGACGGTGAGGCCGCCGGCCGCGACCACCTCGGCCATCGCCTTGGGCTCGACGGAGTCCCACAGCTCGACGACGGCGAGACGGAGCGTCCCTGCCGCGTCGAGGCGGCGCAGCTCCGGGACCAGGTCCTCCCTCAGCGCGCAGCAGGCACAGTCGTTGACCAGGGGCGTCTCGCCGGCGGAGAGGACTCCGCCGGCGTCGCGGATCGTCCGTACGACGGTGCCGGCCGCGGCCGTCGCCAGGTCGTGGTGGAGCACGACACTGCCGGGTACGTCGGCGAGGAGCCGTTCCACGGTGGCCTTGCGGGCGTCGGCGTGCAGCCCGCCGACGATCACGACGGAGAGCATCAGCCCTGCTTTCCGTACCGGCGCTCGAAGCGCTCCACGCGCCCTGCGGTGTCCAGCACGCGCGCGGTGCCGGTGTAGAAGGGGTGGCTGACGTCCGAGATCTCGACGTCCACGACCGGGTAGGTGTGGCCGTCCTCCCACTCGATCGTCTTCTCGCTCGTCATCGTCGAGCGGGTCAGGAAGGCGTGGTTCGCGGCACGGTCACGGAAGACGACGGGACCGTAGGCGGGGTGGATTCCGTTGCGCACGAGGGTCAGCGCTCCTCTCGGAAGTCGACGTGGCGGCCGGCGACCGGGTCGTACTTGCGCAGGGTCATGCGGTCCGGGTCGTTGCGGCGGTTCTTGCGGGTCACATAGGTGAAGCCGGTCCCCGCGGTGGACCGCAGCCTGATGACCGGGCGGAGTTCGTTGCGTGCCATGCTGCTATCTTACTGAAAATGAATTCCATTAACGACACGGCCCCCGAGAGAGGTGCGTCACCCTTGTCCGCCCACTGCATGCTGACCGGAGCGCGGCCCGGCTTCGGCAACCACATCTCGTTCTCCCACCGGCGCACCTCGCGCCGCTTCGACCCCAACATCCAGTCCAAGCGGTACTGGCTGCCCAGTGAGGGCCGGTACGTGCGGCTGCGGCTGAGCGTGAAGGGGATCAGGACCGTCGACACGATCGGCGTCGAGGCGGCCGTCGCCCGCATCCGGGCCCGGGGGGTGAAGGTCTGATGGCGAAGAAGAGCAAGATCGCGAAGAACGAGAAGCGCCAGGAGATCGTCGCGCGGTACGCCGGGCGGCGGGCCGAGCTGAAGGAGATCATCCGCAGGCCGTCCTCCAGTGACGCCGAACGGCTCGCCGCGCAGCAGGAGTTGCGCCGTCAGCCACGGGACGCGAGCGCCACGCGCGTGCGGAACCGCGATCAGGTGGACGGCCGCCCGCGCGGCTACTTCCGGGCCTTCGGACTGTCCCGGGTCGGACTGCGGGAGCAGGCGCACGCGGGGTATCTGCCAGGGGTCCGCAAGTCGTCCTGGTAACTCTTTCGGGTGAGGCTGGTAGCTTGCTGCGATCCATGCGGCCGCTACAGCTTGGGAGCCTCCAGTGACTACGGCGAACTTCTCGCGCCCCGGGTCGCGCCGACGGGCAGGGCTCGCGGCAGCGGGACTGGCGGGCGTGCTCGTCCTGACGGCGTGCAGCGGGGGCGGGGGCTCGGACGACGGGTCCTCGCCCAGCGCGTCCGCTCCACCCTCGGCGTCCGCCTCCGGGACCACCGGCGGCTCCGGCGGTACGTCGTCCTCCGCGTCCGGCAAGGTCGCGGGCAGCTGGCTCACCACCGGCGACGGCAAAGCCGTGGTGCTGGTGGTCAACGGCGATCAGGCGGCGCTCTTCGCCACGGGTGGATCGGTGTGCAGCGGGACGGCGAGCGCGGAGACGATCCGCCTCAAGTGCGCGGACGGCAGCAAGGAGCGCACGGTGGGCACGGTGGAGTCGGTCGGCAAGACCTCGCTCAAGGTGAGGTGGCAGGGCTCCCCCGGCACCGAGAGCTTCATGAAGGCCGAGGGCGGCAAGCTGCCGAGCGACTTCCCGACGGCGGGTCTCGGGTCGTAGCCGGCGCGGTGTCCGTCGGTGGGGGTGGGCGAGCGGGGTGCGCCGTGATGCGTGATGATCCATGCACCGGACCGCTCACATCAGAGGACTTCCACATGCGCGCCGCACCACTCGCCGTCACCGCTCTCGCCGCGGCCCTGCTGCTGACCGCCTGCGGCGGCGGTGACGACTCCGACGACAAGGCCACCGCGAGCCCGAAGGGCGGCTCGGCCTGTGTGGTCGGCCCGGTGGACCTGGAGGTCGGCCCCGCCAACGCGGCCCCCTCCGCGGGCGACACCGGCAACATCCCCGTCACGCTGACCAACCAGAGCGCGCCGTGCACGCTGGACGGCTTCCCGGCCGTCGGCCTGAAGGCGTCGGGCAGCACGGTCAGCGTCGCCAAGGACACGGCCGCGCAGCCCCAGAAGCTGAAGCTGGCCAAGGGGGACACCGCGAGCTTCACGATCACGTACGTGCGCGGCAAGGCGGGCGCCGCGGACAGCCTGGACGCCCGGACGCTGGACATCGCCCTGCCGGGTGACGGGACGCCGCACAGCTACAAGTGGTCGTACGGACCGGTCCAGGGCAAGAGCGGCAAGGCGGACGTCCTGAACGCGTCGGTGAGCGCGTTCGGGCAGGCGGGGGACTGACGGCTGGGGCTGACGGCTGGGGCTGAAGGCCGGGACTGACGGCTGGGGCTGAAGGCCGGGGTGGTCAGTTGCCCGTTCCGGGTCGGTGACCGAGTCGGGGGTGGTGGTCGACCCGGGCCCGGTCGGCCGCCTGGGCACCCTCGGTCCAGCCCGCCTCGTCGGTGACCCCGCGCAGGCGGGTCGTGGTGGTCTCGGGGAACATGCGGTCCATGCGGTCGGTGACGGCGACCTCGCGGGAGGCCAGCACCGGCAGCAGGTCCTCGGTCACCGGGGTCTCGGCGGCGGCCCGCAGCCGGTCGCCGACGCGGTGGGCGTAGGCCGCGAGGAAGGACTGCCGGAACGTCTTGGTGCGCTTGCGGCCCCCCGCCCGCTGGGCCGCCTCCGCCTTGGCCATCGCGGACTGCGCCTGCACGAGCAGCGAGGTGTGCAGGAGTTCCACCGCCTCCAGGTCGGCCTCGAAGCCGACGACCGTGGAGAAGGCGAGCGCCTCGTTCCACACGGCCCGGCAGTGGTTGGCGGTCGCCACCGCGTCCAGCAGCACCGCCTTGGCCTGCTCGTACGGCGGCTCGACCCCGATCCGGCAGGCGCCGGGCGTGTCCCTGGCGGGCGCCCGCGCGTCCAGCAGCGCCTCGTCGACGCTGTGCCGGGCCATCAGCTCCTGCGCCTTGGCGGTGAGCGCCTCCGCCTCCTCCAAATATCCGGTCGCCTCCGCCTTGGCGAGCAGTGCGCGGATACGGCCGAGCATGCGGCCGTCTCCCTTGTGCCCTTGCCGGGGCTCCTCCAGGGGCTCCAGAGCGGGCAGCCGCAGCAGCAGGCGGTACAGCTCCAGTACGGCCGTGGCGTGCGGGAAGCGGTCGAGGCGGGGGGCGTTCGGGTCCGGCTCCCCGAGCTCGGCGAGCTGGGCGGCCCAGCGGTGACCGCGCGGGCGGTCGTCGGGGGCCTGCGCGCGGATCAGCGCCGTGACGAGCCGTACATGGGTGTCGTCCAGCTCGCGCCGCACCAGGCGTACGACATCGGCCGGCTGCCAGCCGCGCCGCCAGGCCTGCGCCACGAACTCGACTCCCCGCCGCGCCAGTTCGGCGTCCGCCGCGGGGTCGGCGGCGAGGAGGGAGGCGCCGGTGTCCAGGGCGGTGTCGTCGTCGGAGTAGAGGGCGGTTCGAAAGGCGCGGTCGACGGTCACAGGGCGATCGTCTCACCCGACCCCCAAGTAGAGGCAACCTTTGGTTGACACCCCATCACTGTCAACCTAAGGTTGACACCATGACATCGAACTCCGCCATCACGTCATCCGTGCGTCTCGACGACCTGATCTCGGCGATCAAGAAGGTCCATGTCGAGCCCCTCGACCAGCTTCAGGACGCGGTGATCGCCGCGGATCACCTCGGGGAGGTGGCCGACCATCTGATCGGCCACTTCGTGGACCAGGCCAGGCGTTCCGGTGCCTCCTGGACGGACATCGGCCGGAGCATGGGGGTCACCCGGCAGGCCGCGCAGAAGCGGTTCGTGCCGAAGGAGTCCGCCGACCTGGGCGCCGACCAGGGCTTCAGCCGCTATACCACGCGGGCCCGCAACGTGGTCATGGCCGCCCACAACGAGGCACTCGCCGCCCGCAGTGCCGAAGGCCGCCCCGAGCACCTGGTCCTGGGCCTGCTGGCCGAGCCCGAGGGCCTGGCCGCCCGGGCGATCCGGGCGCAGGGCGTCCTCCTCGACAGCGTGCGGCAGGCCGCCGTCGCCGCGCTGCCGGCCGGGGTCGAGGAGCCCCCGCAGCTCGTCCCCTACGGCTCGGACGCCAAGAAGGTCCTGGAACTCACGTTCCGCGAGGCCCTGCGCCTCGGCCACAACTACGTCGGCACCGAGCACCTCCTGCTCGCCCTCCTGGAGTTCGAGAACGGCGAGGGAGTCCTGTCGGCACTCGGCATCACCAAGCCGACGACGGAAGAGCACATCGCCGCCGCGCTCGCCAGGATCACGGAGCAGCAGGCGGACGGCACGGACGCGGACACGGGCGCCTGAGCCGCCGTTCCGCGCACTCCGCGGTCACGGGGCCGTCGTCGTGCTGCGGTCGGTGGCTGCCATGCCGCGGCGGCCGCTGCCGTGCTGCGGTCGGGGCCGTGCCGCGGTCGGGGCCGTTGTCAGACCCTGGTGTCACACTCGCAACCATGACCGACCGCTGGGTTCTCGCCCCGGCCGAGGACGGTGGCGTGGAGCTCGCCCCCCTCGGTCCGGACGGGCTGCTCGCCGGGCCGGTCCTGCGGGAGGCGGATGCGGCCGAGGCCGTACGACGGCGGCCGGAGGTGGCGCGCTGGGTGTGGCGGTCCACCCCCGAGATCTACCCGCGCCTGCTCGCCGCGGGGGTGCGGGTGGAGCGGTGCTACGACATCGAGGACGCCGAGACCCTGCTGCTCGGCCACGCCGGGCGGTCCGGGGAACCCCGCTCGGCGGCCGCCGCCCTGGCCCGGCTGCGCGGCGGCCCAGTACCTCCCGACCCACCCCAGCGCTCCGCCGAACCGGGCGCGCAGTCACCCCTGTTCGAGCCGCAGGGCAGCCGGCTGCCCCTCACCGACCTGGCCGAGATCTACGCCGACCAGCAGCGCCGCCATGACGCCACCGCGCACCCCGACCGCATGCGGCTGCTCACCGCCGCCGAGTCGGCGGGGATGCTGGTGGCCGCGGAGATGAACCGCGCGGGGCTGCCGTGGAGCGCCGAGACGCATCGCCGGGTGCTGCACGAACTGCTCGGCGACCGGTACGCGGGCGGCGGCGAACCCCGGCGCCTCGCCGAACTCGCCGACGAGGTGTCCGAGGCCTTCGGGCGCCGGGTGCGGCCCGATCTGGCCGCCGACGTCATCAAGGCGTTCGCCCAGGCGGGCATCAAGGTGAAGTCCACCCGCCGCTGGGAGATCGAGTCCCTGGACCATCCGGCCGTGAAGCCGCTGGTGGAGTACAAGAAGCTGTACCGCATCTGGGTGGCCCACGGTTGGTCCTGGCTCCAGGACTGGGTGCGCGACGGCCGCTTCCGGCCCGAGTTCCTGGCCGGCGGGACCGTCACCGGCCGCTGGGTCACCAACGGCGGGGGTGCCCTCCAGATCCCCAAGGTGATCCGGCGGGCCGTGGTCGCCGACCCCGGCTGGCGGCTGGTCGTGGCCGACGCCGACCAGATGGAGCCGCGGGTGCTGGCGGCCATCTCGCGTGACCCCGGGCTGATGGAGGTGGCGGGCCGGGAGAGCGACCTGTACCAGTCCGTCTCCGACCGGGCCTTCTCCGGCGACCGCGCCCAGGCCAAACTCGCCGTGCTCGGCGCGGTCTACGGCCAGACCTCCGGCGACGGCCTGAAGAACCTCGCCGCGCTCAGACGCCGCTTCCCCAAGGCGGTGGCGTACGTCGACGACGCGGCCCGCGCGGGCGAGGAGGGCCGGCTGGTGCGGACCTGGCTGGGCCGGACCTGCCCGCCGGCGGCCGGGGCGGGTGACGCGGAGGAGGCGGGCATCCCCCAGGACGACCCGGCGGGTCCACCCGCTTCCGCCGAGGACGGCTGGGTGCCCGGGTACGCGTCCGGCAACACCCGCGCCCGGGGCCGGTTCGCACGGAACTTCGTGGTGCAGGGCAGTGCCGCGGACTGGGCCCTGCTGCTGCTCGCCGCGCTGCGGCGGTCCTGTGCGGAGATGGCGGCCGAACTGGTCTTCTTCCAGCACGACGAGGTGATCGTGCACTGTCCCGAGGATGAGGCCGAAGCGGTCGTCGCGGCGATCCGGGAGGCGTCGGCGCTGGCCGGGCGGCTGACGTTCGGCGAGACGCCGGTGCGGTTCCCGTTCACGACGGCTGTGGTGGAGTGCTATGCGGACGCGAAGTGAGGTGCGTGGGCCGGAGTCGTCAGCGGTGAGCGTCAGCGGGCTCCCAGGTGGTCGTTGAGCCCAGCTGTCAGCGTGCGGGGGTCAGCTGCCGGCGGGCCGCCGGGGCGTCAGCGTAAGCCCGAGTCGTCCAGGAGGGCGATGAGTTCCCTGAGCACCGTCTTCTCGTCCGTGCCGTCCAGCGCGCCGAGAGCGGCCCGCCACTGCGCGTGCGCCTCCTCGACACTCCCCCGCTCCCGCAGCAGGAGTCCGTACTGGTGGCGGGCGAGGGCACCGGTGTAGCGATCGGCGCGGGCGTCGGCACGGCGCAGCAGCTCCGCGCACTCGGCGGCGGCGCGCTCGCCGTGGCCGATCAGGCGCAGCGCCCGGACCAGGCCGAGGCGGCTCTGCGACTCGCCGTGCCAGTCGCCGGGGCTGCCGAGGATGCGCAGGCTCTCCTCGAAGTGGGCCAGGGCGGCGGCCGGTTCACCGAGGGTGAGGTGGGCGTAGCCGATGTTGCAGTGCGCCGAGTGCCGTACGACCACGCTGCCGGTCTCCTCGCCGATGGCGAGCGAGCGGCGGTGCTGCTCGATGGCGGCGCGCGGGTCGGTGTGCTCGTAGAGGTTGCCGAGATTGCTGTGGGTCACGGCCTCGCCGAAGGGGTCGTTCAGCCCCCGCGAGTAGGCGAGGCTCCGGCGCAGTGTCTCGCCCGACTCGGCGTACCGGCCGAGGCTTTCGAGCAGCAGGCCCCGGTTGTTGAGGCAGCGGCGGATCCAGGAGTCCGCGCCGAGCCGCCGCCAGATCGCGAGGGCCTGGTCGTTGAGGTCCAGGGCGTCGCCGTGCCGGCCGGTGAAAAAGTGCAGGCCGGCCAGATCGCCCAGGGCGCATGCCTCGGCCGCGTGGTCCCGGAGCCGCCGTGCCAGCGTGAGCGCGGCCCGGCCGAGGAACTCCGTCTCGGCGACCCGGCCGCTGCGCTGGAGGAAGGGGGAGAGCAGGCGCAGCAGGGCGGAGACATGGCCGGCGGCGCGGTCGTCGGGGGTGTCCTGGTGCCGTTCGACCAGGGCGACGATGTTCTCCAGCTCCGACTCGGCCCAGGCGAAGGCCTTCTCGGACGACGGGAACGGGGCGATGGCCAGCACGTGCGCCGCGTGCTCGGGCGGCTGCGCGGCGGTCGGGCGGCGGCGGTCGTCGAGGTCGAGCCCGGGTTCGACGAGGGCGGTCAGGACGCGCTCGGCGACGGCCGCGTACCAGCGCAGGGTGGTGCGGGCGATGTCGGGGGCGTGTGCGGTGCCCGCGAGTTCCCTCGCGAAGTCGCGGACCAGGCCGTGCGGGGCGTAGCGGCCGTACGCCGTCTCCTCCAGGAGGGCCACGTCGACGAGGCGGTCGAGCGCGTCCTCCGCGCGGGACTCGTCGGTGCCGTCGGTGCCGAGGAGCCGGGCGACCAGGGGGACGCCGTAGGTGGGCAGGTCGAGGGCGCCGATGCGGCACAGGGCGAGAGCGGCGTCGCGGTCCGACCGTCGTCCGGAGGCGGCGAGGGCGTCGTGGGCGACGGCGAGGGAGCGGCGGACGGAGAGGTCGTCGTACTCCAGGTGCCGCAACCGGTCCTCGGTGGCGGCGAGCTGGTCGGCGAGGACGTCGGGGGTGAGGGCGTGCCGGGCGGCGAGACGGGCGGCGACGACGCGGAGGGCCAGGGGGAGGCGGCCGGTGAGTTCTATGAGGGGGTGGGTGGCGTCGATGGGGGGTGAGGGGGTGCCGTCAGTGGTGGTGGTCCTGGGACTGGTGGTCGTGTCGCGGCCGTCCCTGCCCGATACCGCGCGCAGCAGCTCGGCGCTCTCCTCGGCCGAGAGGGGCGTGAGGGGGAAGCGGTGGGCGTCGTCGAGGGCGGTCAGGGGCGAACGGCTGGTGACGAGGACCGCGCAGCCGTGGCCGGCCGGGAGCAGGGGGCGTACCTGCGCGGCGCTCGCGGCGTCGTCCAGGACCATGAGCGTGCGGGTCGGTGCGAGCAGCGACCGCAGCAACGCGGCTGCCGCGTCCGGGTGTTCGGGGATGCTGCGCGGGTCGGCACCGAGATCGCGGAGCAGGGCGGTGAGGGCCTGGGCCGGGGTGAGGGGGGTCATGCCCGGAGTCGCGCCCTGGAGATTGACGTAGAGCTGCCCGTCGGGGAAGCGGTCCCGGAGGCCGTGGGCCACGTGCAGTGCGAGCGCGCTCTTGCCGACGCCGGCCATGCCGCTGATGACGCCCAGCGAGGGCCGGGTGCCGGAGGTGAGGGCGCGGTGCAGGTCACGGCGGGTGGCGAGCCGGCCGG
>NZ_KB911802.1:0-114100 GCF_000383655.1 Streptomyces sp. 351MFTsu5.1 | reverse complement strand
TTGCCGGAGTAGCCGTACGTCAGGGTCCAGCCGTTGATGGCGTCCGTGCCGCGGTTGGTGATCGTCAGGTCCGCGGTGAAACCGGAGCCCCAGTCGTTCGTCTTGTAGTCGACGCTGCACTGAACTGCGGCTGCCTGTGCGGTCGTTGCGCCCGTGGCCAGCAGCGACAGGGGCAGGGCCAAGGCGGTTGCCGTGGCGATCCACACCCGTCGGAGGGTTCTGCGTTTGCGTCCAGGATCCATGAACTGGTTCCTCCAAGCGGCTCAAAGCATGGGGAAGGACAAGTCTTGGTCAGTGGGAGCGCTCCCATCATGGGGAGGAGGGCGCTTGCGGTCAAGGAGGTTGAAGAGTCGAAGACACGAAAGGGTTTGGTTCAAAGGAAGTTCAGCCGTACCTCTGGGCAAGCGTGCAACTTGGCGCTACCTTCCTTCGCACCAGTGGGAGCGGTTCCAAGCAGTTGACGCGCCGGTCACGGCAGGTCACTCTTCCAGGAGTCGCTCATGCGAGACCCCCCACCTTCATTTCTCAGAGCCACCGCAGGTCGGCGACGTGTTCATGGCGTCCTCATGGCGTCTTGATGGCGTCGCGGGTCGCGGGTCGCGGTCGCCCCCTGTACCGGCCTCCGGGTGCCCTGCGCCGGGTGGCCTGCGCCGTCGTGCGGCGGAAACGCGCTGTCGCCGGCCCGAGGGGCCGCAGCTCTCGAGGAGCAGTGCCAAGAGCAACACCCAGTGCAAAAGCAGCAGTTGACGGCTTGCCGTCGATATCCGACGACTGCGCCACGAGCGACGGTCGGGCAAGCCTCGTTGCGAGGGATGCGGGATCCGTTCAGGCACCCCAGCCGCCTGAGCGGTCCCGTTACCGCGCCGACGACGCCATGACGCAGGATCAGCGGCGGTCCTACCCTTTGACCGCCGGATGGGGAGCGCTCCCATCGCGTCTTCCGCGTCTCCCCTGACCAGGGAGCCCGGTCACCCCATGAGCCGTTGCCCCGAGTTCTCCTCGGCCTCCGGCCGTGACGCCGCGTCGCATCCAGTACCCAGCCAGGTGTGCGGCTTTCGCGCGCGCCGAACCAGCGGAGAAATCCTCCAACCAGAAGGAACCCCTTCATCATGAGTCGCACCAAGACCTCACTGCTCGCAGCGCTCGCGCTGCTCAGCGGAACCTCAGCTGCCGCACTCGTCTCGGCGCCGGCCGGCGCCGTCACGGCGGCCGCCCCCTGCACGGTGGACTACAAGGTGCAGAACCAGTGGGACACCGGCTTCACCACCGCGGTCACGATCACCAACAACGGCCCGGCCAAGTCGAGTTGGTCGCTGAAGTGGTCGTACGCCGGAAACCAGAGGATCAGCAATGGCTGGAACGCGAAGGTCAGCCAGAGCGGTGGGTCCGTGACCGCCGCCAACGAGAGCTACAACGGCACGCTCCCCACCGGGGGTTCGGCGAGCTTCGGTTTCCAGGCGTCCTACAGCGGGACCAACGCCGTCCCGGCCACGTTCACGCTTGACGGGGTGACCTGCAACGTCGACGGCGGTGGCGGTCCCACCGACCCGGGGCCGACGGATCCGGGACCGACGGATCCCGGACCGACCGATCCCGGCCCGGGCGGACCCAAGGCCGCCAACCCCTACGTCGGCGCCAAGGTCTATGTGAACCCGGAGTGGTCCGCGAAGGCGGCCGCCGAACCGGGCGGCAGCCGCATCTCCAGCCAGCCCACCGCCGTATGGCTGGACCGTATCGCCGCCATCAACGGTGTCAACGGCGGCATGGGCCTGCGCGCCCACCTCGACGAGGCCCTGAAGCAGAAGGGCAGCGGAGAGCTCGTCGTCCAGCTGGTCATCTACGACCTGCCGGGCCGCGACTGCGCCGCGCTCGCCTCCAACGGCGAACTCGGGCCGAACGACCTCGACAAGTACAAGAGCCAGTACATCGACCCGATCACCTCGATCCTGTCCGACGCGAAGTACGCGGGCCTGCGGATCGCCACCGTCATCGAACCCGACTCGCTGCCCAACCTGGTCACCAACGCCGGTGGCACCAACACCACCACCGACGCGTGCGTGACCATGAAGAGCAACGGCAACTACGAGAAGGGCGTCTCCTACGCGCTCGACAGGCTCGGTGCCCTCGCGAACGTCTACAACTACATCGACGCCGGCCACCACGGCTGGCTGGGCTGGGACAGCAACCTCGGCCCGTCGGTGCAGGAGTTCTACAAGGTCGCCACGACCAACGGGGCGAGTGTGAGCGATGTGACCGGCTTCATCGTCAACACCGCCAACTACAGCCCGGTCAAGGAGCCCAACGTCAAGGTCACCGACATGGTGAACGGGCAGACCATACGCCAGGCGAAGTGGGTCGACTGGAACCAGTACGTGGACGAGCAGTCGTTCGCGCTCGGGCTGCGGGACAAGCTGGTCGCCGCCGGGTTCGACTCCGGCCTCGGCATGCTGATCGACACCTCGCGCAACGGCTGGGGCGGCTCCGCACGGCCCGCCGGCCCCGGCCCGCAGACCTCCGTCGACGCCTATGTCGACGGCGGCCGCATCGACCGGCGTATCCACGCCGGCAACTGGTGCAACCAGAGCGGTGCCGGAATCGGCCAGCGGCCCACCGCGGCCCCCGCAGCCGGTGTCGACGCCTACGTGTGGGTCAAGCCGCCGGGGGAGTCCGACGGCAACAGCGCCGCCGTCCCGAACGACGAGGGCAAGGGCTTCGACCGCATGTGCGACCCGACGTACGGCGGCAACGCCCGCAACGGCAACAACCCCACCGGGGCGCTGCCGAACGCACCGCTGGCCGGTCACTGGTTCTCCGCCCAGTTCCAGCAGCTGATGCAGAACGCCTACCCGCCGCTGTCATGATCCCCTGACGCGGTGACCCGCCGGGGCCCCGGCCTTTCCTCGACTGCGGCCCCGGCGGGCCGACTTGTTCCCGAAGGCGTGACCGGCCCGGTCTCCGGCCATGTCGAAAGGCTGAGGCGCGCGCACCATGGCGCACGGACTGGCAGTCGGCCCCGGTGCATCAGCTGGGGCGAGGTCGGGCCGGCCGTCGTCTCTCAAGTGTCCCTGGTGAACGGACAGGCCGACCCGCGGAGCACGCGAGTGGCCTTGTCCGCGCCCCAGTTGATGCGTCGCTGCAGCTCGGATCCCCCGTGGCCGAACTCCGCGCGCATGTCCCAAACAGGCAATCCGGCACGTCTCCCACGGGAAAGACGTGGGCTCGGCTCTGGAGGTTCACTGGCGGCCACCTCGATGAAAGGAGCCGCAACATGCCCGAGAAAGCCAGCTCGGAATTCTGGAAGGGCCTCAAGCCGATCACCGACTCGGTGAAGCCCGATGCCCAGCCGGAGGTGTACCTGTCCCAGGTGGCCACCGACGACGAGCGGTACTACGCGCCGCTCAGCGAGACCGTCGGATCGCGCCCGCTGTGGATCAACGTCAAGGACAACTCCTGGGCCGACATCCTCTGCGCCAGGCAGGCCGGGCTCGTCAACCGGCACTACCACCCGCATGAGGTCTTCGCGTACACGATCTCCGGCAAGTGGGGTTACCTGGAGCGGCCCTGGACCGCCCAGGCCGGTGACTTCGTCTACGAGGCGCCGGGCGAGGGACACACGCTGGTGGCCTACGAGAGCGATGAGCCGATGAAGGCGTTCTTCATCGTCAAGGGGCCGCTGATCTGGCTGGACGAGGACGGCGGAACGGTCGGCTACTTCGACGTCCACGACTACATCGAGCTGTGCCGGAACCACTACGACAAGGTCGGCATCGGCGCCGACTACGTCAACTCCCTCTTCCGGTGATCCCGGGTCCCCCGCTCGCACGAGGTTCCGATGCCACGTATCCGTACCCGGGTCCGGCCCGACGCAGAAGCACCCGTCCTCATCGACGGAGACGCACACCGCTATGAGAACCGGCTGTTGCTGGTCCTCTTCCTGGCCTTCGGATTCGTCTTCTTCGACCGCCAGGCACTGCCCTTCCTCGCCCCCTACATCGGCAAGGACTTCCACCTCTCCAACACCGAACTCGGCACGCTGTCCGGGGTGCTGGCCCTCACCTGGGCCCTGTCCGGGCTGGTCGCCGGCCGTCTGTCGGACAAGCTCGGCAGACGCAAACCCATTCTGATCGCCGCCGTGGTCCTCTTCTCCTGCTTCTCCGCCGCGGGCGGCCTGATGACCGGCTTCCTCGGACTGCTCTTCGCCCGGGCCCTGATGGGCGTGGCGGAGGGAGCCGTGCTGCCGCTGGCCCAGTCACTCATGGTGGAGGCCTCCCGGGAGAGCCGTCGCGGTCTCAACATGGGGCTGCTGCAGGGCTCTTCGGCAGGTCTGATGGGCGGGATACTCGCCCCGCTGGTGGTGGTGTGGGTCGCCGAGGCCCACGGCTGGCGGACGGCCCTGCTCGTGACGATCGTGCCGGGCCTGCTCATCGCGGCCTGGATCGCCAAGGCGGTCAGGGAAGTGCCGCCCGGCGGCCGTGTCCAGGCCGTCGCCGACGGCGGTGAGGGCGGGCCCGACGCGGCAGTGGGTCCCAAGCCGTCCGTGCGGGAGGTTCTGAGGCATCGCAACATCGTCCTGTGCATGGCGGTGGCCTGCTGCTTCCTCACCTGGTTCATCGTCATCATCACCTTCACCCCCTCCTACCTGCTGAACGTCAAAGGCTTCTCCCCGAGCACCATGAGCGGGGTCATGACCTGCCTGGGTGTCGGATGGGTGCTGTGGGGTTTCCTCACCCCCGCCGTCTCCGACCGCATCGGCCGCAAACCGACCATGATCGCCTTCTCCGCCACAGCGGCCCTGTGCCCGCTGGCGATGGTCTATGTCAGCGATCCGGTACTGCTGGGCGTGGCCGTCGTGCTCACCTACACCGGACTCGGCTGCTTCACCCTGTTCATGGCCACCATCCCCGCCGAGACGGTGCCCCGCGGCGCGCTGGCCACCGCCCTCGGACTGGTCATGGGAGTCGGTGAACTCGCTGGCGGCTTCCTCGCCCCGGTGATCGCCGGGCGCGCGTCGGACGCCTGGGGGTTGCAGACGGCCATGTTCATGTCCGCAGGCGGCGCCGTCGTGGTTGCCGTGCTGTCCCTGGGCCTGCGGGAGACCGCGCCCCGGGTGCTGCGCCGACGGGCCCGGCGGACCGCAGCCACGCTCGGACCGGACGCCCTGGTTGCGGGAGCGGCCGAATGAGCGCCGAGCCGCGCCGCACGCAGGATATCCACGCCCCCGGTACGCGGCGTACGAGCGCTCCCGGTCCGCAGCGTATGCGCGCCGCCGTCTGGCACGGAGCCAAGGACGTCCGCATATCCGAGGTGGACGTACCCGCACCCGGGCCAGGCGAGGTGCTCATCGAGGTCGCGTACTGCGGTATCTGCGGCAGCGACCTGCACGAATACGCCGACGGGCCGCACGCCATCCCCGTCGTCGAGCCGCATCCGGCCTCCGGCGCCACCGCTCCGCTCGTCCTCGGCCACGAGTTCTGCGGCACGGTGGTGGCGCTCGGGCCGTCGGTGACCGGTCTGAGGAGCGGTGACCGGGTGGCCGTGGAACCCAACTACCGGTGCGGGCAGTGCCCGCGGTGCAGGGCGGGTGAGTACAACATCTGCCGGCACTTCGGATTCGCGGGGCTGATGGGAAACGGCGGCATGGCCGAGTACGCCGCCGTCCCCGCCTACATGGCACACCGCCTGCCGGAGAACGTGTCGCTGGAACAGGCCGCGCTCTTCGAACCCGCGTCGGTCGCCCTGCACGCGCTGCGCCGCGCCGGGACCACACCCGAGACCATGACGGTGGTGGGCCTCGGCCCGGTCGGCCTGCTCACCGTGCGGCTCGCTGTGGAACGCGAGGTGCGGCGCATCATCGCCGTCGACGTCTCGCCGGCCCGGCTGCACCGCGCCGCCGCACTGGGCGCGACCGATCTGGTCGACGCCCGCCTGGAGGAGGGGGTGGGGGATCGGGTCCGTGAACTGACCGACGGCGAGGGCGTCGATGTCGCCTTCGAGGTGGTCGGGTCCGGGAGCACCCTGCGCACCTGCCTGGACGCGACGCGGCGGGGCGGGCGGGTCGTCCTGGTGGGTCTGGCCCAGGAGGTGTCCTTGGACTCCTTCGCGCTCGTCAACAACGAGCAGTCGATCGTCGCCAGCGTCGGCTACCGCGACACCTATCCAGAGCTCATACGGCTCGTCGCGGAACGAGGGCTCGACCTGTCACCGCTCGTCACCTCGACGATCGCCCTCGACAACCTGGTCCGCGACGGCTTCGGGGCGCTGCTGGACGGCCCGGGAGACCAGATCAAAATTCTTGTCGACCCCGCCGCGGGAGGAGGGGTCGAGGCCGCCGGCGCACCGTGAACGCCCGGAGTGAGCCGCAAGGCGGGCCCCGACCGGAATCCGGGGTTCGGGCTCCGTGCGCGACCAGTGACGCAGCAGTGCACCGGCCGGTAGCCTCGCCTCGAAGCAGCACCAGGCACTCCGGCGGTCCCGCACGGCGGAGCACGAGGGTCGGCCCAGCGGCCGCGACAGCCCCCTGCCCCCACGGGGCAGGGCGGCCCTGCACCACCGTGGGCCGGAAAGGAGATTCAGGTGAACGCGCCTATTGTCTCCCGCGTGTCCACGGAACCGATCGATCCGGTGGATCGCATCGGCTTCTGGGAGGAGTACAACCGACGGGCTCTCGTGGGTCTGACCTGTTCGACGTACTCGCGACACGGTCTGGTGGCCACCCAGACGAACCTGGAGCTGGGAGACCTACGGCTGGCCGAGATCGCCGGCAACGAGCACATCATCGAACGCAGCCCACGAACCTGTCGGTCCCTGCCCAAGGACTCGATCTTCGTCACCGTGCTGACGGCGGGCTGTGGGGTCTTCTTCCACGAGGACGGCTGCGTCAGTCTCCAGCCGGGCGACCTGATCCTCTACGACACACGACGACCGTATCTGTTCGGATTCCCGTCCCCCATGCGTCAGTTGCTCGTGGACATCCCCCGAGAGGTGTTCGCCGCGCAATGCACGGCCGACGAGGTGTCCGCGCCGATACTGCTCGGCAGGGGGTCGGCCGCCGAAGGAGCCCAGGCGTCTGCCCTGGAGGCCGTGCTGGCCGAATACGTCACGGGGCAGCGCGGCGTGAGCCCGGTCAGTACCCAGGCCACCGTGCTGGACCTCGTCCGTACGCTGGCGGCGGCACAGCTGGGCGGTTCCGCGTCGCCCGCCCTGGTCTCCCAACTGGAGGTGGCCAAGGACTACATGGCCCGGCACCTCGCCGATCCCGGGCTGAGCGCGGGTCGGGTCGCCGAGGCGATCGGTGTGTCCGCCCGGCACCTGAGCCGTATCTTCCAGCCGACCGGGGTGAGCCCCTCCCGGTACATCCTCGAACAGCGGCTCTCCCGGGCCCGGCAGGTGCTCGCCGATCCGGCCTCCCGCCATCTGACGATCGCCGAGGTCGCCCACCGGTGGGGCTTCGCCAGCCAGGCTCACTTCACCCGCGTCTTCCGGGACCGTTTCGGCTGCACCCCGGGGGAGACGCGTCCGTTCGTCCTCTAGAGCTGCGGCTCCGTCGAGGTGTCGAATCGGCTACGGTGTTGCTGTTATGGCGCTGGTCGAGTGGAGAGAGTGAGACGTCCCGTGGCAGAACCTGGTCGTGCCCAAACGGGCGCCGCGACGGCTCGGCGTTCTCCGGGGCGGCCGCCCGTTCCGTTGGAGCGCATCGTCGCCACCGCGTTGCAGATCGTGGACGAGGAGGGCGCCGACGCGCTCTCGATGCGGACGCTGGCCCAGCGTCTGGGATCGGGTACGGCGACGCTGTACCGGCACTTCGACAACCGGGCGGACCTGGTCGCCCATGTCGTGGACCGCATGTTCGGCTTCGTGGCGTTCGACGCCGACGAACTGTCCTCGGTGGGCTGGCAGCAGGCACTGCGCACGGGTGCGCACGCCATGTTCGACGCCCTCGCCCGGCACGGGAACGCGGCTCGCCTGCTGGTCGAGCAGGTTCCGCTGGGGCCGAACGCCATGGCACTGCGGGAGCGCTGTGTGGCGCTGCTGCTCGAGAGCGGGTTTCCGCCGCGGACGGCCGCGCAGGCGTATGCGACGCTGGCCCGCTATGTTCTCGGGTTCGCCGTGCAGGTCAACAGGCACGAGGGAGCAGGTCCGGCCGCCGCGGACGCACAGGCGGCGACCGCCTTCCGGAGCGTGGATCCGGACCTGTTCCCGGCCACCCTCGCTGTCGCCTCCGAGATGCCGGTTCCGATCGAGGAGGAGTTCTCCTTCGGCCTCGAACTCCTCCTCAGCGGGCTTGAGCGCTTGCGCGGGGCCTGACTGTCGCTGCCCGTCAGGCGGCGGAGGCCGTGGGTCGGACATGGCTCAGCAGGCGTTCGCCGGACGCGAGGAGTTGCTGTCCGAGGTCGTCGAGGCCGGTGGCGAGCAGGGCGTGATCGCGTTTGCGCCAGGTGCCGGCGACCATGACGGCCTCGATGTTGGCGATGTCGGCGTGCAGGGCCGTGGCGACGGGGTCGTGTGCCGGCCACAGATTGAGTGCCCGGGCGTCGACGGCGACCAGGTCGGCCTGCATGCCCGCCTCGATACGGCCCACCCGGTCGGCCAGGCCGAGCGCCCTGGCCCCTTCGACCGTGGCCCAGGCCAGTGCCTGCTTGGCGGTGATCGAAGCGGTGTCGGCGTGCATACCGGTCGACTGCCGGTGCTGGGCGTGGTCCAGACAGCGTTGATGGGCCAGGGCGATGCGGGCTGCGGTGAGCACCGTGCCGGGGACGGCGGTGTCGATGTCCGTCCCGAGGGAGGGGGCCGCCCCCTGGCGCAGCAGGGCGCCGGTGACGGGGGTGCCGTGTCCCTGGCCCAGTTCGTTCTCCGGGGTGGTGGTGAAGGTGACGCCCGCCTCGATGAGCGTCTTGATCCAGTCGTCGGGCAGGTCGATCCCGTGGGCGACGTTGGTCAGGGGGCTGAAGAGCCCGGCGTCCCGCACGGCTTCCCAGCCGGGCGAGGGTGCTCCGCCGCTCTGGTGCATCGAGACGACGAGACCGCGTTCCGCGCCGGCCCGGAAGTCGGCGACGGCGGTGTCGGGCGAGGAGTACTGGGGCCCTTGGAGTGCCATGCCCAGGGTGAGGAGGGGATGATCGCGCACGGGTCCGTCGAGCAACCGGTCGATCTCGGCGAGGGGGTGGGGTGTGTCCGGCGACCGGTAGGGAGTGCCGTGCAGGAAGACGGCCCGGATACCGGCCCGGGCCAGGCCCTCGACGGCTGCGTCGGCGTGCTCGGGCGACAGGACGTTGTGACACCAGTCGCCGACCGTGGTCGTACCGCAGTTGATCTGGTTCAGAGCCCCCACCAGATTGCTGATGTGCATGTCGGCCGGGGTGTAGTGCCCGACGCACTCGCCGTGGAGGTGGGTGAGGTACTGCACCAGGGTCCAGTCGGCGCCCGCGGACCGCAGTGCCGTCTGCCAGGTGTGCAGATGGGCGTTGACCAGCCCTGGGATGACGATGCGGCCGGAGAGGTCGACGACTTCGGCGTCCGAGGCGTCGATGCCCTCGTCGACGGCCGCGATGCGGTCGCCGTCGACGAGGATGTCGAGGTGCTCGGCGTCGGGTCGGCCCGTAACCATCGTGACGACCCGCGCTCCGCGCAGCAGTACGCGGCTCATACGGTGGCTCCCCGGGCGGGGTTGCTGCGGCTCGGCTGAATCATGGTGCGGCTCCTTGGCTACGGCGTCATTGCGCGCGCGGCGGATTGCGTGGTGGCGAGGAAGTCCGAAGTGGCGATGTGCCCGATGTAGCCGTCCGGCCGGATCAGCAGCAGTGTGTCGCCGGTCAGGCCGTACGACCGCCGCAGCGTGTCGTCGGCGTCGGAGAAGGCGGAGCCGTCCACGGCTGCCGGTCCCACGGCGAGACGCTTCAGCTGGGCGCCCGTCGTGGGCCAGTCGATGCGTTCGAGGTCACGGGCGGCGCGGGGGCCGTAGGCGAGAGCGGTGAAGTGCGGCCCGTGGAGGACCTCGTGGAGCCGGACCCCGGCTCCGTCCGGTCCGCGCAGTTCGGCGTCCGGGGCGCGGTCACCCACGCGCAGGGTCTCGGTGCGTGTGCCGTCGGCCGGGGCGAGCGGGCCGCCGTAGTAGGTCAGGGCGAGTTGCTGCTCGTCCTTGCCGCGCTTCATGCTCGACGGATCCAGCTTGGCGAGGCCGCCCCACTTCTCCGTGGACAGGCCCAGGACCCCGGCGGCGATGGGCTGCCGCTCGGCCTCGTAGGTGGTGAGCAGTGCCGGGTCCGCTCCGGCGAGGACCTGACCGAGCTTCCAGCCGAGGTTGTACCCGTCCTGCATGCCGGTGTTCAGGCCCTGGGCGCCGGCCGGGGTGTGGACGTGCGCGGCGTCACCGGCGAGGAAGACCCGTCCGCGGCCGTAGCTCTCCGCCAGGCGGATGTTGGGCCGGAACACCGACGTCCAGTGGATGTCGTGCAGTTGTATGCGCCGGTCGCGGGTGTGGTCGTGGATCCGCCGGAGGATGTGGTCCTTCTCCGACGGCGGTTCCTCGTCCGGCGCGAGACGGATCATCCACTGGAACATGTCGCTGTCGGGCAGCGGGCAGGCGCCGACGAACTTGCCGCCCAGGCCGGGCCACATGTGCCAGCGGTTCCGGGCCAGACCGGTCACCGAGGCGTCGACGATGAGCATCCGGTCGCTCTCGTGCGTCGTCCCGACGAACCCGATGCCGAGCTGCTTGCGCACCGCACTGGAGCCACCGTCGGCGCCCACGACAAAACTGGCGACGATCTCCTCGGCCCCGTCCGCGCCCACCACCTTGGCGACCACCGTGTGCTCGTCCTGCGTCAGCCCGGTCAGTTCCTTGCCGAACTCGACATCGCGGCCGAGTTCGGCGAGCCGTGCGTGCAGGGCGCGGTCCGTGCGGAACTGAGGGATCAGCCAGGTGTTCGGGTAGGGGACGTCCGAGGTCGCCTCCTTGTGGGGGAACATCCTCCACGGCACGGCGAGCGGTCCCGCGTGGATCCCGAGCCTGGGGTAGACGCTGCCGCCGGCCAGCACGTCCTTCAAGGCACCGAGGTCCTCCAGGACTTCGAGGCTGCGGGGCTGGACGCCCTTGGCACGGGAGCCGTCGAAGGCGTGCGGAGACCTGTCGACGATCCGTACGACGAGTCCTCGCCGTACCAGGTCGATCGCCAGCGCGGAGCCCGAGGGACCGGCGCCGACGACCAGGACGTCGATGGGCTGCGGGCCGCTCATGAGTCGAGCCTTTCGGTGCACGCCGCCACGAACGGGACGATCTGATCGGCCACGTCACGGGGGCGTTCGAACGAGGCCATGTGACCGCACTCGGGAATCACGTGATGGTGCCGGGGCCTCAGCAGTGTGCGCGCCGTGTCGAAGTGCGCCAGGGGCGTGACCGCGTCCTCGTCGCCCCACAGCAGCAGCGTCGGGATGCCCAGAGCCCCGGTCTGCCGGAAGAGGGCGTCCCGGCCGGAGACCGGCAGGTGCTGGAGCGTGTCGAAGACCGCGTACAGCGAGCCCTCGAAGCGGAACGAGTCGAGGACCATCTCGGTGAGTTCCGCGCCCAGTTCGGGGTCGCGGACGTTGTGTCCGAGGTGTCCCTGGAGTATCTGACGGCCGCGCCGCCGGGCGACGAAGCCGGCCAGCAGGTCGTTGCGCAGCAGCCGGTGAGGGGACGTCAGCCGGGGTTCGGCGAGCCCGGCGGGGCCGACGACGGTGAGCGTGGACACCGTCGCGGGGTCCTCGGCGGCGTAGGTCATGGCGACCAGCGCGCCCATGGACGTGCCGACGAGGTGCAGGGGCCGTCCCGTCAGACCGAGCCGCTCCGTCAGCTCGGCCAGTTGACGCGCGAACAGGGTCTCGTCGTAGCGCGTCCGTACCCGGTCCGAATAGCCGCGGCCGTACGCGCTGCAGGTCAGGGTCCGCAGTCCGCGGGCGTTGAGTTCGGTGGCGAGGCTGTCCCAGTAGAACAGCGGGATGGTCAGCCCGCCGGCCATGACGACGAGCTCGCCGTCCTCGGGGCCCCTCAGTTCGTAGTGGGTGACGCCGTCGGACAGCTCGATGAAACTGCCGGGCAGTTCCTGCCGTGCGTCGGCGGTGAGCCGGCGGTCCTCGCCCGCTGCGACGAAGTACTTCATGGGAACGGGCCTCCAGGCCTCAGTGTGCGGGGGTGTCGGTGAGGGGGGCGAGGAACGTCGTGATCGCGTCGGCGACCCACTGCGGTTCCTCCTCCGGCAGCAGATGGCCGCCGTGGGGATGCACCAGCTCCTGCGCGCCGGGGATGTCGCGGGCGAAGTGCTGGCCGTCGATGCCCGCGCTGCGCAGCGCCAGCGTGGGCACGCCGATGCGGGGGATCTGCGCGCTGCGGTCGGGCTGGTCGGTGTTGCAGAAGTCGACGAACGCCGAGCGGTTCCCGGGCCGGCTCATGAGCGCGTAGGCCCGGTCCACCATGGCGTCGTCCACGATCGTCGAGTGCGGGCCGACGTTCGCGCGCAGGTTGCGCTCGATGGCGCCGCGCGGCATCACGCGGCGCAGGACCGGCCGCAACAGCGGGTTGCGGGTCAGGCGCATGCCCGCGGGCATCTCCTTCTCCGGGTATCCGGTGGCATTGACCAGCACCAGGCCGGTCAGCCGCTCGGGGTGGTCCAGTGCGAGGTTCCAGGCGATGTTGCCGCCCAGCGAGTTGCCGGCCACCGCGTAGTGCTCCACGCCCAGTGCCGCAACAAAGGCCGCCATCGTCGCGGCGTACGCGGGAATCCGGTAGTCGCGGTCCTCGCGGGGGCCGGTGAGGCCGAACCCGGGCAGGTCGGGGCGGATCACGTCGAACGACCTGGACAGCAGGTCCGTCGCACGGTCGAAGTGCTGGAGCGACGAACCGCTGCCGTGCAGGAGCAGGAGTGCCGGGCCCTGTCCGGCGCGTTTGTAGTGGACGCGGAGACCGTCCACCGCGACGAACCGGGAATCGGACTGCGGCTCAGACCAGGAACTCATAACGGATACACTGTTACCGATAAATGGTCGTGTCAAGTGCGGGCCCCGAGCGTCGCGGGCGAACGGCCTTGTCCGGGGGCGGCGAGTTCAACTCGTTTTTCATGAGTCCGTCCCGCTCCTCGCCGCCCTGGCCGGCGCCGGAGTCAGTCGGCTGTCGGCGGTGTCTTCGGTGCGCGCAGGAGGGCGCCGATCGCCGCGGCGGCGACGACCGCACTCACGGCGATCAGGGAAGCGGACAGGCCGTCCATGAAGGCGCTCTTGACGCCGTCGGCGAGGGCCGCGCCCCCGGCGCCGAGATGGTCGGCGACGTGGAGACCGGCGGCCGCCGAGTGGCGTACGGATTCGGCCGCGTCGGCGGGGAGCCGGTCGACGGAGTCGGGCAGGGAGGAGCGGTAGTGGCTTCCGTAGATCGAGCCCATGAGGGCGATGCCGATCGCGGAACCGACCTCGCGGGTGGTGTCGTTCATCGCGGAGGCGACGCCCTGCTGCCCCCGGCCGAGGGAGCCGGTGATGGCCGCCGTGCCGACGGCGCCGCTCAGGCCGATGCCGAAGCCGGCCAGGACCAGTCCGCCGAGGAAGGGCAGATAGCCCGAGTCGACGCCGAGGAAGGAGATGACGTACAGGCCGATGGCGAGCAGGAACAGGCCGACGGACATGACTGCCTTCATGCCGACCCGGGTCACCAGGTGCGGGGTGAGCTGGGACGTGGGCAGCACCGCCAGCGCGACCGGGACCAGGGCCAGGGCGGCCTTCAACGGGCTGTAGCCCAGGATGAGTTGCAGATACTGCAGGCCCACGAAGAAGAAGCCGAAGACGGCCATGAACTGCACCAGGACGGTGACGGCCCCCGCCCGGAAGCCCCGGATGCCGAAAAGGGCGGGGTCGAGCAGGGGGTGTTCGGTGCGCAGGCCGAGGAATGCGTAGGCGGCGAAGGCACGACCGTGACGACGAAGGCGCCGATCACCACGGGCTCGGTCCAGCCCCGCTCGTTGCCCTCGATGATGGCGTAGACCAGGGAGCCGATGGCCACGGCGGTGGTGACCGCTCCGGCCACGTCGGGGCGGTGCGGGTGGGCGTCCTTGGTGTTGGGGGCCAGCAGGGCGGCGGCCAGTCCGGCGGCCAGGGCGGTGGCGGCACTGACGACGAAGATCGAGCGCCAGGAGAACTGCTCCAGCAGGGCTCCGGCGGCCAGCATGCCGATGATCGCGCCCGCGGCCGCGAAGCCGGACCAGGTGGCCACGCCCTTGGCGCGCTGCTCGGCGGGGAAGGCCGCAGTGATCGTCGACAGCGTTCCCGGCATGATCATCGCGGCGCCGAGACCCATGACCGCGCGCCAGGTGATCAGTGTGCTCGTGGAATCGGTGAAGGAGGCGGCCAGGGAGGCGCCGCCGAACACGACCGTGCCGACGACGAGCACGTTGCGGCGACCCAGGCGGTCGCCGATGGCGCCGAGCGGCAGCACGAAGGCGGCCAGGGCGACGGTGTACGCATCGGCGATCCAGGTCAGGGCGCCGTTGGAGGCCGACAGGTCGATGGCCAGGTCGGGCAGGGCCAGGTTGAGGGCGGAGACGGACGCGACGACCAGGACGAGTGACAGGCACATCGAGACGAGCACACCGCGGGTTCCGGCGCGGCCGGTGGCGACGGGGGCCGCTTCGTCCTGGTGGGTGGTGGTGATCATGGGGCCTCAGTGAGTGCAGGGGGTGACGAGGGGCTGACCGCAAGAGAATACTGATGGAAGTATCAGGTCTGATTCAATCACGGTCAACCTTGTCTGTCGTCGCCGCGCTGTCCGGAGGCGTGATCTGAGTGATCTGCGTGATCTACGTGATCCGGACGGCCCGGGTGGTGCCGACCCCGCCCGGGCCGTTCGACCGCGCGGCTCGCTCAGGTGACGATCCGGCACGGCAGCCTGCTCAGCCCGTGCAGGGTGTTGTTCACGAGGAACTCGGGCTTGCCGATCTCGAACCGGCGCACCCGTGCCAGGAGTGCGGTGAGCAGGGCGTGCGCCTCCAGCTTGGCCAGGTTCTGACCGACGCAGGCGTGGATGCCGACGCCGAAGGTCAGGTGATCGGAAGGCTTCCGGGTGATGTCGAAGCGCTCCGGGTCGCCCCACTTGCGTTCGTCGCGGTTGGCGGAGGCGTACATGACGGCGACACGATCACCTGCCGGGACGGTGACGCCGTCGCACTCCCAGTCCCGGGTGGTCACCCTGCTGAAGACGGTGACGGGAGACGCGATGCGCAGGACCTCCAGATAGGCGTTGGGCACCAGCGACGGGTCGGCCCGCAGCGCGTCCCACTGGTCGGGGTGCTGGGCGAACAGCCGGACGGCGGCCGCCAGCGACAGGATCGTGGTGTCCATGCCCGTGGCCAGGAACGCCATCATGAGGGTGATCGCGGCGGCCTCGTCGATCTCGCCCGCGTCGACCGCCTCCCAGACGCGGGCGCCGAGCCCGCCCTCGACGAGCCGGTCCTTGGCGGCCGTGGTGGTGACGTACTGCAGCAGGGCCTGCTGCTGTCGCATCGCGGCAGGCGTCCGCTCTCCCACGGGGCCCAGACCCTCGAACGTGGAGGCGCCGAACTCGAGGAGCTGGTCGCGGCCCTCCTCGGGGAGACCGATGAGATCGGCGACGAACCGCGGGGTGAACGCCTCCGCGAGGTCGGACACCGCGTCGAACTCCGCACCGGTCGCCAGGCGGTCGACGATGTCCTCCGCGGCGGCGGTCACCGAGGGACCGAGGTCCCGCAGCGCCCGCGGCATCAGCATCCGGGAGAGGATGACGCGCAGGGTGGTGTGGTGCGGGGGGTCGGCGGCCAGCACGCCGCCGGCCATGAGCTCGTTCATCCCGGCCCCGAAGCCCACGCCGGACGCGGAGCTGAAGGTCTCGTGATCACGCAACGCGGCACCGACCTGCTCGTAGCGGGGCAGCGCCCACACGTCGTAGTGGGTGAGCCGGACCACCGGTCCCGCGTCCCGGAGGCGCGCGTACACCGGATAGGGATCGACGAGCGTGTCGGTGGCGAAAAGGTCGACGTCGCTTGAGGGCAGGGTTGTTGAAGGCATCGTTGGCTCCGAGGTCGACGGCCGCCGTGCCAGCCGGTGCGGCTGTCACGGTGTGCATCCGCGGTGAGCGCCCTGGTGTGTGCGGAGCCCGCGTGGTCCTCGGCTCGGGCGGTCCTGCGGCCGGCCGGCGGGTCATCGCTCCGGTCCCTGTCGCAGAGGTGGCGGCACGGGAAAGCAGGCCGCTTCACACGGCGCTCACTGTTCCCTCGATCATGCGCGTCGCCGTGCGCCGGGGTCCAACACCGAATCGCGCACGCAGTCATCGACGGTTTCGATTCATGGTCGATCGTCATCTTCGATGGCTGTGTACCAGCATCAGTGTTGGACCCACATGACTGGTGAGCAGCATCATCAGCGAGGGACAGCAACAACGCACGGACGGCCGACGGGATCCGTGGACGGGGGCTTTCGCCTCGCTCCGCAGGGAGTCCGGTTCCGGCCGTTCGAAGACGGACCACAGGCATCGACCGCTCCGGCGGCCCCGGCCCGCCGTCCCTCGCCTCCACGACAGAGCCACCCGCATCACCCTCGTGGACCGTGCTCGCGCAGCGACCTTCCCGACAATGGAGCCGCCCCATGGTCATCACCCGTGAACTGCTGATCGACGGCAAGGAGAAGGGTGCGCAGTCCGGGCGCACCACACCCGTCATCAACCCCGCCACCGGACAGATGTACGCCACCGTGGCCGCGGCCGGCGTCGAGGACGTCAGCAGCGCGGTCGACGCCGCACAGGCCGCGTTCGAGGACTGGGCGCGGCTGGACCCGTCCGCTCGTCGGGCGGTCTTCGTCAAGGCCGCCGACCTGATGGAGCAGCGGCGCGAGCGCATCGTGGACCTGATGGCCGGTGAGGTGGGCGCGACCCGGTTGTGGGCCTCGTTCAACGTGACCCTGGCGGCAGAGATACTCCGCGAGACAGCGGCCCTGGTGACCGCGCCGCGCGGCGACGTGCTCGCCACCCGGCAGGACGGCGCTCTCAGCCTCGCCGTCCGCGAACCCCTGGGCGTGGTGGCCGCGTTCTCCCCCTGGAACGCCCCCGTCATTCTCGGGACCCGCGCGGTCGCCGCCGGCAACACGGTCGTACTGAAACCGAGCGAAGTGTCTCCCATGTCCGCGGGCCTGCTCATCGGGGACGTGCTGCGGGAAGCCGGACTGCCCGACGGCGTCCTCAACGTCATCACCAACGACCCCGCCGACGCTCCGCAGATCGCCGAAGCCCTCATCGCCCACGCGGCGGTGAGGGTGGTCAACTTCACCGGTTCGACGCAGGTCGGCCGGATCATCGGCGCCCATGCCGCGCGCCATCTCAAGCCCGCGCTCCTCGAACTGGGCGGCAAGAACGCGGTCATCGTCCTGGACGACGCCGACGTGGACCACGCGGTCGACGCCGCCGCCTTCGCGGTGTTCATGAACTCCGGGCAGATCTGCATGTCCGCCGACCGCATCCTCGTGCACGAGTCGCTCGCCGAGGAGTTCGTCGCCAAGTTCTCGGCCAAGGTCGCCGCACTGCCGTCCGGTGACCCCGCCGACCCGGCCACGGTGATCGGCCCGCTGGTCAACACCGACCCCGAGCAGCGGTGCGGGCTCTTCGCGGCTCGCCGGGTCGCCGCGCTGGTCGAGGACGCGGTCGCCAAGGGTGCCACCGTGCTCGTCGGCGGCGAGGTCCAGGACGCCTCGCACCCGGCGACCGTCCTCACATCGGTCCCGGCCCACGCCGATCTGCACAGCGCGGAGACGTTCGGGCCGCTCTGCGTCGTCGACACGTTCGCCACCGACCACGAGGCCGTCACGATGGCCAACGACACCGACCAGGGGCTGACCGCCGGCATCATCACCGAGAACGCCACGCACGGTCTGCGCGTGGCCCGCGGGCTGCGGACCGGCATGGTCCACATCAACGACCAGTCCGTGGCCGACGATCCCCAGGCGCCGTTCGGTGGCGTCGGGTCCTCCGGTTACGGCCGTTTCGGGGGCCGTTGGGGCATCGAGGCCTTCAGCAACACCCGGTGGATCACGCTGGCCACCCAGCACGCCACCTACCCCTTCTGAAGGCCCGCCGCCGGCACGAGAAACCGCCGCCGACACGAGAAACCGCCGCCGACACGAAGACCGTCGCCGGCACGAAAACCCGTCGCCGGCACGCTGGCCACACAGCGGACAGGAACCAGGAATGCTCTCCACCACCACCCCCGTCTCCGATGTGGACATCTTCGACGACGAGGTGCTCAACGACCCGTACCCCGTCTACGAAGAGCTGCGCGAACTCGGGCCCGCCGTCCACCTGTCCCGCCACAACTGCTGGGTGCTGCCCCGGTATGCGCAGGTGCGCGCGGCGTCCGGCGACCACGGACGGTTCTCCTCGGTCGACAGCGTCGGCCTCGACCCGGTCCTGAACGAGCGTCGCCGCGGCGGGGTTCTCGCGTCGGACCCACCCGAACACGACGTGCTGCGCGGTGTCCTGTCGGAGAGCCTGGCACCGCGCGCCCTCGCCCGACTGCGGAAGGACATCGACCGCCGGGCCGAGGAACTCGTCGCCCCGCTCGTGGAACGCGGCACCTTCGACGTGGTCCGGGACCTGGCCCGGGTGTTCCCCGTGAGCGTCGTCGCCGACCTGATCGGGATGCCCCTGGCGGCACGGGAGCACGTCCTGCGGTTCGCCGACGCGTTCTTCAACACCTTCGGCCCGCTGAACGAGCGCACCAGACGATCCCTCCCGGTCGCCGAGACGCTGTTCGACGAACTCGCCGCGATGATGAGCCGGGACAACCTCGAACCGGGCGGCTGGGGCGAGGCCGTGCACCGCGCCGCCGACCGGGGCGTGATCGGCGGGCATCAGGTCGTCCCGCTGCTGCGGGCCTACCTCGTGGCGAGCATGGACACCACCATCAACGCGATCGGCAGCGGTCTGTGGCTGCTCGCGCAGCGACCCGGGGCATGGCGGGCGCTGCGGGAGGACCGGAGTCTGGTGCCCGCGGTGTTCGAGGAGATCCTGCGCTACGAGTCGCCCGTGCAGGTCTTCTTCCGCAGAACCACCTGCCCCGTCAGGTACGGCGACGTGGTGATCCCGGAGCAGGCTCAGGTGGGTCTGCTCTTCGGCTCGGCGAACCGGGATCCCCGCGAGTGGACCGACCCCGAGCGCTTCCAGGTCGACCGGGCGCCGAGGGGCCACGTCGGCTTCGGCTACGGCGTCCACGGCTGCGCCGGCCAGGGCCTGGCCCGCATCGAGGCGCAGGCGGTCCTCTTGTCCCTCCTCGACCGCGTCGAGCGCATCGAACTCGCCGGCCCGCCGCGCCGGCACCTGAACAACGTGATCCGCGGGCTCGACAGCCTGCCGGTCACCGTGACCACCAGAAAGGTGTGACCGTGAGCATCGAACTCATTCCTGGCCGTTGTGAGGGACACGGTGTGTGCGAGGCCATCGCACCGGAGGTGTTCCGCGTGGACGACGACGGGATGGTGCAGCTGGTCCCGGGCGGCGACCACGCGGACGCGGCGGCCCTCGCGGCGGCGCGTTCCTGCCCGGTCGCGGCACTGCGGGCCACGTCGTGAAGCGCATCGTCGTCGTGGGTGGCTCGATCGCGGCGGTGACCGCCGCGAGCTGGCTGCGCGTGCGGGGCTTCGACGGGAAGGTCACCCTCCTGAGCGCCGAGACGGAACAGCCCTACACCCGCGTACCCCTCTCCAAGACCGTGCTGTCCGGTGCGGCGGACGACGCGTCCACCGCGCTTCCGCCCCTCGACGACAGCGTTGTCGTGCGGCTCGGGACCCGGGCCGTCGCGCTGGACACCAGGGCGCGCCGGGTGATCATCGACAACGGCGACCCGGTGCCCTACGACGGCCTCGTGATCGCCACCGGAGGACGGGCCCGGCGGCTGAGCCCTCCCGGCATGTCGGGAGAGCGGGTGTTGCGCACGCTCGCCGACTGCACGGCGTTGCGCGAGGACATGACCCGCGCCCGCAGCGTCCTGGTCGTGGGAGCGGGACTGCTGGGCATGGAGATCGCATCGACGTGCCGCACCCTCGGCCTGGAGGTCACGGTGGTCGACCGGGAACCACCCCTGCGCCGGGTGCTCGGTCCGCTGCTCGCCGAGGTGGTCACGGATGCCGCGCGTGAGCACGGAGCGGTGCTCAGAAGGGTGCCCGGCGGTGTCCGGCTGGTCGGATCCCGCACCCTGGAGGGTGTCGACGCCGACGGCGACCTTCTCACGGCCGACGTGATCGTGTCCGCGGTCGGGGACGTACCCGCTGTCGACTGGCTCACCGGTTCCGGCCTGCCGCTCGACCGCGGTGTGGTCACCGACTCCCGTGGCCGTGTCACGGACGGCATCGTCGCGGCGGGGGACGCGGCGGTCGTCCGCGGGACAGGTCGCCGTCCGCACTGGACCAACGCGGTGGAACAGGCGCGGGTCGCGGCGGACGCGCTGCTCGGGCAGGACGTGGGCGGCGTGTCGCTCCCCTCGTACTTCTGGACCCACCAGTTCGGCGTCGACGTGAAAGTCGCCGGTGAACCGGGCGGGCTCGGTGAACCGGATCAGGCCGAGGTCGCCGCCGGCTCGATGCTCCTGCGCTGGTCGGGCGGCGCGGCGGCGAGCGTGAACCACTCGATGCCGGTCAGGAAACTGCGGCAGTTGGCCTGCGCCCCCGTGACGGGGCGTGAGGACAGGGCCGCTCAGAAAACGGTCACCTCGCGGCAGTAGAGGGCGAACGAGCGGGAGGAGTCGTAGAAGCCGCCCGCTTCGTCGGACCGTTCCCGCAGGGAGCTTTCGTACGCAACGCCTCCTCGGCGCCCGGGACCTGACGGTGCTGGACCCACCCGCGCACTCTTCCGGCCTTCACCGGGATTCGCGGCGGCCAGCGGTCCGTGGACCTGGTGCAGGTGCCGCAGGAACGCCCGGTGTGTCATGCCCGACTTGCGGCGGACGGCGCCGATGAGGGTCAGCGTCGTTCTCCGTTCGGGAAGGCGGCGGGCCGGTACCGCAGGCGGGGAGTCATGCGGTACCGGCCCTGGACGGGCGGTCAGCCGGCCATCTGCCGTACCGGCTCCGGGACGGCCGCCGTCCGACGCCGGGCGGCGAGGCCGAGGGCACCCGTGGCGACGGCTCCGGCGAGGGCGAGCACGCCCATCGCGTTCGTCAGCGTGCCGACCGCGGACGTGAGGGCGAGGGCCACGAGGGGGCAGAGGAACTGGCCGAGGAAGAAGGATCCCGTCCACAGCCCCGTGCCGCGGCCGCGGTCGGCGTAGTGGAGCTTGGACATGGCGAGGGTCAGCAGGCTCGGCAGCATGATGCCGCCGCCGAGACAGGTGATGACGGCGCCGAGGGTCAGCAGCACGGGATTGGGGGCGAGCCAGACCACTGTGAAGCCGAGGGCGCACAGGGCGAACGCGGCGGGCAGCCAGGCTTGCGGACTGCGGCCGGTCCTGGCGAAGGTGGCTGAACCCACCACGATCGCGGCACTGGTGACGGCGGTGGCCAGCCCGATCACGCCGGAGCTGCTCACGCCCATGTCGTCCAGGAGGAACGCCATCTCGACCTGGAGGGTGTAGAAGAGGACCGCGCCGAAGACGGTCAGCGCGCAGGTACCGGCCAGCGGACGCCAGGGGAAGGGGCGCTTGGCCGTCGGTTGCGCGAGGGCGGGTGCGGTCTCGCCGACGCGGTCGGCCGGCTGCGGCCGGGGCAGGAAGGCGGCCATGGCGGGGGCGAGCAGCAGGCTCACGGCGTAGGCCCAGAACGGCACGCGCCAGCCCGCCGATCCGGCCGCACCGCCCAGGGCGAAGAAGGCCGTGGCGGAGATCGCGGCGCACATCGTCTGCATGGCCAGGTAGCGGTCGCGCTGTCGGCCCGAGTAGTAGTCGCCGAGCAGCGTGGTGCAGCAGGTCATGATGGCGGCTTCGGTGACGCCGACCAGGGCACGGCTGGCGACGATGGCGACGAGGGAGTCCAGCCACAGGGGAGCGGTGCCGAGGATGGCGTACACCACGGTCGCGACGACGAGCAGCCGCTTGCGGCCGAGCCGGTCCACGAGGACGCCGGCGAAGGGGGCCAGCAGCGCCAGCGACAGGGCGGGGACCGTCAGCGCCATGGGGACGAGCACGTCGACGCCCCGGACGTCGGCGAAGTGTTCCTTCATCTGCGGCAGGACGGGCGCGATCAGCACGGCGCCCAGGATGGGCAGACAGGCGCCCGCCATCAGCAGCGTGAGGCGAAGCCGGTGTCCGGGGCCGGACACGGTCTGCTCGGCGGGGGCGGCCGCGTCCGCCGTGGACGGCGGAGGCGGGAGCGGAGGCAGGGGTGCAGGCATGCGAGATCTCCACGGGGCGTGTCGGGAGGGAAAGCGGGAGGTGTCGGCGGCCGCGACGGCCGGGCCGCCGGATGCCCGTGAACGGGCTCGCGGCGGCGGTACCGATGACAGCCCGATGTCACGGTGGGACAGCTCGGCGCGGTCCCGGCAGCGGCCGGGCCCTGCGGTCCGCACGTCGGGCTGAGACGACTATCGGGCACCGGGAAGGGCCTGCCTAGCCCTCGTCCGATCGAGATCGGTCATGCGGATCATCAGGGCTCTGGATGCCGGGGACGCGGAAACGAGCTGCGCCGCCGACGGCTCGTTACCCCTCCCCGGACCCGGTCGGAGCCGGCGCCTCCGCCAACTCGGGTGCCCCCGGCCCGGGCAGCCGGGTGAGCGCGAGACGCAGGAACGCCTGCGCGGCGGGAGAGGCCGGAGCCGGATCGCGGTGGACCAGGGCCAGGGGCTGGAGTGCCTGCGGATCGTCGAGCCGCAGGACGCAGTCGGCGTGATCCGCCGGGACCATCGCGTCCGCCGCCGGACGGGGTACGACGGTCACCCCGATGTCCTCGAACGCCAGCGAGACGAGATCACCCGCGCTGCGCAGCGCGCAGACACCTCGCCGACGGGCCCGCGCCCGGTCGAACGCGGCATCCACCTGCGCGCGCAGGCCCGTGTCGGGAACGCATTCGAGGAAGCGCTCGTCGGCCAGCTCGGCCAGGCCGATGACGCCGGCCCCCCGCAGCCGGTGCCGACGGCCCACGACGGCCACCAGCGGCACCACGCTCAGCAGGTGGTACGCGATGCCCGGGGGCAACTGGTGCTCGTGCACGGCGACCACGGCGACCTCCAGTTCACCGGTGAGGAGCTGGGAGGTGGCGCGCACCCCGTCGGAGTCGAAGAGCGTGACCTCGACCGCGGGATAGGCCTCCTGGAACTCCCGCAGCAGACCGAGCTGGTCGATGTTCCCCGCCGTGAGCGTCACCGAGCCGATCCGCAGCCGTCCCCGCACCGGCCCGTCGAGTGCGGAGATCTCGGCGTGCATCTCCTGGACCGCTCTCAGCACCCGCCGCGCGCAGGCGACGTAGATCTGCCCGGCATGCGTCACGCGGACGCTGCGACTCGTCCGCTCGAAGAGCAGCGCCCCGACCTCCCTCTCGAGCTGGGTGATCTGGTGGCTGAGCCCGGACTGCCCGATGCGGCAGCGTGCCGCGGCCCGGGTGAAGTTGAGCTCGTCGGCGATGGCCACCGCGTACTCCATCTGCCGCAGATCCATCGCATTCTCCGATCATTTCGTGCGTGTTTCAGTGTTGGACGCCGAAGGTGTCGCCTGGCCATGATGGCCAGCACAGGGCGCCGTCCCCTCCCGTTCAGCGGAATTCGTGACGCCGTCGCCCGGGGAATCCATCACATTCTTCGCTTGATCCGACCTTGCCACAGGGAAGAGAGCCATGGCCACTGCAACGACGCAGTCCGACGGGATGCCTGGAAGGGAGCCCGTCAGCACCCAGCCGCCTCCGGACACCATGCAGTTCCCGGACACGCGGCACTTCCAGGGGTTCTTCGCCCCCTCGCGGATCGAGGCCGACGTCTACGACCTCGAGGTCGAGGGCCGTATACCCCCCGAACTGAACGGCGCCTTCTACCGTGCCGCCGCGGACACCCAGTACCCGCCGCGGTTCGCGAACGACGTGTACATCAACGGCGACGGCATGATCCACATGGTGCGGTTCGACAACGGCCACGCGGATCTCAGGACCCGCTACGTCCGCACCCGGCGCTTCCAGCTCGAACGCCAGGCGCGCAAAGCCCTGTTCGGCGCCTACCGCAACCCCTACACCGACGACCCCTCCGTCGCCGGAATCGACGACAGCAACGCCAACACCGCGATCATCTGGCACGCGGGCAAGCTGCTCGCACTCAAGGAAGCGGCCCTCCCGTACGAGCTGGATCCGGTCACGCTGGAGACGAAGGGCATCTACGACTTCTCGGGCCAGATCCCGGGCCGCACCTTCACCGTGCACCCCAAGCACGATCCGCGCACCGGCCAGCTGATGGCCTTCGCCTACAACGCGAGCGGACTGCCGGACACACAGATCCACATCCACGAGATCGCCGCGGACGGCAAGGTCACCCGGACCCAGACCTTCGAGGTGCCGTACGCGTCGATGGTGCACGACTGGCTGGTCACCCGGGACCACCTGGTCTTCACGATCTCGCCCATGGTGACCGATGCGGAGCAGCTGAAGACGGAGGAGCAGTACTTCGTCTGGGACCCGAACCGGGAGACCTACGTCGCGATCATTCCGCGTGACGAGGGCGTGAGCGGCATCAAGTGGTTCGCGAGCGAGCGGCTCCTGGAGACCCACACCCTGAACGCCTGGACGGACGGCGACACCCTCGTCGGCGACCACTTCACCACCAAGTCCGGCTGGTTCTCCCAGTTCCCCAAGACGACCGCCGGCTACCTGCCCGAACAGCCGCCGTTCCTGCACCGCTGGACGTTCGACCTCACCCAGGGCGCGGCCCACTGGGACGACGCCACCGACACCTACCGCAGCGAGAAGCTCCTCTCCTCGCCCGGCGACATGCCCCGGGTCGACCCCCGCGTGCTGATGGAGAAGAACCGGCACTCCTGGGTCGGCGGCATGCACCCCGATGTGCCGATGGCCCCGATCGGCCCCATGGGCCCGCCGTTCAACTCCCTCATCCACCGCGACGACACCACCGGCGCGACGGCCTTCTGGACCCCCGGCGAGCACTCCGCGCCCGAGGAGCCCGTGTTCGTGCCCAAGTCGGCGGATGCCGCCGAGGGCGAGGGTTATCTGCTGGCGCTGGTCGGCCGGCGCGACCAGATGCGGCACGACCTGGTCGTCCTGGACGCCCTCGACATCGCCGCCGGCCCGATCGCCACCGTGAAGATCCCCTTCCGGCTCCGCTACGGTTTCCACGGCACCTGGGTGCCCGCCGACGAACTGGGAAAGTGAGCACGCCATGCGCATCACCAGGTGCGGCCACGCCTGCGTCCGGCTGGAGCAGGACGGTGTCGTCATCGTCGTCGACCCCGGCAGTTACACCGACCCGCACGCCCTCGACGGCGCCCACGCCGTGCTCGTGACCCACGAGCACGCGGACCACTTCGCCGAGCCCCTCCTGCGCGCGGCGGCCGAAGCCGACCCCGGCCTGCGGATCTGGGCCGACCGGTCCGTGGCCGCGCAGCTCACCGGGCTCGGCGGCAGTCGGGTCACCGCGGTCGGCGACGGGGACACCTTCGCCGTCGAGGGCATCGCCGTCGAGGCGCACGGGGAACTGCACGCCGTGGTCCATCCCGACCTGCCGCAGGTCACCAACACCGGCTTCCTCGTGGGAGACGGCGACGCCACCGTCTTCCACCCGGGCGACGCCTTCACCGTGCCCGCCCGCCCCGTGGACACCCTCCTGCTGCCCGTGCACGGCCCGTGGTCCAAGACGGGCGAAGTCATCGACTACGCCCGCGAGGTCAAGGCCCGCAGGGCCGTGTCGATCCACGACGGCGGTCTCAGCGAGAGCGGGAACGGGCTGGCGGACCACATGCTCCAGGGGTGCCTCCAGGACATCGGGACCGACTACCGGCGGATGGCTGCCGCGGCCGGATTCGAGCCGGTGTGATGGCCGCTCCGACACCGAGTGCGCCGTTCGGCTGGCTGGGCCTGGAGGGACGCGGCGTACTCGTCATGGGAGCCGGCGGACTGGGCACCGCCTGCGTCCGGGGCCTGGCGGAGGCCGGTGCCCGGCTGACGGTCGTCGACGCCGACGAGGCCCGCCTCAAGGCCCTGCGCGACGATCCGGTCTGCGCGGCCGCCGTCGTACGGACCCTGTCCATGGACCTGACCTCGTCCGATGCCTGTGAGCGGGCGGTCGCCACGGCGGCCGCCGAACTCGGCGGCCTGGACGTGCTGGTGCACGCCGTGGGCACGAACGACCGGCGTCCCGTGGTGGACACGCCCGACGAGGTGTGGGACCGCATCCTGACCCTGAACCTGTCGACCGCGTTCTGGACGGGACGCGCCGCGGGCCGGCTGATGCGCGAGTCCGGACACGGCAGCATGGTGTTCTTCTCCTCCGTCTCCTCCCTGCTCGCCCACCGCCATCACGGCCCGTACGCCGCCTCGAAAGGCGGCCTGGACCAGCTGGTGAAGGTCATGGCGCGGGAATGGGCCACGGACGGCGTCACGGTGAACGCCGTCGCCCCGGGCTACACGGAGACCGAACTGACCCGCGCCTACCTAGCGAAGCCCGGTATGCGGGAGGAGATGACCGCCCTGGTCCCCGCCGGACGCCTGGGCCGGCCGCAGGACGTGGTCGGAGCCGTGCTGTTCCTCGCCTCCGCCCGCGCCGCGTACATCACCGGCCAGGTGCTCTACGTGGACGGCGGCCGCACGCTCGTGTGACGCCCTGCCCCCCTTGGCCGAACCCGGAAGGGAGTGCGGATGCCCGCACGCGTCGCCGGCCGCCTGCCCGGTGAACTCGACGAGCAGCAGGCAGAGGTGTACCGCGCCATCACGGGCGGTCCCCGGGCCGCAGGACCACAGGCGTTCCCGCTCACCGACGAAAAGGGCCGACTGCACGGCCCCTTCAACGCCATGCTGCTCAGCCCGCCGGTCGGCATGGCCGTACAGGAGGTGGGGGCGGCCGTGCGCTACGCGTCGCTCCTGACCGACCGGGTGCGCGAGATGGCGATCCTGGTCGTCGCCGCCCACTGGAACAGTTCCTTCGAGCGAGAGGCCCACGAGGCGGTCGGCCGCTCCTGCGGCCTCACCGACGCCGAGCTGAACGCGCTGCGCGCAGGCGAACTGCCGGCCCTCTCGGACCCTGCCGAGCGCGCCGCGATCCGCGCGGCGCTCGCGCTGACCCGCACCGGTGTCCTCGACGACCGGGAGTACTACCACGCCGTGGCCGAGTGGGGAGAACGAGGACTCTTCGAACTCACGGCCCTGGTCGGCTACTACGCCCTGCTCGCCCTCCAGTTGCGGGTCTTCGCGGGAGAAGCACCCGCAGACCTCAGCGCCCCACCCCAGACCGAAAGCGGGACATCATGAAGCTGGTCACGTTCGACGACGGACGCGTAGGAAGGCTCGAACTCGACGAGCGGCTGGTGCTTCCACTTGAAGCGGCCAGTACGCGGGAGTACTTCGAGCGGGACGGCCGGGTGCCGGAGACGGGGGAGCGCCTGGGCCTGGACGACGTGACGCTGCGCGCGCCGATCGTGCCGAAGAAGTTCTTCCACACCTCCGGCAACTTCCGTGAGCACGAGGACGAGTCGAAGAACGTCGACTGGTCGCACCCCATGCACAAGGGCATCGTGTTCTTCCAGAACGTCGACGCGATCGTCGGCCCCGACGAACCGGTGATCCACCCGGAGCACCTGACGAGCGAACTCGACTACGAGCTGGAGATCGCCGTCGTCATCGGCAGACCCGGCAAGTTCTTCGGGGTGGACGACGCGCCCGACCACATCGCCGGGTACGTCGTCTTCAACGACATCACCGCGCGCGACATCCAGCGCCGCGAGATGGAGTCGGGCGTCTTCTCCTTCTGCAAGGCCATCGACACCTTCTGCCCCGTCGGCCCGTACATCGTGACCGCCGACGAGATCCCCGACGCGCAGAACCTCGACATGGAGCTGCGGGTCAACGGGGTGGTGCGGCAGAAGTCGAACACGAACCGGATGTCGGTGCCCATCCCGCACCTGGTCGCCTACCACTCCCCGCAGGGCTACAGCGCGGGCGACCTGGTCACCACCGGCACCGTGCAGGGCGTGGCCGGCTTCAGCGGCGACCCGGACATGTACCTCAAGCCCGGTGACGTCGTCGAGGCCGAGGTCGAGCGCCTCGGGGTGCTGCGCAACCCCATCGTCAGCTGGGAGCAGGGCCACGGCACGCCCGTACCGAAGAAGGTGGACTGGTGAGGTTCGGCGTCATCGACGAGCGAGCCGTCGTGATCCGCGGCGACCGGGCCGCGGACACCCGATGGGCCTCGAAAGGACGGTTGCCCGTCGACCCGATGCTCCTGCTGGCGGACTGGGCCCGACTCCGCGAGTGGGCGGCAGGACTGCCCGACTCGGCCTACGACATCCCGGTCGACCCCGCCGCACTCGGCGCACCGGTACCGCGCCCACGGCAGGTGTTCGCCATCGCCCTCAACTACCCGCCGCACGCCGCCGAAGCGGGCTTCACTCCGCCCGACGAACCTCTCGTGTTCACCAAGTTCCCGGCCTGCATCACCGGCCCGCACACCACCGTCGCACTCCCGCACGGCAAGGTGGACTGGGAGGCCGAACTCGTCGCCGTCATCGGGCAGGACACGTACCGGGTGAGCGAGGACCGGGCCTGGGAGGCCGTCGCCGGTCTCACGGTCGGCCAGGACCTCTCCGAACGCGTCACCCAACTCCAGGGAAAGCCCGCCCAGTTCAGCCTGGGAAAGTCCTTCCCCGGCTTTGGTCCCATCGGCCCGGTCCTGGTCACCCCGGACGAGTTCGACGACCCCGACGACCTGGAGATCACCGGACTGCTCAACGGCGAGGCCGTCCAGCACGACCGCACCAAGTCCATGATCTTCCCGGTGCCCGAGCTCATCGCCCGCCTGTCGGCCGTCGTGCCGCTCTTCCCGGGCGACCTGATCTTCACCGGAACCCCGGCCGGGGTCGGCAACCGGATGGACCCGCCCCGCTACCTCACCGAGAGCGACGAACTCGTCAGCCGCGTCGAAGGCGTCGGCGAGATCCGCCAGCGCTTCACGGCCGTACATCCCTGAGCCGTACACCCTTGAAGGGACCTCCCATGGCAGAACAGAGCATCCCCCGCCGCTTCGAAGGCCGTTCGGTCCTGGTCACCGGTGCCGGCACCGGCTACGGCGTCGAGATAGCCGTCCGTGCCGCCCAGGAGGGCGCCCGGGTCGCCGTCCACTACCGCAGCTCCGCCGCCGGAGCCGAGAAGACGGCCACCCGCGTCAGGGAGGCCGGCGGCGAGGCCTTCACGGTGCAGGCCGACATCGCCGTCCACGCCGACGTCATCCGCATGGCCGAGGAGGTGTTCCACCGTCTCGGCGGCCTGGACGTGCTGGTCAACAACGTCGGTGACGTGGCGGGCGACCAGATGTCCTGGCGGGACGTGACCGAGGAGTCCATCGACCACGTCCTCGCCGTGGACATCAAGGGAACGATGCTGTGCGTCCACGAGTTCGGCTCCCGGATGCTGGAGCAGGGCCACGGCGCGATCGTCAACATCGGCTCCACCGTGATCGTGCGCGGCAGCGCCCGCGCCCCGCAGTACGCCGCCGCGAAGTACGGCATCCTCGGCATCACCAAGTCCTACGCCCAGGCGTTCGCCCCCACCGTGCGGGTCAACACCTTCGCCCCCGGCTTCATCGAGACGGAGATGCTCCTCAGCCGCGCTGACTGGAAGGCCGGCCGCCGCGAGGACATGATCACCAAGACCCCGATGGGCCGCATCCCGGGCCCCGCCGAACTCGCGGGCACCGCCCTCTTCCTCGCCACCGACGACGCCGCCCACATGACCGGCGCCTACCTCAACGCCGACGGCGGCTTCAACATGATCGGCGCCTGAACCGCAGGACGTGTACCGACCCGAGCAGCACAAGGAGACGCCCCCGTGCCACCTGACCGTGACCTTCTGATCGGCGGCAAGGAGACCCCGGCCGTCTCCGGGCGGACCACCGCCGACATCAGCCCCTGGACCGGCAGGCCCTACGCCAGGGTCGCCGCGGCCGGACCCGAGGACGTGCGGGCCGCGGTGGACGCGGCGGACGCCGCCTTAACCGAGTGGGCGGCGCTGGAGCCCTTCGCCCGGCGGACCGTCTTCCTGCGCGCGGCGGACCTCGTGGACGAACGCGCCGAGCAGGTCGTGGAGTTGATGGCCGGAGAGGTGGGCGCGACCCGGGGCTGGGCCCTGTTCAATGTCGAGGTGGCTGCCGGCATCCTGCGCGAGGCGGCCGCCGCGATCACCGCCCCACGCGGGGACGTGCTCACCACCCGGGAGCCGGGCGGACTGAGCCTAGCCGTCCGTGAACCCCTCGGTGTCGTGGCGGCGTTCGCCCCGTGGAACGCGCCGGTCATTCTCGGTACCCGTGCGGTGGCGGCCCCCCTCGCGGTCGGCAACACCGTCGTCGTCAAGGCCAGTGAGGACGCCCCGATCGCCTGCGGCCTGTTCGTCGCCGACGTGCTGCGCGACGCGGGCCTGCCCGACGGCGTCCTCAACGTCATCACCAACGACAAGGCGGACGCCGCGGTCGTCGCGCGAGAGCTGATTGCGGATTCGAGGGTGCGTGCCGTCAACTTCACCGGCTCCACCGGCGTCGGACGCGTCATCGGCACCCTTGCCGCCGAGCACCTCAAGCCGGCCGTGCTCGAACTCGGCGGCAAGAACTCCGTGATCGTGCTGGAGGACGCCGACCTCGACCACGCCGTGAACGCCGCCGCGTTCGCCGCCTTCATGAACTCGGGGCAGATTTGCATGTGCGCCGACCGCATCCTGGTGCACACCTCGCTCGTCGACGAGTTCACCCGGCGCTTCACCGCGAAGGCCGCGGGACTCCCGAGCGGCGACCCGAACCTGCCCACCACGGTCGTCGGCCCGCTGGTCGACGAAGCCGCCGCCCGCCGGGTCGCCGCCCTGGTCACGGACGCCGTCGGCAAGGGCGCCCGCGTCCTGACCGGTGGCACCACGCCGGAGGGCGCCCTGCACCCGGCCACCGTCCTGACCGACCTGCCCGAGCACGCGGAACTGCACCACACCGAGGCCTTCGGCCCCCTCGTCGCCATCAGGGCCTTCACGGACGACGACGAGGCGGTGGCCCTGGCCAACGACACCGAACACGGCCTCAGTTGCGGCATCCTCACCGAGAACGCCACCCACGGCCTGAAGGTGGCACGCCGTATCCGCACCGGCATCGCGCACGTGAACGACCAGTCGGTGGGGGACGAACCGCAGGCCCCCTTCGGCGGCTTCGCGGCCTCCGGTTACGGCCGCTTCGGCGGACGTTGGGGCATCGAGGCCTTCTCCAACACCCGCTGGATCACCCTCTCCACCGAGCACGCCTGCTACCCCTTCTGAACCTGCCGCGCACGGCACTTGACCGCAACCGTCCACCACCATCAAGGAGTTGCCATGGCAACGTTCCGCTTCGACACCCGCGTCGCACAGGACCCCGACCGCGTCTGGGCCGTGCTGACCGACGTCAGCCTGATTCCGCAGTGGTTCCCGGCCGTGCAGGAGGCGCACTTCGACGGGACGCACCGCCACCTGACCACATCCGACGGCACCCTGACATCCCTCGTGGTCACCAAGGACGACGCCCTGCGCCGCTTCCAGTACCGGTTCGTCGAGGGCATGCCCCAGCCCATCGACTTCCACCTGGGCACCATCGACGTGCTCCCCGATGCGAGCGGTTCACGCGTGGTCTACAGCCAGGAGATCCTCCCGGAGGCCCTCGCGCCGATCGTCGAGCGAGCCGTGGGCGAAGGAATCGCGGGCATCGCACGGTACTTCGCCGCACACGGGTGACGGAGCGGGCTGACCAAGACGGTCGGCTCCTCGAGGAGATCGGAGCCGGCGGTTCGTGGGCTTCGGCAACCCGGGCGGCAGGCCTCGCCGACCACCACAGGGAAGGCGACCGGACGCCTTCACCAGCCGGTCGGTCACCTTCAGGCGGGCTGCGCGGGGGTGGCCGGCGGGGCGGGCGCGGGGAGGGGGCGCCGGGCGACCTCGTGGGCGTCGTCCGGTGGCACGCCCAGCATGCGCAGGACCATCTCGGCGAGGTTCACCGCGGCCTTCTCGCCGTCCAGGTCGGGGCGGGCGAACCTCATTTCCACCAGGGACAGCAGGGTTCCGCCCAGTGCGGTCAGCGCGACGACCGGATCGACGGTGTCGAAGCGGCCGGAGGCGATTCCGGCCTGGATGTCGCGCACGGCTCGGCGCACCATTCCGTTGTCGGAGTGGATGTGGCCGAGGCCGCGGCGCCGCAGGACCTGCATCAGCTCGGGGTGCGAGTCGGCCATGAGGGCGCTGAGCCGGAAGCCCCCCGCGACGAGTTCCGCGGGGTCCTCGATGCCCGCGAGGCGCTCGTCGAAGTTCTGGCCGTACTCCTCCAAGGCGTCCACCACCGCCGCGTCGAACAGGTCCGCCTTGGAGTCGAAGTGGTTGTAGAAGGAGCCGAAGCCCACGTCGGCGCGCTCCGCGATCGCCTGGATACTGGCGCTGGTGTCCCCGGTCTCGGCGAGTATCTGCCGGGCCGCCCGGACGAGAGCCCTGCGGGTCTCGGCGCGGCGCCGCTCGAAGCGGTTGGTGGACGGGGCTGACGTAGACATGCGCCGATTGTAACCGCCGGGCGATGGAGATTGCAGTCCTGATGAATACATCAGTTCTGTGGTGGCCGCCTTGACGAGGTGACCACCACAGCTGACGCCGGCCGACAGGTGCGGGTCGATTCACTGCGCGTCCCTGCGGTCGGCTGACCTGTGAAGCAACCGGGCCCGCGTCGAACGGTCAAAGCCCAGCTCCTCGAGAACGGCGTCCGTGTGCTCGCCGAGCGCGGGGACCGGGTCCATCCGTGCCGTACGTCCATGCAGGCCGATGGCCGGACGTACGGCGGTGAACGGACCGACAGGCGACTGCACTTCGGCGAGGCGGTCGCGTGCCAGGAGCTGTGGGTGCGTGCTGAGCTCGGCGACGTCTCGTTGCCGGGCATGGGCGATCCGCCCTTCGGCCAGGCGCTGTTCGAGCTGTTCGCCGGTCAGGCCCGAGAGGACTTCGGCGATGTGTTCCTCCAGAGCGCCGCGGTTCGCGACCCGTTGGCTGCCGTTGTGGAACCGCTCGTCGGTCGCGAGTCCGGGGCGATCGAGCACGGTCCGGCAGAAGGACACCCACTCGCGTTCGTTCTGCACGGCGAGGACGATCTCGGTGCCGTCTCCGGCCGTGAACGTGCCGTACGGGGCGATGGCGGCATGGCTGGTCCCCGCGCGCACCGGGGGAGTGCCGCCGTACTCGGTGTAATAGAAGGGGTATCCCATCCACTCCACCAGCGAGTCGAGGAGGTTGACCTCCACCGCGCTGCCGCGGCCGGTGCGCTCTCGTTCGTACAACGCGGCGAGAATTCCCGAGAAGGCGTACATGCCCGCGCTGATGTCGGCCGTGGGGATGCCGGTCTTGGCTGGCGCGTCCTCGCTGCCGGTCACCGACAGCAGGCCCGCCTCGGCCTGGATGAGCAGGTCGTAGGCCTTCGCGTCGCGGTACGGCCCACTGCTTCCGTATCCCGAGACGGAACAGGTGATCAGCCGGGGGTGGCGGGCACGGAGTTCCTCGGCGCCGAGGCCGAGGCGCTCCGCCGCGCCGGGCGCGAAGTTCTGGATGAACACGTCGGCCCGGCCGATCAGGCGCTCCATCACCGCCGCGGCTTCCGGGTGCTTCAGGTCGAGGGTGATGCTCTCCTTCGACCGGTTGAGCCACACGAAGTGGCTCGACATGCCCCGGACCGTCTCGTCGTAACCACGCGCGAAGTCTCCGGTGCCCGGCCTCTCCACCTTGATGACCCGGGCCCCGAGATCGGCCAGCTGACGGGTCGCCAGCGGCGCGGCCACGGCCTGTTCACAGGCCACCACCGTGATCCCGGCAAGAGGCAGCGCGTTCATCGGGCTCCGATCACAGGGGGCTCGAATGCGGACATGATAGGTGGATGATGCATCATTCAGAACGTGATGCATCATGGCGCTCCGCACAGGGTCGCAGGTTGACCACCGAGTGGAGCGACTCCGCGGACCGACCGAGTAGCCAGGCCGCCCTCGGAGATAGTGTGCGGAAATGACAAGAAGCGAGCGGCTCGCCGAGCAGTTGGACTGGCACTGGCACAAGAACCTGCGGCCCCGGCTGGACGGTCTCACCGACGAGGAGTACTTCTGGGAGCCGGTGCGCGGCTGCTGGAGCATCCGTCCACGGGACACGTCGGCCGGATCGGAGCCGTCAGGTCCGGGGGAGTGGACGATGGACTTCGAGTCCCCCGCCCCGGAGCCGGCGCCGGTGACCACGATTGCCTGGCGGCTCGCGCACATCATCGTCTCGTGTCTGGGCTATCGGGTCGGCTGGTACTTCGGCGGCCAGGACGTCGACAGCCGGACCTTCGCCTACGCGGGAACCGCCGACGAGGCGCTGAAACAGCTCGACGAGATGTACGGCAGCTGGAACGCCGGGGTCCGCGCCCTCTCGGACGCCGCCCTGGACGCTCCGCCCACGGCGGGTCCCGAGCGGTTTCCCATGGAGAACAGGATCCTGCACGTCAACAGGGAGTTGATCCATCACGGCGCGGAGATCTCCCTGCTGCGTGACCTCTACCTCCGGAAGAACTGAAGCGTCATGTCACTCGGCCGCGTGCTGCTGCTGCGCCAGGGCCACGAGATCGGCGTGCCGGACGATCGAGCCTCCCGCACCCCAGGTGCCGTCGGGCTGCTCGTGCACCAGTACCCAGACACGCGGCGCTTCGGCCTGGGGCAGTCCGGCGGCGGACAACACGACTGCGGTGGCCTCCGCCACGAGACGGGCCCTGCCCTCCTCGGAGAGGACGAGCTGAGGGACCGTCACATCGACGAGGAAACGCGGGGAGTCGTCCGCGGCGGTGGTCTGCGCCCCGTCCGGAAGTTCGACGAGGTAACTCCACAACTGGGCCCGGAAGAAGGCCGCGTCGGGCGCTCCCTCGCAACGCAGCAGCGCGTCGGCCAGCTCGCGCTGAACGGTCTTGCGACCCTCCGGAGTGAGGGAACCTGCCGGTACCGTGAGCCGGATCATCGACATGACGCAATCTCCTTGTCCGCCGCAGGCTTTGGGCGTACGGCAAGATCTCCTACGGCCATTGTGACCCGCGTGCATCGTGGTTGCGTACGGCTGATGCTCCCCAGTCAGGGGCGCACACCTTGTATGTGGTCGATGCTCGATCGCCGGCAGTTGCTCTGCCGCCGAAAATCAATAGGTGGAGCAGGTGCACCTCGGCTATAGATCTCCCATGACCACCTGGCAGCTCGCTCCCGAAGCCGTCGACACAGTGGACGCGACCAGCCTGCGCCGCGACTACTACGACGAAGTCGCCAGCCGCTACTGGAAACGACGCGCGACCGGCGAGGAGATCGACCAAGGCCTGGCCAACGACGGCGTGGAGTTGCTCAGGCCGCCCACGGGCCAGTTCGTCGTGGGTCGCTTCGACGGCGAGGCCGCCGCCTGCGGTGGACTGCTGATGCTGGATTCCGAGCGCACCGAACTCACCCGCGTCTACCTGCGTCCCGCCTACCGGGGCAAGAAGGGCGCCGGCCTCCTGCTGGAACTGCTGGAGCGTGAGGCACGCCTGCTCGGCGCCGCCCGGATGGTCCTCAACACCCGCCTCGACCTGGTCGAAGCCCGCTCGCTGTACGTCCGCCACGGCTACCAGGAGATCCCGGCCTACTGCACGGGCCCGTACATCGACATCTGCTACGGCAAGGACCTCGTCCGGGGCGACTGACCCGGTCGCGTACTGGCGGGGACCGAACGGAACACGTACCCACGGCGTCTCAGGTACATGAAGGTGTATCGCCAAGCGGCCGCCCTGTTCCTGTGTGCCGGCTTGTTGCTCTCGGGCTGCTCGTCATCGTCGGACGAACGAGGCGACAGCACGGGCCCCACTCTGCCCGCCCGTACGGTCGCCGAGGGCAAGTGGCAACAGGGGCCGCCAAAGCCCGAGCTGCACACGCCGTATCCGTACGACATCTACACCCATTGCGGCGTCAAGTGGGTCCGCTTCGGCGGCCGTTGGTGGGTGTTGGACACCGTGTTCCCCGGCACTGGGCAGGTCAAAGGGGAACCGCCCTCGCGAGACAGCCAGCGACTGGCCGGCTACATGACTCTGATCGACGCGAACACCGCCGACTTCGACGCCGCGGGGATGCCGACGATGCAGTTCGTACCGGCTGGGAGGACTCCGGCGGCCTGTGCGTAGAGTCTGGCGGGGTTCTGCGCCGTTGCCTGAAGGGTGGGGCACAAGGCTCTGATCTGGTCATCTCCCTGGCGTGACAAGGGCCTTGCGTGGTGCGGGAGCGGTGTGGCAACGGCACGTTGCGGCGGCGGCCGTGGTCGCTGCGGTTGCCGAGCCAGCGCGGGGCTCATCCCAGTAAGCGGGGCTATCCACACACCTCAGGGCCCTGACGCGTCAAGTGTTGCTCCCCAGCGGTTGTAGAGCGTGCGATGCCATTCGCCGGAAGCGGTGCCGGGTGGCGGCACCGGCGGCACCGGCCCCGGGCTGGTCGCGATCAGGTGCAGCAGTGACCAGGCGACGCCGTAGCAGTCGTCGGGGCCGAAGCAGCCAGCCAAAGCATGCGCCTCATCGGATGTGACAGGCCCGGAGATGGCTTCGAGTTGTTTGACTCGCCGGTCGATCTCCTCCTCGTCGGCATCCCGGTCGGGCAGAGGTCCGCCGGCGACGAAGGCCTGAACTTCGGGTCTCATCCGTGAATGATCGACCGCTGTGGGCGACCTGAGCAAGGCATGTTGCCAGGTGGGTCCCCCCCCAAAAACGCGTACTCGCCACACCCGGACCACCGTAGCGGCGACTGAGCGCGCCGCATTCTCAAGACAACCCTTAGCCCGAAACTCGACTTCAAGGTGCTCGATCGCACAAATGATCAGTCTGTTCGTCCTGTCACTCTTGGGGGTGTGGCGACTGCCCCGACGTAACGGCCTTGTAACGGCGCCCGTGATTCTGGATCACCGCGCTCTAGGGGCGCGTACTGTCGCGACCAATCTGAAGGAGTCTCAGTTCCGAAGTGGCAAGGTAAAAGACGTGACGAATCCTCCACCTGACCCTCCTGCCAGCCAGAACCCTGATCCATGGTGGAAGCAGCACATGGCTGCCATTATTGCGGGATGTTTTGCTGTTGTCGTTGCGCTTATTGGTTTTCTCGGAGTTGTCGTTCCACGCTTCCTGGATGACTCCAAACCCTCCTCTGCGGCTTCGCCCTCGCGGACGCCGAGTGGCTCCGCGTCACCGACCGAGCTTTCTCCAGTACCCCCTACTTCCAGTCAAAATGTTGAGGGAGTGTCGGGAGAGGGCGGCGAGAACAGTAGCGATTCGCCCTTGCCGACAGACTCCCTCGGTCAAGCAAAGCAATATCTGTCCGAGATGGATGAGGACAGAACAGACGGCTCCATCTCCAGCGGGAGCGTAAATCTTGCTGGAACCGATTTCACGAACAGTATCTACACGGGGATCGGCGGGTGTGAAAAGGAGGAGGACGTCACCTATGCCTTGAAGGGGGATTGGCGTGAATTCAATACGACCTTGGGGCTGACCTCGGATACGGATTCCGATGCAGTTGTTTACTTTCGGATCTATGTCGATGGCAAGCAAGTTGGTGAACAGTACCGCGCAACAAAGTTCAAGGCCGCGGTCCCCAAGCCGGTCGATGTTTCGGGGGCTATTGAGCTCAAGCTCAACATGGTGTTCGCCGAGGGGGACATGGGGCTGTGCAGCAACGCTGGTTACGCTGCCTGGGGAAACGCTGAATTGAGCAAGTAGAAGCAGCGTTTCATATGCGGCTCCACGAGTCGTCAGATCCCCATGCCGATGGATCGACGGGACCCGAAGTCCTCCCCGCCCGCACGCGCTGCTCGCGGTCCCGCGGCGACGGGGCGTAGGCGGATGCGGGCGGCGAGGCCGGTGCCCGGGCCGGGGCGGAGGGTGACCGCGCCGCCGGACGCGTCGACGAGGTGGCGGACGATGGGCAGCCCCAGGCCGGTGCCGTCGTGGTGGGAGTCGGAGGAGCGCCAGAAGCGGTCGAAGACCCGCTCGCGATCCGCCGCGCTCATCCCCGGGCCCTGGTCGACGATGTGCAGTTCGGTGCCCGGGATGCGGTGCAGGGTGATGCTTGTGCCGGGCGGGGAGACGCGGAGGGCGTTGGCGAGGAGGTTGTCGATGATCTGCTCCAACGCGCCGGGGATGGCCCACACCTGGCCTGTGGGCGGCCCGGTGATGTCGAGCGCCACATACTGCTCGGCGGCGAGCGGTTCCCAGATCGCGACCCGGTCGGTGAGGACGGTGTCCATGTCGACGGGCTCGGGGGTGGTCGCCGTGTTCTCCAGACGGGCCAGAGCGAGCGGGCCCTGCACCATGCGGCCGAGGCGTTCGACTTCGCCCACCGCCTCTTCCAGGCTCGGGTGGGCACGCGCATCGAGGTAGGGCTCGAAGTTCTCCAGCCGTAGCCGCAGTCCCGTGAGGGGGGTCTTCAGCTGGTGGGAGGCTTCCGAGGCGAACGCCTGCTGTGCCTTGAGCAGGTGCTGGAGCCGCGTCGCGGTGTGCGTGAAGGACGCGGCGAGACGGCGCAGTTCGGGCGGCCCGGTGGTGTCGTCGGGCGGGTTGGTCAGGCGTCCTCGGCGAGCTGGGTGGTCGCTGCTTCCAGTGTGCGCAGGGGGCGGGTGATCCAGCGGGCCAGGGCGACCGCCGCCAGGGCGACCGCGGCGAGGATGCAGGCCCCGGTCAGGGCGAGAGCGCCCCAGATGCGGTGCACCCGCGCGTCGACCTGGTCCAGTGGGTACGTCAGACGCAGTGTTCTGCGGACGGTGGTGCCCGATGCGCCGGGCATGGTCGCGGACAGGACGTCACGGCCGCTGCTGTCGGTCGTGGTGGTCACGGTGCGCCGGTTGCGCAGGGCGCGGGCGATGTCCGGCTCGGCGGCGACGCTGACGCCGACGCGGCCGGCCGGCCGGCCCGGAGTCGGCCAGGACGATGCCCTGCCGGTCCGTGACCACGACATGGCTGCAGGTGCGCAAACTGAGAGAGCCGGACCAGCAGACCGCCAAAGTTTCGCCCAGCCCGCCTAGCCCGCCTAGCCCGCCTAGCCCGCCCAGCCCGCCCAGCTTGCCAAGCCCTCGGCCAGGCCCGGCCCCGCCCAGCCGGTATCAGGACCAGGCGATCTCCTCATCGCGTGAGACGAAGCGCCCGGTCCCCGCCCCAGGCCCCTCCGTCGCGAGGGCGACGATCGCGTCCGTGCCCTCCGTGACGGTTTGGGGGCCGCTGTGACCGTTGAGGTCGGTCGCGGTGTAGCCGGGGTCGGCGGCGTTGACGCGGATCCCTCTGAGCCCCTTGGCGTACTGCGTGGTCAGCATCGTCAGCGCCGCCTTCGAGGACGTGTACAGCGGCGCGACGACGCGCGACTCGGGCCGGCCGGGGCCGTGGGTGAGGGCGAGGGAGCCCATGCCGCTGCTGACGTTGACGATCACGGGGTCGTCCGAACGGCGCAGCAGCGGCAGGAACGCGCTGGTGGTGCGGACGACACCGATGACGTTCACGTCGAGGACGGCGAGAGCGTCCGCGGCGGTGAGGTCACCGGGATCGCCGACGGGGCCGTGCACACCGGCGTTGTTGATCAGGACGTCGATCCTGCCCTCGTGCGCGGCGACATTCGCGGCCGCGGCGGCCACAGAGGCGTCGTCGGTCACGTCGATGGGGACGTGACGTGCGCCGAGCGCGGCGGCGGCCTCCTCGCCCTGCTCCCGGTTGCGTGCCCCGACGAGCACGGTGTGGCCGCACTCGATCAGGCGACGGGCTGTCTCGCGGCCGAGCCCCTTGTTGGCTCCGGTGATGAAGGTGATCGTCATGCGTTCGATGCTGGCCCCGACGAGGGCGCCGGGCCAGGGACGCCTCGACGGTAGGACAACCAGTACCACCCTCGTCCCTGCACACACGAGTCGGTGTGCAAGAGGATGGAGATCATGTCGACGACACCCGGAACCGGACTGGGCACGACCATCCGCACATGGCGCGACCGGCTGCCCCCGTCGGCCGCCGGACTGCCGGTGGCCCGCGGGCGCCGGGCCGCCGGACTGCGGCGCGAGGAGCTGGCTGACCTCGCAGGAGTGTCGGTCGACTACATCGTGCGCCTGGAACAGGGACGGGCCACGACACCCTCGGCGTCGGTGGTGGCGTCCCTCGCGCGCGCCCTGCAACTGTCCGCTGCCGAGCGGGACCACCTGTACCGTCTCGCCCAGCTCGTAGCGCCGGTGGACGGGACGATCTCCGACCATCTTCCGCCCGGCGTCCAGCGGGTGCTCACCCGCCTCGCAGACGTGGCCGCAGCCGTCTTCGCGGCGGACTGGCACCTGGTGTGGTGGAACCGTCCGTGGGCTGCCCTGCTGGGCGACCCGGCGGCCTCGCCGCCCCGGCTGCGCAACTTCGCCCGCGACAGGTTCCCGGTGGACGCCGGCCCAGCCCACCTCGCGCAGTGGCCGGTGGCCGAGGCGGACCGCGACGCCACCGATGCCGCCGTCGTCTCCGACCTGCGCCGCGCCACCGGCCGGTTCCCGCAGGACAGGCGCTTGGCCACGCTGATCCGTGAACTGATCGCGGGCAACGAGCGGTTCGCCGAGCTGTGGGCCACGGGAGCGGTGGCCGCGCACCGCGAGGACCGCAAGACGATCGACCACCCGTCGGTGGGCCCGGTCATGGTCGACTGCGACGTCCTGACCGACGGCGACTCCGAACTCAAGATCGTCATCATGACCGCCGAGCCCGGCAGCGAGGACGAGACCAAGCTCCACCTCACCACCGTCACCGGCCCACCGACCACCACGCGCAACTGATCGACCCCGTACGCCGATCGACCGACCTCACGGCATGAGTACTTCGTTCTCCGCAACAGGCCTGCGACGGATCAGACGGCGTGCCAGCCCGCGCCCCCACTCCTGGCTCGGTGCCTCGATCCAGCAATAGGTGAGCAGACACACGGGCAGCAGGACGACGAAGAACGCCGCCTCCAGTACGGGACTGTCGTGACGCCGTCGCCCGACCGTACTGTCGACGACGGTCAGCAGGACCGGATGGACAAGGTAGACCGAGTAGCTGATGGTTCCCAGCCCGGTCAGAACACGCGGCAGGCATCCGTTGCGTACGGCCGTTCCGGCGCCGAAAGTGATCACGGCCAGCAGGAAGGCCGTCATCCAGCCGCGCCTCGTGAAGTGGTCGCCGTCGCCCCACCAGTACGCACTCCCCACAGCACAGACGCTCACGATGAGGGCGGTACCGACAGCGAAGACCCAGCTGCACTGACCGGCCTCCGCACGGTGGACGGTGGTCCCCAGGAACATCACGGCGAGAATCACCAGGCCCTCCCACAGCGGGACCGTGCCGTTGAACGCGACGAGCACGAGCGCCAGCACTCCGCCCAGCATGCCACCGAACACCCGGAACACGGCGGTCTCGGCGCCGGCACAGACCAGAGCCGCTCCCATGGCGATCGCGGCGAACGCGACCACCGGGCCGGTGCCGAATCCGACGGAGAGGGCGGAGGGATGCAGCGTGACCCCGGCCGTCACACTGCCCGCGGCGAGCACGGCCAGGAGGACGGCGACGGCCGCCGATCGCCGTTGGAGACGGACCGTGAAGAGGCCGACGACCAGGAGGTAGAAGGACATCTCGTAGGAGAGCGTCCAGAGCACGAGCAGCACACTGGGTGTGCCCAACAGCTCCTGGAGCATGGTGACATGGGCGATCACCACGGTCGCGGTGCTGTGTGATCCGAGGTCGCGAAGGTCCGCGACGCCGAGGGCGTGCAGGGCCAGCAGCGCGCTGACGACCGCAGCCCACAACGGGTACACCCGGAAGATCCGCCCGACCCAGAAGGTGCGGACGCACCCCCGCCGCTCCAGGGAGTGGGGGACGATGTAGCCGCTCACCAGGAAGAACACCATGATGCCGTAGCGACTGGTATTGAAGTGCGGCATCAGGTCCTGCCGGAAGTCCGGCATGAAGGTGTACGACGAGTGGTCGAACACCACGACGAGCGCGGCCACACCACGCAAGGCGTCCAGCCACCCCAGCCGCGCCTGGCCCGCCACCGCGAGGGCTCCAAGTGATCGTGCGGCAACGGGCGATGACGGACGCGGTGATGCGGTGCCGGTAGTGGGGGGTTCCATGCGTGAGCAGAGTCCTCTTGGATCGGACGGGCCCCGGATCGGGGTCGCGCTGATCACCGACTTCACCGGCTGGGGCATTGTTCGGCAGTACCGTTCTGGCGGCCTAACAACAAACGGGGGGCAGAGGTGGCGGGACGCCGTGAGATGCCGGTGGATCCGGCGGCGGGACCGGTGCAGCGGTTCGCGTCCGAGTTGCGCGCGCTGAGGGCGCAGACGGGCGGGATGACCTACCGCTCCATGGCCCAGCGGGCGGGCTACTCGGTGTCGCCGACGACGACTCCCTAGCCGACGATGAGACTCCGGCGCCGTTGCACGGAGTACGTGGCCTCGGGCCGCAGGGGGCTGACCAACTTGCCGAACAGGCCAGAGGTCAGCCTGGTGAAGGGGGCTATTCGGGCACCCCGAGGTCCTACTTCGTCAAGCTGTGGCTCTCAGGCTGCTGTGTAGCCTGTTGGTCTGTTCGAACTGGGTTGGGGTAGCACGTGGAGAGCTTGGTGGAGGGGGACGTCGCGCAGGCACTTCATGACCGGGGAGCCGAGACGATCCGCCTTTACGTCGCCGCCTGCGTCGAACGTATGGCGCCACTGTTCGTGGGCCTCCGGGCGGGATCACATGGACGGGAAGCCGACCTGGACCGGTATGCGGCGTCCGTGCGCGATCTTTGGCATGCCGATCGGCCGCTAGCGGACGCCGTCGAACGCATACGCCTGTTGGAGCGGTTTCCCGAACTTCAGCCGCACGAGGACGGGATCACCGGTGTCGCCGACACCTACGCCTTCTTCGCTGTCCTCTGCCTGCGGTACGCCTTGTCGGCTCACGGCTCGGGAAGCGCGGCTGACGCCGTGTCCTGCGGCCATGCGGCACTCACCGCGATGGGGATGCTGGATCAGAACATGGCGGGTGCCGAGTTTCTTGCCGAGGAACAACGGCTCCAGTCCCTCTCACTGAGCGGTGACGTCTCAGGCCTGTGGGACGCGAGCGTCGCGTCAGGGCGGGAGAGGTTCCGTGCAGTGTTGGGCCGCCTGCCCCGCCCATAGCGGTCATACTCCTCATTGCGCCAGATACACCGTCGCCGTCATCGGCGCCGTCACCGACCCCGTGCCGAGACGGGCCGTCATTCCCTGAGTGACGGCGGCCTGGATGGCCTGCGCGTCTTCGTGGCCCTCCAGTGCCGCGCTCACCGGTGTCCCTGTGAGCAAGCCGTTCGCGACGGACGCGGCCGACTCCGCGGTGCCCTTCAGTGTCACCTCCTCGGTCGCGGCCAGCGTCAGGCCGGCGGCTGCCAGGTCGGCGGCGACTGCGGCAGGGTCGGTGTAGCCGTGGGGCACGTTCCTAAGGAACGGGGGAGCCGAATCCGGCATGGCATCTTCCAAGGCGGCCTGGAAGGCGGCCCCGAACCCGTGCGAGGCCAGTGGACCCCAGCTGTTGAACAGGAAAGTCCCCTGCGGGGCCATGACCCTTCGCACCTCGGCGTAGGCCGCGGGCCTGTCGGGGAAGAACATCGCCCCGAACTGGCACAGCACGAGGTCGAATTCACCGTCCTCGAACGGCAGTTCCTGGGCGTCCGCCTGCCGCCACTGCGCTCGGGGCTCGCGCGCCGATCCCGCGGTGACCATCGATTCGTTGAGGTCGGTCGCCACGACGGAAGCCATGGGCACGGCGGTGAGCAGGGCCGAGGTCAGCGCGCCGGTCCCGGCGGCGAGCTCCAGCACCGTGCGTGGCCGCAGCGCCGCCGCCCTGGTGGCCAGGTCGACGGCGAAGGGGCGAAAGAAGACCGGCACGAGGTGACGCTCGTAGGCATCGGGCATGGATCGTGTCCATCGCCGGTTCGCATCGTCTGTGGTCATTTGACCGACATTAGACCCGAGAGGGGCTTACGGGGAGAGTCGCTCCCCGGTTCGTGTCCTGGACCGGACCGGGGAGCCCCCGCACTGCCGACGCCGACGCCGACGCCGATCAGAGAGCGGCGGTCGTCGTCTCGCCTGAGCCGCTGCCCGCGAGCCACTGCGGCCAGTCCAGGTTGAAGTCGGCGTAGCCGTTGTCGGCCGGTGCCTTGCCACGCGGCGAACCGGTGATGGTGATGGGGTCGCCCTGCTTGACCTGGCCGTAGAACCACTTGGCGTCGGCCAGGGAGAGGTGGACGCAGCCGTGCGAGCCGCGGGCGCTGCCGCTGCCCGGGTTCGGGTCGCCGGTCGAGTAGTGGACGTAGGTGCCGGACTGGGTGAGGTGGATGTCCCAGGGCAGGGTCAGGTCGTAGTAGTTCGGGCTGCCCTTGTCGCAGCTGATTCCGACGCTGCAGGAGGTCATGTGGACCTTCTCCTGCTTGTCGATGACGGCCATGGTGCCGTCCCAGGTGGGGAACTCCGCGCTGCCCGCGTTGATCGACAAGGTGCGTACCGGCGCGCCGTTCCGGGTGACCTTCATGGTGTGGCCGGTCACCGAGACGTCCGCGCGCACGTCGTCACCGATCTTGAACGTGTGCGTGTAGCTGTGGACGCCGTAGCGTCCGTTGCCGTTGCTGACGCCCGTCATGTCCGCGTCGATCTTCACCGTCGTGCCGGAGGGCCAGTACGTCTTCGGGCGCCAGTCGGCGCGCTGGTCGCCCATCCAGTGCCAGGCGCCGAGCACCGGCTGCGAGGCGCTCACCTTCATGTGCTTCTCGACGGTGGCCCGTGCCTTGGCCGCCACGGGGTTCGTGAAGATCACCGAGATGGGCATGGCCACGCCGACGGTGGTCCCCGTCTGCGGAGTGATCGTCTCCAGTAGCATCGGCGGGCCCGCGGGCTTGGTCGGTGACGGAGAGGCGCTCGCACTCGGCTGCGTCGACGCCTTAGCGTCGTCCCCGCTCGCCTTGTCGCTGCCGCCTGCGCCGCAGGCGCTCGCGCCCATCAGCGTCACCCCTGTGACGAATGCGATCCATATGCTGGTCTTGCGCCGTCCCACGAACTGCCCCGGTCTGCTCGCTCCTCGGCCCTGAAGGGCCCATCTCCCTATCAGACAGCGATCACGTCGGTGGCAGTTGCATGCTTCGCGTAAAACGTGTCCCAAGGCTTGGTGCCGGGCGCCGGGCGCCGGGTGCCAGGGTGGCGGGTGGCGACGGGGCCGCACCGTCTCGGGGCGTCCGGCACCCTGGTCGTCGGCCGCCGCCCCGACACGCGGGGCAGCGGCCTTCCCGCCCCGCGTATCGGCGTCCTGCCGGCCCGCGGATCACGCGTACGCGGCGCCCCTGACCGTCACGCGTACGGATCGAACGGGATCTCGCTCGGCTTGGCCCTGTTGAGCGTGTCGTTGAACTTCGAGTCCTGGAGCGGCAGGTTGGCGTCGCCCCAGTCCGAGCCGTTCAGGACGGTGCGGAGGTTGGGTGCGAGGTTGTCCCAGGTGAGCAGGTTCTCCTGGTGCCAGGCGCCCGTGTCGTTCTCGGCCGTCTCGCCCCACTTGGCGAAGCGGAACGCGTGGGTGCTGGCTCCGTCCTTGTGGTAGACGGCCATGACCCGCTGGCCGCTCATCGGAACGTCGGCGATCGGGTGGGTGCTGAAGCCGCCGTGCCGGGAGGCCGACAGGTACGACGGCGTGCCCGCGCCTTGCTGGACCCACACGACCATGCACTCCCAGTCGTGGCGGTGGCCGATGCCCGGAGAGGCCTCGTCCTTCTCGAAGTAGCTGGCGTAGATGATCCCGCACCAGCCGTTGTTGCACTTGGCCCGCGAGTACGTGTTGGCGTTGCCGAGGTGGCCACCGCGGCACTCGCCGGTGATGGGGCCGGTCGGCTTCAGGCCGCCGTTGAGGTTCCCGTTCGCGTCGATGGCGGCGGCCGGGTAGCAGGAGTCCGTGTCGTAGTCGTACACGGGCTCGAAGTTCTTCTGGAACGCAGTGGCGTTCTCGGGCAGGTTCTGCAGCACGCCCGCGGAAGCGCTGCCTGTCAGGGAGACGGCGAGAGCGGCGCCGCTTCCCGTGACGGCGACGGCTCTGACGAGCCGGAAGCTTCTGCTGGTGGTTCTAGGCATGGGGTCTCCGTGGCGAAGAGCGAAGTGACGATCGCGGACATGACATCCGCGTGTGCAGACAGAGACTGGCAAGCCGAGAGACCGATGGAAGGGCTTTCTGTCAAACTGGTGGCGGCAATTTGCCGAACGCGGCGAAGGCTGCCCGAGGCCCGAGGCCCGAGGCCCGAGGCCCGAGGCCCGAGGCCCGACGGGTCGGCCGGGCGGCTCGGAGGGGTTCCGCCGCCGACGCCGTCCGCTCTGTGGAGAAATCTCTGCGGGACAGGACAAGGGCGAAGCTGCGGACCGCGAGCGCGGTCCGCAGCACGTCGAGGCCGTTGTCCGATCGGTGGCGACCCGGCTCAACGACTCCCTGTCACGGCTGTCACGGCTGTCACGGCTGTCACGGGAACTGGGTGATCTTGGACGGGATGGTGTCGGTGCCGGAGGTGGGCGCACCGGTGTCGTTGACGACGTGGGCGTACTGGCCCTTGCCGCCGAGGGAGATCACCTGGACGCTGTGCAGCTTGACGCCGGGCTTGACGGGCACCTGGAAGCCGTGGCGCTGCACGATGGAGGGGTCCGAGGTGTAGTTGCAGTAGCTGCCCAGGCCCCAGGCCTCGTGGACGGCGACCGTGTCGGCGACCTTGTACGCGGCGTAGCCGACGATGCCGTCGTGGGTGATGGCGGCGGCGTTGGGGGCGTCGTAGGCCTTCTCGTTCTGGAAGAAGACGGTGCGGCCGCGCTCGCCGTTCCAGAGGACGTCGTACTTGTTGAAGTGTTCGACGAACAGGCCGGTGGTGAGCACGTCGTCGCCGTTCACCACGAGTCCGTAGTCCGCCCGGTTGGTCTCCCAGCCGACGCCTTCGCCGTGGTCGGCGCGCCAGATCCAGGTGTGGTCGATGACGACGTCGTCGCTGTTGACCACGACGGAGTTGGTCGCGAGGCCGGGACCCGCGCCGCCGATGCGGATGAACACGTCCTGCATGGTGGTCGGGTTGGCGGAATGGTCCGCTGCCGCACCGGCCGGCCCGATCCGGAGCAGGGTGTCGGACCGCGTCGCGCCGGCGTCGATGAGGAATCCGGCGAGCCGGACGCCGTCGACGTCCGCGACGTGCAGCGCGTCGACGCCACCGTCGGGCACGAGCGTGGCCAGGCCCAGCCCGAGCACCACGGTGTCGGGCCGGGTGACCTCGATCGTCTGGTCGAGGTGGTAGACGCCGGGGGTGAAGAGCAGGTTGAGGCCCTGGGCCAGTGCGGTGTTGATGGTGGCCGCGGTCGCTCCGGGCTTGACGACGTAGAACTGGTCGAGCGGCAGCGAGGTCCCGGCGTTCGCGGGCCAGGAGACGCCGCGGGCGTTGGTGCGCTTGGCCGGGACGAAGACCTTGTAGGCGCTGCCGTCGAGGTAGAGGAACGGCTTCTCGCGGGAGATCGGCGTCGTGTCGAGGGTGGTGTACGGGCCGGTGTCGAAGTTGGTCGCGGGCGCGCCCTGGACCCCGGTGAACGTCATGTTCCACACGCCGTTGGTCCAGCCGCCGACCGAGCTGTCACGGGTGTACCACTGCTGCTGCGAGTACGGCCCCACTGTGCCGTCGATCTTGGAGTCGGCGATGTAGCCGCCGGAGGCCCAACCGTAGCCGTTGGGTGCCAGGTTGAGGCCGCCCTTGACGTGGATACGGCGGAAGGGCGCTGCCTGGGCGACGGCCCAGCGGTCGGTGCCGTTGGACGGGGTGATCGCGAGGTTCTCCGCCGAACGCCAGAAGTTCTGCGTCGCGTTGCCGTTGAACCAGCCCGCGTCCACGGTGATGTCGCCGTTGATCTGGGTGTCGTCGGGGTTCAGTCCGAGCCCTGAGATCGAGGTGTAGAAGCCGAGTTGGGCGTTGATGCCGTTGTAGGTGCCCGGCTTGAGGAGGAACTGGTAGCGACCGGACCCGAACTGCGCGGACTCCTGCTGGGCGAAAACCTGGTCGAACTTCTGCTGGAAGTTGGGCATGGAGGGGTCGACGACGATCACGTTCGGGCCCAGGTCACCGCCGCCCTGGACCGGGCCACCGGTGCCGCCGGACGTGGTGTGGACGGCGACTTCCCACAGCGAGTAGCCCCAGGCGGTCGCACGGGCAGTACCGAGAACGCGGACGTAGCGCCCCGTGCCGCTGACGTCGTAGGAGACGCGTCCTCCGGCCGCACCTGTGACGGTCCTGAGGGTGTTCCAGGTCTGGCCGTCGGCGGACGCCTGGAGCTGGAAGTCCTTGCCGTACGCGGCCTCCCAGTTCAGGTCGATCTTGCAGATGTCCTGGGACGAGCCCAGGTCGACGCGCAGCCACTGCGGGTCCGCGGCCTGGCTGGACCAGCGGGTGGCGTCGTTGCCGTCGAACGCCGCGGACGCCGGAGTGCCGGCGTTCTCGGTCGAGGACGCCGAAGCGGCCTTGCCCTGCGCCGAGTTGGTGGTGGAGCAGGCGGCGGGCTGGGTGGTGCCGGGGGTTCCGAAGACCTGGAACTCCCAGAGCGAGTATCCCCACGGGGTGGCTCGGTGGATGCCCTGCATGCGAACGTAGCGGCCTTGGCCGGAGACGGTGAGGGTGTCGGTGCCGCCGTCCCCGCCGTTCACGGTCCGAAGATCGCTCCAGGTGCGGGCGTCCGCCGACACCTGGATCTTGTAGTCGGCGGCGTAGGCCGCTTCCCAGTTCAGGACGACCTGGCTGACCGAGGCCGTGGCCCCGAGGTCGACCTGGAGCCACTGGTCGTCGCTTGCGGCCGAGGACCAGCGGGTGGCTGTGTCGCCGTCGACCGCGGCTGTGGCGGGAGTTGCCGCGTTCTCCGTCGAGGACGATGTGGCTGTCCTGCCCTGGGACAGGTTGGCGTCGGCCGCGAGGGCCGGTGGTGGTGCGACGACTGGAAGGGTGATCAGCGCCGCCGTACTGGCGAGCGCGACACCGAGAGATCTGAGGCCCATGCCATGTTCCCCTGGGGGTGAATGAAGGGTGGTCACGAAAGGCCGTGCGGGGAGTGCTGTGCGGTGCGGGGGGTTGCCGAACGTGCGCGGGTGCGGCCCACGGCTTAGTTCACGTCTTGATTTAAATGTTGATGCTGAGGATCCGGCAAGCCCTCGGACACCAGATTCTGTGCAACTTGTGGATGCCGCAGGTGCCTTGACCCGAGGACTGCCTTCAGTGGGTGATGCGAGAGAGTGGCGGTGGGCTCACCACACGCTCGGCGCCTAGCAGGACCGTCTCTCGAAGTACGCGGCGCTCTCCGCGTCCGCCGGGTAGTACGACTCGATCGCGACCTCGTCCAGCGTGATGTCCGTCGGAGTGCCGAACGTGGTGATGGTCGAGAACAGGCGCAGCTCTTGTCCGTCGAAACGAAGGATCATGGGGATCAGGACATCGGACTCGACCGTCGCGTTCAACGCGTCCTCGGAGTCGGGCGCCAGCAGTTCCTCGTAGAGCGCGGTGAGTTCGGCGTCGGGGGCGACGGCGAGCTGACGCCGTATGCGAGACCGGAACACCGCACGTACGTCGGACAGGTTCACGACCAGCGCGGCGAAGCCTCGCGGGTCCAGCCCCAGTCGTACGAGGTTGATCGGCGGCTGGAGCAGGTCGGGATCGACCTCCGCGAAGAACGGGTCGACCGCACGGTTGGTCATCACTATGTTCCACCGGCGATCGAAGGCCACCGCCGGGTACGGCTCATGCGCCCGGAGCACTCTGGCCACCGCGTCCCGGGCCGCAGACAGGGCTCCGTCATCGAGCGGCCGCTCGGCGTACCGGGGTGCGAAGCCGGCCGCGAGCAACAGCTGGTTGCGATCACGCAGCGGTACATCGAGCTGGTCCGCTAGCCGGAGGACCATGTCCGCGCTCGGGTTCGACCTGCCCGTCTCGACCAGGCTGACGTGACGAGCCGAGACGTCGGCGGCGAGTGGGAGGGCCAGTTGGCTCAGGCGTCGGCGGTGCCGCCACTGCCGTAGAAGCTCCCCAACTGTCTGCACATTCAGGGAGGGTACTCATCGCTGAGCCGCACGCCATGAAATCCGATGTCATCGACAGCTGGTGGAACCACGGAAACACTGCGTCCATGACCACGGACAACAAGGCTGTCGTGCAAGGGGCGTTGACGAAGCTCATCGAGACGGGCAGCGTCGACGCGCTCGCACCGTTGCTGAGTGACGACTTCGTCCACCACAGGCCGGACTCGACAGCCTCGACCAAGGAGGAATGGCTCGCCGCCGTACAGGCGGCACTGGTTCCGCTCGCCGAGATGCGGGTCGAGATCTACCACCTGCTCGCCGACGGCGATCACGTCGTGATGCACTCGCGGCGACAACTGCCCAACGGTGGACCGGAGATCGCGGTCGTCGACATCTGGCGGATCGACGAGGGGCTCATCGCTGAGGGCTGGGAGATCGTCGAGCCGACGGCCCAGGCGGCCGCCAACCTGGTGTGGTGGGAGCAGCCCGCCGGTCTCTGACTGTGTCAGGACGCGCCCGGTCCGGCCGCAGTCTCTAACCGCCTCCGTGCGTGGCGGCCGTACCTCTGAGGATGTACCTGCCTCCGCTGTTCGGGATCCAGGCGTGCTTGCCCCAGGTGAACCGGACGCCGGTCATGATCCTCGATCACGGGACCAACTGGCCCTCGGAATCGGGCTCTCGCTGGTGGAACCCGTCGGGAACCCGTCGGGGCGCAACTTCACCGAGTGAGTGGCCGCGCGCGTGACAGAAATGTTCCTGCTGATCGCCATGAGATCAAATACTGTGGCCCGTCGGATCAATGACACGGGGGGGGACTTGATGTCGGACGTCTCGCGGCAGGTGCCGTCGAGCATTGCGACCCAGCGCCTGGTCCTGCGCACGTTCACGCCGGACGACGTCGATGACCGGTACGCGTACCAGTCCCTGCCGGAGGTCGCGCTCTACCTCTATCGCCCGCCGCTCACCCGGCAGGCGTGCGCCGAGTCGATCGCCGTACGAGCCGGCGGGACCGACTGGAAGGCCGACGGCGATGCGCTACTGCTGGCCGTGTGCCGGGTGGACGGGCCAGGTGTGATCGGCGAGGTGGTCCTCACCCTCAGCAGTGCTGCCGCCCGGCAGGCCGAGATCGGCTGGATCGTCAACCCGCAGCATTCCGGGCGTGGTTACGCCACCGAGGCGGCGCGTACCGTGATGTCGCTGGCCTTCGACCGGCTGCGGGTCCACCGGATCTTCGCGCGGCTCGATGTGCTCAACACCGGATCGGTGCGTGTGTGTGAGCGGCTGGGCATGCGTCGCGAGGCACATCTGATCGACAACGACCTCGACGGAGACCGCTGGGGCAGCGAGTACGTCTACGCGATGCTGGATCACGAGTACAAGGAAGCAACTGCGCTCATGTGAAGGTGAGTTCGGTGTTCCCCATGCTGACCTGGGCGTTGCCGTAACGAACCCTGTGACACCGGTGACAGGACCGCGACAAGGAACCCTACAACTGCCGACACCCCTGCCCGGTCTCACTCTGCGTGGGCGGCGACGACCGACCGTCCCGTCGTAGGACCAACAGGGGGAACATCATGAAGTCGATCCGTCACAAGGCAGTCACCGCCGGCGCTCTTGCCGTCCTGGCCCTGGGTGGCACGCTCGCCGCGACCGCACCGGCTTCGGCCGCCACGGCCGGGGCCTACAACGGAGCGTGCGGGAAGGGGTACGAGGTCTTCACGTCGACTCCGATCAAGTCCTCGCAGACGACCGTGGCCGCCACCACCTACGTGGCCTACAGCGCCGCGGACAAGCAGTGGTGCGCCGTGACGGTGCGCAACAAGCCCGGCGCCCGTGTGTTCATGGAGGTCACCTTGGACACCTGGCCGACCAGCAGCACACCGGCCAGGGACGCCGGCTCCTACACGACCTACGCCGGCCCGGTGTACAAGGACCTGCCCGCGCCCGGACAGTGCATGACCTGGAGTGGCTCGATCGACATCAGCTACAACTCCGACATCGGTCTGTGCCCCTGATCTGAAGGCCGCCAGCGCGGTCGACCTGCGGGTTGGCCGCCTGCCGGAGTCGTGCGGCCGGGTCACGAGCACGCCTGTCGGTGGCCCGGGAGGCTGTCGTCGGACAAGCCGAACATGGGGAGACAGGGGGACAGCCCGGTGACCGAGACCGGAACCTGCCGGTGTGTCTCCCAGTGGGCGCGCGTCAGCCTCAACCGCCGCATGATCGCCGGCTGGCCGCGCACCACATGTCGCTCGACACCGTCGAGCTCGTAACCGAGCTTCATGGAGACGGAGAACGAGGACGGGTTCTCCTCAAGAGCGCCCGACATCGCATCGAGGGCGTTCAGTCCGGCGAAGGCCAGGTGAAGCACAGCGGCACGCATCTCGGTACCGATTCCCTGCCGCTGGAATCGTGTTCCGAGCCAGGAGGCGGTGTTCACCTGCCGGAGCACGGCAAAGTCCCGGGCGGTGATGGTCTGCAGGCCGACGACCTGGCCGGTTTCGAAGACGACGAGGTTCAGGGTCCAGTTCTCCGGTGACCAGTTCCCCCTGCGCAACCAGTGGTGCTGCACCACCGAGCGGGCCCGGGCGGCTGGAGGCAGGTCGGTCCACGGTACGAGAAAGGGCATGCGGTCCGGCTCGTGGACGCCACCTGCCGCAAGCTCACCCAACTCGGCGAGCTCACCCTCGCTGGGCAGTCGTAACTCCAGACGCGGGGTGCGCAGACGAAGTCCCACAAGGGGCCAGTGGTCGATCAGCATGCACCATTGTCGAATACGGGAGCGGCCACGGGCATCTTGGTTTTCCCCTGGCAGTTGGCCTGACACCGGTGGCTCCACCGGCTCACTGGCCGGCCGTTGCGGCGCAACGCTTAGGCTGGCGCGGTGACTGATGAGCAGGAGCGGGTGCAGCCGTCGGGAGTGTGGGCCACGGCGGTCGGGGTGGCCAGGGTGCGGGCGTTGGAGACCGAGCGGGAGAACGCGCTGTTCCGCGACCCGCTGGCACAGGCCTTCGCGACTGCCGGTGGCCTGTGGCCCTCCTCTCCGCCGCTGCCCGACGACGAGGCCGCCCGACGCCGTCGGCTGGCGGTGTCGTTCTCCATCGTCATCAGGACGAAGTTCCTCGACGACCTGTTGCGGGAGGCCTCCGCGTCCGGTGTCCGGCAGGTCGTGCTGCTCGGGGCCGGGATGGACAGCCGCGCCTTCCGGATGGACTGGCCCACCGGCACCCGGCTGTTCGAGGTCGACACCGCCGCGCCACTGGACTTCAAGGCCTCGGTGCTGAGCCAGGAACGGGCCGTCGCACGCTGCGAGCGGATCGCCGTAGCCGTGGATCTGCGTGACGACTGGCCTGACGCGCTGGCCGCAGCAGGGCATGACCCTGCGTTGCCGACCGTGTGGATCGCCGAAGGACTGCTGATCTATCTGCCCGAGGATGCCGTGGACCTGCTGCTGTCCCGGGTCGGTGCGCGGTCTGCGGCGGGCAGTCGGATGGGGCTGACGTTGGGTTCGCGCGGCGTGATCGACCGTTTCGGCGCGGACGCCGCGCCGGGATCTGCGGCGTCGATGTGGGTCTCGGAGATGCCCGACAACCCGGTGGGCTGGCTGGCCGGGCACGGTTGGGAGGCCCAGCCCCACACTCTGCGCGAGTGCGCTGCCGCCTATGGCCGTCCCCTCAGCACTCCACCCCAGCGCGAGGAGCGGCCCGGCGGACTGATCTCGGCGATCCGCCGTTAGCGCTCCTCCAGGAACTCGACGCCTGCAATCCCTCGCGAGGGGGAACGTCACCCCACGCTGCAACACGGGTGCCCGACGGGATCGGTGAGAACGCGTGCTTTGTCGCCGTGCGGCTGATGGTCCGGTCTGCCCGCGCCGAGCTCGAGCAACCGGGTTTCGACCTGGTCCAGTCCCTGCTTGACCTTGAAGCAGATGTGCAGCTGCTGAGGAACGGTCTGTCCGGGCCACTGCGGTGCTCGGTAGCCGTCGACCCGTTGAAAGCCGATGAAGACGTCGTCCTCACAGTCGAGACCGGCGAAGTCGAGCGTTCGACTGGATGCTCAAGTTCAACTGTAAGGACATGAGACGCTCGTCTACGGCTGGTGGGCGGCCGGAGGCTGGGAGTTGTTGCCTCTCAGGGGCGGAAGGTGCGGCGGTAGGTGTCGGGTGGGACGCCGACGCTGCGGTGGAAGTGGCGGCGCAGGGTCGTGGCGGTGCCCATGCCCGTGGCTGCGGCAATGGTGTCCACGGTGGCGTCAGTGGTCTCCAGCAGTTCCTGGGCGTGACGGATGCGCTGGGCGTGGAGCCACTGCAGAGGCGTGATGCCGGTGACGTGCCTGAAGTGGCGGCCGAGGTGACGTGTGCTCATGCGGGCCTGACGGGCCAGGTCTTCCACGGTCAACGGCTCGTTCAGCCGTTCCAGGGCCCAGGGGAAAAGCTCGTTCAACGGGTGGTTGCCCGGAGCGGGGAGCGGGGTGGCGATGAACTGGGCCTGCCCGCCCTCGCGATGGGGCGGGATGACCAGGCGCCGGGCGATCTTGTTCGCGTTCGCCGATCCGTGGTCCAGACGGACCAGGTGCAGGCACAGGTCCATGGCGGCAGCCTTGCCCGCGGAGGTCAGGACGTCACCGTTGTCGACGTAGAGGACATCCGGGTCGACGGTGACTGTCGGGTGGCGTCGGGCCAGTTCCCGCGTGTGCGCCCAGTGCGTCGTGGCACGCCTGCCGTCGAGCAGCCCTGCCGCACCCAGGACGAAGGCGCCGGTGCACAGTGAGGCCACGCGGGCGCCGGCCGCGTGTGCCGCGCGCACAGCGTCGACCAGTTCGGTGGGCGGAGCGATGTCGGTGTCGGCCCAGCCGGGGACGATCACCGTGTCGGCGTGCGCGAGGTGGTCGAGTCCGTGGTCGGGCTCCAGGTGGAAGCGGCCGATGCGTACCGGGGCAGTCCCACAGAGGGTGAAGTCGTACCAGGGATCGACGACGTGGGTCAGATCGGAGCCGAAGACCTCGACGGCCACGGACAGTTCGTAGTGGAGCATGCCGTCGGTGACGGCCAGCGCAACAGCGGGCATGTCCGAAACTGTACGCGGCATGTCGTTTCCGACACTCTCGCGGAGCGTTGGCCGAGCGACAGGATGTGGGGGTCAGACCGCGGCGGACCGACTCCGCAGCGGGCAGCTGCGCACAGGGGAGCGGTTCATGGAGTCAGGTCAGCTGGTGGCGGTGTTCGGCGCGTACGGGCACACCGGGCGGTTCGTGGTCGCGGAGCTGACCGCGCGCGGATTCGTCCCGGTACTGTCCGGGCGCAACCGGCAGGCCCTGGACGAGTTGGCCCGTGAGCACGGGCTGGAATCCAGGGCTGCGTCGGTCGACGACGCGACGTCGCTGGACCGGGCCCTGGCGGGAACCGTGGCGGTCATCAACTGCGCCGGCCCCTTCGCCTCGACCACCGGCCCGGTGATCGAGGCCGCACTCCGTGCCAAGATTCCGTACCTGGACGTGGCCGCCGAACTCGAGGCCAACCTCGACACCTTCGCCCACTACCGCGAACAGGCCCGGGACGCGGCAGCGGTGATCGTGCCGGCCATGGCCTTCTTCGGCGGCCTGGGCGATCTGCTGGTCACGGCGGCGATGGGCGACTGGACCGAGGCCGACGAGGCACACATCGCCTACGCGCTCAGCAGCTGGCACCCCACCGCCGGCACCCGACGCTCCGGCTCGGTCTCCCGCGAACGACGCGGTGCGCGGCGCCTGCGCTACCGCGGCGGACAGTGGGAGCACCGCGACGACGCCGCGCCCACTGGGCAGTGGAACTTCCCGGAACCGGTGGGATCGCGGCCGGTGATCGGGGAGTTCACGATGGCGGACGTCGTCACCGTCGCCCAGCATCTCGCCATCCCCGACGTGACCACCTACATGACCACCCAGGCCGTCCAGGACATCGCCGACCCCGACACACCGGCCCCGTCGGCCACGGACCAGAACGGGCGTTCCGACCAGACCTTCCTCGTGGACGTCGTGGTCCGTTCCGCAGGAGCCGAACGCCGTGCCGCAGCCCGCGGTCAGGACATCTATGCCGTCACCGCGCCCCTCGTCGCGGAGGCCCTCGAACGCGTCCTGTCCGACCGCATCAAGACCCTCGGGGTCGTCTCCGCGGGCGAGATCTTCGACGCCGCCGACTTCCTGCACGCCCTCGCCCCGCACGTCACCGTCGACCTGTACGGGCAGAAGCAGCACGCCTGATCCAGGGCAACCCGGTGTGTCGCCGACCGAGGGTCCGGCCACCGGCCCACTCCGTCAGCGCGACCATGACCTCGACCCACCGGCCCTCTCCGTCAGCGTGACCATGACCTCGACCCACCGGCCCACTCCGTCAGCGCGACCATGACCTCGACCCACCGGCCCTCTCCGCCAGCGTGACCATGACCTCGACCGCCGTGTCGTTCGTGAGCCCTTGTTCCCGGCACAGCGAACGCCAGGTCGAGAAGGCTGCTGCATGGCCGATCACCGCCCGCAGGACGACGGAGTCGTCGGCTTGTGGCCAGGCCTGGACCAGGACATCGACGTACTGCCTGGTCATGTTCTCCCAGGCGGCACGGATCGGCTCGGGTACGGCATGCTGGTCGCGGAGGCCCAGCGTCAGCATCTGCTCACCTTCGCCGTAGAAGCGGTAGATGTCGGCGAGCCCGGCCGTCAGCCTTTGGAGGGGGTTCTCGATCGTGCCCCACTCCATGGGCTGTGGGGTCCGGTGCATTGACAGCCAGTGCCCCGTGCATGCCTCGAACAGCGCTGTCTCATCCGGGAAGTGCCGGTAGACGGTCAGCCGGGTGACGCCGGCGCGCTCGGCGATCGCCGAGATGCTCGTCGACGCCGGGCCCGCGGTGCCGTGAAGATGCACGGTGGCCTCGACGATGCGCTGCCGTGTCCGCTCCACATCCTCGGCACGCTTACGCATCTCGTAACCGCGCGATTTCGACGAACGCTTCTGTTCACTCAAATCTTGACGCCTCGAGCTTCGCGATGGAGACTTTTTAAGAGAACACCAGTGTATCTCCAAAATGCACGAGGAGTGATCACCATGACAGAGCCCTCGGCCCCGCCACTCACGATCGTCCGCCCAGGCGAGGGGGCCGAGGGTTTCCTCGGTTCCATCGGGGTCGTCTTCAAGCTGTGGGGCGACGACACCGACGGCGCGCTCTCGGTCGTTGAACACCCCTTCCCGGTAGGGGCGTTGGTGCCTCCGCATCTGCACACCCGGGAGGACGAGTACTCGATCGTGACCGAGGGCGAGATCGGATTCCGCTCCGGCGACCGTGAAACCGTCCTGGGTCCCGGCGGCTACATCACCAAACCGCGCGGGGAGCTGCACACGATGTGGAACGCGGGCGCCGCTCCGGCGCGGATGATCGAGATCATCAGCCCGGCCGGCTTCGAGCACTGCTTCCGCGAGATGGTCGACATGCTCAGCGACGGCCCGCCGTCGACGGAGGATGCGGTGGAGGTGCTCGCGGCGAAGTACGGCCTGGAGTTCGGACGGCCGACCTGGCTGCCGGACATCATCTCGAGGTACGGCCTGACGCCGCCGCCCGGCTTCTGAACGAGCCGCGGACACCTGGCAGCGTCGCCGAGCGGCCGCGCAGGGGACGGCCGCGCACCTCCGCGTGTACGCGTTCCGTACATGTGTGCTACGTCACTATCGGTGCCGCCGGGCAACCCGTGCGATGAGGAAATCTTCTCCTTCGTGTGAAGATCCTCAGAAAACGGCCTCGGATGCTCATACTCCTGACGCTGGCCGTGGTGGCAGCCGTGACAGCGACCATCGCCATAGCCGTCCATGCGAACAGGATGGAGACGTTGTCCCCGCGCGACGCGCGTGCCCACGTGGCAGCCGGAGCGGTCGTACCGTCGGGGCAGGTGGACTGCCGGAAGGCCAAGTGCATCGCGCTCACCTTCGACGGCAACCCGGGCGAACCCACCGACCGGCTCATGGACCTCCTCAAGCAGTACAAGGCGCCGTCGACGTTCTTCCTCGAGGGTCGACGCATCCACAAGTTCCCCGAGGTGGTGCGGCGGATCGCCCGGGACGGTCACGAGATCGGGGACCACACCTGGACGCACGCGGTACTGACTGATGTCTCCGATGCGCAGATCCGCGACGAACTGCGCCGCACCGCACGGGCCATCTCCGGCATCACCGGCAGTGAGCCCACCCTGATGCGCCCGCCGCAGGGCCGCACCGACGACCGCGTCTCCAAGGTCGCCGGAGAACTGGGGATGGCGCAGGTGCTGTGGACGGTGACCGCGAAGGACTACGAGACGGACGACAGTGCGCTGATCACCAAGCGGGTCCTCGACGGCGCCGACCGCGACGGGATCATCCTGCTCCACCCGCTCCACAAGGGCACGGTCCCGGCCATGCCTTCCATCCTGAAGGCGCTCAGCAAGCAGGGCTACACCTTCGTGACCGTCTCCCAACTGCTCGCTCCGTGCAAAGCCGAACCGGGCAAGATCTACAAGTGACTGACTGACTGACGTGCGTGCGGTACGCCTACGAGACCGGTACCGACCGCTAGCCTGGGCCGCCGGTTCGAGCACAGACACTGCACGGGAGCGCGAGAACTCTCACGAGCCTGGCCAAACTGCTCGCGGACCGCATCGTGGCCTGGGTCGCTGAACCACCACAACCGCTCTAACGCGGCCACGTGGTTCTACCAGAGCCTGGCCGGCATCAGGCCGAGCACCGCCGCCTACGAGACGCTGCGCATTCCTCCGTACATCCCCGCGGCCCCGGTCAACGCGATCGACACCGTACGGGGCCGGGTGTCGTCGGAGTGGCGCCGCCGCGGCGACGGCAGGGTCGCTGTCGCGGTCACCATGCCCTACAACCCCGAGGCGGAGATCTGGGTGCCCACCCAGTCCTCCGGCAGGACACGTCAGGGGGCGCGGCCTACCGGGTGTATCGGGCGCAAGCGGGGCCGTACCGAGAAAGTCCGTCCGGCAGGGCAGTCGTTCTCGTGTCCCCACCCGTCTATACGGGGGAACGAGGGAGGGCGCATTGAACGCCGACGAGGAACGCCAGTTCCGCGAGTTCGTGGCGGCGCGGTCGAGATCGCTGCTGCACACGGCCTACCTGCTGACCGGGGACTGGGAACAGGGCCGGGACCTGCTCCAGACCGCGCTTGCCGCCACGGCTCGGCGCTGGTCCAAGCTCCGTGATCGGGAACAGCCGGAGATCTACGTGCGCCGCGCGCTCTACCACGCCCAGGTGGACCGCTTCCGGCTGCTCAGCTGGGGACGGGAGACGGTCACGGACTCCGTTCCGGACCGGCCGGCCGCCCAGGGCGCGAACCTGGCCGACAGCGTCGTCCAGCGGCAGGACATCATGAGCGCGTTGCGGCGGCTGCCCAAGCGTCAGCGCGCGGTGATCGTACTGCGCTACTTCGAGGACCGGCCCGACGCCGAGATCGCCGCGATCCTGGGCGTCGCCCCGGGCACGGTCCGCAGCCAGACCCACAAGGCCCTCACCACTCTCCGGACCGCCCTGGCCGAGACCGGGCCGTCCGTCTCCTCCCGTGCCTCCGGAAGGGGCGTCACCGCATGAACGACTCGACCGGGGACCTGCTGCACGAATCGTTGCTGCACGACACCCTGCACACCCATGTCCGTGAGCGTGACGGTGACGCCGGCGCCCACCTCGTCGGCCTGGCGGACGGCGCGCTGCGGGTTGCCCGGAGGCGGCAGCGGCTGACGCGCGCCGGAGCCGGGGTCGTCCTCGCGGCGGCGGTGGCCACCGCCTGGGTGGCCGTCGCGGACGACGGGCCGCCGCGCGCGCATGTGGTGCAGCCCGCCGACCGGGGCGACGCCGCGAAGGCGACCAAGGTCTCCCTGCTGCCGGTCACCTCGTCGACGGAGGGTCCCTGCACCCAGGGCGACGGCGGTTACACGGTGGACCCCACCGCGACCGAACGGGCGAGGTGCGTCCACACCGACCCTGCCAAGGGCATGAGGGACATTCGTGTCGCCTCTGCCACGGCCGAGAAGAGCACCGTCGACGGCAGATGGCAGATGGAGGCGACGCTCTCGCCCGCCGACCGGATCCGCTTCGTGACGCTCACAGCCTCCCTCGCGTCGGCTCCGCCCCCGCGCAATGAGTTCGCCATCGTCATCGACGGCAAGCTATGGGGCACCCCCGCCGTGGCCCAGTCGATCACCGGCGGTCGTTTCGCAGTCGTCGGCTTCTACGGGGAAGACCTCACTCGTGCCACGGCCCACGACCTCGCCGAGCGACTGGATCCGGGCAGATAAAGCGGTGAGTCACCTCCGTGCGAGCCCCACCACTCATTCACGAAGATCCAGAGCCGCCCCACCTCCCGCCCCATTACTGTGACTTCGCATGACCGACACCGACACGGACATCGACGCCGAGACCCAGATCGACATCACCCCCGACCTGGTCCGAGCCCTGTTGCAGGAGCAGCATCCAGACCTGGCAGGGCTTGCCATCCGCGAGGTGCCGGGCGGCTGGGGCAATCAAATGTGGCGTCTCGGCGACGAGTTGGCCGTGCGCATGCAGCGCATGGACCCCACCCCGGAACTCCAACTGAAGGAGCGGCGCTGGCTACCGGTACTGGCCCCGCGCCTTCCCCTGCCGGTGCCGACCCCGGTGCGATACGGCGAACCGTCCGAGAGCTTCCCGAAGCACTGGACCGTCATGACCTGGGTTCCCGGCGAGCCACTGGACCACGGCTCGATCAGCCACGGCACCCACGCGGCCGACATCCTGGCGGACTTCCTCCGAGCGCTCCACGTCGAGGCGCCCGCCGAGGCACCGGTCAGCTCGGACTTCGGCGCTCACCCCAAGCAGTGCACCGGCGGCTTCGAGCACTTCTTCCAGGCCGTCGCCCCCGACGACATCGCAGCCGCCACCCGGGCCGTCTGGGACGAAGCCGTCGCAGCCCCCGAGTGGGACGGGCCGCCCGTATGGGTGCACGGCGATCTGCATCCGGCGAACGTCGTGGTCTCGGACGGAACCCTGTCGGGCGTCGTCGACTTCGGTGCCCTGGTCGCCGGAGACCCCGCCTGGGACCTCGCCGCCGCATGGCTGCTGTTGCCGGCCGGCCTGGCCTCACGTTGCCTCGACAGGTACGCCCGTGCGGACGAGGCGACCGTCCGTCGGGCCCGCGGACTGGCTGCGATGAGGAGCCTCTTCCTCATGCTCATGGGGCAGAACGGAGACCGGGGTCTCCCGGGCGGCAAGCCGAACTGGGGCCCCGTAGGCAGGGCGGCACTCGATCGTGTGCTGAAGGGCGTTTGACGCACGCCTGATTGCGCTTGTTCTCGCCCCTGGCCGAGGGTTCCGCCTATGCGGAAGTCTCACTGCTGTCCGCAGAAGGCGCTGCCTGGTCGGGAGCGGTGTAGAACACGGAGGAGCCCTGCTTGCTGCGCTGGGCGTGGTTCTTGGCCACGAGTCCTTCGAGCGTGGTGCGTACGACGGTCTTCTTGATGCCGCGGTCGGGGTGCTCCTGGGCCAGGGCCTCGGCGATTTCCGCGGCGGAACGGGGTTCGGTCTGGCTCGTCAGGAAGTCACGGGCCAGAGTGACCAGGGAGGGCTGCCGAGGCTCGGCGGCCTTCGCGGCTGCTGTCTTGGTCCTGCGTGCCTTCGGAACCGGCGCCGCTGCGGGCTTCTTGGCCCGCACCTTCCTGGCCGGGGCCGCGGTGGCCTTCTTGTCGGCGGCGGTGGGAGCCGAAGCAGGCTCGGCTTCCGGTGCTGCGGGCGCAGGGATGGTGGGCGCGGAGGTTGCCGGCGCGGAGGTTGCGCCGAGCGCTTCCTGAAGGCTCACCAACACCGTTCGGTCCGCTTCAAGCTCCGCCAACTGGCTTTGCAGTACGGCGATTTCGGTGCCGAGACGCTCCTGCTCCTTCAGGTTCTGTTCCAGGTCCTCGGCCACCCGTGCCAGGTACTGGGTGGTAACCCCGTTTTTTGCGGCCACAGTGTCAGACATGATGGTCATGCTCCTTCACAGGTCGTAGGTTCAAGACGGCATCCCGCGACAGGAATCAGGCGCGCCCTCATCCGACTGCCGCGAACGTGCGCCACTGCACAAGTGATACTACGGACGTGCAGGGCAACGCGAAGGGGAATGGGTCGCACTCGCAAGAGGCCATCCATGAGCGCGATTCCGGGACAGGTGCTGTCAGGCGTGGGAGAGAGCGAAGGAGAGCAGGAAACCGCACACGGTGATCAGGCCGATCGCCAGGTGGGCATCCTCGAACGCCTCGGGAATCATCGTGTCGGCAATCATGGCGAGGATCGCGCCTGCGGCCACCGCGGTGACCGCTGCCACCACAGCGGGAGAGAACGCTCCGACGACGGTGTAACCGAGGACGGCAGAGACAGTGCTCGCTGCTGCGATCGCCGTCCACACGCCGAAGACGTACGCCTTGCCACGCCCGGCCTTCTTCATCCCCGCCGAACTCGACAGGCCCTCAGGGACGTTGCTGAGGAACACCGCCGCCACGGTCACCAGGCTGACCGTGCCGCCGTCGAGCAGACTGACCCCGATGACGGCCGACTCCGGAACGCCGTCCAGCAGTGCGCCCAGCGCCAGAGCCGTACCGGACCCGCCCTGTTCGGCTTCCGAGGGCTGGGATTGGTCAGGTCGGACACCGGAGCGTTTGCGGTGCCGGGCGCCCCGGCCGGCCAGCCACACGTTGCCGACCGTGTAGGCGAGGGCACCCAGAAGCGTGCCGATCGCCGCCGGTGCGATGCCCGCCTCGTCGTAGGCCTCACCGACCAGTTCGAAGGAGACCGCCGACAGCAACACCCCGGCCCCGAAGGCCATCACCGTGGCGATCACTTTCTGCGGCACGCGCAACCCGTACCCGATCGCCGCGCCCACGAGCAGCGCCGAACCCGCCAGCAATCCCCACAGTCCCGCTTGTACCGCTTCAGTCATGCCGCTACCGGTACCCCGGACCACGGGGTGCGTGCAGCACACCACCAGGAGGACCGTTGTCATACCCGCAGCAGCTCACTCCGGAGCGGAAACTCGCCGAGGCGAAGAAGCAACTGGGCATCCCGCACATCGTCGTGATCTGCGGTTCCACCCGTTTCATGGCCGAGATGGCCCAGGCGGACTTTCGGGAGACCATCGCGGGAAGGGTCGTCGTCAAGCCGGGCTTCGACATGAAGTCGCCGCATGGGCTCAGCACCGGTCCTGCGGGTGCCGAGGCCGAGGCCGACGCCCAGTCCCAGTCCCTGAAGGTTCGTCTCGGCGAGCTGCACCGAGCGAAGATCCGGCTCGCTGACGAGGTGCTCATAGTCGGTGACTACATCGGAGACAGCACCCGGGCCGAAATCGCCTACGCCCGGTCGCTGGGCAAGCCCGTGCGGTTCACTCACCCCGAAGTCGCCCCGGACGCCTGACCGCCGAAAGGGCCGTCTACCGTACGAAGGCGATCGGGTACGGCGACGCACCGCCGTCCAGGAGATGGTCGTCGCAGCCCTTCAGGAATCGGTCGAAGAACGAGGCGACCAGTGCCCGATTCGCCGCCACCGCCAGGCGAGGGTCGACCTTGCCGACCGCCGCGTCGAGCTTGTCGACCGGTACCCGGCCCGCCAGCTGCGGCAGAAGTGCCTTGGCGTCCGTGAAAGACGCGTGCACGGAGTCGTTCAGGGTGACGTCTGCCTTCCAACCCCGCTGGTTTCGCCAGAACGACGCCCAGGACGGTTCGTGGTGCACGTCGCTCCCGTCGGCCGCGGAGCTGTTTCCCATCAGCAGGAACGGGCGATCCAGCCCGTGCAGAGCGACCTCGCTCAGATGGGTGCCGTCGGGTTCGCTGGTGTACTCCAGGGTGCCGTCCATGTTGACGCCGGCCTTGATCCGCGGATCGCCGTACATCGCCTGCGCAGCCGTGAAGCCGCCGCCGGACTGCCCGAACATGCCGACCCGGTGCACGTCCATGATGCGGGTCAGCCGGGTCGGCAGGCTTGTCAGCCGGTCCAGGACGAGCTCGGTGTCGGCAGTGCGCGCGGCCATCACCTTCCTGAGAAGGGCCGGCGTGGTGCCGTTCTGGATGGCCGTGGCCCAGGCGGTCATGAGCGGCTCGTTCCCGACCACGTGGCCGTCCGGGAACTGCACCGCCGGTGCCTCTCCGGTGTGATCGACGGTGACCACGACGAAGCCCCGTGACGCCAGGTCCTCGGCCAGCGACACGTTCCAGTCCCGCGGATCCCCGGCGCCGGGGGAGTAGAGGACGACGGGAAAGCGGCCCGGGGCAGGCACGGCGTCCCTCACGGAGTGCGTGGTGGTCGCGGCCCAGTTCACCAGGCCGGCAGGCAGTTCGGCGCTCTGCTCGACGGCCGAACCGAACGCCGTGGCCACCGCCGGCGGAAACTGGTGCGTGAAGGGCCGGCCGCCGGTGTGCACCGACGGGTAGAAGACACTGATCATCAGCTCGCGGTACGGCTGACCGGGCACCCACGGGTCCGAGCGCTCGTCGTCGACAAGCCGGAAGGACGACTCGCCGGTGGCGTAGCGGCCGCTCGGCACGGGAAGCGTGAGCCTCACACCCTTCGCAGGGCTGGAGCGTGCAGAGAGCGCCCGGACCGTAGGCGAGGTGGCCCCGGCTGAAGCCGCGACCGCGCTCGGGACGGCCAGACCGCAGACGACGACCCCTACCAGAGAAGCGGCAACGAAACGAGAGCTGCGCATGGGAGTTCCTCAGAGGCGTGGTGCAGGGTACGGACACATGGATCTTCGCAACGCGGCCCTTCAGGGGCCATCGTGCTGCCAGGCGTCTGAGTGCTCGGGAAAGCCCTACCCCCGCGGACATGGGGAGCGTGTTCTGAGGGGGCCAAGGTCGGGGAGTCAGGGTCGCCTGCCGAGGCGTTACGGTCGCCTGCCAGGGCGTTAGGGTCGCCTCATGTCCGTCAACGCCGTCATCCTCGACTTCTTCGGAACGCTCACCCCCAGCACTCCGGCCCACGTCTGGGACGAGCACGCGGCCCGGAGCGCGGCACCTCTCGGCCTGCCCGCCCGAACCTGGCGTACGGCCCTGGACGCGTCGTTTCCCGAACGAGCCACCGGGTCCCTGGGCGACCTCGCGGCGACCTTCCGGACGCTGGCACGGCGCTGCGGCGTCGAGCCGAGCGACGAAGCGCTTGCCGCCGCGTGCACGGCACGAGTCGCATCGCAACGCGAACTCTTCGTGCTGCGTGACGACGCCGTCCCGACGCTGCGCGCACTGCGTGCCCGCGGACTGCGCGTGGGTGTGCTGAGCGACTGCACCGTCGAACTGGCGCAGACCTGGCCGCAGTTGCCGGTGGCCGATCTTGTCGATGCGCGTGTGCTGTCCTGCGAGGAGGGCAGGCGCAAACCCGATCCGGAACTCTTCCGCCTGATCGCACACCGCCTCGATGCCGCCCCGGAGGAGTGCCTCTACATCGGCGACGGAGGAGGAGACGAACTCGCCGGTGCATCCCGCTGCGGCATGCGCGCGTTCATGCTCCGGACCAGCGACTGGGCCGACAACGACGCCCACGCGCGCGGCGACGACTGGGCCGGACCGTCCGTGTCCGCACTGAACGACGTACTGACACTCGTGAACTCGCCTGCTGCGGGTGCCGATCCGTCATGAGAGGCGGCGACGGGCCGGAGGAAACTCATCGGGTGGACGCCTCGGCAAGCGACAACGTCGTCGAGGAGGCGTGGGGCCCCGGCTCGACCGGGACCCCACTCGGATTCATGTCAACGCGCGAGCCCTCGCGGCCAGTGCCTTCGCCAGCACCTTCTCCCGGTACGGGTTCGCCGGACTGAGGGCCTGCGCCACCTTCACGGCCTCGTCGAGCAGGACCAGCCTCCGCTCAGGAAGCTTCCGCAGCAGCGGCGAACCGCTCTCCTCCACCAGGACGTATGCCAGCTTCGATCCGTACACCTCCGGCTCGACCTGCGTCAGCAGTCGGTAGATCCACAGCCCCTCCACCCCTCGCACCACCCGAACGTTGGCACTGAGCAGCCTGACCCTTGCCAGCACGACCATGTCCTGATCCATCGATCCCCTTCGTCCCCGACCCTCTCCGGCCGGCGCATGTCACACGGCGAGACAGCACGGCGAACGCGCCGGCAGCCGATGACGGATGCCGGCTCGTTGACCGGAGTGTGGATGACGACGAGTCTGCGGTCAGGGCACCACCCGCAACAAGGCTGGACGGGCGTGCGCTTCGTCCTACCGAAGACCGCTTCGACCAGGCATGATGGACCTGACACTCACTCAAACCCTCCCGCGCGTCAGCACCGTGCCCGAACGGCTTTGCCGGGTGCCGGACCGGACCGGCCGGCTTCCACCTGGTGATGCTGGATTCGGACACCGCAGCCTGGGTCTCGATCTGGATCGCGAACGGCGGCGAACTCGAAGCGCGAGGTACCCGGTCCAAGTATCCGGCTGCTCCCCCCGGCTTGGAAGAAGATGAATTCCGCCGAGGCGATTCAGGTGCGGGAATTGTCAAAGGTTGACCGGCTCCAGCAGGGCGCTCTCCCGGACATGAGGTGGGGTCTACGCTCGCTCGACGGAATGCAGCACCGGGATTCTCGAGGGGGCCGCGATGAAAGCAGCATTCATGCGGGGGATAGCCGTGGCCATGCTCTGCCTGGCCGTGGGATGCGGGACGAGCGACGACGACTCGTCCGCTTCAGCGACGGATGCGTCGGCAGCGAGGACTCCGTCGATTTCGTCGCTTCAGCCGCCGCCTGCGATCCCTGTTCCGGCGCCCGAAACCTCGTCGGACACGGCTTCCGAGCCTGACTCCGACCAGCAGGCTCCCCTCGCTGGCCAGGTTCCGCAGGAACTGGTGGGGGAGTGGGACGGAGACGGCGAGGGCAGCGCGCGGGCTACGAAGATCGAGTTCCTCGCTGAGGGATTCGTTGCCATGTATTACAACAACGGCCAAGTACTCCGTGGCCCGGCGGTCGTGCAGGGCTCCACCATGACTTTGCACATGCCCGGTGGTCCCCTGTACGTGAGGAATTGGTCGATCACCCCCTTCGACACGGGCTACGGCTACGCGTTCGAGAATCTCTCGCTGGACGGCGTGAGCTACGTACGCCAAACCAGCGGAGGGTGACCGGATTTCCGCGTACTTGATGAGCTCAGGGGCAGTTGATGAATCTCCGTGCACTGTCATGCGGCGTCCGTAAGGCGCTGTTGGTCTCGCTGACGCTGGGAGTGACGGGAGTGTCCGCGGCCTGTGTCGCGGCACACGACGAGCCCAGTCCGGCGCCCAGCAACCAGACCGTCTCCGCCGTCCCGGCCACGACCACAGCGGCCGGGATCGTTCCCACCGAGATGGTCGGCGCCTGGGAAAGCGCGCAACCAGGTTCCAACACCACGTTGGCGTACCGTTTCACGGCCGACGGCAGATACGCGCACGCGGGGGTGCTGACCTATCCCGTGTCCCCGGTTGCGAACGAGTACTACCTCCTCAAGCGCACCTCCACCGGAGCGGTAGAGGTCGACGGCCGGACACTGACTCTGCGACCCTCGTCCGCCACGACCACGCGAAAGGATCCGGCACACCCCGGGGACGACTACACCGAACGGCCGGCTTCACTGGCGCCCCGGCGATTCGTCTGGTCGCTGGCCGACGGCGTGTTCACCCTCACCGACGAGGACGGCCTCCGCTTCGTCTTCCGACGAGTCGACTCGTGACCGCCCCCACGCCGCCCCCGACACCCCGCACGCGCTTCAGCGTGCGCATCCGAGTCCAGATCGGGCTCATCGTGGTCGTGTCGCTGGCCACGCTGCTCTGCACCTGGCAGTTCAGCCTGGCGGGCGGCTCGTACCAGGACGCCGTCCGGGAAGACGTCAAGCGACAGGCGGCCGTGCAGGAGGACGTACGCCATCTCTACGCGGACGAGGCGCCGCCCGCCTTCCTGGTGGCCGCCGAGGAAGCCCGCGCCCGAGCCCTGGCGGCGCTGGGCAAGGACAACCGGTTGGCCACGGCCGAGAGCGAGCTGGCCTCCCGCACCGCGTTCAGTCTGCGCCAAGCAGCCCCGCCCGGGCTCCTCGTGGGCAACGACACCTACCTGTCCGCCAACCTCGGTTACGACGTGCCCCGTCGGCTGGCAGACGCTCAGCAGCACTCGGCCGGCATCTACGCCCTCAATCCCGACGCGACCCTGCGTGAGGGGGACCGTTCGGCCTTGTGGGCGTTGCTTTCGGCGGGCATCGCGGGTGCGGCCGTGATCGCGGCCGCCGTCGCGGCCGGGGTGCTGCGGCCACCCGCGTGGCGGCGTCCAGCGCCGCCCGGTGTCCGCGTCCTGCGGGAGCCGGAGATCATTCCGCAGCCGGCCACCGCTCCGCGCGACGACCGCCGCTCGGTCTGGTGCCACCTCGTCGTCTTCTGCCTGCTCTTCTTCCTGCCACTGGGGCAGCTCGCGGCGGCAGGCACCGAACAGCGCGCCCAGGCCCAAGCGGCCCGCAGAGCAGTTCAGTTGGGCACCGACATCGCGGCGAGCGGAGAACGGTCCGCGTTCCTCACCCGCAGCGTCCAGGCAGCCCACGTCGCTGACATCCGGGCCGCCGTGCGCACGACACTTGCACTCGAGACCCAGCAAGCACGGGACACCCGGCCCGAGTTGGAGGTGGCGCGTGCCGAGACGGCTGTTGCGGCCCAACTGCGGCGCGCGGCCGAGTACATGGGCCGCGCGCCAGTCAGTGCCGACGGAGTCGACCCGGCCACGGTGACAGCGCTGAGCGCGGAGCCCGAGCAATGGCCTGCCATGACGGCCGAACAGAACCGTCAGGTGGCTCTGGGTGAACAGGCGGGCAACCGTGGCATGTTGCTCGCCGCCGCGACCGCGATCGGCGTCGTGGCCGAGTACCTCATGGCGGCGGCGATCACCGCCCGACGCCGCCACTGGCTGAGATGGCCCGCTGCCGCCGCCGCACTCTCGATCGCCCTTACCGTCGTGGCGTTCGTCTAGGCGTGCGCGAACCGCCTACGGCCCACGGCGAACTGTATACGGCCCACGGCGGGCCGAATCCGTTCCACTCCGAAAGCATCTCATCTGCCATGTGCCAACTACCGCTCATTCTCCGCTCATGGCAGCGCAGACCGGGTGACCATCTAGATAACGTGACCTCACAGTAAAGGCGTTGTCGTTCTCAGAAACACCCTGGCGCTGCGGCAGGTTTCAAGGAGCCCCAGATGATCCATAACTTGCACGACATCGCGGGAGACGTGCAGTATCCGCTCGATCTGGTGGGGGTGTTCGCCTTCGCCGTCTGCGGAGCTGTGATAGCCACACGCGAGGACTTCGATTTCTTCGGCACCCTGCTGCTGGCCGAGGCCGCCGGTCTGGGCGGCGGCCTCTTCCGGGATCTGGTGCTCCGCATCCAGCCGGTCGCTTTCACCGACCTCGGATACGCGACGGCCCCGTTCCTGGCGACTCTGCTGGTGTTCTTCAATTCCCGGGCACATTCGTGGGACACGGCCTGGGACGTGGCCGACGCGGGCGCGCTGGGTATGTTCTGCGTCACCGGGACCGTCAAGGCCCTCCAGCACGGCCTCAACGCCCCGGCCTCCGCGGCTCTGGGAGTGACCACGGCGGTCGGCGGCGGAGTCGTCTGTTCCGTGCTGGCCCGGGAGATCCCCTCGTCGCTGATATGGGACCGCGATCTGTACGTCGTCCCCGCCGTCTGCGGCGCCGGCCTGGTCACCGTCCTGCACGCCACGTCCACCCTCAGGGTGGCCACCGCGGTCGCGGTCGGACTGCTGGCCTTCGCGCTTCGCCTGACCGCCCTGCGCCTGAAGTGGCGAACGCCCAGGTCCGCACTCTGGCGCCGGGCGGCGACAAGAGCAGGGTCCAGGCACCGCAGGCGCGACGAGCCGGCACGTGACAGGCTGATCCCCACGCCGAAGCCCTAGGGCAGTTGCCTGCCTGGCCAGGTCCGGCCGGAGCGGCCCGGGCGACTGGGGAAGCAGGTCGCTCGGGCCGAACTCCGGCAGGAGGCAAGGACGTTCAGTAGGACCCGGTGCGGTCCTCGTAGATGCGGGCGCCGCTGTCCCACATGCCCTTCGCGTACGACGTGACGTTGGCGTCGTTCACCATGCGGGTGTAGCAGTCGGTGTCGCCGTTCGGCACCGAACAGGAGTACTCACGCCCGTCGCTGTTGCGGTGCACGGTGGCGTACGGGGTGAACTGGTCCCGCGTGTCGTAGCCCGCGTTGGAGATCCGCGCCCAGGCGGCGCGGCAGCTGGGGCTGTAGCGGAGCTCGAGCAGCGCCTGCCCGAGTCTGAGGCTCTGCACGGTCCGCGCGTCGCCCTGGCAGTAGACGGAGGGGTCCTTGCCGTCGCACGCCGACCCCGAGCACGCGGTGGCGGCCGCGTGAGCCGGGGTTCCCGCGAGCAGCCCGCCGCCGGCCAGCAGGATCGCGGCCGCAGCGCGCATCAAGGTGGTGCTGGTTTTCATCTGTTCTCCCATATCCGCAGTGCGTGTATCCGTAGCGCGTGGTTGAGCCAGTGACGGCCGTCGTCGCCGTCTCCACGGGTGGGGACGTACGACGGGGAAGGCACCGACGGCGTCACGGTGGCGGGTCGCGCCGGGCCGGACAAGCGGAAGGGACCCGCCTGGGACGGTGACACTCTCCCTCACCCTCTGAGCTGTGTGTTCTTGGAGAGGCTGGGAGGCGCTTGGGATACGGGCGGAGCACGCTTCGGCATCCGGGAGGCCCAACTCCCCGCCCGGCCGGGCAACGTCTGGCACATTGGGCCGCCGGGATCGTGACCACGTCCCGGACCGCCGGAGCATCGGACCGACGGAGCACCGCACCGTCGGCAGGGGCCGACACGCAGCCAGGACTGGCGAGCGTGTGCGAACAAGAGGGGGGTTCTTCATGAACCAGTACAAGGAGGCCGAGCGACTCGCCGCTCAGCTGCGCGCGCTGAAAAGGAGATCCGGGCTCAGCTACGACGCTCTCGCCCAGCGGGCCGGCATCAGCCGTTCCAGCCTGCACCGTTACTGCGCGGCCTCGTCGGTCCCGCAGGACTACGGCGCCGTACACCGGATCGCCACCGCCTGCGGAGCCACCTCCGCCGAACTGCGCGAACTGCACCGGCTGTGGGCTCTCGCCGACACCGAGCGCGAGAGACGGGTGCCGCAGGAGGACACCGCGCAGAGCGATGGCGTTGCCGAGCAGGTCGAGGCCGGACAGGCAGCGGCCGTATCCGTCGAGGAAACCGCCTCCACAGACCCTGCATCGACCGGGGACGAGGAGGAATCCGTCGCCGTAGTACGGGAGTTGCCCGCCCCGGAACCTGCTTCAGTTCCTGGCCTCCAGGAGCCGAGCCCAAAGCGCCTCCCGGTGAATCGGCGGATCCTCGCCCTGACCGCCGCTGCCGCCGTCACCGTTCTCGGAACCGTCGGGTGGGCCATGTCCCTGGCCTCCACGCCGGACGACCGGGCCGACAAGCCGGATCCACGGACCCTGTTCTCCTCAGTCTGCTCGCCCGTCGTCAGCATGGGGCAGCACGACGAATGCGTACGCGAAGTACAGACGCTGCTCGAACGGCGTGGCGCCGTCATAGGCGTGGACGGCGATTTCGGCCCGCAGACCCTGCGCAGGGTGACGGCTTTCCAGGTGATCGCCGGACTCCCGCCGAACGGCGTCGTGACGGCGGACACCAAGAAGGCGCTCTACGACTCGAAGACCCGCATGGACACTTGGGCGCCGGAAAAAGTCCGCCAGCGCATACGTGTGGTCTTCGACGAGGCGCCGGACGACGCCGTCGCCATCGCCGACTGCCAGTCCTTCCTGGACCCGCTGCACATCCTGCCCAACACCAACGGCAGCAGGAACTGGGGCCTGTTCCAGATCTCCGACACCCGGTTGCGTGAACTGGGTGGGACGCCGCTCAAGGCGCTGGACCCCGAATGGAACATCCAGGCCGCCAAACGCCTTTGGGCCCGCAACCACGACTTCCACGACTGGCCGCACTGCGAACGCGCCCTGCGGACCAAGGCATCGGCGGTCCCGACGTCGGCCGTGGAGAGCAGCTGACCGCAAGCGGTCGTCCACGAGGACTTCAGTCCCCAACACCGGTGAAATCAGGCAGGCTTGACCGCCGACACGGGGGTGACGGTCACGGTGTCGTCGCACTCGGCGAACTGACCGTCGTCCAGGCCCACTTGGTGCGCTCCGGAACCCGGCAGCCCGACAACCATCGTGGGGTACAGCACGGGCGCCGAACCGGACTCGCAGTACCCGTCGCCCTCTCCCTGGACCTGCACGAACGTGAGCTTCACCCATGCCTTGCCGCCGGGGGCCACCTTCACGGACGTCGCCGTCCCGGTCGGCTTGACGGTGAGCGGGACGTTCAGTTCGGGGGAGCCGTTCGCGGCGCCGGCCACCGTGGGGTGCCCGTTCAGGGAGCACGTGTGGGCGGACACGTTGGTGAACTCGACGACGGCTGCACCGGTCCCCGTCCCGTCAGGTCGCACGGTGGCCTGACGGGCGGTTGCCTTGAGGCTGCTTGCGGAGCAGCTCGCGGCTGAACCTCCGGCGGCAGGTGCGGACGGCGCCGGTGCGGAGACAGTGGGCGTGGGCCGGGAGGCGGACGGCGTCGAGCCGTCGGGCGTCGGGGAGGCCGCTGAGCTGACGGACCCGGACGCGGTGGGGCCGCCGTCCGCGGTGTCCGCGCCGCTCTCGCCGGGCTGGCATCCCGCCACCGCAAGGGCCACCGACGCCACGACGATCGCCATTGCCGAACCGCGCATTCCGTTCACGTACCGCATGCTGTCCCCCGAGTTCAGGTGGTCCAAAGGCGGCTCCTTGCCGCCCTCGTCGATCCAGACATAAGCGCCGACCAGGCAGTTCTCCGACCCTTCCACCTGTGACGTACCGGTGACCAAATCCGGCCACGATCATCACGGAACGCCTCGGAGGGGTCGGCAACCGTCCTGCCCAGGGGGCCGACCGAGACGGAACGACACCAGCCACGGGCGGGGGAGTGGTGCCCCAGCGGGCGAGGGCTGATCGACGGCTCGAAACGCGCCCAGCACCCAGCGGCGAGGACCCAGCGCCGAGGACTCAGGCCCCCCGGGACCCAGGCCCCCAGAACCCAGCACCCGCCGCGCAGCCGACGACCACGTACGACTCCCGCGCACCCCCCGTAGTACCCCGGTACAACGCCCCCCGCCCACGAACAGCCCCCCAGTATCACTGGATCGCCCGAAACGGCTCCTAACGTGGCACGTGAGGCGTCGGATGCGACGGACGCCGCCGACCGACAGGAAGAGCGCGCGCATGATCGACGCACGGCAGCTGACCAAGAAATACGGTGAGAAGACAGCCGTCGACGGGCTGGACTTCGTCGTGCGGCCGGGCACGGTGACCGGCTTTCTGGGGCCCAACGGCGCCGGGAAGTCCACCACCATGCGCATGATCGTCGGCCTCGACGCCCCGACGAGCGGCTCCGTCACCGTGAACGGTCAGCACTACGCCCTCCACCGGGCACCGCTCCAGGAGGTCGGCGCGCTCCTGGAGGCGAAGTCGATCCATCCCGGCCGCTCGGCGTACAACCATCTCAGGGCCCTGGCGCTGACCCACGGCATTCCGGCGCGCCGGGTCGACGAGGTCATCGACCTGGCCGGGCTCGGCAGCGTGGCGAAGAAACGAGCCGGGGCCTTCTCCCTCGGCATGGGCCAGCGGCTGGGCATCGCGGCGGCGCTGCTGGGCGACCCGCAGACGGTGATGCTGGACGAGCCGGTCAACGGGCTGGACCCCGAGGGCGTGCTGTGGATCCGCAACCTGCTCAAGGGGCTCGCCGAGGAGGGCCGGACGGTGTTCGTGTCCTCCCACCTCATGAGCGAGATGGCCCTGGTGGCGGACCACCTGATCGTCGTGGGGCGCGGCCGACTGCTGGCCGACACGACCGTGGCGGACCTCATCCGCGAGGCCGGCGGGGACACCGTGAAGGTCGCGACGCAGGACCCGGCGCGGCTGCGGGACGCCCTGGCCGGGCCGGGCGTCGACATCACCGGCACGATCGGCTCCGAGGAGTTGCAGGTGACCGGGCTCAGCGCCCGCGAGATCGGGCTGAAGGCCGCCGAGTACGGCGTCGCACTGTTCGAGCTGAGCGCGCGCAGCGTGTCGCTGGAGGAAGCGTTCATGGACCTGACCAGGGACGCCGTCGAGTACCACGGCACCACGACCGGCGCTACGACCGGAACGACGACGGCACCCACGACCGGCACTGCCTCCGGCACCCCGTCCGACATCGAGACCCTCGGGAGGCCCGCATGAGCACCCTCACCGCGACCGCGGAGGAACCCAGGACCGCTCCCGTCCGTCCCGCCTACCGGGTGACCGGACGGCGGGTCCTGGCCTCCGAGTGGGCCAAGCTGTGGTCCCTGCGCTCGACCTGGATCACTCTGGGCCTCGGCCTGCTGTTCCTGGTGGCCTTCGGCGTGATCTCCGCGAGCCGCTACAAGTCGGGGATCGACTCCGGCAACATGGACCGGGACTTCGCCGACTCCACGGCCGTAAGCCTGTCCCTCTTCGGCACGAACTTCGCCCAGCTGGCCCTCGGCGTGCTCGGCGTGCTGGTCACGGCGGGCGAGTACTCGACCGGCATGATCCGTTCCACGCTCGCGGCGGTGCCCCGCCGACTGCCCGTGCTGTGGTCCAAGGCGACGGTGTTCGGGCTGGTCGCACTGGTCGTGGGCACGGTGGGTGGGTTCGTCGCCTTCCTGATCGGCAGTGGAATCGTCTCCGGCACGCCCGCGGCCATGAGCCTCTCGCACGCCGGTGTCCTGCGGAGTCTGCTGGGCGCCGGACTCTACCTCGGCCTGGTCGGGGTGATCGGAGCCGCGCTGGGTGCGCTGCTGCGGTCGGTGGCCGGGGGGATCTCGGTGCTGGTCGCCTCCTTCATGCTGATCCCCGGACTGATCTCCCTGCTGCCGAGTTCCTGGCAGGACGACATCAGCCCCTACCTCCCGTCCAACGCCGGTCAGTCGATGTTCGCGCTGACCCACGACGCGACGTCCCTGTCGCCCGGGGCCGGGTTGCTGGTCTTCCTGTGCTGGACGGCACTCGTCCTGGGCGGCGCGGCGTACCGGCTCGTGCGCAGCGACGTCTGACGCCCGCACCATGAACAGGTGACGTCTTTGACCACCGATGACATCAGCGGGATGGGACCGCTGGTCGCCCGGCTCTCCCGATGCGGCCAGCGGTTGCGGCAGGCGGACCGGGCCCGTCCCTGGGTGCTGGACACCGTGGTCGTGGCGGTGGTCTTCCTGATGTTCTGTCTGCCCGACCTGCTGCACGGCGGTGCGGGCGACGGCGACGGACCGCCCCGCTTCCGGCTCGCCTTCACCGAGCTGCCCGTGGCGGGAATGCTGGCACTCCAGGCAGGACTCGTGCTTCCTCTGCTGTGGCGGCGACGCAGGCCCATGCCCTCCTTCGGTGTCATCGCGGCGGTGTTCGTCCTCCAGTGGTCCCTGGGCGTGGCGCTGCGCGCGGACGTCGCTCTCTTGGTGGCGCTGTACAGCATCGCCCTGCACGGACGGCTGCGGCAGCTGCCGTGGGCCGGCGCGGTGATGGCGGGAGCCGTGCTGCTGGTCGCGGTCCGCGTGTCCTCGGTCGTGTCCGTCTGGGACGCGCTGTTCTTCCTGGTGAGTACGGCGACGGCGGCCCTCGCGCTCGGACTGATGATCCGGATCCGCCGGGCCCAACTGGCCGGGCTGCGGGAGCGCGCCGCCCGGCTGGAGATCGAGCGCGACCAGCGCAGCAGGCTGGCCACGGCCACCGAACGCACCCGGGTCGCCCGCGAGATGCACGACATCGTCGGCCACAACCTGGCCGTCATCATCACGCTCGCCGACGCCGGCGCCTACGCCACGGACATCGCACCCGAGCGGGGCAAGGAGGCCCTGCGGCTCATCGGCGACACCGGCCGGCAGGCCCTCGGCGAACTGCGGCGCGTGCTCGGCGTACTGCGTGAAACCGGGGACCGTCCGGCCGCCGGTCCCGAGCTCAGCCCGCAGCCCGGCATCGCGGACATCGGTGCCCTGTGCGCCACGGTGCGCGCCGCGGGACTGGAGGTGGTCTACCGGACCTCCGGGGACGTCGAGACCCTGAACGGCGGGGTCCAGCTGACGGTGTACCGCGTTGTCCAGGAAGCCCTCACCAACACCATGAAGCACGCCGCCGACGGCGCCCGGGTGCACCTGGCGGTCGTCCTGACGGGTACCCGGCTGAGCATCCAGGTCAAGGACACCGGCCCGGCAGTGACACCGTCCGGCGCCCCGAACGAGGAAGGACACGGCCTGGTGGGCATGCGGGAGAGAGCGGCGCTGTACGGCGGAACCGTCACCGCGGGGCCGACAGCCGGCGGAGGCTGGTGCGTCGAAGCCGTCCTGGACCTCACGCCCCGGGGCGGTGACCGATGACCACCGTCCTCATCGTCGACGACCAGCCGCTGCAACGCTACGGCTTCCACCTGCTCCTGGACTCCGTCCCCGAGACCGACGTCGTCGGAGAGGCGGCCCACGGCGCCGAAGCCGTCCGCAAGACCGCCGAACTGCGCCCCGACGTCGTCCTGATGGACGTCCGCATGCCCGGCATGGACGGCATCGAAGCGACCCGGCGCATCGCCGCCGCCGGTGGCCGCTCACGGGTCCTCGTGCTCACGACGTTCGACCTCGACGAGTACGTCCACGCCGCGATCCGGGCCGGCGCCAGCGGCTTCCTGCTGAAGGACGCGCGCCCCGAGGAACTCCTCGCCGGAATCCGTGCCGTGGCCTCCGGCGACGCGGTGATCGCCCCCGCTCTCACCCGCCGCCTCCTGGACGAGTTCGCCCCGTACCTTCCCGCCCACCGGGGCGACCGCGCCGAGGACCCGAGGCTCGGCTCCCTCACCGACCGCGAGCGCGAGATCCTCGTGGCCGTCGGCAAGGGCTGGACCAACGGCGAGATCGCCACCCGGTTCGTCCTGTCCGAATCCACCGTCAAGACCCACGTCGGCCGAGTCCTGGCCAAGATCGGCGCCCGCGACCGCATCCAGGCCGTGATCTTCGCCTACGACCACGGCCTGGCCCGGCCCAGCACGGACTGAACGCGAGCAGCCGGGTGCGGTGCGGTCAGGCGCCCAGGGCGTCTTCGGCGGTGGGAAGGCAGGGGATGAGGGTGTCGATGCCGACGATCTGAAGGACGCGCAGGACCGATTCCTGGGCGCCGGCGATGCGCAGCCACCCGTCGGTGGCGCTGACATGCTGATAGGCGGTGACCAGGGCGTTGACGCCGCTGGAGTCCATGAAGGTCACATCGCTCAGGTCGGCCACGATCCGCTGCGGTGTCGGTGTGCCGTCCGCGGACAGCAGCGCCTGGACGATGATGTCCTTGCCGTCGTGGTCGATCTCGCCGTGCACGGTCACGACGCGAACGCCGTCGACCACGGTCCGGACGGCGCGAAGGCGGTCGTGTAAGCCGGCTTTGTGGTTGTCGCTCACCGTCTCCTCAAGGAGTTCGCACGTGCCCGCCTCGTGCGGGCGGGATGATTCTGCCCCAGCCGGACGTCCGGATGCACCACACGAGTGCCATCCAGCCTTGCAGGACAGGCTCGGCTGCGGCCCCGGGGCCGCGGGTTCACGTTGCCGCGTCGTCCACTGTCGCCTGCACCGTGAGGACGGTGTCGGCTCCGGTCATCTCCAGCACGCGTCGGAGCTGCGGCGCAGGTGCCACGATGCGCAGGTCCGTCTGCTGGTTGATGTGCAGCAGCAGGTTCAGGAAGGTCGAGTCCGCGAAGGTGACGCCGGAGACGTCCACGACGACCCTGGCGTGCTTGGCCACTGCGGCCTGAAGCGCCTCGGCGAACGGGGCGATCGTGTCCATGTCGAAAGCGCCTTGGGCAACGATCACCCAGGCTTTGTCCCGTTCGTGCTGAACCAGCCCGTTCTCCTCCGGAACATGCCCGTTGACCTGGCCAAATGCGCTTTGGCTGTCGTCGGCGGTACTCATGAGGCCAGTATGCCCAAGGATCGGTAACGTGTGGGTTTCGCCCACGCCATAGATGGTGCCGTAGCCCATCGATAACGGTGAGTAATTTTTCTGGATCGCTCGTTCGTGATGTCTGAAGCCGGGCTTGCGGGGCATCCGAGGGGAGCTGGCTGAAGATGCTTGAGGTAAAAGGCGGGCTGCATGGTGCGAACGGCAATGGGCGAGGGACAGGGCTCCCTGCTCGGCGGACCGATATCCGTATCGGCCGCGTTCGAAGGCAGTGCGGAGATCGCTGAAGCCCGTCAGCTGGCTCGTTCGTTTCTGACGGATGTGCAGGCCGTCCACGGGCTGCCGGTGTCGGAGCGTGCGATGGGCATGGTCCAGCTGGTGGTGAGCGAGCTGGTGACCAACGCCCGCAAGTACGCGCCGGGCCCCTGCCTGCTGACCCTGGAGGTCGACGACGGGGCGGTGGAGGTGACCGTGTGGGACAGCGAACCGATCCTGCCGATCGCCAAGGCCGCGAACCCCGGGCGGGTGGGCCAGCACGGCCTGGAGATCGTGATGGCCGTCTGCCGGAGCATCGAGATGCATCGGGAGCCGGTGGGCAAGCGGATCAAGGCCACGGTGGTGCTGGCCGACGACCCGGGCGGCCATGTCGCGGGCCGGCTGGGGTGACGGGACGGGCTCCAAGGAGGCCTGACCCCGGACACCCGGCCATGTAGAAGCTCATCGCGACGAGCGGGGTCGGCCTCGCCCCGCCGATGACGGCGAACGAAGACAAGAACTTCGTCTTCCGTGACTCCCCAGTCGCTCACGCCGACCCACACACCGCAGCCCCCGCGCACCAAGTCGTGCGAGGGGGCTGCGGACGTGCGAGACCTCATCAAGGCGCCACGCCGGCGGGCCGGGCGTCCTCGTCCGCCGGTCTAGGGCAGGAGCGGGATCAGATCGCGTGGACCTGCTGTGCCTGCGGGCCCTTCTGGCCCTGGCCGATCTCGAACTCGACGCGCTGACCCTCGTCCAGGCTCCGGTAGCCGTTGCCCTGGATCTCCGAGTAGTGCACGAACACGTCCGGGCCGCCGCCGTCCTGCTCGATGAACCCGAAGCCCTTCTCCGCGTTGAACCACTTCACACTGCCCTGCGCCATAACGCTGTTCCCTCACTTCACGGCCGCGACCTGATCGTCACGGTCCCGAAGCCATTCTCCCCCGGGCGTCGCAGCAGAAACACTCGGCGCTGCAGTCCCGTAGGAAATCGCTCCTCGTGTCCGGGCTCGGGTGGACCGGATGTCCGCAGCTGTGACGGCTGAGGTCGGTCGAGCGGGTCGGCGCGTACGCGAAGTCGCTGCCAGCAGTGATGGACGTGTTGTTCGGCCCCTCGGACGGCCAGAGCGGCGTCGTCGGTAACCGTGCCTGGGGAAGGGGCCAGGGGGGCCGGGCGGTCGGTGGTGGCGTGGCGGATGGGTGGCGTGTTTACGGCCGCTCGGGTGAGCGACGGCTGCCCGGGCGGAGGGGATCATGGCGGCTGTCGTCATGCGCCCCCAGCCGGCGTCGGTCCTCCTCGTCCCACGTCCGGGTGTCGCGCGGCTGGGTGTACGGCTCGGCCCCGGCGGGATGGCCGCCTGCGATGGCCCGCTGGCGGGCGATCTCGGCGTCGAACTCCAGGCCCAGCAGGATGGCGAGGTTGGTGATCCACAGCCACAGCAGGAAGACGATGACGCCGGCCATGGTGCCGTAGGTCTTGTTGTAGGAGGCGAAGTTCGCGACGTAGAGCGCGAACCCGGCGGAGGCGATCATCCAGATCAGCAGGGCCAGGAAGCTCCCCGGGGTGATCCACCTGAAGCCCTTCACCTTCGCGTTCGGGGTGGCCCAGTACAGGATCGCGATCATCGCCGTGACCAGGATGACGAGCACGGGCCACTTGGCGATCGACCACACCGTCAACGCGGTGTCCCCGATCCCCAGCGCCCGCCCGGCCTGGCGGGCCAGGCTGCCGGTGAAGACCACGATCAGCGCGCTGATCACCGCCAGCACCATCAGCACCACCGTCACCGCGACACGCACCGGAAGGATCTTCCACACCGGGCGGCCCTCGGGCATGTCGTACACGGCGTTCGCGGCACGGATGAAGGCGGCGACGTAGCCGGACGCCGACCAGATGGCCAGCACCAGGCCGACGATGGCCATGATGGAGCCGGTGCCGCTGTTGCCCTGCAGTTGCTGGACGGCGTTGGTGATGATGTCGCGGGCGGATCCGGGGGCGAACTGCTGGAGGTTGCTCAGCACCTTGTCCGTGGTCGACCTGCCGGTGAGGCCCAGTACGGAGACGAGCACGAGCAGCGCCGGGAACAGTGCCAGTACGCCGTAGTACGTCAGCGCGGCCGCGCGGTCGGTCAGCTCGTCGTCCTTGAACTCGCGCAGGCTGCCCTTGAGGGCCGCTCCCCAGGAGCCCTTCGGTAGTTTCGTCGGCGTCGTCGGCGCCCTGCGCTCCACCTCCGGCCCGGGCCCGGCCTCGACGGACGCGGGGGGCTCGTCGTGAGTCTGATGTTCTTTTCGTCCTCTAATGTGCAGCTTTGTCATGGCGGCCGGGTACCCCACTCCTTCCGCCCAACCGCAGCACGGCCCGACTGCCACGAAGCCGCGGTGCGGGTGAGGGGTCGTGGCACTGAAGGGGGACAGCCCGGCCGATCATGGGCCGTCCGGCAGAAGGCGTGGGTGTCTCCTCCTGGCCGCGTCGCGAGCAGTGCTTTGTGGTTCCTGGCCGAGGCGGGCCGGACCATGACGCCGGTCCCTGCAGGGCGGCCTGCTTCCGGCGGCAACGCCGGCGAGCTGACCCCGCAGCCGACCTGCTGGGAGGGGTGCCATCCAGGGGCCCTCGCGCGGAACTGACGCATGAGCTGCCCCCGCCCCGATGGTCAAGACGCTGGGTGTGGCCTGCCTCGGCCCGGACCGACTCCGCCGGTCGGCCGGGCGGTACCCGCCGACCGGCGGGGGAGAGCCCGAAGACTGCCGGATGGTTCGCGCCGGGACGTCTACGCGAGGTTCTCCGTATGGCACAGACACAACGACCGCAGGCGACACCGGCTCCGCAGGAGAACTCGCCGCCACCACCCCGAACCTCCACCGAGCCCGCCGGGCCGGCCTCGACCGGTCCCTCGATGGGGCGCCTCGTCGGAGTGGACCTGGCCCGCGCGCTGGCCGTGTTCGGCATGTACGTCGTGCACATCGGTCCCCCGCTGTCCGCGACACACGGCGTCGCCAGCTGGATCCGGTACATGGCCGACGGTCACTCGTCGGTGCTGTTCGCCACGCTCGCGGGGTTCTCGCTGATGCTGCTCGCCGGCCGCCGCGAGCCCAAGACCGGCCTGGCCGGCCGGCAGGCGAAGGCCCGTATCGCGATCCGGGCCGTGATCCTGCTGGCCCTGGGCACCGTGATGGCGATCGAGTACGGGGGAGTGATCATCCTCGGCTTCTACGGGGTCTACTTCCTCCTCGCCCTGCCCCTGGTGCGACTGCGTGCCAGGACCCTCGCGATCATCGCGGCCGCGTTCGCCCTGGTCGCACCGCAGCTGGCCTACGTCCTCTCCTCACTGCTGACTCCCTCGGTCCAGCAGAGCATCAACACCTACGATCCGCTCCGCCACCTCAGCGAGGTCGGCGTCCTCGATCTGCTGCTCACCGGCTTCTACCCGGCGCTCACCTGGATGTCCTTCGTGATCGCGGGCATGGCACTGGGCCGCCTCGACCTCTCCTCCGGCACGGTCCGCAAGCGCCTCGCCGCTCTCGGAGCCGCGCTCACCGCGGCCGCGTACGGCACGTCCCTGCTGCTCGCCGGCAAGGGCGCGCTGCGGAGTCTCGCGGAAGACGGGCCGTCGTCCGGCAGCTCAGGACCGATGCCCACCGGCGGCGGATCGATGCCCGCTGACGGTGGGTCGTTCCCCGATCTGTCCGCGTCGTCTCTCCTGCAGGCCGGGCCGCACAGTGGCACCACGTTCGACATCATCGGCAGTGTCGGCATCGCGATCCTCGTGATCGTGGGCGCGACGGTGGCGATGGACCGCCTGCCGCGACTGCGCCGCCTGGCGAAGCCGGTCATCGCCGTGGGCACCATGTCCCTGACCGCCTACGTCGGCCACTTCCTCGCACAGTCGGCACTGTCCACGCCCGCTGGAACCGGCGTCCAGCAGTCCTGGCTCCCTCTGATCATGTACGTCCTCGGAGCCGTCCTGTTCGCAGCGATCTGGTCCCGCTTCTTCCGCCGCGGCCCTCTGGAGTACCTCCTCAACGCCGCCACCAAGTCGGCGGACCGCGTCCGTTGATGGGGAGTTCGCGCCTGGGCCAGCACAAATTGAGGTGCCGGTGCCGGGCGCGTATCTCTACTCTCGGCCCATGCGCCACGAACCCGCCCTGCTGAACGTCATCGACGTGGAAGCCACCTGCTGGGACGGGCAGCCTCCGCCCGGCTCGGTGAACGAGATCATCGAGATCGGTCTCACCGTCGTGGACGTGTCAGCAGGGTGCCGCGTGTCCCGGCACCGCCTCCTGGTCCGCCCCGTCCGGTCGACGGTGAGCGACTTCTGCACTGAACTGACCGGACTCACGCAAGCCGAGGTGGACCGGGGTGTCTCCTTCGCCGAGGCCTGCCGGATCCTCGTCGAGGAGTACGGTGCCGCGGAGCGCCCCTGGGCGAGCTGGGGCGAGTACGACCGCCGGCAGTTCGCTCGGCAGAGTCAGGCTGACGGAGTGGCCTACCCGTTCGGCTACCCGACAGAGCGCAACCACACCAACGCCAAGGCCGTATTCACCGAGGCCTACGGACTGCGCAGAAAACCCGGCATGGCCCAGGCCCTGCAGACAGCCGGACTGCCGCTCGAGGGACGCCATCACCGAGGAGAGGACGACGCGTGGAACATCGCCGCGCTTGTCCTCGACCTGGTGGCACGCGGCGCATGGCCGGGCACGCCGCGCGAGATCGTGTAGGCGGTGCGGTCGGGATGTCGGTGACGGCGTAGGGGAGTTGCGGCCGGATCGGCGGCGATGTCGCGCGGTTCCTGGCCGTGTTCGCATCGACAACGGCCCCTGATATCGATGGACTTACTGAGCGCCTCGATGAGCCAGTAAGACGGTGCTTCTGATGGCTTTGTCAGAGGTGCCGCGTAGATTCCGGTCATGCCCGAGCCTTTGACTGAAGATCTCAGACAGTTGTTGAACGACTTGCCGCCTGGCCGGCTGCTGGGGCCGTGTCGTGCTCCGCATCCGGTGGTGTGGGTGAGCGATGGACCGGTCATGGATGCGGCCGACTGGTGGAAGCGTCTGTACACGCGGCGTCGTGAGACCGGCCTGTACCCGCTGCTGCTTGAGTACCCCGATGACTCATTCGAGCCGGTGGGCGGTGACTACGGGGCTGACGTCGATGCCGCCTCGTACCTGCGGAGCCAGTGGACGGACGATTGTTGGTTGCCTTTCAAGGAGTGGCCCGGTCTCGCGAGGCCTGCGGCGGCGACGACTGACGTTGACGTGTGCGCGGGCGAACTGGCGTCCGATATCGCCCGCGACGGCCGAGCTCGGTGTCTCGCACTCGTCCAGGTCACGCGGGGGGCTGATGCGCCCGCCGCCCTGAGCTGGCTCGGGATGACGAATCACATGACTGCCCGGGAGCTGTCGGCAGTGCTGCGCTCCTGGGAGGACCGGTTCGGTCTGCGCGTGGTGGGCTTTGGGCACGGAAGCTTGTATGTCTCTGTTGCCGCTCGGCCAACGGATGTCCACCAGGCCCGTGTCCTCACTGCGGAGCACTACCTCGCCTGCCCGGATGTTTTCTACGTGGACCCGAGCCTTGACTGGGACGCCTACCACGAGGACCTCATGAAGCGTCGCGAATGGTGGTTCTGGTGGGACTGAGAGTCCTGCGGGGTGTGATGCCGCGCCTCCAGAGCCATCGGCGCAAGTGGTCATAGTCGTGACCCTTGTCACCGTGGAGCTTCGCGGGTCGCCTTCTGCGAGGCTTCGAAGAGCACCGGCCGGACACCTCCGTGCTGTTGCTGTCGCAGTACGTGGAGGAGCGGTACGCCGCCGATCTCCTCGCCGCCCACGCATCCGGTGTCGGCTACCTGCTCAAGCAGCGGATCGCCGACGTCGAGGAGTTCGCGGAGTCGGCACGCAGGGTGGCGGCCGGCGGCACCGCGTTGGATCCGCAGGTCGTCGCGCAACTGCTGGTGCGTCGCCACAGCGATCCGCTCGATCGCCTGACGCCGCGCGAACGCGAGGTACTGGAGCTGATGGCCGGCGGCCGGTCCAACTCCGGAATCGCGGCCGAACTCGTGGTCAGCGACAGCGCGGTCGCCAAGCACATCAACAGCATCTTCACCAAGCTCGACCTCCCCAAGGCGGACGCCGACCACCGCCGAGTGCTGGCTGTCCTGCGCTTGCTCGGCGTACCGAACGCCTAGCGCTGCGACCGCACGGCTTCGGGGGAGGGGGTCAGGCCGCGGCTTTGAGGCCCACGAGGAGTAGGTCGGGGTGAAGCACAGCTCGACCTTGTGTTTCTTCGCCCAGCGGCGGATGTCGGGACCCTTGTGGGCGGACAAGTTGTCCATGATCACGTAGATGGGCGCACCGTCGAGCCGGGTGGCGGGGATCCATTTCAGTGCGGCCGGACTCCGTGGGTGCGGTGGTAGGTGACGGGCAACCGGTCGGGGTGTCGAAGGCCCGGTCGGGGAAGCAACCCAGGGCGTGCTCGATGCGGTCGAGTTCGGCGTCGCGCTCGGGATCCGGGGACTCCTTCCGCGTCTCGGTGCGCTGGAAGGTGACATCTCGGCGGGCGAGCAGGCAATCTAGCGCCTCGCTGCCGATGGGGATCACCCGAACTGTGGACTTTCCGCAGGTAGGCGGCGCGTTTTGCGCAGCGCCCAGTGGGTGAAGAGCTACCCGAGCTTGGGGGCGAGTGGTAGCCGTCTGTACGACGAAGTCCTCGTCGGCCTGCACCAGCTGGGCGAGTACAGGCACCCGGTCTCCGCGGGCCGAGGCAGGCACCATCATCGCTCGCCGGTATCGCCGCGAACTCGCGCTGCCCAGGCGCACGATCTGCTGCAGCCGCTGACCTTCCTGGCCGGTCAGTCACAGCACCAGCTCAGTTGCCGGGGGGCGTCAGCCCTTGCAGGACAAGGGCGGTTCGGCCGGTACGTCCCGCACGAGGGCGGTGATGATGTCGAGGTATTCCTTGGTCCGCCGGTCGCGGGAGAGTTGGTCGTACACCGGCTGTACCGCCCGGCGCAGTGCGGTCAGTTGAGCCGGGGTCGCCGCGGTGAACTTCTGGCCCCGGGCGCAGAGGCTCTCCAGGGCGCTGTGCTCCTGTTCGCGCAAGTCCGCGCCCGCGCCGTGCACCGCCTGTCGCGCCGCGTCCCGCATGAGCCGGCGCTGGTCCTCGCTGAGCCGTTCGAAGGCTTTGGAGTTGGCGACCAGGACGATGGGGCGCGGCCACAGAACGACGTTGGCGGTGCCGATCATCCCCGCTTCGTCGTAGCGGCTGCCGTTGACGGAGACGAGCTGATGCTCGAATCCGTCGAAATCGGCCACCGGGCTGCCCGCGCCGAACCATTCCGGTTTCGCCCCGAGGGCCCGAAGGGTGGAGTCGGCGACCTTGGACTCCTGGATGCCGATCGTGCGTCCTTTGTAGTCCTCCGGACCCAGCAGTGGTGTCCCGGCGCCGAAGGGGCGGCGCAGGCTGCCCGGGAGCAGCCCCACGCCGGTGAGGCCACCGCCGTCGACCTCGCGGATCATGCGCTCGGCGACCGGTGCGCGGAGGACCTTCTCCTCGGCGTCGAAGCTGTTGATCAGCAGGGGTGCGGTCAGGGCGCCCAGGGCGGGGGCCCGGCGGATGTCGAAGACCCGACTGCCGAGGGCGGCCAGGTCGACCCGCCCGGACTGCACGTCAATGAGGAGTTGCTCCTCGAAGTCCGGTCCCTCCTCGTGGTGGGCGTTGAACTCGGCCGAGATCCGGATTTCGTCGTGGGAGAGGGTCCGTACGTTCTGGAGGAAGGCGCGGAACTCGTCACTCGCGCCCATCGGCGTCGCCAGCGACAGTACGACCGGTTTCGCCGTGCTGGTGTGCGCACTGCTCGCGGGTTTCACCGCGCTCGCCGTGTCGGAGCATCCGACGGCGAACAGGATCAGCCCGACGGCTGAGCCCAGTGCCGCACCCACGGTCGTACGTCGGGAACGCATGGCGTCACGCTTCCTTCCCCGGCGGTCGGCCCGGCCCCAGGCCGCCTGCTTCGACGGTAGGGGCCGGAGGTCCCCGACGCATCTGTTCACCGAGAGGGGCGCCGCCCGGCCCGTGGCGGGCACCGGCCGTGATCAGCGGGCGGCCAGCACACTGTCGGTGCCGGCGGCTCTACGCGGGCGGATCGTTCGGGCGTCCCACGGCGTACACCGTGACCCCGCGGCCGTGCAGGTGGTCCTCTCGACGCGGCGTGAACCCCAGTCGCTCGGCCACCTTCACTGACGCCTCGTTGCCCGGCCGTACGAGAGCCGTGAAGTAGTCGGCGTCCAGGCGGGCGAAGCCCCAGTCCAGACAGGCTTGAGCGGCCTCAGTCGCATAGCCGCGCCCCCAGCGATCCGCCCGGAGCGTCCATCCCAGTTCCACCTCGTCGAACTGTTCCCAGTACTGAAGACCGCTTCGGCCGATGAACTCCCCGCTCGACTTCAGCTCGATCGCGCACAGGCCGTGCCCTCGCTCGGTCCATTGCCGTTCGATCGCGGTGAGGCGTTCCAGTGCTTGTTGATGCGAGTAGGCCCCGACGAAACGACTGACGCGCGGGTCGGCATGGAGGTCGACGAACGCGTCGACGTCGGACACACGAAGAGGGCGCAAGAGCAGCCGTTCGGTCTCGATCACGTGTCCGAGCATAGATCCGGGCCCCAGTGAGCCAGAGCCGCTTGACGTGAACAAAACCACCCCGCGCGACGGGACGAAACGAGGGTGGAGGAGCATCTGCTCAGCCATCGTCTGTCTGTGAGGAACCGTCATGCGCTCTGTCCACCGTGCTGTGCCGTCCGTCGTGTTCGCCTGTCTGCTGCTGGCGGGCTGTTCGTCCGTTCAGCTCGGTACGTCGACGCCGTCCGGGGGGAGCAGCGTCGCGGCGGGGGCGCCCGGCACCGGTGCGGGGAAGGCGATCGCGGTGGGCGCGGGCCCGCAGAAGCACTACACGGTGCAGCAGCAACCGCCGGCGGGCAGCTGCGAGTACCGCTACGAGCACGGCGAGCCGCTGGAGGACCCGGCCTGCACGCCGGGTGCGATATCGCCGGCGGTGACGCAGGCGAACCTGGCGTCGACGATATGCCGCAAGGGCGGCTACACCTCCGGGGTGCGTCCCTCCGCGTATGTCACGGGCAAGGAGAAGAAGCTGAACGCCGCTTCCTACGGGTTCACGGGGAGAATGTCGGACGCGGAGTACGACCACCTGATCAGTCTTCAGCTCGGCGGCGACCCCAACGACCCCAGGAACCTCTGGGTGGAGCCTGCCGACCCGGGCCACCGCAAGGGAGCCGGGGTGAACAACAAGAAGGACCCGGTGGAGACCAAGCTGCACACCGCGGTCTGCAAGGGCCAGGTCACCCTCGCCGCCGCGCAGAAGGCCATAGTCACCGACTGGACCACCGCCCTGAGCAGCCTTCACCTCAGCTGAACCGGTGTCCCCCGGTGGTGGGGGCCGCTCGCCCCGACGGAGGCTCACCGGCGGCTGCTACTTGCCGAAGCCTGCCGTGAGGCCGCAGATCAGCGCCTGGCACCGTCACCGCTTCGTCCGGATCAGGAGATCGACCTCCTGCTCCTGGTCTCCGGACATCGTGCCCTGCTCGTCCACGTTGAACGCGGCACCCAGGGCTTCACGGAGTTGATCCACGGCCGCGTATCCGCCTTGCAGCGTGGCGGAGACCGGACCCTCGAGGGCGATGGGATCGGTCGGGATCCACTCCTGCGTCGGCTCGAACTCCGCGGTCCACACGAGGTCCTGGCCGCTCGGCTGTTCCTGGGGCAGGTCGTCAGCGGGGCGGTCGGTGGGGAACGCCGTCCGGAGGACGCTGAAGACGGTGGCGGCGTCCTCCTTGGACGCTCCGGTGAGCGACACGGTGGCCATCAGACTCATTCTCCTTGCCTACGACGACGGTGACACCAAGGAGTACCCACTCACGGGAGAGGCACACGGCCTGACCCCCTGCCACCGGCAAAGCTCTCCGGAGCCGCCTCTCCGGAGCCGCCCCGGCACGGGCCCTTCCCGTCGCTCTGCCGGTACGTCGATTCCTAGTGCCGAGGTGCACAGACTGCACTCATGCCGCGAGTGTGTTCAGGACGTCTGCGACGGACGTCGGATCGAGTGGGCCCACGTGCGACGCCTTGGGGAAGTCGTGCACGCGGAAGCGGTTGCCGGGTGTGAGGGCGTCGGCCTCCTCGACCATCCTGTCCTGGAGCGCGGTGGCGATGGTCCGGTCCTTGCCGAAGCGCAGGTAGGTGCGGGGGATGCGCCCCCAGCGGTCAGCCCGGCCGACCGCTCGGCCCGCGTATGCGGCGATGGGCTCGTCGGTCTGCATACCGGCCAGGATCCGGCGGAAGTCGGCGTCGGGGTGGTCCGCACAGATCATCTCCTTCAGCAGGGCCAGCGCACGGCGGTCACCTGTCCGGAAGTTCAGCCGCAGCACCCCGAGCCGCTCCGGGTCACCCACGGTCAGCTCGACGGGGCTGACGGCGTCGGCGTTCTCGGGTGCCGCCGTGCAGGCGTCCGCCGTGGGCAGGGCGCGGTTGGGACAGAAGGCGGCCATGTAGCAGATGTGGTGAAGGAGATGCGGGACGGCGTTGCCGACCCGGCTGACCGAGACGCCACCCAAGCTGTGCCCGACCAGCACCACCGGGCCGTTGCGTGCCGCGCGCCGCACGATGCCGGTGACGCGCGCCTCGTAGTCGTCCAGCCCGAGGCCCTTGAGCGGGGACGGCTCGACCGCCATCGCCGCGAGGTCCTGTCGCTGGTACGACTCCGGGACGAAGGCCTGCGCGCCGTGCCGCGGTTGGTCCACCATGACGACACGGTGACCGCGCAGCGTCAGCTCCCGGGCGATCGGCGTCCAGAACGCGCCGGCGCTGTGAGTACCGTGCACCAGCACGTAGGTGGTGCCCCCTCGACGTGGCTCCGCCGCCGCTCGTGAGACTCCGAGTCCGCCGGTCAGAGCCGCGCCCCCTGCCGCGAGTCCCAGACCGCGCAGCGCCGTTCGCCTGGTGGTACCGGTTCCTTGTTCAGTCGTGGCATCCGTCATGCTCCGACGCTATGAGCGGCCCGCCGAGCCCACCAGCGGCCCAGCACCCCGGCGGGGGTGGGCCTGGCATCACCTCTGCCGGGTGGTGGTCTCCAGCCGTTCCGCCCCATCACGGCTACGGCAACATCGCGCGTTGGTCAGCGCAGCACGCTCTTGTCGCCCGTGCCGTACCCGAGCGGGGTGATGACGCGGATCTCCGGCTCGGCGGTGAGCAGTTCGCCCACCCGGCTCATCGCTTCGGTGAGAAAGGGAGCCTGGCTGTGTTCGTCGATGGCCTGCTGTGAGGCCCAGTTCTCGATGAGTACCATGGTGAGCGGATCGGCGGCGTCCTCGTGTGCCGCGTAGGTGAGGCAGCCCGCGTCCTCGTGGGTCTGCGAGACCACCGACGCGATGACCTTCCGGGCCTCGTCCGCCCGCTCGGCGCGCAGCCGCAGGGTACTGATCACGATTACAGATTCCACCGCTGGTCCTCCTCGCTGTGCGCACCGGCAGATCCGGCGCGCAGTCACTGAAGCACGCGTGCGGCTGTGGGTGGAACCCGCGTTATCACCGGGTGGAAGGTGCCCGACCGGCCGGCACGGGCCACGGCAGGTGTCAGGTCAGCCGACGGCTGTTCGTAGGCGACGGAATTACGAACCGTTCGTCGACGCGGCCCAGGCTCTCGTCAGAGGCGGACAGCCTTGAGGTCCACCGGCGTCTTGTTGTGCGTTACAGCCCGGCTGCCTGGACGAAGGACGCCCTGTCCTCGTCGTCCAGGTAAGAGTCGGCGCGCAGTCGGTCGTCGGCCAGCAGGCGTTGTACCCATGCCGCGTCGGCTGCGAATGCCGCTCGGCACAGGGCCCGTTCAGGGTGGTCCTCCTCAGGACCGCTGACCGCGAGGTCCCACGCGTTGTCCGGGTCCGTCGGTGCGGACAGGACGGCGGCGACGAGCAGGATCCCGACCAATTCGTTCCGGCGGGGGACCGATGGATCGGCAGCGAGCCGGAGCAGATAGGGGACGACAGCGGGCATCACGGCGCTGATGGACATCGGGCCTGACATCACCAGCCAGTCGAGCGCTCGCTCCGCCATCTCGGCGGCGTCGGGATCGAGCAGCCCGCGCAGGACGACAGGAACGTCGACCCGGCAGCCTGGAATGGACGACCACTCCACGTCCTCGCACCCTTGCAGGGCCGGATGGGGAGAAGGCCTCTGCCTCAGGTGCGGGTGGGCCGCCGTGAGAGCAGCGGTCGCCGCCACCGCCGAGGCCTCGTGATCCACCTTGCACACCAGCGTGCCTCCCGTCGGCAACTCGGGCCGTTCCGGCGGACTTCGGCCATCGGGGCCATGAGTCTACTGACGTCACTGTCCTCATGGCGCAGCGGCTTGTCCGGACGACTTCGGCATACGGGTCCCGGCGGCGGTGTGCCCCGCCGCCGGGACCCGTATGCCCTACGCCGCCCTCTGCGTTGCCGGGCCCCGGGCTAGAAGGTCAGGTTCCAGGCGTCGATCTTGCCCGTGTCGGAGGCGGCGTTGTCGTTCACGCGCAGCTTCCAGGTGCCGTTCGCGACCTCGGAGGAGGCGTCCACGGTGTAGGTCTGGGCGATGTTGTCGGCGCTGCCGCCGGCGCGGTTGTGCAGCGTGTAGACGGTGCCGTCCGGCGCCACCAGGTCGACCTTCAGGTCACCGATGTAGGTGTGCTTGATGTCCACACCCACCTTGAGGGTGGCCGGAGCGTTGCCGGTCACACCGGTGACGGCGATCGGGCTCTCCACGGTCGCGTTGTCGTTGACGGCGAAGTCCGTGAGGTTCTCGAAGTACTTGCCGGGCGGCGGGGTGGCCCCGACGGCCTTGAGGGCGTCGACCTGTCCCTCACCGAAGAAGGAGTTGTTGGCCGTCGTACCCGTGCAGCGGCTGTCCGAGGGGCAGGCGATGTCGTTGGCCTGCTCGGCCAGCTTGGTGCGCAGCTGCGCCGGGGTGATGCCCGGGTTGGCGCTGGCGATGAGCGCCGCCACGCCGACCACGTGCGGGGTGGCCATCGAGGTGCCGCTCTTGCTGCCGTAACCGCCACCGGGGACGGTGGAGTAGACGTTGCTGCCCGACGCCGCGACGTCGATGACGCCCTGACCGAAGTTGGAGAACGAGGCCTTGGTGACACCCGTGCCGTTGGCCGCGACCGTGACCACGCCCGGCAGCTCGGTCGGGATGTCGAGGCAGGCGTTGGTGATGGTGCGGGTGACCGGCGTCGAGTCGTTCGGGCTCGCGGAGTCGGTCGTCTTGTGGGCGAGGTCGTAGTTCTCGTTGCCCGCGGCGGCTATCTGGAGGGAGCCCTTGCTCTCGGCGTACTCCTGGGCGCGCTTGACGCCCTCGATGATGGCGGCCTGGTCGATGTTGTCCGGGCAGTTGAACTGCCACGGGTCCGTGTAATAGCTGTTGTTGGTGACCTTGAAGCCGTGGTCACCGGCCCAGACGAAGCCGCAGATGGTGTTCTCGGCGAAGAAGAAGGAGTTGCCCGGCTCGGCGACCCGGACCGCGGCTATCTTCACCCCGGGTGCCACGCCGACGACGCCCTTGCCGTTCTTGGCCGCGGCGACGGTGCCGGCCACGTGGGTGCCGTGCGTGTCGACGTCCCGCCACGCGCCCGTACGGGTGTCGGGCTTGCCGTAGGCGCAGGAGACCGAGTCGGCCGCGTCGAAGTTGGGCGCCAGGTCCTGGTGCTGGTCGTCCACACCGGTGTCCAGGATGCCCACCTTGACGGAGGCGGAGCCGGGGTTCACGGCCCAGGCCTGGTCGGCCTTGATCTGGCTCATGTCGGCCCGGACCGGTTCTCCAGCCGGGGTGGAGGCCTGGGCCGGACTGGGCGGGAGCGCCGGGTCGTAGGCGGCGGCCGGGACGTCCGAGGTACGCGTGGCTCCGACCTGCTGCACGCCGGCGACACCGCGCATGGTGGCGGCGAAGGTGCTGGACGCCGAGTGGGCGACGATCACGCCGATGGCGTCGAAGTTCGAGAAGACCGTGCCGCCGTTGGCCGTGATCGCCGAACGGACCGCCGAACTGTCACCAGGGGCGGTGATCACGAGGTAGGCGCGCGTCCCGGCCACCCAGGCCGCACTCTGGGAAGCCGGCGCGGCGGCCGGAGCGGGGGCGGGGGCCTTCGCGGCCGGCGCGGGGGAGGGAGCGACGGGGAGCGTGCCCGCCAGGGCACCCGGGGCGCCGAGCGTGAGGGCCGCACCGAGAGCGGCCGCCAGCACCAGCGTGCGTCTGGAACGGCTTGATGTGTGGGGTATCAATGCATCCTCCGAGGCCGGCCCGGCCTTGTTGAGGACACGGGCCAGCCGTACGAAACGAGTGGTGGATGCAAGATGTCAGGTGCATGATCCTGTACGGAAGTACCTTTCCGTGCAGGGACGCCACGAAAGCGTGGCTGAAAACAGGCGTACACCGAGGAACGGGTGGAGCTGGAGCCCCTCGTCGGAGCTCGTCATCGGCGTGGCGAACGCTACGAACGCGGGTGGAACTGAGGGCCGTACGTGCTCCGGCTCCCCGGGATCTCGGTCTCCATGAGCCGTACCGCGGTCTCCTCCAGGCCGCGCATGGCGTGGACGGCCGCGCCCAGGGTGCGCCGGTCGCCGTCGGCCCAGGCGGCGTCCAGGGAGGACAGCACGGTGGTGTAGGTGTTGTCGAACCTGTCCAGAAGCTGCTGCACCGACGCCGGCGGCCGGGACCAGCCGCCCGCCGGAACCCGGGCCATGGGGCGTGCGTCCGGGAAGGGGACGGGTGCCCCGGTGAACGCCCAGCCCTCGGCGGTCTCCCGCAGTTGCCGCCCGTGGTAGATCTCGCCGAAGGCGTAGTAGTGCGCCGGGTGGTCGTCGGTGAAGGAGTCGGCCGGGGAACTGCTCGTGCCCTCGCCCTGCTCCCTGATGATGTCGATGGCGCGCTCGACGTCGAGGAGGGTCTCGACGGGGTGCAGATCGTCGGAGCCGATGCGCGTGGTCAGCTGTCCGCGGGCCGACAACTCCGGGGCCAGGATCTGAAAACCGTCGAGCATGGCGCCGTAGAAGTCACCGACGGTGTGCGTCGCGGTGTCGCGGAGGGCGAGCGGTTCCTCGGGAGCCTCGATGGACATCATCATCTGCACGAACGACTTGTTGAGGCCCGACAGGTACACGGTCAGGCCATCGCGTACGCCGCCGGGCAGCGGGCCGGGGTAGGTCGGTGCCGCCGCCCTGATCCGGGGCTGCCCGCCCACGGCCACGAGCAGGTTGCACACCACGCCCAGGTGGTACATCTCGTCGTCGATGATGCGACGGATCAGTCGCGCCGCCTGCGAGTTGCGGTCCCCGATGGACCACCAGCCGCACAGGTACGGCGGGATCGTGGACAGTTCCAGCTCCACGGCGACCTGAAGCGCCGAGCGGAGCCAGTCGACGCCGCGGCCCGCTTCCGGGACGGCCAGCAGGCGCGCCACCCGACCGACCGGCGGCGGCTCCGGTGGGCCGCCGTGCGAGCTCGCAGCGGCCGACGCCGGTGCTGCCGCGATGGCCGGCGCGCCGGCCGCCACGGCTGTAGTGGCCAGAAAACTCCGGCGCCCGATCGCAGCCCCGGCCGGCCTCTCCACGTCGTCCCTCACGCCATCACCCTCGCCTCGCGGTCACGACCCGCCCTGCCGAAGGCATACGGGTCCTCGGATCAGCTCGCGAAGCTAGCAGGCGTTACGCCCCGATGAGGGCGTTGACGTGCGAGAACGACGTCAGTGCCACCCTGTCAGGCCAACCCGGCAGAGTTCCGGAGGGGTGCGGGAATGTCGCGCCGGGCGGCCGTGTTGACACCACTGCATGACATGACCGAGTCAAAGCGCTCGGTGGTGGTGGAAGGAGTCCTCATGGCACGCAGCACCACGCGTCCCGTCATCACGCTCAGGTCGACGGCGGGCACCGGCTTCACCTATGTGACGCGGAAGAACCGTCTGGCCGACCCCGACCGGCTGGTCGTGCGCAAGTACGACCCGGTCGCCGGCAAGCACGTTCTGTTCCGCGAGGCACGCTGACATCGGCCCCGGTCCTGGACCGGGGCCCCGCGAAGGGGGCACCACCCATGAGATCCGGCATTCACCCCGCCCTGCGCCCCGTCGTCTTCCGTGACCGCGCGGCAGGCTTCCAGCTGCTCACCCGCTCCACTGTTGCCGCACAGGACACGGTGGTGGGGGAGGACGGCATCACGTACCCGGTCGTCGACGTGGACATCTCGTCCGCGAGCCACCCGTTCCACACCGGCACCTCGCGCGTCGTGGACACCGCGGGGCGAGTGGAGCGCTTCGAGCGGCGGTACGGCCGTACCGCTCCTGTCCGTTCCTGACGGCCCGAGCCGCCCAAATACCCCGGGCGAGACCCTGCAAGACCATGCAAGACCCGGTAAGGAGGCCGCTATGAAGGTACGCAATTCCCTTCGCTCGCTGAAGACCAAACCCGGCGCCCAGGTGGTGCGCAGGCGCGGCGTGACCTTTGTGATCAACAAGAAGGACCCCCGCTTCAAGGCCCGCCAGGGCTGACGCCCCCGCACAGCACCTTCACCGGCCCGGCACCGCACGCGCGGTGCCGGGCCGTATGTGCTTTCCGGGGAGCCGCCGACGGTAACCACTCAGTTCGGGTGCGCACCACATGCAGCAGCGCGGTCGATATGACTTACTCGAATCCTCACTCGACTTGGGTACCCGGGAGCGTACGATGGGGCGATCTTCTAGATCACTTGGGGCCGATGTGGACGCGAGCGTTGCAGATGAGCGGCACAGCATTTCCGATGTGCTGCGCATTCGCGCGTATTCCGCGACGGATGAGCCTCATGTGAGAGAGCTGCTCCAAGATCTCCCGGATCTCTATCCACACGGCGACAAATGGCTCGATCGCACCTTCGGAGAGGTCGCGCAGGGAAAGGCGCGGTTGACTGTCGTCGAAGTCGGCACGGACATCGTGGCGGTCTCGATCGAGAAGCCGAAGGATCACGGCAGAATGAAGCTTTCCACCCTCTACGTTCGTTCTGATGTCCGGAACATGCGCGTGGGGACCTCCTTTTTCCGCGCACTCGACGCCCGCTGGCGGAGCGAGAACTGGAAAGAGGTCTACATGACCGTGGCCAGCCAGGGGGCATACGAATTGGAGCGCCTGGTCAAGGCGTTCGGTTTTGAGTGCGTAGCCGTCCAGGAGGACCGGTACGGGCTGGGTCGGGACGAAGTGGTGTTCAGTAACGCGTCGGGATCGTAGAAGTAATTCGGGGGCCGAGGGTGGGGTACTTTGCTGTTCTCTTCAAGAATGGTGGAGAAAAGTTTAGAGTCCAGCGGTGTCACATCAACCTGTGGGCGCTTCCTGGACTGATCCCCGGGCGCAGGCTCCTGTATTTCGATGTGGGTCTCGACATCGAGGCGATCGGTAATCGGCCCGTGAAGTCCGTCCAGTTGCTGTTGCCGTTCCGGGTCGAAGAGGCGCGGTGGCGCACCGGCGCCAGGTATGCCCTGGATCTCTGGGAAGTGGCAGGACAAAGCGATACCGCCGAACTCATCTTCGGTGGGCCCGTGCGGCAGGTGCTGTCCGCCGACGAGCGGCGCGTCGAAACCAGCAGGCTGGCAGAGCCTCTGCATTTCATCCGGATCCGGGAGAGCGAGGTCGCGCCGGTCGAGAAGTTCAAGCAGCGCGACGACTGCTCCCTGTACAACGTCCCCCTCGGGAAATCCATAGCCCCTGGCCAGCGTCGTTACATACGGCTGCGCTGGCAGGTCTTCGGGACGCGGCCGATCTGGGAATGGAAGCGCGGCGGGGGAGGGGCCAGAGTCGACTTACGGATCTCCGACATCCGGGAAAGCCGCTTCGCGAGCGAGGAGCGTTCGCTGCGTCCCAGGATCGCGGAGATCGAACGCGTTAATTTTTTCCTGGTCCTCCCGCCCGTCCTGCATGTCATCGCGCACAGCCCCGCCTTCAACTACCTTCGCAGACTCGAGCACGAAGCGTGGATTCCCTACCTGTGGGGCACGGCTCACCTTGCGTGGAAACGTGTCCTCGTCGTGTACTCGTGGCGCCACGCCAGTGACGCGGAAGCGAAGCCGGTCTCCATCGAGAACCCCTTTCGCATCTTCCTGGATTTCGGCCGGGCTGTTCCTGAGTCCTGCCTCTACCGGCTCATGAAGGCGGCCTTGTTCGTCGTTGTCGTCCTGTTGGCTCAGGACCACTGGAGTCTGGTGGCCTCCGCGTTCGACGCCGTGACACACGTCAATGTGGTCCCCGTGCTCGCCCTGCTGGGTGCCGGAACCCTGCTGGGTTGCCTCGCGTTGTTCGAGCGTGTCCGTTCCTGGACACAGAACCGATTTCTGAGACCGCGTGTGTGGCTGCGGAGGGTCGAGCGGTCGATTCTCTCCCTCACGCACCCCCGGAACTCCTGAAAACGGAGACGAGCGCCCGTGACCACCCCGACAAAAGCCCTGCTGCTCTCCGTGCACCCGCAGTACGCAGAGGCGATCCTCCTCGGCACGAAGACGGTGGAGATCCGGCGGCGGCGCGTGGCCGTCGAGCCCGGAATCCCCCTGATCCTGTACGGCACCTCTCCCACCAAAGCGCTGCTCGGAGCAGCCCGAATCGTCACGGTGGAGGTGGGGCACCCCGACGCGATATGGGAGCTGCATCACGAGCACGTCGGGGTCGACCGCGTAGTTTACGACCGGTATGTACAGGCGGCGCCCGAGGTGACGGCACTGGGGATCGGGGAGCCCATCGCCTTCGCCGAACCGATCCCACTCGCCCGGATACGGCGGGCGTTGGAGTTCCGGCCCCCTCAGAGCTACCAGTACGTCAGCGACTCCTTTGTCCGTGACCTGGTCCTGCGGCATCCGGTCGCGGAACAGCTCATGAGACTGATGACCGAGTCACAGTGACACCCCGGGCAGCCAACGGCCCCGCACACCCCGGGCAGCCAGCGGCCCCGTACACCTCAAACCGCCGCCAGCGCCTCGGTCGGCGGCAGTCGGGAGGCTCGTACGGCGGGGTACAGACCCGCGGCCGCTCCGACGGCCACCGCGCCCGCGACGCCCGCGAGGAGTGCGAGTCGGGGGAACACCACGGGCCAGGACTGGGACGTCGCGTAACCGGCCGCCACCGCCGCGCCGAGGGCCGTGCCCGCGCAGCCGCCCAGCGTGGACAGAGCCACCGACTCCGCCATGAACTGCCCTCTGATCTGGCCGCGGCTGGCACCCAGTGCCCGGCGCAGCCCGATCTCGCGGCGCCGCTCCAGGACCGAGACGACCATGGTGTTGGCCACGCCCACGCCACCGACGAGGAGCGCCACGCCCGAGAGTCCGAGGAGCAGGACCGACAGTGTCTGCCGGGTGGCGCGTTTGGCGGCCAGGGCGTCCGAGGGGCGACTGACCTGGACCAGGCCCGGCAGTTGGGGATGGACGGTGGCGGGGAGCACGGCTCGTACGGCCTCGATCTGCGACTCGCGGGCCGTGACGTAGACGACGGTGGGGTGGCCGTCGAAGCCCAGTTGTTCGCGTGCGGCGTCCCAGCCGACCAGGACGGAGGCGTCGAGGTCGGGGGCGAGCGGCAGGGGATTGAGGATGCCGATGACGGTGAACCAGTGCCCGTCGATGTAGACCTGCCCGGTCTCCCGGCCCGGGCGGACGCGGTCGAACCCGAGGCGCGCGGCGGCCCGGGAGCCCAGGACCGCGGTCGGGAAGCGGGCGGAGGTGGGGGAGAGGAACGAGCCGGAGCGGACGGTCCCGTGGACCGAGGGGAGGAGGTCGGTGCGCGCGGCGAGGACACTGATGCCGGAGGCGTCGGAAGGGTCGGCGCGGTCCGAACGACGCACGCTCCTGTGGGTGTTGGCCACGGCGCTCGCGCTGGTCACCGGTCCGATGCGGGCGGCCATGGCGTCCGCGGTCGAGGGCAGGACGACCGGTGGATCGCTGTCTGCCTGCGGGGCCACGCGCAGCATGTCGGTGCCTAGGGCGGACAGTTGGTCCATCAGGGCCCGCTCGCTGGACGCGGGTATCGAGGTCACGACGACGAGGGTCGCGATACCGAGAGCGATGCCGAGCGCGGACAGCGCGGCGCGTGGACCGCGGGTGCGGATGCCCAGCAGGCCCAGGCGGAGGATGTCCACGAGACTCAGTCGTACAGGGCGGGGCCCGGAGGCTTTCGGTGAGCGCGTCACGCGGCACTCACCACCCCGGTGACGTCCGCCGTGATGCGGCCGTCACGTAGTTCCACCCGTCGGGGGAGGCGGGCTGCGATGTCGCGGTCGTGGGTGATGACGGCGATGGTCGTGCCCTGGTCGTTGAGGTCGACGAGCAGACGCAGGACGGCCTCCCCGTTGGCCGCGTCCAGCGCGCCCGTAGGCTCGTCGGCGAGCACCAGCGCGGGCCCGTTGACCAGCGCGCGCGCGATGGCGACCCGTTGGCGTTCGCCACCGGACAGCTGTTGGGGGAGGTGGGAGCGACGGTGGTCGAGCCCCACCCGGGCCAGCGCCTCGCGCGCGAGGGGGTCTCGTCTGTGCCGGGGGACACCCGCGTAGAGCAGGCCGGTGGCGACGTTCTCCGTGGCGTCGAGCCCGTCGGTGAGGTGGAAGTGCTGGAAGACGAAGCCCAGCAGACGCGCCCGCAGCGCGGAGAGGTGACGGTCGCCCAGTGCGTGGACGTCATGGCCCGCGATGCGGACGCTGCCGTTCGTCGGCCGGTCCAGAGTGCCCATGATGTGCAGCAGCGTCGACTTGCCCGATCCGGACGGGCCCACGATGGCGACGAGTTCGCCCGCGTCTACGCGGAGCGAGACCCGGTCCAGGGCGGTGACACCGCCGGGATGGCTCTTGGTGACCTCCTCGACGAGGAGGACGGGGGTCGTGGTGACGGGAGAGGGAGTGCTCATGACGCCGTCACCACCTTGGCGCCTACGGCCACTCCCTTGCCGCTCACCTCGACGAGACCGCCCGCGAACATGCCCGTCGTCACCGCGATCAGCGTGCCGTCCGGGCGTTGTACGGCGTACCCGCCCTCCCGCAGGGCGACGAGTGCGCCCACGGGCACGGCGAGCACGCCTTTGCGGGTGGTGGTGTCGAACCGAACCTGCACCGCCGCCGCGTCGAGGCCCTTGAGGTCCGTGGCCCGGTTCGCCGCCACGGTCACGTCGATGGTGGCCGGTCCGGTCTGCTGCACGGACTCCTCGGCGGAGCCGCCCTGCACGGTGCGGCTGAGCGCCTTGACGGTGCCGGGAATCGTTCTGCCGTCCGGCAGCGTGATGGCGGCGCCGTCCCCGGCTTTGACGGTTCCCATGTCGGTCGCCTCCATCGCGACGGTGACGGTCTTGGCGGCGGAGGTGTAGGTGAGCAGCGTCCCGTCGGCCGCGTCGCCGGGTTGCGCCTGGACCGAGTCGACGCGCACCGGGCCGGGCAGGACCACGGCCCTGCCGGGGGTGAGGGTGCCCGTGGCGGGCTGCCCGGTGTCGTGCTGCCAGCGTTTGAGAGCGGCGGCGAGCGCGGGGGTGAACTCCTCGCCCTCGTCGCCGTCACCGGTGTTCCTGGGGAGGGCGGCCGGGCCCGTGTCGTAGCCGAGCGCTCGCAGGTTGCTCCCGAGGACGCTCACGTCGTGGCCGCGTACCCCCGTCTTGGTCAGGGGGCGGAAGAAGGGGGTGTCCCCGAAGAAGACGGGGACGGGCCGGTCGTCGATCCGGTACAGCGCCTTGCCCCTGACCGCCAGGGCCCCGGGTTTCGGCAGCCGGGTCACGATGCCCTGGCCCGTGCCCTTGAGGGCGTGCGGGATGCCGAAGCCGAGGGTGCCCGGCAGGGTGCGGCTGTCGGAGAGGTCGGTGCGGGTGACGGTGGCCGTTCGCACCCGGTCGGGGGCGGAGGCCCTGGTCTCCGCTCCGGAATGGACGTCTCGCCACACATAGGCGCCCCCTCCCGCGACGCCTGCGACCAGCATGACGCTGAGCGCCACGACCCCCTTACCGCGTCTTGCCACGGAACGCCTCCAAGGTGCAGCTCCTGTCGACCTGGCTCTGCCGGGCGGCGCTCATCGTGGTGTTGCCGTCGTAGGTCCATCCGGAGTTGTCCGGCAGCGCCGTGACCCTGAGCCCTTTGCGGTTCAGGCACTTCACGTAGGCGCGGTAGTCGTCGTCGTAGTGCGGGTTCGTCGCCTCGTCCAACTCCGGTGGCTGCAAAGGCAGTTTGTTCGCGCAGGCCTTGGTGGCGGCCTGGGCCGTGGCGCTGTGGTCGGACTGGTCGACCGAGTCCGGGCCGCGCGCGGTGAGCATCTTGTGCCCGTGGTCCTTGAGGCACGCGGCGTAGAGGTGCCAGTAGCGGTTCTTCTCCTCCTCCGAGCTGTCGAGCCGCAGTTGGGGACGACCGTCGTCGGCGGACGGCGTGGCCTGCACGGTCGCGTTGCCGTCGGGGGCCTCACTGCGCAGGGAGGCCACATCCTGCCGCGTCGAGCCCTTGTCGTCGGAGTCACCCGAGCCGGCGCAACCGGTGAGCAGGAGGACACCGGCGGCGAGGGCGGCTGCGCCGAGTACGCGACGGTGGACCGCGATGTCGAAGTGGTTCATGCGGCTCATGGTCCGCGCCGGGTGTCGGGAAGCGGTCGGCAACTGATGCGGGTCTGTTCGGACTTCGGTGCGGTTTCGACGACAGCGAGCCCACGACAGGACCACGGCAAGCCGGCAGCACGACTACGGCATGCACACCGGGTGCCGACAACTCGGCGACAGGAACAGGACATTCGCCTCCTACCGTCGTGCCCCGTCCGCTCCACGAGTGACAGGAGAGCCACTCCATGGCATCCCGCCCGTTCTTGCGCTGCGCCACCGTCGGTGTCCTGTGCGTCGGCCTGATCGGCGCCGCACCCGTCGGCTTGTTCGGTGCTGCCCCCGTCGGCGCGAGCACCCGTGTCCCGGGTCCGCCGGTGGTCACGGCCCAGCGTGTCATGCCGTATCTGAAGGACTTCCAGTCGATCGCCGACCGCAACGGCGGCAACCGCGCGCACGGCACCCCTGGTTACCGGGAGTCGGTGACCTACGTGAAACGGGTCCTGGACGAGGCCGGTTACCGCACCACTCTCCAGCCGTTCACGCACGACGGCGCCACCGGATACAACGTCATCGCCGACTGGCCGGGCGGGGACACGCGGAAGACCGTGCTGGTGGGAGCACACCTCGACAGCGTCCTGGCCGGTCCCGGCATCAACGACAACGGTTCCGGCTCGGCCGCCGTCCTCGCGACCGCGGTCGCCGTCGCCAAGGCCCACCTGCCGACCGAGCGCCACCTCCGGTTCGCCTGGTGGGGCGCGGAGGAAGGCGGTCTGTTCGGCAGCGGGCACTACGTCAACTCCCTGTCACCCGCCCAGCGTTCCTCGGTCCGCTCGTACCTCAACTTCGATCAGGCCGGCTCCCGCAACACCACGACCTGGCTGGTCACCCACGACCCGGCCGGGTCCGAGGGCGCCCAGGAGGCGACCGAGGCGTTCGAGAGGTACTTCGCCGCCCGCTCGACACCGACCTTCGACATCGGGGACACGGGCTCGGACGACCGTTCCTTCGCCGCCGCGGGCATTCCCGTCGCAGGTTTCACCACCGGCATCTCCGACTGCATCCACAGCGCCTGCGACGACATCCACAACGTCGACCCGGCCGTGCAGACCGCCAGCACCAACGCCGTCCTCGACGTCACCTGGCAGCTCGCCGTCGCGAAGGACCGCCGATGAGGCGGCTCGCGGCCCCGCCGCTCGCCGCCCTCGCCCTGTGCGTGCTCACCGGCCTGGCGCCCGCGTCGGCGGCCGACGGCGGCCCCGGCCTGGGGGAACCCTACTTCCCCACGGACGGCAACTCCGGTTACGACGTCGACCGGTACGACGTGCGCATCGCCTACGATCCGGCCGGGCCCGACCACCTCACCGGGGACACCACCGTCACCGCACGCGCCCTGACGGATCTGGGCCGGTTCCACCTGGACCTGACCGGGTTCGACGTGTCGTCCGTGACGGTCGACGGCCGTACCGCCCGTTCGGTGGAGCGTGAGGGGGAGCACGAGCTCGTGATCACTCCGGCCCGCGAGCTGCGTAAAGGCGCCGACTTCTCCGTACGCGTGCGGTACTCGGGCAGGCCCGTCGGGGAGGGCTGGCACCCCATGGCCGACGGCGGCGTCGCCATCAGCGGAGAGCCGCACTCCGCCACCACCTGGTACCCGGCCAACGACCACCCGTCCGACAAGGCCACCTTCCGCCTCACGGCCACCGTCCCCGACGGCTGGACCGCCGTCGGCAACGGCCGACCCGGCCCAGTGACCCTGGACGGCACGGGCCGGCGCACCTTCCGCTGGTACGAGGACCGCCCCCTGACCACGTACGCGAGCATGGTGGCTGTCGACCGATTCACCGTGCGCAGCTCAGCGCTGCCGGACGGCACCCCGGTCGTCAACGCCTACAGCCCCGACGCGCTGATCGACCCGGACGCCGAGGCGCTCCAGGACGACATCCTCGGCTTTCTGGCCTCCCGGTTCGGCCCCTACCCGTTCTCCTCGGCCGGGGCCGTCGTGCTGGCCGGGGCGTCCGGTGCCGGCCCGGTCGACCTGGAGACCCAGAGCCGTCCGACGTACGACACCGGACTCTTCGACGTCGCGATGGTGCACGAGATCGCCCACCAGTGGTACGGCGACAGCGTGTCCTTCACGGACTGGCGTGACGGCTGCGTCGCCGAGTGCGTGGCCACGTACGCTCAGTGGCTCTGGTACGAGCACCAGGGGGACGACCTCGACCGCGACTACTACCTGGCCACGGTGCAGGAACACCGCACCGATCCGGCGTTCTGGAGCGTCCCGCTGTACGACCCGGGACCCGGTCGGGAGCTCGACTCCGCACTGTACGCACGGGGTCCGCTGATGCTGCACGCCCTGCGACACACGGTCGGCGACAAGGCCTTCTTCGACATCCTGCGCACCTGGCCGACCAGGCACCGCTACGGCAACGCCTCCTGGCCCGAGTTCGAGGCCCTGGCCGCCGAACGCTCCCACCAGGACCTGCGGGGCTTCTTCACCGCCTGGGCGCACGGCACGCGGATCCCTCCCGACCCGTACCTGTTCCCGGAGGGGTTGCACCGGTCGGCGACGGGTTGACCTACGCGGACCGGGAACGGCAGCCCCTGTGTGGTCGCATGCTCAGATCCCCGAGTCCTGAACATCTGGACCCCTCGGGTCAGCAAGACAGAACAGACTGCGGTCGCGCCTACAGGATCAGTTGCCAGCATGAACACAGGCGCGCCCGCGAGGCCGAGGGGCTGTGCGTCAGCCTTGCTGCCACCGAGAACAGGCTTTCTCAGTTCGGCGACCGCCGGCACCAGGCTACGACCATCAAGCTCCGGGGCCCGACCTTCCGTGCGATCGCGGGCTGCATCTCGTAGTGCAGAGGAGGGGCGCTGACCTCACGTGGCGCGCTGTCCAACGCGCAGGACGCTCAGATAACGGCGTGGCGCTCGGTCGCCCATTCGCGTGCGGATGCGCTCGGCGATGGCGTCGAGCAGAGGCTCACGGACATCCCGGTCGAGTCGGCGGTACAGCGACAATGAGCGAAGGTGATCGGCGAAGCCGTCGCCGTCGAACCACTGAACGGTTGGATACCATCGCACGGTCGTCGGGCCGAACAACCCCCCGGGATCGTCGACCAAGCCCCAACCCTCGTCGTTGGTGCGCACCTCGTCCTCCAGCGGTGGGTGACCCCAGTCGGGGTTCCCGGGGCAGAACCGCTCGTGCAGATCGGCGGTCTCGGCATACACCTGCGGCTCTCCCGGCCGACGGACAACGACGTGGCCGAGCAGCGCCATCCACCCTCCGGGAGCAAGTACGTCGTGCGCTCGCTGCCAGCCGGTCGACGGGTCGACCCAGTGCCACGACTGCGCCGCCACGAGAACATCGAAGCGTCGACCGCGGTCGTCCCACTCCTCGAACGTCGACTTCTCGACGTTGACGTTGCGGAAGGAAGCGAGTCGCCGGCGGGCTAGTGCGGCCATATCCGGGCCAGGCTCGACAGCGGTCACTGAGCATCCGAGCGTTGCCAGCGTGCGCGTCGCCTGACCGGTACCGCAGCCCACCTCCAGCACCGATGACCTTTGGTCCATGCCGGTGATGGCGCCGAGGTCCGCGAACATTTCGTCGGGGTATCCCGGCCGCACCCGGTCGTAGAGCTCCGGCACTTCGTCGAACACGAGGCCGAGGTCGGGGCCATTCTGGTGCTTCTGCAGTTCATCGGTCACGAACGCGCAAGCTATCGGGCTTGTCCGCGAAGACGCCACTCGTTTACCGGCAGCCCCTGAGACGATTTCGGCGGTAGTTCAGAGAGGCGATCACCCGAGTGCGGCGGCCGAGGATCTGTCGGAACTGCCGCTTCCCGTAGTCGATCCAGTTTGCCCCACATCGTTGTCCTACGACTCAGGCCGCCCGGTCCACATGCCGGGCAGCCTGAGAGAGAAGACCGATCCCTTCCCCAGCACGCTGGAGGCGTGCACGGTGCCGCCGTGTGCCTCGGCGAGTTTGCGGACGATGGACAGGCCCAGCCCGCTTCCCCCGCCCTGTCTGCTGCGCGACTTGTCCGCCCGCCAGAAACGGTCGAACACCTTGGGCAGGTCCTCCTCGCCGATACCGGAGCCGGTGTCCTCTACGCCGAACACCACCTGGTCGCCCAGGGGACGTACGGACAGGGTGACCGTGCCGCCGGTGGGCGTGTGCCGGATGGCGTTGGACACCAGGTTCCCGATCGCCTGGCGCAGCCTCAGGGAGTCGGCCCGCAGCCACGGCCGCTCCTGCGGGGACCACACCCGCAGCTCCACCCCGGCGGCTCCGGCGCTGCCCTGATGGGCGCGCGCGACCTGGGCGAGCAGAGCGGCCGCGTCCACGTCCTCCGGGTGCAGCCTCAGCGCACCGGCGTCCGCTGCCGCGAGGTCTCGCAGGTCGTCGATGATGTGCTGGAGGAGCAGCGCCTCCTCCAGCAGTGAGGAGATGAGGGGCTTGTCCGCCGCTACGACACCGTCCTCGACGGCTTCCAGCCAGCCCCGGACGTTTCCCAGCGGGGTACGCAGCTCATGGGCCACGTCACTCACCAGCGCCCGGCGCAGCTGCTCCAGTTCCCGGCGGCGGCTCGACATGAGGTTGAACGCCACGGCGAGCCTGCCGAGTTCGTCGTCGCCGGTGACCTCCACGCGGGCGTCCTCGTCCCCCTCGGCCATCCGCTGGGCCGCACCGGTCAGTGCCCGCAGCGGCCTGACCATGCGGGTGCCGACGACCAGGGTGACCGTCACCGTGATGAGCAGCACCACAAAGGTGACCCCGGCGATCCGCAGACGATTGGCGCCGGAGAGGTCGAAGAACGTGGCGATCTTCTGTTCGGGCGCGGTGGCGAAGAGCAGGGCGGGCGGAGCCACGTAGGGGGACAGCTGGTCGCGACGCGCGGTGGCGATGCACGACGTCACCGCACGGCTGTTCGGGGCACCGCGGGCCGTGGAGGGCGTCCAGGTCAGGTCGTCGGCGAGCTGCACCGGGGCGGCATGCCGGGCGGTCAGGCACGCGTTGACGAGCCTGCCCAGCTGGGCCTGGGCCCGCTTCTCGGTGGGTGTGCGTTCGAGCAAGGTGCCGACCCGGCACCGGTCGCCCGCGGTCAGGACCCGGCCGTCGAGCTCGATCTCCGGCCGACCGTTCGGGGCCTGCACGATCCGGACGTCCGCCGCCCCTTCTCTGCCCTGCTGACAGGACGACAGGACGCGGGTCGCGGTGACCCGCAGTGCCGCCTTCTCCTGAGCGGTCAGCCGGAAGGGCCCGACCGCCCGAGGATCGATGCGGTCGGACAGTTCGCCGCCGTGACCGGCCACGAGCGTGATGTCCACGGCGAGCGCGTCGACGGTCGCCGACGGGGTGTCGGGCAGTGATCCAGCCGACCGCGAGTCCCTGCCGTCGGAGTCCGCCAGCAGGTGGCGGTTCTCGTCGGTGAGGGTGATACGGCGGCCGGTCTCGCGGGCGAGGGCGCGCATCGTCGGCTCGACGCCCCGCCAGTCGGGGTGCGTGGCGGCGAAGCCGACCAGTGCGTCGTACACCCGGGCGTCGTCGGCGATGGCCTGGCCGCGCTCACGTCCGATGGCGACCGCGGTCACGCTGACGACAAGCCAGGCGGTGGCGACGATCGAGCACAGGGAGACCAGCACGCACACCGCGAACAGCCGCGTCCGCAGGCTGCTGCGCAGGGGTATGTCAGCACGCACGGGGGGAACCGGCCGCGTCGTCGGGGCCTGTCCCCGCCGGTGGTTCGGCGGCTTTGTAGCCGACGCCGTAGACGGTGAGCAGCCGTTCGGGCCGCGCGGGATCCCGTTCGATCTTGCGGCGCAGGTTCATGACGTGTCCGTCGACCGTGCGGGTGGTGACGTAGCGGTCGATGCCGTGCAGGTGCTCCAGGATCTGCTTCCTGGTGAAGACCCGGCCGGGCGCCGAGGCCAGCACTTCGAGTACGCGGAACTCGCCGGGCGTGCAGTCCACCAGCCGCCCTTCCACCCGTATCTCGAACCGGCCGGGGTCCACCACGAGCGAGCCCACGGCGTGCACGGGTTCGGCAGGGGGCGGCGGTGCGTCGGCAGCCGGGCCGGGGAGTTGAACGTGTGCGGCTGCCGCCCCGCGGGTGCGTCTGAGCAGGGTACGGACTCGGGCGACGAGTTCGCGGGGGCTGCACGGCTTGGTCATGTAGTCGTCGGCGCCCAGGTCGAGGGCGAGCAGCAGGTCGTCCTCCTCCGCGCGCGCCGTGAGCATGAGGACGGGGACGTCGGACTCGCGGCGCAGCACCCGGCAGACGTCCAGGCCGTCCACGCGCGGCATCATCCAGTCCAGCACCACGAGATCGGGCATGCGCCGCCGGATCTGCTCCAACGCGGCCCGCCCGTCGTGGACGACGTCGACCGAGTGGCCTTCCCGCTCCAGGTACAGGCGGATGAGGTCGGCTTGTTTTGCGTCGTCGTCGGCGAGCACCACATACGCACACATGGCCGCCATCGTAGGGAGAGGCGGCGGTGGAATCGCTGGGAGAGGGAGGAAGTCCGGCACGGCCTACCGGACTCGGACAGGAACGGAACAAGTTCCTGACATTTGATCGGTGGCTACGACGGCTTCGGCGTCGCAGTCCCTCGCACGACGTCGACACGAGGGCCGGGCCGCCAGTGATCCACCGTGTTGCGCTGAAGCCCGTGTGGCGATGGGGCGGGCCCTCGCGTGAGAGGCAGCGTCGGCGCGGCCATGGCGTGAGACAGACAGTCGACGGGCTACTTGCGTTGTGCTGACGCGGGACTGATCCAACCTTCCCCGACGGCCAGTTGGCGCGGCCTTGCCTCAGGAGCCCACGGTGCGGGACCGCTCTCAGGGAAGTAGGTGTGGCACCAGGCCATGACCACAGCTGGCGTGAGCGCACTTTTTCCCAGAGCCCTTGAAGCCAGGGCAGGGATAGTCAGGGTCGTAGCACTGCAAGCAGAACGATTCATGCAACTCCAGTTGCTCACGTGCCCTTTTCAGCACGTCCAGGAGTCGATTCTCAGCCTCGGCCAGCTCATCGAGGATTTTTCTCTGAGCGTCAGTCAGGTCGGAGTCGACAGGCATGGGTATCACGCCCTTCCAGCTAGGCGTTGGGACCTCAAGGACCGTCTTCTCGCACGACGTCTTACCTTCCACCATCGCACCGCTGGGCCACTGACGCACCCTGTGCGTTCGATTGTCCTGCGCTGCTGGTCGAGTTGCTGCGTAAATTCTCCAGTGGCGGGCACACGTCACCGGTCGTAAAATTGCGGGTGCTCAAGTGGATGACGACTTTCGGCTCGCCCGGTTACCCAAGGAGAGAAGTCGCAGACATGGTGAGAGGGGCAAAACTGGCGGGGTTTGACCACGACTTCTTCGGGAGCAGGTGCACGGAAGCGAGTGGTGAGGCGGGCGAGTCGCCTGTAGCAGTGCAGAGCGGTGTCGAGGCCGAGAAAGGCTTGGCAGTTGCGGGAGTTCCTTGGCTCTCGCGGGCGGGCCCCGGTCGGTCCGCAAGGTGGGGCGGAGCGACCGGGGCGCGCGCCGTCGGTCAGGGGCGTACCGCGGCGACCAGGAGGCAGCCGAACTCGTCGACGCCCAGCATGTCCGCGGGGTGGAAGAGGTCCGGGAGGTTGGTCTGGCCGAGGGCCTCGGGGCGGGCCGCGCCCTCGACCGGCCTTGCCAGTTCCTCGAACGTGCGCTGCATGGTGTGCTCGGTGATGTCCAGCAGTCCCCGCAGCCGCAGTCCCGCACGGTGCAGCATCGCCACGTAGCCGTCGGCGTCGGCCAGCGTCACCATGAAGTTGCGGCAGAACTTGTCGATCGAGGGATGCCGTGGGGTCTTCCGAGGAGCGCGCTCGAAGACGTCGGTCAGGACGAGCCGGCCGCCGGGGCGCAGGACCCGGGCGACTTCGGTGAGGACCTGCTCCCGGTCGGGCATGTGGATGATCGACTCAAGGGCCATCACCGCGTCGAACGACCCGTCCTCGAAGGGGAGTTCCATCGCGTCCGCGCGCCGGAACACCGCCTGGTCCGCGCGTCCGGCCTCCTCGGCGAGCCGGTTCGCCGTCTTCACCTGCTCCTCGCTGATGCTGATGCCGGTGAGCCTGGCACCGGTGCGCTCCACGACTCGCAGGCCCGGACCGCCCACCCCGCAGCCGAGGTCCAGGACATGGTCCGTCTCGCCGACCAGCAACCGTTCGATCAGCACGTCGGTGAGCCGGTCGACGGCCTCCTCCAACGGCGCCTTCGAGTCGGGCGTGTCCCAGAACCCGATGTGGATGTTCGGGTTGAACGTGCCGTCGCGCAACGCGGTCAGGGTCAACCGGTCGTACAGCTTGCCGACGGCTTCCGGCACGGGCAGGGTCTGCGCGGTGTCGCTCATGGGTGCAGCCTTTCGGTTCAACAGGTTTGATGGACGGGTGGGTTGAGGGGCTGAGGCCAAAAGGCTCAGGCGACCGGCGTGGGGCGGGCGGCGAACGACCGCAGCGGATTGAGGGCGTCCTCTCCGATACGGGCGCGTAGTTCGGGTGCTGTGACACCGAGACCCGGTTCGGGCGCCAGGCACAGCACACCGACCTTGCCGATGTGCTGGTTGAGCTGCACCAGCCGTGTCGCCTCCGCGACCTCGGCCAGCGGGAACAGCGAGGACAGAGTCGGTACGACACCGCCCTGTTCGAAGAGCCGGGCACACTCCACCTGTTCCTGGAGGTTGGCGACATGGCTGCCGATGACACGCTTCAACCGCATCCACAGGTAGCGGTTGTCGAACTGGTGGATGTACCCGGTGCTCGACCCGCAGGTGACGACCGTCCCGCCCCGCCGGACGACGAACACGGAGATCCCGAACGTGGAACGGCCCACGTGCTCGAAGACGATGTCGGGATCGGTCCCGACGGCGGCCCGCACCTGCCGCCCGAGCCGCTTCCCGGCCGCCGCCACCTGCGCGGGGTCCTCGCCCGTGTCGTCACCGATCCCGATCTCCTCACGGTTGACGACCACGTCGCACCCCACCCGGCGGGCGGCCTCCGCCTTCTCCTCCGACCCGACGACCCCGACGGCGATACCGCCGCCGTTCTTCACCAACTGGGCCGCGTACGCGCCGAGTCCACCGGAGGCGCCCCAGATCAGCACGACATCGCCCTGCTTCATCCGCGCCCCGCGATCACTGACGAGCATGCGGTACGCCGTACCCGCGCATGCCGGGATCGTCGCGGCCTCCTCCCACGTCAAGTGGGCCGGTTTGGGGATGAGTTGGCTGGCCCGGGCGACCGCGTACTGGGCGAGGCCGCCGTAGTTGGTCTCGTAGCCCCATGCGAGCTGGTGCTCGCCGAGCATGCCGTCGGCCTGGCTGATCGGTTCCTGGTCGTCCACGTAGGCGGCGTTGACCATGGCGTGGTCTCCGGGGCGCCAGTGGCGCACGCCTGAGCCGACGCGCACCACGACTCCGGCCGCATCGGAGCCCAGAACGTGGAAGGGCTGGTCGTGCCGGGCCGCCCAGCCGCCCTCACGGCCGTAGTGGCGCAGGAAACGGAACGTGGACAGCGGCTCGAACTTCGCCGACCAGACGGTGTTGTAGTTCACCGTGCTGGCCATCACCGCGAGCAGCACCTCGTCGGGCGCGAGTTCCGGCATGGGGACCTCGCCGACGTGCAGTGTGCGCCGTACATCCTTGTCCGCGTCCTCCGCCAGGTCGGCGAAGACCTGCTCGTCCTCGACGCGCAGATGGGCTGCGGTGAAGTGGTCGGGCAGCGGGGCGCGGGCGAGCTCTTGCGGCGACGCCCCGGACAGTACGGCATCGGACAACGACATGACGTCTCACCTCTGTTCGGGGACTGCGGAAACGGAACGGCGCGAGGCCGCGGGGCGCGTGGTCATGCGACGGACCAGTGGCGGTCGTTGCGGAATGCGTACGTCGGCAACGGCACCCGCACCGCGCCCAGTCCGGCGTACACCTCCGCCCAGTCCAGCCGGACGCCCGCAACGAAGGCCTCCGCCAACTGCCGTGCGAGCAACGAACGTTCATCGTCGGGAGGACCGATCGGGGGCAGTGGAATCAGACCGGCTGTCGAGGAGGCCGGCGAGAGGTCCGCCGAAGGATCCCGGCCGGCGATGAGACCCTCCAGCGCGGCCTCCCAGGTGCAGGCCCGCCGCAGGTGCGCTGCTGCCCACCGGCTCGGCCCGTCCTGGCCGAGGATCACGGCGGGCCGTACGCCGAACCTCCGCCACAGCCGGGCGACGGCGACGGACAGGGCGAACGACTCGACGGCGGAGGGCACCTCGTCGCCCCGCGAGCGGAGCACCCCCGTCGGCGGGACGGACACGAACGGCCGCAGCTCCTCCTCGATCCCCGCGACCACGGTCGTGAACACCGGCCACTCCCATGGCAGTCGGTCGGAGGCGAGCCGCGCGACGGGAGGGGCGGAGCAGACCAGTGCGGCCTTCGCCGTACGCGCCCGTCCCGTCATGAGAGCCGGGCCTGACGTCTCTCCGTCTGCTAACGCCCGCAGCCCGGACAGGAGTTGCGTCCGGTCCCCGACGACGGCCGCCCGGTGAGGGAAGGCGCTGCGGGTGACGGCCAGGGAGTACGCGACGTCAAGGTCCGACTGCTCCTGGTGCCCGTCCAGGTGGGCCAGCAGTTTGCGGGCCTGGCCGCGCAGTGCCTCGGGGTCCTTGGCCGACAGGATCCACGGTACGGCGGGCGCCCCCAGATCCGACGGAGCGGACGCCCGACTCCAGGCAGGCCGTTCGGGCTGCTCGACGATGACGTGCCCGTTGGTGCCGCCCGCGCCGAGCGCCGTCACCGCGGCCCGCCGGGGCCGGTCCGTCTCGGGCCACGGCACACTCTCGGGCACCGCTCGCAACGCGCCGTGCGACCGCTCCACGGTGTCGACCGGCGGTTCGCAGTTGAGCGTGGCGGGCACCGTGCCATGGGTCAGGGCGAGAACGGTCTTCATGACTCCGGCCATGCCCGAGGCCGACTGGGTGTGCCCGAAGTTGGACTTGACCGAGCCGAACAGCAGCGGCCGCTCCGCGTCCCGGTCAGGGCCGTAGACCCGCAGCATGGCCTCGGCTTCCATCACGTCCCCCAGCGGCGTGCCGGTGCCGTGCGCCTCGACGAAGTCCACGTCGGCCGACTTGAGCCCGGCGTCGGCCAACGCCCTCTCCATCACCCGCTGTTGTCCCGGGCCGTTGGGCACCGCGAGACCGTTGCTGGTGCCGTTCTGGCCCACGGCCGACCCGCGCACCACCGCGAGCACGGGATGCCCGAGACGTTCGGCGTCCGACAGGCGCTCCAGAAGGAGGACCCCCACCCCCTCCGCCCAGTTGCCGCCGTCGGCCTTCGCCGAGAACGGCTTCGTACGCCCGTCCCGGGCCAGGGCGCTGAGCCGGCTGTGCTCCAGGAACACGTCCGGGACGGCGATCACGGTGACACCCGCCGCCAGGGTCAGCGAGCACTCCCCGGTGAGAAGAGCCTGCCGGGCCAGATGCAGGGCCGACAGCGACGAAGAGCAGGCCGTGTCCACGGTCAACGCCGGACCGTGCAGACCGAGGAAGTACGAGATACGGCCGGACGCGGCGCTGGGCAGCGTCCCCACGGCCAGATAGTCGGTGCCCTCCTCCGGACGTTCCCGACCGCCGTCGCTCCCGGCGTACCCCTGCGGTGTCAGCCCCACGAAGACACCCGTCGCCGAGCCACCGAGGGACAAGGGATCGATGCCGGCGCTCTCGACGGCCTCCCACGCCGTGTGCAGGAGCAGCCGCTGCTGCGGGTCCGTACCGGCGGATTCGTCCGCTGTGTAGCCGAAGAAGGCCGCATCGAAGGCGCTCGCGTCCGCGAGGAATCCGCCCTCACGCACACAGCACCGGCCCGGCACCCCGGGCTCCGGGTCGTAGAGCCCGTCGACATCCCAGCCCCGGTCGGTGGGAAACGGTGACAGACAGTCCCGGCCCTCCAGCAGTGCCCGCCACAGGGCGTCCGGCGTGTCGATGCCTCCCGGCCAACGGCACCCCATCCCGATCACGGCCACCGCGTCCGGCCCGACGGCAGGCCTGCTCTCCAACTCGGCCAGTCCGTCGGTGAGTTCACGCACCCTCCGCCGCTCCTCCTGGAGGCCCACGGTCGCTCTGCGCAGATACTCGCGGAGCTTGGCCTCGCTCTGCGCGGCCTCGGTCATGACGCCTCCTCGGAGCCGGCGTTGTCGATGAGGGCGAACAACTCGTCGTCGGTCGCTTCGGCGAGACTCACCTCGTCATCGTCCGGTGCGCCCCCGAATTGCTCCTGGTGCGCGTCGGCCAGGTGCTCAGCGAGGAGCTGAGGGGTCGGATAGTCGAACGCCACACTGACGGGCAGGGCTAGATCCAGTGCCGCCACCAGCCGCTTGCGCAGCGCAACGGCCGTCAACGACTCGAACCCCAACTCCTGGAAGGGGCGGTCGGCAAGGATCGGCTCGACGGAATCGTGCCCGAGGGCGACCGCGGCATGCGTGCGGACGAGGTCCAGCATCTCCTCCGCCACCTCGTCGCGCGAGAGCCCGGCCAGCCGTTCACGGAACTCCGCGACCGGGTCGTCCTGCGGTGCGTCCATCGGAACCGCGATGCCGGTGGCGCGCAGGGGAGCGGTACTTGATTCCAGCCAGTAGTGGTGGTGTTGGAAGGGGTAGGTGGGGGGGGGGGTGTGGTGGTGGGGGGGGGGGAGGAGCGCTGCCCAGTGGGGGGTGGTGCCGGTGACGTGGGCGTGGGCGAGAGCAGTGGTGAAGGAGGCGTCGCGCCGAAGAGTGTGGAGGGCGGTGAGGGGTGTGTTGGTGGTTTCGGCGGTTTCTTCGATGGCGGGGGTGAGGACGGGGTGGGGGCTGGTTTCGATGGTGGTGTGGTGGCCGGTGTTGATGAGGTGGGTGAGTGCTTGGTGGAAGCGGACGGGGTGGCGGAGGTTGGTGTACCAGTAGTCGGCGTCGAGCTCGGGGCCTTCGACGGGGTGTCCGGTGACGGTGGAGATCATGGGGATGGTGGCCGTGGACGGTTGGATGT